>RDYN01000214.1 GCA_004293365.1 Oscillatoriales cyanobacterium | reverse complement strand
TCAAAGTCAAGTCGTATCGTTCAGAGCTTCCGGTCACTTCCTCAACTGGATAGAAGCTCAGAGGCTAGAGGGGGAGTCGGTAAGTCAAGCTGCACAACGTATCCTCAAGCAAGTCTCAGGCACGTCTACATCTCTGTCTACAATATCTACAGCAAACAACGATATTCTGTCTACATTGTCAACAGATTTGTCTAGACATCGTAGACAAGGCTGTGAGCTCAAGTCTTGACCCCGTGATGGAGCGCATGACCGCCATTGAGGAACGGCTGGGAAAATTGAGTGCCTGAGCGATGCGGGCGATGAATCGCTCAGGCAGGAACTGAAAGCTGCGAACAAACAACTCACAGAGTGGGATACAGAACTGAATCAGTTACACGAGCGCAACGGCGATTTGGTGCTGAAGGTTCAGATGCTGGAGCAAGAACTCAAAGAAGTGCGGGGCGATCGCACTGAGATTCAAAACCCTGCTCCGGCAGTCGCAGAATTTCCAGAGCCTGCCGACCTGCTCAACCAACTCAAGGCTCAGCGCAAAAAATCCAGGGCGGACTTGGGGGATGTGGAGGTGATTTTACGATTGCTGGAACTGTCAGTGGCTTTGGTTAGAGTATCTTGACTCACTGGCAGTGATGGGCTTTGACTATTGCCTGAATATTTAATAGTCAAACGATAGTCAAAATGGTCAACTAAGCTCTCAGGCAACTCAGGAAATCGACTATTGCCTGAATATTTAATAGTCAGACGATAGTCAAAACGGTCAGCTAAACTTTCAGGCAACTCAGGAAATCGACACAAAAAAGCCTCAAACTGTTGATTTCTCGTTAGTTTGAGGCTCGTATAGTCAAAGCGGACGGTGGGACTCGAACCCACGACGTTCAGCATGGGAAGCTGACATTCTACCACTGAATTACGCCCGCGCTTAGTCTGTTTTACTTGCTTTTACCTTTGAGGCATTGCGGTAAAAAATGACTAGATAAACATTATACGACGATTTTGTGATTTTGAGTCAACCATTTTTGAGAATTAAGTTTCGGTGGTCGATCGCCCATCGCCACAAAATTAGTAGGGTGCGTCAGTCTCGATCGCCCGAATTTTTGGTACAAACCTGAGAACTGACGCACCCTACACTCTCTTCGTCGGCCCGAAAGCGGACATCGTTGGTATAGCCGCGGTTTCAACCGCCGAGGCTATGGGAGAAACGATCGGGCGATCGATCGCGCTCAACGCTTAAACGAAGCGCACAGAACTGCTATCAAGACTGAAGCCAGAAACAGGTTGGACGATCGCAATCAATTCGTTAGCAGCCGCAGTCTTCTTGAAAATAGCGGTTCCAGCGGGCAATCCAGCGGGAGAAACACCGATGGCGTAGGTGCTCTTAGCGCCTTGAAGTTGGATGATATCCTCAGTTGAGTCGTAGCCGACAATCAAAGCGTAGTCGGCGGCGCCAGTGCTGCTATCGATGCCATCGTTGTAGTAGAACTTGAGGGCATCTCCCAGCAAGAAGGTATCGCTGCCTTGTGCGCCAATGAGGGTATCGATTTCGCCGCGGCCGGGATTAGCAGCGGTAATGTCAACACCAACCAGGAAGTCGTTACCCCGATCGCCATTCAGGAGATCGTTGCCCCCGCCACCAAAGATCGCGTCATCACCTTTGCCTCCAGATGCGGTATCTTCGCCGTCGCCCCCGACAAGGGTGTCGTTGCCGCGATTGCCAAAGAGGCTATCGTTGCCGCTGTTGCCAAATAGGGCGTCGTCGCCTTTGCCTCCGAAGAATGTGTCGTTGGCGCTATTGCCTACCAAGGAATCGTTTCCGCCGTTGCCAAACAGGAGATTGTTAGCGCCTGTGCTGACTAGAATCTCGTCGCGATTGCTGCCTTGGGTAGAAGGCAGTGAGCCGCTTGGTGTGGGTGCAGGCGTGGCTGTGGGTGCGATCGGTTGTGCGATCGACTGATCCGGCGACGGATTGAAAACGATTGGAGGTGTGGTTGTGCCTGTTGTTAACCCTGTGGTTGTGCCTGTGATTAACCCTGTGGTTGTGCCTGTGATTAACCCTGTGCCAGTGCCTGCGATTAACCCTGTGCCAGTGCCTGCGATTAACCCTGTGCCAGTGCCCGGTGTGGGCGTTGTTGCCGGTGTGGGCGTTGTTACGGGTGTTGGCGTTGTCGGTATTCTTATCGGTGTTGGTGTTGTCGGTGTTGGTGTTGTCGGTGTTGGTGTTGTCGGTGTTGGTGTTGTCGGTGTTGGTGTTGGCGCGGATGCCTCTGGTAAATTGGCTGTGAGGATCGCGGTACCTGAGAGGTTAGCCACAGTTTCGATGAAGCCAGCGCCTGCAATAGTCGGCGATGCACCGAAGAAGTCTAAAATCACCACGTCATCCGTAGGGCGGGCGATTCCGTCTTTGTTGATGTCAATCAGCAAGCTAGTGCCTTGTCGGGCTAAGCCTGTATTTCCTGATGACAGCGACAGCGATAGAGTAGGG
>RDYN01000140.1 GCA_004293365.1 Oscillatoriales cyanobacterium | reverse complement strand
AAAAAGCCTCAAATGATTGCAGAGCAATTATTTGAGGTTTTGAGAATTCTGAATTCTTTTGAAATTAAATCCGATCGAATATCTGCGGAATGTGGGTTGTAGGGGTAGTGGATGGTGCGTGCCTACCCCATTGATTTTCTAAATATAATGTGCGTCGCCAGTAATAACTCTCGCTGCTTTCTTTTGATTTTCTCTTCGACGCACCCTACAACTATTAACTCCAGGTACGTAGTTGCGCTTTAGCGCTCTTTCCGGTATCCCAAAAAGAGCGCTAAAGCGCAACTACGTACCTGCTAAAATCAGTATAATAAAATGCTAAATTTTTAATTATAACATAGATTTTTTTTGCAAGAGGTCTATTCCATACGATCGCGCCAGCAACTCCCCAAATCGAATACCTAGTCTCGATACCAACCTCCCGGTTCAACCTCCAAATCCAGCATTGTTTTGAAATCAGCCAAATAGTTTAATATTTCCGAGTCAAAATCATTTTCTTTATTTTTGAGTCCGCCCTCCCACACCTTTTTATCGAAGGTTCCGACAACAAAATAGTCATTGCCGATCGCCTGCGGTGCGATTTTCTGCAAGCCTAATATCAATTCTGCCTCCAATTCATTTTGATGCGCCATAATTAACTCGCATTTCGAGCAGTAGCGACAGGTTTTTCCCTGTATGAGTGGGCCCAGGCCCTCAATCCAGATAAACAAAGCAAATTTCCGCAGATGTGTCAGTTTTTCACACTTCGGGCATTTGCTCAACCGGATATCGCTATACGGGTTCAGCATGAAGGAATATCGAGGTTTTAATTTGCCAATGTAAGTTTTAGACTTAGCCATCGCAGTAATCCACGGAAAAATTAATGATTTAATGTTAGCAGCAAGACATTCGATCGGACATAATATGATGCAATCTTTGTTGCTTTTTGTATAGGCTGGAGTGTGCGAAATTGGTGGGGGCTATTTGTTTTGGCTGTGCTTGCGCGAAGGCAAAAGCCCTTGGTTAGCAGTAATTGGGATGGTTATCTTGGGGGTTTACGGAGTTCCACGCTGCAACCTGCTACTTTCGGACGGGCGTAGGCGGCTTACGGGGGCGTTTTTATTGTGCTGTCGATTATGTGGGGTTGGATTGTCGATCGCGTTGCTCCTGATAAATACGATTTGCTGGGAGGGTGCATTGCATTGCTGGGCGTTTTGGTTATCGTGTACGCACCTCGCCGCTAGCAGCCAGCGAATACCATTTTCAATTTTCAATTATTGTAGAATGCAGCGGTATCGAAAAGTCGATCGCGCTCTGGACTTGTTCGCAAAGTCGATCGGCTAAAATTAAACTTGAACTCGGGCGAAGGAGTAGCTATGCAAAAAGTAGCAGTATTTGGCAACACCGGAGGCGGTAAATCCACTCTCAGCAAGAGATTGTCGGACATCACTGGATTGCCCCTTCACATCTTAGACAAGATTCAATATCGATCGGGCGGCGCTGAGGTTCCAAAGGAAGATTTTAAGCGCGCCCATCAAGAAATTTTGCAGGCTGACAGATGGGTTATTGACGGGTTTGGCTGCATGGAAACCCTCTGGCTGCGACTTGATGAGGCGGATACTTTGGTTTTTATCGATCTGCCGCTATACGTACATTTCTGGTGGGTGACTAAACGACTGATCTCGGGTTATTTTAAACCGCCCGCAGGCTGGCCGGAAAACAGCCCAATATTAAAGAGTTCGATTACCAGTTACCGCGTGCTTTGGTTGTGTCACAAATATTTGAACCCAAAATATCGCGAATATATCGATCGGGCGCGCAGTACCAAAAGAGTTTATCACATCACATCGACTGAGCAGATTTCGCAATTTTTTGCATCGATTGAAAATGAGCTTAACTTTGAAGATGGTGCAGCAGCCTCACAAGCAAACTAAAATTATATCGCTGTAGAGAGCCAAAATCAAAAGATTTTAACGTTTTTTTTGACCTGCCTACTTAATCGTATAATGCAGCGGGTTATATTGTCGATCGCGCTAAATAGTCGATTTTATTTCATACAGCACAATCCCACCTAAGTTGCTATTATTTATTGATAGTCCCACATACTAGGAGATTAAGATGCAAGTCAAAGACATGACAGTTGAGCAACTGCGGGACTTAATTAGAGATACCGTCGAACAGTGTTTAGAAGAATCTTTTGGCGATCGTGATGCCGGTTTAGAAGTTAAGGAAAAAGTCAAGCAGAAATTGTTGGAGTCGATCGAGCGAAAACAAGCAGGAGAAAGTAGCGTAGAAGTTGAAGGCGATGGTGAGGTGATTTCAGCCGAAGAGATAGCAGAAAGCCAAGCAGCATTGGCAGATTATTTCGCGGGGCGCGATCGGGGTATCTCCTCGAAAAAAATTAAACTGAAACTGTTTGGAGAAAAAAGTTGACTGACTGCATTCTCGCAATCTCAAGTTAAGGTATAATACAAAAATAGCCACAAATCTCCACAAAGAGCCTATGTCTACGAGTACCCAACGCTGGAATGATGATATGTTAGACCGCTTGGCAGACAAAGTAGATGGTCTAGCCGATAGAATGGAGAGTCTGACTGACAGGATAGAGAATATCGCTAGCATAGCAGAGAGTAATGCTCGCGTCATTCAAGCTTTAGCTAATGTGGCAGCAGAAGCAAGAGAAGAACGGCAGCAGTTATTCCAAAGGATGGATCAACAGCAGTCTAATATTGAGGGTTTGAGGATTGAGACAAGACGGATAATTGATATCCTCTTAAATCAACGCAATCAAGATGATAATCCAACTGCTTAATCAACGGATATCGCGCTTGGGGAAGGGGCGATCGCACTTTGGGAAGAAATGGGCGATCGCGCTTGGGGAAGAAATGGGCGATCGCATTTGGGGAAGAAATGGGCGATCGCCAGATGTACGCAAAAGAACTAAAATTGAAGTTATGCTAAAAAGTAGATTAAAGGAGAAATATCTATGAGTACAGAGCGCTGGGATTATGAGAGGCTAGACCGTCTCGCTGACAGGGTAGAGAATATCGCTAGCATAGCAGAGAGTAACGCCCGCGTCATTCAAGCTTTAGCTAATGTGGCGGCAGAGGCAAGAGAAGAACGGCAGCAGTTATTTCAAAGAATGGATCGACAGCAAGCAAATATGGCACAACAGCAAACAATTATTGTGCAACAACAAGAAGAGATTCGTGGCATCCAAACTGAGAATCGTCGGATGCTTGATATTCTATTAAACCAGCGCAATCAGGGGATAATCATACTGCTTAACTCAATAAGAAAGTAGGTCGATCGCACTTTGGGATAAAAGGGCTCTCGCACTTTGGGAAGAAAAAGGATCTCGCCCTACTCATCATCATCCCGATCGTCCTACCTAGATAACCAAGCTCCTATTAGAGTTCCTACTATTCCACCGCCTGCAAAACCTATTATTATTGGAGCATTTATAAGTCCGGCAACAGGAATTCCAATTCCCATAAGTGTTCGTGCTGACTGAACAACTGCATTAACAATTTTTATCCTAATAATTGCTTTTTGTTTTCTATTAAGAATGATTTGCCTTTTCTTACACTATAAGTTAACATATATAGTAGGGCAATAGTACCTTCCTTAGATACTCTCTCTACCAATGCTGTAACAAAATATCCCAGCCATTCTTTACCATCAGGAGTTGTGTCACTGTCATTATCTATTGCAACTACTGGAACCTGGTAAGCTACTTCCTTATCAGATATGTAATCTGCTATTAATTCTTGAATAATTTTTGTTTTAGCATCCAATTTTGTTTAATATTGGGAAGCTTTAACATTGGCAAAAGTGAAAACGAGCACCGTATATTCCCAAACCTTCTCCCCCAGTGCAGATGAAATAATCTTTATTACTTGCCGATCGTCCTCTTTTCTTGTTTCGTCTAGTCTGCTAACATATAACATAGAATCAGGTTTTTCGACTTTTGAACGCATTAACTCTATGTATGTTTCATCATTTCCTTTTTCATCCCGCAAGCCAGGAGTATCAAAAATGATAGCTTTCACTCCATTCATCTCAAATTAAAACCCAGTAACATCTGCTGTTTCCGGCTCATAGTCACTAACTTTAGATACTACTTTACTAACAAATGAGTTTACAGTGCTAGATTTCCCCCATCCTATAGGACGTGCTACAAAGAAGACCAGCCGTTTTCTTCCAACTTCTTCAACCATTTTTTCAAGAGCTTGAATAAAAAAATGCCCCGTTCATAATTCATAGTAATTTAGAAGTTTATTGCAATAATTCAGTAATCGCCCCTTTGTACAGCAGACAATACAGTCATTCAGACTAAAATGTAATTTAAGTTGGCATCAACTCTTAATTTACTAATCAAATTTAAATCTGCATCACGTACAGCCTTCCAGAATTTAAAGCGGTAATAATAACCATCAGCCACCAAGTAACGGACAGAATCTGGCAACAAGGAACGAGTCTTTATTAAATGTTGAGCCTAGTCATCAAATCTAGTTATCTGAGGCATTGAGCTTTCTGGATCTCTTTTTTTTCCCGTTTTATTGAGCTTTTTTTCACCTTGGCAGTTAGGGGATTTTTCGGTAGTTCTGTGGTCGGACGCCACGGAATTTGTTGTACACTTAGACTATAATACAAATGAGTTTCAAGTTCGACAACAGCCATTACAGAAATTTCTAATCCCTCTTCAGGTCTGCCAGCTACACCATTATAAAAACTAGCTTTTCCTTCAGTTTTTTTGCCACTTTTTGGAATAAAAGAACAATCGATGACTGCAATCAGTGTTCGCTCATGATTTAAGGCTTGATTGATAAAGTATTTATGAAATTATGGAAAATCGAAGCCTTTAAAAAAATGGCGGCGATAAATCTTTTTACTCAAATAACTATAACGGGCCATATTGGTAAAATTCACTTTGCCATAAACAAGTAAAATGGTGGAAAATAAAATCACCATAAACTTCTTTTGCGCTTGACTAATCCCTGGCATTTGTTGTAAGATTGATTCAATAATATTCATTATTGCGTTTTTTAAGTTCGTCTTTTTTTTGAGCTTAACGTAAAAACTGCCTTTTTGTCTTTTTCGTTAAGATACCAGTGACTTTTTTAGCGGAGTGCTCGCGGAGCGTCCCTATTCCAAAACTGTCCGAAGTATTGAATAAGGTGATTTGGGCTTATCAACAAAGCTGCCAACTTAAGTCGGATCTCAAGGATGCTTCGCGGAAGATTCAAGAGATTGTCAGCCAACTGCCAGAACAAGTCAATGCTGCTCAAGTTGACTTGAAACAATTGCAGGAAAATTTGGTTAATTGCTTGACATTCTTTTTGATTTGTGCTAATTATATTAGTCGATTGGAAGAACAAGAAAATAGAATTCAAACTAATCTGAATAAATATAATAAACGGCTATAAACTATAGCGGAAAGAATTGGAAATGACAAAAATGAGTTAAAATTTATGAAAAGTTTCAGCGATTTTGCTGAGGAAAAGTATATCACCCAAGTTAAAGCGGATAATAAAAGTTTGAGTGCGGGATTGCGGTTGTTGGAAAATGCGATCGAGACTGTAGAGGGAATTATCGAGATTGAGAGGGCTCTCGAGCGATCGCACTTTCAACTTTACCATTGGTACAGTGGGCGTAGGAATTGGCACCAGCGGAGTCGCCGCCAGCATCTACGCCAGCCAAATCAACAGCCCCGCCAGCCAAATCAAAAGCCCCGCCAGCCCGGAAACTCCCCTGTCGGTCAGTCAAGCTTTCATGTTGAGCCTGCTTGTGGGAATTGCAGGAGGTTTAGTCAGTGCGGCTTTATTAAAATTGCTTGACAGAATTCGGGGCTCGAAATGAACAAATCTGAGGATTTCCGTTAGTTAGCAGGCTTGACATCTTCCCACCAAACCTGCACATAAGGCCACATTAATTTCTCGTCATCCAGTTTCACTGTCACTTCATAGCGATCGATCTCAGTGAGTTCGCCAATTTTACCATTAAACTGCAATTGTTTGGGATCGTCGGTGTGAATTTCTACCTTGTGATTCAACAGCGGCAGCATTTCCTTTGAAGAACCATGAAACGGATTTTTGCCTCTAAGCACATAGCCACCAATGAAAGATATGTACATTAAAGTTAGGAAAAATACTGTACAAAAACTCACAATCAACAGTGTTTTTGGTTGCGAAAAATTGGTATAAACGCTCGTAACTCCTACTACCATTGTTCCGAAAAATAACATACTCGGCAGCATCAGCCCATCTCCCAGAAACTCCCCACAAAAAAACATCAGCGGTACCTGAAAACCAAATAATGCAGCTACCCAAATCCACCCAGTTAGCAAGGATTCAGATAGTAGCCAATTCATTCCTACGGTAAGGCCGATCGCAATTGCGATCGCCCAAATCGGTGCCGCATAATCGTACTGTCTGAAGGGAAGAACTACAAAAAAGAATACAGCATAAATAAAACCCGCCAAAGCTAAGGCTAATCCACTAATTATTTCGTTCGAGTTCAGCATTGTTAAATTCGGCGCAAATAGTGAAATCTTAATTAATATTATGTCGGCTTGAACAATAGTCCGGACATTTTTTAATCGCGAACGGTATAATAAGGGTTCCAGCTTCCTCAGAGGCTGAAATCTTAACGGTAGAATGCCCGTTTGGGCTACCACCCCAAAAAACTGTTCGGAGTATTGCTCGAACAACCCCTATAAAATAGGTTTGATTGTTCGGACTTCTCAGAACAAACGCATCTTATTTTTAGGATGCTTGCTAGACAAAGGTTTGGGCTATTGTGCATTTGTGTTCCCAAATACTGAAACCTTTGCTAGGTAAGGCTTACACAATTTATGCCAATTTGAAAAATTAATGCAACAATATTGGTAGAATGTGGATTCATCGATGGTACCAAAAAAAACAGAAAATCTGACAGCGACGCACCGCGGACAATACTTGAGTAAACAAAGTCAACTAAGAGTGTTGCAGCAAGGATTTTTTAAATTGGTATTAGATGCGTTTGCCATGGGACTTCAGCCCTTCATTTCTTTGATTTTGGATGCGGACTGAAGTCCGAACGATCAAACCTAATAAATGATAAAAATTAATAAATTAGACAGGAGAAAGAAAAAATTTGCGATCGCGGAAAGATATAAAATATAATTCCGAAGGATGTTTTTTCGCTCATTTTGATATGCTCGCAATCTGCCAATAGTTTGGACTCAACCTGATTCGCAATTTCAGATTAAGGTGATCGCAGACTTTTTCTACTTGCTGTCCGGGGTGAGAGTCCCCGATCAAAGGTAGAACGTAGAAGCTAAAACGCGGAATTTTCAGATAAACAGATCACTTAGGGTCGATCGACTTCACAAATTGTTGCACAGGCTGCGGTAGAGCCGGCACAAACGTCTTTCTAAAACCCCGAGCATCCAAAACTCGCCACAAAATACCCACCGCTACCGTCAAGAAAAATAACGCTCCCAAAAAATTGAACGCACCAGACAGAAAACCGCCATCCCTTTTTTTCGGAGGCGTAATGTGTTTGATCCGATATACAGCCGGCTCGTAATCTTTCCGTTCCTCGCGACTGGGCGCCGGCTTTTTGGCGTTGGTGCGCGAACTCTTACGGGGGCTCCCACTCAAACCCGTTTGATTAGTTTTAGTAGAACTACTGGGCGAGTCCAACTCAGAATCGCCACGCATTGTGAACTTGCTAACAGATGTCCCGGTTTTGCCAACACCAGCATTCTGTATTCTACTGTTAGAGCGCTGAGTTGATTGGCGATCGGCTAAAGTTCGCATCAAACTTTGCAATTGCTGAGTCGCCACCGGCGGGCGTTCCCCTTTCCTCGCCCAATTTAACAGCATCGCCGCAGTAATGCCGCAAAGATTCGCAGCCCCCACAGAAGCTATCCGCTTCAGCAGAGGCTGACTGTTCGACACAAACACCACCAGCGCATCGGGATGTTCCTGAGCCAAACCGTAAACGCACTGAGCTGTAGCTACGACCAGCATTGCTTGTGCGCTTTGATTTTTGATCGAGGGTTCTAGGGCCCGATGCGTTTCTTGAGCGTCAGTCACAATCCAGCCACTTTCTGCAAAAAAGCGCATAAACTCTCTAGCCACTTGCTCTTGAGCTTTTTCTACCGCTCTCCCTGTCAGATAATCTATTTCGTCATACACTACTTCCGGGAGATAGCAACTTCCCACCTTGGCATATTCTTGCCACACTTGGGTTCTGCCAGCCATCAAAACATCCGCATCAAAAGTTACCAATACAGGAGGAAGTTGATTAGCCATAACTTTAGCCTAGATGCTCAGATCCGTGATTTTTACTTGCTAAATTAAGTTTAAACAAATTCCGAGCTTTTCTATTGGGTCAATTGATAAATATCTGGGGTGCGCCCAAACGCACCCAGCCCACCAATGGTCTGATGATTAGTTGCCAATTCCTAAACGCCCAGCTAAAGCCGGAGTCAAGGGCAAGAGTACAGAAATCATTAAGAACAAAGCCAACAAACCCAAAGCTGCGCGAGCGTCGTCAGGTTCAGTCAGCTCGTTGAGGCTCGGCCGCTCCAGATTCCGCTGTAAAATCAGAATCACGATCGCCCAATACAAAGCCAAAGGATTAACTAAAGAAGCGATCGCCAGCACCACAAACGTCGCCAAAGTAGTGCGGCTGGCAATTTTCCGACCGTAGATTGCTTGTACAATTCTACCTCCGTCCAACTGTCCCGCAGGCATCAAATTAATCGCCGTGATTACCAAGCCCAACCAACCAATAACTACCAGCGGGTGAACGTCAACAATCTGTTGCTGCAACGCCGCACCCAAAACCACTTTTGCCAAAGTTCCCACCAAAACCGAGCCCTTGAAATACTCTGCGGGAATTTGAAACAAACTGCCGGGGTGAGAAAGCAGCAAACCCGTTACCAGCATGAGCAGAGCAATTATTCCCCCAGCGGCTGACCCAGCAAAAGCGATGTCAAACAAAACTTTACGGTTGGGAAGCAGCGACTCAAAACGCTCGATCGCCCCAAAAGAACCTATCTGAAAAGTTGGTATAAAAAACGGCCAACTCAAGCCAATCTTGTACTGATTTGCCAGCACTCGGCGAGCAATTTCGCCTGAGCCTAAAACCGCCCAAATTCCCGCCGCAATTGGCAGCACTTCTGGATATCTACCAGGCGAGTTAAAGAAATCGAAACCCAGCAGCAAACCGCCTGTTTCCAAGCTAGTAGCAATTGTTGCCAGTAGCAGCACGACTGCGAGGATTTTTTGAGATAGGTTAGTGGGCTGCGGGTCATTTGTGCTGGGCAAAATAATAACTACCGGCTTCTCGTCCTGATTTTCTACCAAAAACAGGCGGTAGCGATCGTTCAATCTTTCTTGCAGGCTTGCCGTCAAACGCGAGTGTACTTGTTCGGGGTCTCCCCGGAGATTGCCTTTCAAGATTACCCCATCTTGATAGGGAATCGTTTCTATAGCAAAGAAAGTATCGATGCCAAAGATGCCTTGAATTGCCTTGAGGTCTTCAACTGGAACCGGAATTATTTCTAATTCATTAGTTGCAGGCGATGTGACGATTTTAATGATTTCTTTGGCTGGTACCCGTTGTTCGTTTGGGGCGGAGCTGCCATCACTTTGGGGCTTTAGCTCGGCAGGAGCGGAGCGCGAGTCGATCGCTGCATCGGCTGCTGCCTTACGCAATTGCCGGCCCAGATAAATGTACAATCCCGTGGATGTCACCAGCAGCAACAATACCGCCACTAGATTTAGGTAAATCCCGGCCGCGAACAAACCAAAGAACAGCAGCCAGGGACTCATCAACACCACTGACTGCAACCAAGCTAACATTCCCAGTTTGCCTTCATGTCTGGCGCGATAAAATCCCCAACCCAGAATTCCCACAGCAACCAATACCAGTGCAATTGTGGCGGTATTTTCCGATGCAACGATCGGCATTCCGGTTGCTTGCGCCAATATCGGCTGTAACTGGTCGATCGCGCTGCGGTCGAGTAATAGCATTAAATTTTGGGGTATATGAAATAAAATTGCTCTTAACATATCCAACCTGTCCGAAAATAGCCCGATCACTAAGGATAACTCTTGAGGGCTACTCGGCCCACAATCGGCTGCTGCGGTTTCAACTTCTGGGCTATTGACACAATAGACTTTTGATGATAGCACATCGGCTGTGTCAAACATAAGAGGAAGAGGCGTAGGAGTGTCGATCGCCCGGAAGCCGGAAGATTTGCCAAATTGGGCAGGTGGGGCTTCAGGACGAATTTTATAGTGTTTTGGATGCCCGAATCCGCAACAACTGCGAAACAAATAAGGTTTCAGGCAGTCTGTCCGTTTGGGGGAAAACGTCTGAAACTCTTGTCATGTATAGGTTTAGTTAACGGGTACGGCAGGACTTGAACCTGCGGCTCGCTGCTTAGAAGGCAGTAGCGTCAA
>RDYN01000139.1 GCA_004293365.1 Oscillatoriales cyanobacterium | reverse complement strand
TGACCCTCCAACTACTTACGGCTTTGAATTCCAATCTCTGGAAGATACTTTATTTACTGAAATTCTCGATTTCCCTGTGGGTGATGACCAACAATTTACCGTTGCAGTAGGAGATTCGATCCTCGGTAATTTCAGCCCCGGAGATAAATTAGACTTTGTTTCTTTATTGGGTTATCCAGTAGACAAGTTTAGAATCACTGGAATTGATTCGTTATTTGGCCCGACAGCAGAAACAGCATTTCCCATTCAATTAGCTTTTCAGGAAAGGGAAGGAAGTTTCAAGATGCGACAAATTCCCAGGCCAATTGATGCGGAAGCTGTACCGGAACCGGGAAGTATTTTGGCGGCTAATGGAATGCTGCTGTGGTTCGCTGCGATGCGGCATATTTTGCGGAAAAAGCGACAGGATGGTTGATAGTTGATAGTTGACAGTTGATAGTTGACAGCGAACAGCGAACAGCGGACAGTGAAATGAAAAAACTTTACACTTTGCTATATGCTTTTAGTCTCATTCTCATCAACCCTTGGGGAGGTAGCCGCGGCGAAATTTGGACGCAGCCTAAAGTTTTTGTTGTCTTGCTGATTGTGCTTTCAAATTTATCATTTTTATGGGAAGAAAGGAAACTTTTAACTTTTTCCCGGCAGTGGAAAATCTGCCTGGTTTTGTGGGGATTTTTTTTGACTGTGGGAGCGATTTCTACCCTGCAAAGTCCTTTCCCGGAGCGTTCTTTTTGGGGACAAGACCAAATGGGAGACGGCTGGCTGTACTGGCTGTTAATTTCTATTTTTAGCCTCACTAACAGGCTGCTGTTAAAACTGCATCCAGAATTGTTTCGCTGTCAAATGCGGGGTTTGCTGATTGGAGCTGTGGTTGTAGCTGTTAGCGTTTTTCCACAAGTTATTAACTGGCAAATTGATTATACAGCAACGAACGGTCAGTTGGTCGGGAATGATGTTTTGGCTAGTACGATTTTTCGCGGACAGCAGCCGATCGCACTTTACTCGCATCGCGGCCACGCAGCTATAGTATTGACTCTCGCCGCAGTTATTTCTTTGGTTGGTTGGAAGTGGAAGTTAATTAGCGATCGCACTTCCAGTCTCGCTTTATTTCTCATTCTCCCCGCTTTGCTATTTACCAACACTCGAACAGCAATTGTATCTTTAATGATAGCATTATTTTACTTGCTGGGACGGCAATATTACAAACAATTAATCCCGGCTATTTTTATTGGATTGCTGGCAATTAGTGCTATGACTTTTACAAGGCCGCTGGACTGGAATCGGGTATCTGTCGCACAAGTAATGTCCAGCCGAGATCCCCTGTGGGAGCTTGCTGTGCGGGGCATTCAAAAACGGCCTCTATTTGGCTGGGGTTTTGGCGGGTTTGGCATCGCTTATCCTTTTGTCACCAATCCTAATAACACTCCTGAAATTGTGAATCTAGGTCAGTTTTCTTACGATTATATTGCCCTAAACGGACAGGTTCGCACTGAAAAAATACCGAGTTATAAAGCTCACAACTTGATTTTAGATACTGCTGTTTCTACAGGCATTTTGGGGCTGCTTGCTTGTTTTACCTTGTGGGGATATTGCTTTTACTCTGTTATTAGGTCGCCGAATATCGGTATTGAAGCTGTGGCGATCGCCTATACAACTTTCGCGATCGCTTGGTTTGAGTCCGCTGAATACGCGCACATATTTTGGTGGGCGCTAGATTTTTCCGAATCGAGATTTCAGAGTTCAAAATTCACACAAGCAAGGGCGGATAGCTCTAGTTTTTGAGCTATCGACCATATTTTTGCTACAACCCGCTCACCCCAAAAACTACAAAATTTCGAGTTTTTACCGCCCTAAAAGCTTCACCAAACCGACGCCGCCAAAGTAAAGAGCGAGCACCGCACCCCCCAAAAGACTTTGCGTCAAAGGGTCAGTAGAAGGCGTTAAAACCGCTCCCAAAACAGCCGCACCCAAGACTACATAACGCCAGCCAGATAGCATTTTCTTAGAAGAAACTATGCCCAAAACGCCGAGCAATACTTGGACAATGGGGATTTGAAAAGCTAAACCGGTGCTGAACATTAACAGCAGTACAAATTTAAAGTATTTGTCGATCGACCACAACTGCTCTACAACATCCGCCCCGTAGGTAACAAAGAAGTTCAGCGCCGCCGGAATCAAAGCGATGTAAGCAAATACCAGCCCGCCCAAAAATAGGAAACTAGAACCGAAAAACACTGGCCCGAGCAACCTGCGCTCTTTTCGAGTCAAGCCCGGTAGCACAAATAGGGCTATTTGGTAAAAAATAAACGGAGTGGCGAGCAGCAAACCGCTGTATCCGGCGACTTCGATCGAAACAAAGAAATATTCGCCGGGAGCTAGTTGCAGAAACTTGACGGGCCCGGCGGGTACTTCTAGCAATTGTACGATCGGCTTAACGGTTAAAAAGCAACCAACTACGGCGACTGCTACTGCAATTAGTGAGTAGAAAAGTCGCTGTCGCAATTCTTCTAAATGGTCGAACAAAGACATCTCAACTTCGTCGGGAAGTTCGTCTAAATATTCGTTTTCTAGGTTGCGGGAACCCAGAAAACTGTCGGCGATTTGTGCAATGCTATTTTCCGCGCTAACTTCTTCGTCTTCTAAGTTACTGACATCCGTAGAATCCTCCGTGATTGGTGCAATGATATTTTCCGAGTTAACTTCTTCGTCTTCTAAGTTACTGACATCCGTAGAATCTTCATCAACGATTGTTGAAATGCTATTTTCTGGGTTAAGTTCTGCACCTTCTAGGTTACTCACACCCATAGAATCATCAGCGACTGGTGCAATATTTTCCGGGCTAACTTCTGCACCTTCTAAGTTGTTGACAGCCATCAAATCATCGGCGACTGGTGCAATGCTATTTTCCGCGCTAACTGGTTCGAGGTTGTTGTCGGAATCTTGTTCGGATGTCTCCAAGTCTGAGGGAGAAGTCATAAGGAATCGGGAATTGGTAATGGGGAATCGGGAATCGGTAATCGGTAATGGGGAATCGGAAATTGGGAATGGGGCCCAAAAGCATTGACCTTGGTTATTATAACCAACAAATAACAACCAACAAATAACAACCAACAACTAACTAATGACTACTGACTAATGACTTCTTCAATGCCGATCGCAATTTTGCCGACAGCGCGGCCGGTTTCGCTGTAAGCGTGGGCTGCTGCTACTTCTGGTAAGCTGTAAGTGCGATCGACAATCGGGTCAACTTTATCAGATTCGATTAACTCCCGCAAAATCCCCAAGTCGGCTGGGTTGGGATTGGCGAGAATGAATTTAGCTTTTTTACCAGGAATAAACCAGCTCGTCAACATCGGTGGGAAGTTGTCTAAACTCGGCAAAGTCGAGATATAAACTCCCTCCGGTTGCAGCACGTTTTCGCATTCAGCAAATGTTTTTGTCCCGACAGCATCCAAGATTATATCATACTTTTCGCGCTGTTGAGTAAAATCAATTTCTGCATAATCCAGAACATAATCGGCTCCCAAACCCTTGACAAATTCTCTATTCTTTGCGCTGCAAACTCCCGTTACTTCCGCATTCATTGCTTTAGCAACTTGCACCGCAAAAATCCCGACTCCGCCGGAAGCGCCGTTAATCAATACTTTGTATCCTGCTTTAATTTCACCCAAATCCCTGAGCGCTTGCAAAGCAGTTAAACCTGCGATGGGTACTGCTGCTGCTTCTGCATGGGTGATGTTTTTTGGTTTAAAGGCGGCACTCGATTCTGGCACCACAGCGTATTCGGCACAAGCACCGCCCGCGAGGGGATTTAAGAAGGTATAAACTTCGTCTCCCGGTTGAAATTTGGTGACTTCCCGCCCGATTTCTACGACAACTCCCGAGATGTCTGAACCGACAATTCGAGGAAAGTTAAATCCTGTGAGTAGTTGCAGGTGTCCTTGCCGGATTTTCCAGTCTACGGGATTGACGCTGCTAGCGCGAACTCTGACTAGCAATTCGTTGGATTTGGCGATCGGCTTTGACAATTCTCGGTACTGCAATTCCTCGGCGGAACCGTAGCGATCCAACGCAACTGCTTTCATGGCAAATTTTCCGGTCTATTTCTAATAGAACACTTTATCCTGTAAAATTATCATATAGCAATTTTATTTCGTTGGTGGGCGAGATTTATTTTTTTTGTTAACCGCAGAGAGCGCAGAGGGCGCAGAGAAAGAGAAATGATAGAGATGGGAAAATGATTGATTTAACTGGAAAGGTGATTTTAGTAACTGGTGGCTCGAAAGGGATTGGTGCAACGACGGTGCGGACTCTGGTTAATGCTGGGGCCCAGGTGATTTTGCATTACAGCAGCAGTCAAACTGAAGCTGAAGCGGTAGCAGCAAGTGTCGGGGGCGATCGCTGTTATTTATTAGCAGCCGATTTGATGTCACCAAACGCCGCCTCTCTTTTGTGGCAAGATGCTGTAAAATGGCGCGGTCATATTGATATTATAGTTAATAATGCTGGAATTATGCAGTCAGCGGGTATCGAGGACGATTTCGATATTTGGTCGTCGGCTTGGCAGCAAACTCTACAAGTTAATTTAGTTGCCGTTGCTGACTTGTGCCGGGAAGCAATTCTGCATTTCAAAACTCGCAGTGGCGGTACAATTATTAATATAGCAAGTCGCGCTGCTTTTCGCGGCGATGACCCGAATTATCTCCACTACGCTGCATCAAAAGGTGCTATTGTTGCTCTGACTCGCAGCATTGCTAGAGGGTTTGCTGCTGATAATATTTTGGCTTTTACTGTTGCGCCGGGATTTGTCAGTACAGAAATGTCTAATCAGTTTATCCAGGAGTGCGGCGAAGCACAGATTGTGCGCGATATCCCGATCGGCAAAATCGCCCCTCCTCAAGATGTCGCCAACGTTATCGCCTTTCTAGCATCGGGTTTGGCGCAGCACGCTACCGGAACAACGATCGACATTAACGGCGCTTCTTACGTCCATTGATACTATAATTTGATTGATATCATCTCCGACCGATTACCATAGCAAAAACGGTTCGTAGTGCGGACTTCAGTCCGCATAATGCTGCGGACTGAAGTCCGCACTACAAACCAATCTTATTGTGGTGAATCCACCGGACACGATCTGATAGGACTTTTGCAATCTTGTCAAAATTGTAGCGTGCGGCTAATACACAAAAGCCTACCTCCAAAGACTCACCTCGCACATCTTCCCGCCAATCAATTTATAACCTTAGCCAGACGCGAAAACACCAACAAAAGAATTAAATTTAGAGAAAATGCTAGCTTAAGGGAAACTGATTATGACAGCAGATAACGGAGCCAAAAGCAAACGAGTTGCCATACTCATCGAAAATGGAGTTGAAGATTCCGAATTTCTGGTTCCTTACAACGCCTTAAAACAAGCAGGATTTGACGTAGTTGTCCTCGGTTCGCGCACTAACGAAAAGTATGCAGGGAAACAAGGAAAAGTCGCCCAGCAAGCGGATGGAACTACCACTGAATCATTAGCAGAAGAATTCGATGCAGTGATAATTCCCGGCGGTATGGCTCCCGATATGATGCGGACAAATCCCAATACAGTGCGGTTTGTCAAAGAAGCGATGGAACAAGGAAAAATAGTCGCTGCTGTTTGTCACGGCCCGCAAGTTTTGATTGAAGCCGACGCGCTCAAAGGCAAAAATGCGACGGGTTTCTTGGCAATTAAAACAGACACGATCAATGCCGGAGCTAACTACATCAACGAACCTTTAGTAGTTGACGGCAACTTAATTACTTCCCGCCAGCCGGGAGATTTAGCAATATTTACCACCGCTATTCTGGCGCGCCTCGGTTACGGCGGTAAAGCAGTTGGTTTGCCAGAAGAAACCGACGCCAGTGCAGAATGGTGGAAACTAGCTAATGGTTGGGGTGGCTCGACACAAGCAGACATTGTTAAAGGTTTGAATACCGCCCTCGCAGGTGAACGTTATGCTTGCGAAGCGTTTCAGAATTATGCGGAAAAAACCGGAGATAGCGATTTGCGATCGCTCCTGGCGGAAATGATCCAAAATAAACAGCATCACATCCTCGCTCTCGAAAACCGCCTCAATGATTTCGGCGAAAAACCCTCAATTCCCGCCCAAATTGCTGACAAATACGCCAAATTAAAAGCCTCGGTGCAAGGAACAGATGAAACCTTCTTGCTGCGGAGCACCCTCGGCGATTTGCAAACAGGTGTTGTCGATATCAACAACCTGCGAGCGAAGTTCACAGATCCGGTATCAACAGACATCTTTACAGAGATAGAAGCAGATTTGTCCAAGTGCGAGCAAGTCGTGGCTAAACTCTTCCGCGCCCGCGCAGTTTCCCAAGAAATTAAAGCGCCAAAACCTTCGACTAGCCCCGCTGTAAAAATGTAATCTTCACGCGGATAAATAAGTTTGTAGTTGTGCTGGGGGGTTAAAACCCCCACTCAGAGCGCAACTACAAATTTTTTATGCAATTATAAAATATACGCCTTTGCGGTAAAATAAAACCCAAGCTTAAAAAGCCGACATCGAGTAACTGCAAGGTGGAGAGTTTTATTTAATGGGTTCTATTTTTGTTTCAGCCGGACACGGCGGGTTTGAAGGCAGCGTGCGCGATTCCGGGGCGATCGCCTTTGGCACCACCGAAGCACAGGAAATGATCCTAACTCGGGATTTAGTAGTAGCCGAATTGCAGAAGCGAGGCCTAACAACTTTCTCTGTGCCCGATACTCTAAGTTTAGTAGAAACTATCGCTTGGATCAACAACCGCTGCCAGCCGGGAGATGTAGCAGTAGAAATGCACGCCGATGCTTTTTCTAGCCCTCAAGTTCGGGGTGCTAGCGCGTTTTATATTGGTAGCAACCCCACGCGAAAAGCTGATGCAGATTTGCTGTTAAACGGCTATTTACGTCGGTGTCCCGAAGTACCGAATCGCGGCGCTAAACCAGATACTGAAGCAGGTGTTGGCAGCCTCGGATTTTGTCGCCGCATCAACATTCCTTCGATTTTAATTGAACTCGGTTTTATAACCAGCCCTGACGATTTGAAGGTATTTCAAAATCGCCGCCGTGATGTCGCCCTCGGACTCGCTGACGGACTTGAAGCTTGGTTAAACAATACTCCTTTAAAACCCTTACCGACACCGACACCGACACCGACACCGACACCGACACCGACACCGACACCGACACCAAAACCTATAGTTTATCCTTTAATTAATATCCAAATCAACGGTGCGCCGCACGAAGACAAAGGAATTTTGGTCAACGGAAATGCCTTTGTTCCTTCCGAAGTTCTAGACGCTCTCAATGTTAAACCAGAAACAGCCGATCGCCGAATCACTTACAATGGAGTAGTATTCGTGCGGGCTGTCGATTTGCGCGATCGCGAAATTTCCGTAACTTGGGATCAAGCCACCACATCAGTATCCCTGCGATCGCGCCGCGATATCCTCTCCGGCGTAGGAAAAATCATGGGACGCGGTTTAACTACCGCCCAACAAATCACAGTATTTCTCACCAAAACAAACAGCAAAGCCCTGGTAATATTTCCCAACCTACCTCAAATTTACGTCCAAGAAGCAGCCGCAGAAGGCGTCAATCACGACGTAGCTTTTTGCCAAATGTGTTTAGAAACAAACTATCTCAACTTTGGCGGTGCAGTCAAACCAGAACAATTCAACTTTGCTGACATGGGAATCGTCAGCCCCACAAATTCCGGCATTTCCTTTCCCGATGCCAGAACAGGAATTAGAGCGCAAATTCAGCACCTAAAAGCTTACGCCAGCACCGAACCAATCAACCAACCTTTAGTTAAAGAAAACGTGCGTTTTCGCTTTGTCAAACGTGGCGTCGCCCCCACCGTCAACGAACTTGCAGGCCGCTGGAATTCTGACCCTTTATACGGACAAAAAATCATCAACATCATCCGGCTTCTGTACGAAAATGCAAGTTTGTTATAACCTGCTCTGGATTTTAATCAGAACTTGTGCAAACCCTCTTGTAGTAGGGTGCGCAGTGCGCACCCTACTTGGTCTCCGTGCACTGCGCACCTTTAGGTCTCCGTGCGCACCCTACTTGGTCTCCGTGCGCAGTGCGCACCCTACTTGGTCTCTTGTGCAAAGCCTCTTGTAGGGTGCGCAGTGCGCACCCTACTTGGTCTCCGTGCGCAGTGCGCACCCTACTTGGTCTCTTGCGCAAAGCCTCTTGTAGGGTGCGCAGTGCGCACCTTTAGGTTTCGGTGCGCACTGCACACCCTACTTGTTAACACTAAAACATAAGCTTTTCTTCCTTCTTCCTTCTTCCTTCTTATCACTATGGTTTCTAGCACAAATCGCTTTTCAGACATTCAAAATCATTGGGCAAAAATATTCATTGACGGCTTAGTAGAACGGGCCGTAATCAGCGGTTTTCCCGATCGCACTTTTCGCCCCAACAGCAACCTCACCCGCGCCCAATTCGCAGCCATAGTCAGCAAAGCCTTTCCCGTACCCGACAAACGGCCCTACATTCGCTTTATCGACGTGAGCGCCAACCACTGGGCCGCCGCCGCCATTGAAATAGCATATAAAAGAGGATTTATCTCCGGCTATCCCGACAACCTGTTCAAACCCGAAAATAAGATTACCAGAGCCGAAGCATTAGTTGCCTTAGTCAGCGGCATATTTGGGTCAAATGCTGCACCGACAAGCAATCTGGTTCTATCAAACATCTACCAAGACAGTACAGAAATTCCTAATTATGCCAAAAAGGCGATCGTCATAGCCACCCAATCCGAAATAGTCGTCAACGCCCCCAATTTAAACCTATTAAATCCCGCCGGAAACGCCACCCGAGCCGATGTCGCCGCCTGGGTTTATCAAGCATTAGTATATCTCAAAAGAGCACCACAAATATACAATCAATATATTATAGTTCTCAGCAAAGTTCCCAGGCCGCAAGTTTACGTCAACCACCAGCGAGAATTTCGCGGAGTTTGGATAACATCCGTATGGAATATTGACTGGCCATTCAGCAACAAACTCTCAACAGAACAGCAAAAAGCCGAACTCCTGAAAATCCTGGACAGGCTGCAAGAAATGAATTTCAATGCAATTATCCTCCAAATTCGAGCTGCGGGCGACGCCCTTTACGCCTCAGAATTAGAACCTTGGAGTGCATGGCTGACAGGAACTCAAGGAAAGCCACCCCAACCTTACTATGACCCTTTAACATTTGCAGTTACAGAAAGCCACAAACGCAACATCGAAGTTCACGCTTGGTTCAATCCGTACCGCGCCAAAGTTTCCACTCAAACCCCTCCCAACGTCCGCCCGCACCTCTCAGTTACCAATCCCGAATGCGTTTATCCGTGGGGCGACGACTTGTGGATGGATCCGGGAATTGATTTAGTTTTAGAAAAGACTTACAACGTAATTTTAGACGTAGTAAAGCGCTACGATATAGACGGCGTTCACTTCGACGATTATTTCTATCCCTATCCCATTGACGGCAAAGAATTTCCCGACAGCAAGATTTACAATAGTTATGTCTCCCGAGGCGGACAAATGAGTTTAGGAGACTGGCGGCGCGAAAATGTCAACAAATTAGTTAGAAGACTCGGACAAGGAATTAAAACAGTCAAACCGAACGTAAAATTCGGCATCAGTCCCTTCGGGATTTATCGGCCCGGACAACCACCGCAAAGTCGCGGTTTAGACGCCTACGAAACACTCTATGCCGACGCCAAAAAATGGTTAGAATCAGGTTGGGTAGATTATCTAAATCCTCAACTTTACTGGCGCATCGATCAAACAGCTCAAAGCTATCCAATGTTACTGCAATGGTGGCTAGAAAATAACCCCCAAAACCGACATATTTACGTAGGAAATAACCTAGGAAAGCTTGACGGCAATAAGTGGACTGTGCAGGAAATAAACAATCAAATTGAGATTACGCGCAACTCAAAAGACAGCTTAGCTTTAGGCAACGTTTTCTTCAGCATGAAAGCATTTAGCGAAAACCGCCAGCAAATTTACGATAATTTCAAATCCACTACATACACGCAACCCGCACTCGTTCCCGCCATGCCTTGGCAAAATGGAAAGCCGCCGGCCCCTCCAGTATCAGTCGTAGTACAAAAAGTGGGGAATAGCAATGTTTTGCAGTGGAAAAATCCCGCCGATAAAAACATCCGTTCTTGGACGCTTTATCAAAAGAATGGCGATAGCTGGAAGCTCATCAAAATCATCAATGCAGACACAGTACAAATCGCGGTAGGAACGGGAATTTATGCTTTGTGCGCCGTGAGTATCATGGCCGTAGAAAGTGTAGGAGTTTTCATAGAAATAGCAGCATAAAATATCAAGCACCCTCAAACAACCACAAAAATAAAGGTTTGTAGTAAGGACTTTAGTCCGCATAAAAGCAGGTTTGTAGTGAGGACTTTAGTCCGCATAAAAGCCCTCACTACAAACACTTTCTCTTGGCAAAGATGAACGCAACAGCAGCCAAGCCCCTCTTCCTTGTGATGAATGATATCAAGTCCAGTCGATTGACTGCGATACCTCGCTCGGCCGGGGCGGGTTTTTGAGATTGTCAATTATTGGCGAGTATGGTTGGTGAGGGGATCCCTACCATATTAATGGTAATCGACCGGACATAATATGACTAATGACTACCCTTCTGCTTTGCTCGGGGGGCAAGATGACTAATGACTAATGACTAATGACTAATGACTAATGACTTCTTCCCTCTTCCTCTAGATAGGAGACACCGTGGGTATAAATGCGTTATCGTGTTCCCAATATTTTGATGTTGAGGAAAAAAAAGCTGTGGTTCCCCTACGCGATGACAATCCCACCAGTATCACTCCCTACGTCACCTTCGGGCTGATTGCTGCAAACGTATTAGTATTTTTGTACGAACTCAGTTTGTCCGACGATCGCCAACTAACGCAATTTTTCTACTCTTGGGCGGTAGTTCCTTGCCAGTTAAGCAATATGTGCCGGGTGTCTCTGCCAGTTTCGCCATTTCCCGAATGGACGACGCTAATTAGCTCCCAATTCCTGCACGCAGGCTTTCTCCACATAGCCGGAAATATGTTATTTTTGTGGATTTTTGGCAACAACGTAGAAGACCGTTTAGGACACGTCAAATTTTTAATATTTTACCTTACTTGCGGCGTTTTAGCATCACTAACTCAGTGGTTTTTTTCCTCAGCATCGGCCATTCCGTCCCTGGGTGCTAGCGGCGCGATCGCAGGCGTGATGGGCGCATACATTCTCAGATATCCCCAAGCCAAAGTTCTTACTCTACTACCTTTGGGCATTTTTATTACTACAGTCAGAGTTCCGGCTTTCTTCTTTCTAGGATTTTGGTTTGCACAGCAAGCATTGAGCGGTTTGGCTTCCTTGAATGCGCCGGCAAGTGTGGGCATGGAATCCGGGGGAGTTGCCTACTGGGCCCACGCCGGTGGTTTTGTTTTTGGCGCGATTCTCGGCCCTTTATTGGGACTTTTTTCTGATGAAAATCAGATTTAACGGTTTGATCGTTCGGACTTTAGTCCTCGGAAAAATGCGGACTAAAGTCCTCACTACGAACCTAGATTGCGGTTTGATCGTTCGGACTTTAGTCCTCGGAAAAATGCGGACTAAAGTCCTCACTACGAACCTAGATAAACGTGAAGTCAAATCCCGAAAGAGAAGAAACTCCTGTTACACCATTTAACTTCGCCAAAATGCGAGAATCGTTGCCGGCGAGGTTGTTGCCATTGCCGTCATAAATGATGTATGTATTGCCACCGGAATCGTAGGCAAACAAGAATGCACTTCCTCCCAGAATATTTGCAGAAACAGTTGTCTGCACGTTCAGTAGAACTAGGGTGCCACTATTGAGATTCGGGAATCCGGGGGCAAAGTTAAATTGATCGGCGATCGGCACACCGAGACCGGTAAAATCAGTAATCACATCGTATCCGCCCGCGGCGATCGCAGCATTGATGGCCGCCGAAGAAGCCGCATCAAATGTCGGCCCGCCGTCTGCAGGACTGGTATAGCGGAATTGATTGCTGCCGCCGCCGCCCGTTACGGTATCTGCACCCAGGCCGCCTACGAGTACGTCGTTATCCAAGCCGCCATTCATCGTATCGTTGCCGCCTTGGCCGTCAACAGTATCTGCCCCTGCAAAACCGTTGAAATTGTCCGGCAAA
Organism: Oscillatoriales cyanobacterium; assembly: GCA_004293365.1. Classification (GTDB taxonomy): domain Bacteria; phylum Cyanobacteriota; class Cyanobacteriia; order Cyanobacteriales; family Microcoleaceae; genus Microcoleus. The sequence goes on along the minus strand of RDYN01000139.1, from coordinate 6,325 downwards.
GAGCCACCAACCAACCTGTTAGGCCCGCTATCAGCCGGCAAGATGGAAACGGCGATCGTACCCGTACCCGGAATTGTCCCGAATCCGTCGCTGACACTGTAGGTGAAAGTAGTTGTACCCGCTACGTTGCCGGGGATAAACTGCACCTGAGTGCCGAGATTCACAGCTATGCCCAGTTTTGGCGTGCCGACATTGATAATGCTGAGCGGCCCTTTTTGTGGGCTGGAATCGTTGGCCAGTACGTCGATGAACGTCGGCAGCAAATTATTCGTATTCGTAAATACGATACCGTCATCGCCAAGCACCGGCGGCAGGCTTGTCGGAAGGGTTGACGATGTATTGAAAGAGTTGATGTTAATCGCAACTGAGGCTGCCGCCGTGCCACCTTGATCGTCCGCTACGCTGTAGCTGAAGGAACCGGCTGACCCGATTACATCAGTTTTTGGTTGGAATTGCAGGCCTAGCAATTCCTGAACAGTCAGTTTTTGGTTCAGGGCGATCGGAGTTGTACCGACAACTACTTGACCGAAATTCGGATTGGGAACTCCGATTACTCCGATCGACAATGGTTGCCCCTCTGGATCTGTCGGCTGCGAAATACTTAGAGACAGAGGCGAATTCTGCAAAGCAGTCAGCGTTTTACCAGTTTCGACGATCGGCAGTTCGTTAGGAGTCGGAGATGTAAAACTGGGCGGCACCGGCCCCCCGCCAAAAGGTGGAGGAGTTGGGGTTGTCGCAGTTGGAGTCGGGACAATAGAAGGACTCGGACTCGGAGTTGTCCCCGGTGATGGAGTCGGGCTGGGAACCTGTGTCGGTAATGTCCCCGGCGACGGAGTTGGACTCGGATTTGTCCCGGGTGATGGTGATGGAGTCGGACTCGGACTTGTCCCCGGAGTTGGACTTGTTGCCGGAGTTGGACTCGTTGCCGGAGTTGGACTCGTTGCCGGAGTTGGACTCGTTGCCGGAGTTGGACTTGTCGCCGGAGTTGGACTCGTTGCCGGAGTTGGACTCGTTGCCGGAGTTGGACTTGTCGCCGGAGTTGGACTCGTCGCCGGAGTTGGAGAAGCAGTTGTCCCCGTCGGTGGCGGTGTCGTAACAGGTTTTGTCCCCGTTGCGGGTGTCGGAGAAGCACTTGTCCCCGTCGGTGTCGGAGAAGCACTTGTCCCCGTCGGTGTCGGAGAAACACTTGTCCCCGTCGGTGTCGGAGAAGCATTTGTCCCCGTCGGTGTCGGAGAAACACTTGTCCCCTGAATGGTGAAGGGATTATCTTGTACGCGCGGTATTCGACCCGTGGTGAACCTAGATTCATCTAGCGAACTAGGTCGCACATCAAGCAACACCGCCAAAAATTCGCCAGTTTGCTTGTCCTGAATAATCGTGTTGCTAGAATTCGAGCCTTGACCCTGGAAGATGTTTAACTGTGTAAAGTTCAAACCTCCAGCCAGACCGATCGAATCTCCGACCTTAAAATCTCTGATTAAATCAGCATCACCGATCTCGCGGCCGCCAGTAGTCAGAAACCCGCTACTAGAAACTGACGTACCAACCCTACCGAGAACAAAGATATCCGAACCCTCGCCTCCTGTCAGAGTATCAGACCCGCGATCGCCCGTCAGAATATCATCCCCAGCATCCCCAGAGAGAAAATCATTGCCATCTCCTCCAAATAGCAAGTCATCGCCCTCGCCACCCTCACCAGTATCGTTACCAACACCGCCGCTGATGACATCCCCGCCGTCTGCGCCCAAAAGAATATCATTGCCCGCAGCGCCGATCAGGCAGTCATTGCCCGTGTCGCCAAAAACAGTGTCACTACCCTTGTCGCCAAAAATCAGGTCATCTTCCGCACCTCCGCGCAGACAGTCATTGCCTTTACCGCCGTACAGCGTATCGTTGCCTTCCAATCCCAAGACAACATCATTGCCCTGATCGCCAAAAGCTGCATCGTTGCCCAGTTCGCCAGAAACCAAGTCATCGCCTTTGCCGCCCCGCACGGTGTCATTACTGCGTCCGCCTTCAACGATATCTTTACCAGCGCCACCATTGAGAGAATCGTTACCGTCTTCGCCCCTGATGATATCGTCCCCGTCCCGACCCAGAATCGTGTCGTCCCCGTCGCGCCCGGAAATCGTGTCGTTGAACAAGCTGCCGATTAAATAGTTATTCCCGTCATTGGCGACAACTACACCATCGACAAACAGCGGCTGTGGGGGAGGCGTGGGTACAGTCGGAGTTGGTCGAGGCACCGGTACGATCGAAATCCCCGGGCCTGTCCCCATCATCGTCGGAGTTGTCCCCATCATCGTCGGAGTTGTCCCCGTCATCGTCGGAGTTGTCCCCGCCATCGACGGAGTTGTCCCCGTCATCGACGGAGTTGTCCCCGTCATCGACGGAGAAGTCCCCGTCATCGACGGAGTTGTCCCCGTCATCGACGGAGAAGTCCCCGTCATCGACGGAGTTGTCCCCGGCGACGGCGTAGGAGTGGTCTCCGGTATAATAATTACTGGTACTGCACTGGGCATTTTTCGGACTCCTTGCGACGCTACTCAAAAACGACTAGATAAACTTAAAGTCAGAGGCAGTAATGACGGTGCTAAGAGCTCCCGGCACTGTAGGAATAGAATTCAACACTGCCAAATCGAAAGCTGGGAGACTGTCGTCTGCCACATTCGGGTCAAAGCCAAGAACATACTGGTTAAAAGTATTGTTCAGGTACACGAAGAAAGCTCCAGTTTTGCTCGAACCGTTTTGATTCTTCAACACTGCATTGATTGCTTGAGCGTTGTCAAATTTAGATTCAAACAAAATCACTTCTTGCTTGCTGATGTTGTCGCCGCCACTGCCGATATTCCTGACGATAAAACTGGTGAAATCGTTAGTAGTTCCCGAGTTGGTTAAACCTGCGAAATTTGACGACCTGAACAAGAATCTGTCGGTGCCGGTGCCATTAGCATTAAAGTCAGTAATGATATCTACACCTTCACTCGGAGTTTCGTAGTAGAAGAAATCATTACCAGCATCGCCGGTGAGCAAGTCAGAACCGTTCCCGCCGCCCAAAATATCATTGCCCGCACCGCCGGAAAGCGAGTCATTGTCATCGCCACCCAATACCAAGTCGTTGCCGAAGGCGCCGCTGAGACAGTCGCTACCGGCGCCGCCGTCTACAGTGTCGTCGCCCGCTTCGCCCAACAGGGAGTCGCCGCCGCCCTCGCCTAATATGTAGTCGTTGCCCGCACCTCCGAGTCCGGTGTCGCTGCCTTCTCCACCTAAAATGGTGTCTTCGCTATCGCCGCCGGAGATCGAATCGTTATTGATACCGCCATCGAGCAAGTCTCTGCCGATGCTGCCATCGAGGATGTCGTCGCCGGCACCGCCCTCGATCGAGTCGTCGCCAATTCCACCCAATAATGTGTCGGTGCCGCTGCCTCCAAGTATCGAGTCCTCGCCGGCTTCTCCCAATATCGAATCATTCCCAGCGCCGCCGTCAATGGTGTCGCCGTTGTCACCGCCCGAGATGATGTCATTGTCATTGCCGCCGAACATCAAATCGTTGCCCAGTCCGCCAACTAGCGAATCTATGCCATCTTCGCCATTGATGGTGTCGTTGCCCAGTCCGCCGTCGAGGTTGTCGTTGCCGATCGAACCCAGCAGCGAGTCATTGCCTGCATCACCGAATGCAAAGTCGTCGCCGCCCCTGCCGTCGATGATGTCGTCCCCGGCACCGCCTGAGATGGTATCGTTGCCTGCCCCGCCGATGATGTAGTCGCTGATGTTGCTGCCTGTAAAGCTGCTGGCAGGAAGTGCGGTGCGATCGACAATATTATCTACCACCGTAATGCTGAAGGATGCCGGCCCGATCTTTGAAGACCCGTCGGAGGCTGTAAACGTGAAACTGTCGCTGCCACCTCCTGCTAACAAGTTGTATTTGACAATGTTGTTGTTGACATCGTCTTGGCTAAATTTGCCGCCCACGTTGAGAAATGTGGTGCCCCTTTGCACAAAACCTCTGGTAGCGTCGGGGGCTTTAGTAATCGTGTAAACAATTTCCGATGGAGGGTTGTCGGGATCTGTCACCAACAAATCGGCGGCGGTGATTGTCTGAGTCGGAGCACTTTTGGCAACCACCACACCATCGTTAATAACTAGCTGTGGGGGGTTGCTGACGTTGATAGTTACTGTTGCCTGAGCAGTGCCGCGGTTGCCGTCTGAGATCGAGTAGCTGAAGCTGTCAGAACCAGAGAAGCCAGCATTTGGGGTGTATTGGAAGTCGCCGCCGCCCAAGGGAGTCAGAGTTCCTTTGGCTGTTGGGGTAAAAGTCGTAACAGTCAGAGGGTTCTTGTCCGCATCGGTGTCGTTCAACAAAACATTGAAACTGAGACCTTGACCTGAAACCGTGGTGAAGTTGTCGTTAACTGCGACTGGAAGCTGATTGACAGGTGTCGGACTCGGACTTCCTGTCGGCGTCGGACTTCCTGTCGGTGTCGGGCTTCCTGTCGGCGTCGGCGTTGGACTCGGACTTGCCGTCGGCGTGGGGAAGATTGGCCTCGGACTCGGCGTCGGAGTGTCTGTGGGAGTCGGAGTGTCTGTGGGTGTGGGAGTCGGACTCGGTGTCGGAGTTGGTGTGGGAGTCGGACTTGCCGTCGGTGTGGGAGTCGGCGTCGGACTCGGAGTCGGCGTCGGAGCTGGTAGTGGGGTGGCGCTGCCTGGAACTATGGGGGCAATTACAAATGAGCTGCGTCCCAAGGTTCTGCTGTCTACTCCGGGCAATACTGCTAAAAAGTCGCCGCTGACGCCGTTGCGAATAATGGTGCTGCCGGCTTTGCTGTCGGTGCTTTGGAAGATTACCAAATCTTCAAACTTGAGGTCGCCGCTCAGCCCGATCGCATCTTCACCTTGGCGAAAGTCTGTGAAAATATCAGCATCGGCGATATCCGGGCCGCCTGTGGTGAGAAATGCTGGGTTAGTGCCGTTGCTGCTGCTGCCACCGGGGGTGCTGAAGGTACCGATAACGAAGACATCTCTGCCTTCGCCTCCTGCTACTATGTCTTTGCCTGCTTCGCCCCAAAGAATATCGTTGCCAGCACCACCGTCCACGATGTCGTCCCCAGCACCGCCGAACACGATGTCGTCGCCGTCACCTGCAAAAATGGTATCCGCGCCACCATTGCCGTAGAGCCAGTCGCCTCCTTCGTTGCCAAATAGCAAGTCTTCGCCTTCGCCACCGAAGAGCGAGTCATTACCTTGATCGCCCCAGAGAACGTCATCGCCGCGATCGCCCAAAAAGCTGTCGTCGCCCAACCCACCGCGCAAGCTGTCGCTGCCTTTGCCGCCGTAAGTCGTATCTTTGCCTTCGCCTCCAATTACCGTATCGTTGCCGTCATTGCCGTACAACAAATCGGGGTTATTTCCCCCGTCGAGGGAGTCGCTGCCTTTGCCTCCGTACAGGGTATCGAGTCCTGAACCGCCGTCGAGCACGTCGTTGCCGGGGCCGCCAAACAATACGTCCTCATCATCGTTGCCAAATAATAAATCGTCGCCGACCGATCCTTGCAGGTTGTCGTTGCCTTGCAGCCCGGAAATCACGTCCGGCCCTGGACTGCCAACTAACGAGTCGTTGGTTTCTGTTCCCCGGATTACGCCCCCGATGATTGAGGGTGCGGTATTGCCTCCGCCCAATGTGTCGTCTATGCCGCCAAATGTGTCGTCGGAAGGCCTTGGCGTCGTCGGTGTCGGCGTCGTCGGTGTCGGCGTCGTCGGTGTCGGCGTCGTCGGTGTTGGTGTCGTCGGCGTTGGCGTTGTCTCCGGCGTTGGCGTTGGCGTTGGCTCAACTATAATAATTGGTACTGCACTGGGCATTATTTTGGCTCCTTATCAAAGACGATCCCGATTAACTTTAAGAAGTGATTAGTATCAGCTTGTTGCCACAAATCTGGCCTAAAATTGATTATTGACACTCCCCGGTCTGAAGACGCGGGGATTCTTAAGGACAAACTTTGGGGGATGAATCCGCCCAAAGTTTAATTCTTAAAGGGTTAGTCAGTAACCCGCTACCCACTCGCTCAATAATTGAGTCTATGGCTACTTTTGATTTCCTAATGATGTTTGCCGCACCGTTAACATCTGCATTCAGAATTGATTTCTGAGCAGAACGGTATAAACCTCGTTTAATTCTTTTACCAGACGGTTGCCAATTGTCGGGTTTTTCACCAACTTTCACTGGCAGTATGTCTCGATCCAAGAAGCTAGCTTTTGAGGTGTAGGATTCGTCTTGCTCTACAAATCTCCATCCTCTGAGAGCGCACTCTTGTTGTAGTCTATCTTTGAC
>RDYN01000138.1:2790-13352 GCA_004293365.1 Oscillatoriales cyanobacterium | reverse complement strand
TACTACAAACCAGTTTATATTGTTCGTAGTAAGGACTTTAGTCCTAATTGACTAAAAACCTGAGAGAGGACTGAAGTCCTTACTACAAACCAGTTTATAATGTTTGTACCACCTATCAAGAGTGCTTGTATGAGCCAGACAATATCTGATAAAGTACGCTGGACTACCGCCGATTTAGAACTCTTACCCGATAACGGCGATCGTTACGAACTTATTGATGGAGAGTTATTTGTGACTAGAGCACCGCATTGGGGTCATCAACAGACTTGTGGCAGATTTTTCTCTGTGCTTGATACTTGGTCGATGTCTGCTGGTTTAGGACGAGCTGCAATCAATCCAGGGCTGATTTTCACAGATAGCGATAACGTAATTCCCGATATAGTTTGGGCGAGCAATGAACGCTTGGCCCTCTTGCTAGATGAAGCCGGTCATTTAACCGCCGCCCCCGAGTTAGTTATTGAAGTATTATCGGCTGGTACAGACAATGAAAGACGGGATAGAGATTTGAAACTCAGACTCTATTCAGTGCGGGGAGTACAGGAATACTGGATTGCGAATTGGCGGTTGCAGCAAATTGAGGTTTATCGCAGGGAACAAGCAAGTTTAAGGCTAGTTGCTACACTGTTGAGTGCTGATGAATTGACCTCACCTTTGTTACCTGGTTTTAGTTGTTCCGTCGCTCGAATTTTTGCTTAGATTTATGAAATACTTTTACAGGGCGATCGCCCTTTGTGGATTTGTTACCGTTTTCGGCAGCATATCCCCTGCCATTTGTACCCAACCCTCACAAATACTAATAGTTCAAAATTCGGCTGAAGACTTATTCAACAGCGCTTTAGCCAAGTCAGAGGCTGGAGACATCTCAGGGGCGATCGCAGATTACACCGCAGCTATTGCCATCAACCCCAACTACGCCAAAGCCTACAACAAACGCGGCATCATTCGCGGCCGCTATCTCAAGGACTATCCAGCAGCCAAAGCCGACTTCGATCGCGCCATTGAAATTAACCCGAAGTATGCCGATGCTTACTACAACCGCGCCAAAGTCCGCTATTTTTTAGAAGACAAACCGGGCGCGATCGCTGACTACCAAAAAGCCGCAGAATTTTATCAAAAAGACGGCAAAACAGAAGATTATCAAGATGCAATGAAACACCTGCACAGGCTGCTACTGTAAATGTTTTGGGAAACAGGGTATAATATCTCCCCAGCTTAAAAAATATCAACTATTACATCGCGCGATCGCCTCAATTTACGAAGATGTTTTAGAAATCGGTTAAAATAGTCGATCGCACAAACACCAAACATTCATCTGCGTCCATCTGCGGTTGAACACTCCAAATTCACCCCGTCAAAAAATGCCTGCAACCTCCACCGTCACCGTCACTGTACCCGCCACAACCGCCAACTTAGGCCCCGGATTCGACTGCATCGGCGCCGCTTTAAGCCTCTACAACCGCTTCCAATTCTCCCTCCTCGAACCGCCAGCAACCGAGAAATTGAAAGTTACCGTTACAGGCGCCGAAGCTGCCAAAGTCAAGACAGACGACAGCAATCTCGCTTACCAAGCCTTTGTCAAGTTATACGAATACCTCTGTCAATCCCCCCCACCAGTGGCGATACATATAGATATGCAAGTACCGCTGGCGAGGGGTTTGGGAAGTTCCGCTACAGCTATTGTCGGCGGGTTGGTAGGGGCGAATTGTTTAGCCGGCAAGCCTTTGAGTCAGGTGGATGTGATGCAATTGGCGATCGAACTTGAAGGACATCCCGACAACGTTGTCCCCGCTTTATTGGGTGGTTGTCGCCTCGCTGCGTCAAGTTTGAAAAATCAACTGCAGAGGCGCACCGAAGGCTCAGATGACGATGCAAAGGGCTTTGGTTGGGAGATTTGCGATATTCCCTGGCATTCTAGTATTGTGCCTGTGGTGGCCATTCCCGATTTTGAACTTTCTACAGCCGAAGCGCGCAAGGTTTTGCCCAACGATTACACTAAGGCTGACGCGATTTTCAATGCCGCACACGTGGGTTTGCTGGTGCGGGCTTTGGAAACGGGCGATAAAAACTGGCTGCGCTGCGCCCTACAAGATAAAATTCACCAGCCTTACCGCCAATCTTTGATTCGGGGATATGAAGCGGTGCAACAAGCTGCACTGAATGCAGGGGCTTGTGGGATGGTAATTAGCGGTGCGGGGCCGACGCTTTTAGCTTTAACGGATGTTACTAATGCTGATGCGGTTGTGAGGGAAATGGCGGCTGCTTGGATGGAATTTGGGGTGAAGGCTGATGTAAGGGCGATCGCGATCGATACTCAAGGCGCGATAATTTATGGTTAATAATTTGTAAGGTGCGGACTACCAGCCCGCGTCTTGGTGCAATAAAACTCTCCAGAAAAGCCATGCAAGAGCAGACAGGATGCCTACCCCTCTAGTAGCTGGTCATTGGCAATAAATATTATTTATTGCTAATCGACGCTCGGAGTCAGAAGATTTATCAATCGCCCGCAATGAGATTTCAAGCGTTTGAGGGACTTTTTTACCACCTTGACAGGGCTCGGCAATAGCCACAGCTACCCCAACTTTTTTATTTATTACCTTGACAAGGGTAAGCTTTGCTCATATAGTTTTTCCGTATCAACAAATACATTACATCCACATGATTCCAATGTGGATAGAGTCCGATGGTCATCTATGGCTCACTCATTATTGGTAATACCAAAGGAGAGTTCAATGCGAATCTTGATTACTTACCCTGTTGCGGAAGATGTTCTGCTTGGAATCCTTAATGATAACGTTATCTATAGGCCTGACTTGCAAACCAAGGGAGACCGTTTCGTAACCAAGGCATTGACTGAGCTTAGACCAGATGTTCTGATAGCCCAAAAATTGCCTGATGAACAGGTTGTTAAAAGTTGGGTATTAGCAACACCTGATTCAGCGCGATTCATTGTGCAAAATGGTAATAGCCAGTACGCTGGTGAAGCTAAACATTTCTCGTTTGCAGGTGTCCCAGTTTTTACTACTGTACCTGATGATCGAATTCATCCCGATATTCAGCCACTGATCTTGGCTGAGCGTGTCCATACAAAGCGGTCTCATGTGTGGGGGGGGGTAAGAAGAGTGTCGTTTCTGCAAACCAAAAAGTATCTGTCGCTCTTGTAGGTGCCGGCATTGTCAATCTTATAACCGCCTATTATTTGACAAAAGCCGGTTACTGCATTGCAATGTATGATGCCTCGCCCGATCCTAGGAAATCCGAACACTGGTCAAAATATGGCTGCACACGTGGGGGCGGCGACGCAAGGATGTTTACCCTCACGGAGGCTGATAATTACAACGACAAAGACTTTACAGCGAGCTCTCACTTCAACAATTTGTTCGACAGTAAAGTGTCGGAATCTGGATGGATGATCTGCGATAAAAATAATATATCCATACCTGAAAAGACATGGATACACGAGTACGAAGCAGTCCCCCCATATTTGGCAAACGTTTACAACAATGATATCTTGTCTTTCAACCATGAAAGCCACCCCTTGTGGGAAGATTTGATCGAGAATGCTTCGGAATTATTCCAAGACGTTGAACTTCGGGAAGGTATTGTCCGTCTGTACTCGGATGAATCACATTATCGACAAAGTATTGAACGCCATAGAGAGATAAAGTCTTTAAGATGTACTTTGACACCTGAAGAGTTGATAGAAAAATACCCTGCCTTGGCAGATGCTTGTGCAAGCGACTTAGTTGTTGGTGCAATCGAGGTGGTTGGTTTTACCCTTAATGTACACAAATTTATCGAAAACTTGCTCGATAGTTTGGAGAGATTAGGTATCCAATGCTTCTGGAATCAGAGCGTTAAAAAAATTATTCGGGACGACCACGGTGTTGTCATCGGGCTGGTCTCAGGTAATCATACGATCACCGCAGATAATTACGTCATTTCTCCTGGTGTGTATGGTTCTGAATTACTGAGAGGGACACAAGCGGAGAACAAAATTCAGGGTGTGTTAGGTTGCTGGATGGTCATCCCGAATTTAGCACCGAAGCTCAAGCATTCGTTAAAAATAGCTCGCAAGGATCACATCACAGAAGATGCGAATGTCACTGTAGCCACAGATTCTGAAGGGGAAGATATTTTGATCTTTGGATCGGGCTACGGTTATACAGGTCTTGACCCCAATAATATACTTCCCGATGATCTTGAAGCGATGTACTGCGGGATAGAAGATTCACTAAAACACTATTTTCCTGCTGCCTACGAGGCAGCAAAACAAAATGGATTGTTGAAGGCAAGCCGCCGATATTGCGTACGTCCGTGGACATCTACCAGCCTTGGGGTTTTTGAGGTTGTTGAGGTCGCCAGAGACGGCAAATTGATCGTTACTGGAGGACACAATACGGGAGGCTTTACGCAATCGCCGGCGATTGCCAATGCGGTTTTGGCAGCACTCCAAGGAGAATTTCATTCTATGCATCAGCTTTATCATCCGAACCGCTTTGCCTCCTTTTACTATGAAATTCCCCATCGGCACATCCTCGAAACTATTGCTGTAGGCTAATTTAGGCTATTTTCTCTCTTGCAGATACTGGATACTCCCTATAAAAGGTCGATAGCTCTATTGACTATACTATTAAGCTTTTTGGGAAATTTGAGTACATTTGCACAGGGCAAGTTTAGTTTACTGAAACAGCGTAGGCGTGGATGCATGGCTGATTCATTCTCAATTCCAATCGACTATTTGCGTCTTTCCAAAGCCTCTGATAGCAAGGAGAACAATAGTTTTCAATAATGAGGGACTTCTTGGCTAGAAATATCTGCCCAACACCTTACAGCATAAGAGTTAGAAAAGTTGGAAAATTTTAGAATGAATCAGCCCTGGGCCTAGATGGGAGGCAATTTTCATGAACATTAACAGTACAAGGATAAATTTATCGTGATTAGAAGAACCAGCAATAATTATACTCTTGTTAATGATTGTAGTAAGCGCCTACGCATTTTGGTACTATGCTCCGATGATCCACAGCACCATTACCTAATTTCCGAACTCGCAGCTCGATTTGACCTAGTAGGTGCTATTATAGAATCAGGTAAAGACCAGCACCAACGGCTTTGGCAGAAGGCTAAATACATCGACTGGCTATACAGGTACTGGCATATAAAGCGTCAAAAACTCACTGGTAGAAGCCGCTATCGGTGCGACTATTTCTCACCGCTTATACGCAATATCAGCCATATAAACAAGATATACGTTGATTGGATAGGCTCTCAAGAGACGGTCGAAGCCATCAGAGATTTCAAACCAGATATCACTGTGGTGTGTGGCACCATGTACATTCCTAAAAAAGTCATCCATGCAGCCGATTTCATGATCAATGTGCATGGGGGTTATCTTCCCGATTACCGAGGCAATCACTGCATCTTCTTCGCCTACTATAAAGCAGACTATGCCAAGATTGCTGCAACGCTCCATGTAGTTTCGTCCGAACTAGACGGTGGCGAAATTATTGAAATTGTGAAACCACCAATATACCCGCACGACAATGATGACCATTTATATTGCCGTGCCTTACATCTGGCAATGCTTAGGCTGTTCGAGATTATTGAAGATTTTGAGGCTGGCAGTCAATCCATCCAATGCTATCCCCAAGTAGGAAATGGGATGATGTATTGGCACCGAAGTCGTAAACCGCATCATGACTTTCTGCTGTGGCTAAAAAAGTCATTAGGGCTACAGCAAGTGCCTCATATTCCAGTGGAAAACTTCGAGCAAGAAACCATCGCACAGCAAGTTTTAGAGGAGAGGTTGTCATGCGAATAGGGATACTGGAGACGGATCGAGTTCCCAACGATCTCATAGAGGATTTTGGCAGCTATGCCGATATGGTCGAAGCATGGCTGCGTCAGGAGCGCAGAGAGTTTTTGTTTAGTCGCTATGATGTGGTGGAGGAGATTTATCCACAAGATATTTCTGAGTGTGATGCCTACCCGATCACTGGCAGTAGAGCTAGTGTCTATGACCACGATCCTTGGTTATGCACTCTCTCTCAGTTTATCCGCGATATCTATATGCAATCCACGAAAAAGTTGATTGGCATCTGTTTCGGTCATCAGCTAATCGTGCAGTCACTAGGCGGAGTGGTGTACAAATCGCCCAAAGGTTGGGGAGTTGGGTTGGCACAAAGTGAGGTGTATAAAACAGAACCTTGGATGATCCCTCTTGCCAAGAGTTTCAAATTACCGGTGATTCATCAAGACCAGGTAATTGAATTGCCAAAGGATGCGACGGCGATCGCGGGCAATCCCTTTTGCCCTTATAGTGTCGTCACATATGGCGGATCTGTCTTGACTTTTCAGGGACATCCAGAGCATGAAAAGACCTATACGCAGGCGTTAATGCTGCGCCGGAAAGATGTCATGGAAGAAACGGTGTTCTCCGCAGGCTTGCGTTCACTCGATGACGACCCCGACGCTCAACTGGTCGCAAAATGGGTCGTCAATTTCCTTGAGGAATGAAACGAAAAATCTTAAATGGGATAGGGGGTATATTGAGTCAAGCACAGCCTAAGTCTCTGGTTTCAATGGGTTATTTTTGGGCATTAGTTGCCACTATCATTTGGGCTGGTAACTTTATTGTTGCCAGAAGTTTTAATCAGGATATCCTACCAGTGGGTCTAGCTTTTTGGCGATGGACGATTGCCGTTGTGACCTTGACACCATTTGCCATGCGGGTGACAGTCGAAGACTGGAAACTGGTTCAAAAACATCTCCCCTACTTGGCCGTATCGGCGTTGTCAGGAGTGACTGTTTTTAACACCTTGATCTACATTGCGGGTCACACAACGCAGGCGATGAACCTGGCTTTAATCGCCACTTCTTCCCCCATTTTTATCGTACTCATGTCTCGTCTCTTTTATGGCGAACTTATCTCCTTAAGACGTGTCACGGGAATCACGATTGTCGTGTTCGGTGTCGTATTGTTGATCGCGGGAGGCTCGTTAGAGAAGCTGCTGAGTATTTCCTTCGCAATTGGCGATCTGTATATGTTGTTAGCAGCCATAATCTTTGCTGGCTATACCATGCTAGTAAAACGCAAGCCACCTAACCTGCGAATGGCAACATTCGCTCTATGCACTTTTAGCTTAGGGCTGTTGTTCTTAACGCCCTTCTATGCACTGGAATGTTGGATTTATCACCCTGTTGTCTTCAATCCTTCGGTCATGCTTGCGTTACTATACGTTGGAATTCTCTCATCTGTGGTGGCGTTTCTTGCATGGAATAAGGCAATTATCCTAATCGGTCCTTCCCGCGCAGCTTTAATGTATTACCTGGTTCCAGTCTTCAGTGGCATTGCTGCGTGGCTTTTTCTAGGTGAAGCGATCACTTTGGTGCATATCTTCAGTATGTTGCTGATCGTCTTCGGCATTATCATTACTAACCGCACGGAATCTGGCGTTGCAGAAATAAGGAGCAGAAAGAAGGAATAAATTAGTTGGGAGATCGGATCGTAAATGCTTTCAAGAATGGTGTAACGACAAATACATAGCGAATTGCTGCAATAGATTTTGAGAGCCATAGCTCACACCAGGTTGCTCGTCAATATCATATCCTGTCAATTAACTTTAATGAACGGGCGATCGTACTCGTGCACAACTTGTCAATAGTCGCTCGCCCGTTTTTAAGTAATTTTTCTGTTTCGAGCGATCAAAATTTTGTATGACGGACGATCGCGCGATCGCAGTTGATCGCCACGGACGACCCCGATTCCCATATAAATAAAAAATTTAGTGATTTTGAATACAGATCCCGACTCAACAGTCGATCGCACTCCTCAATTTTGCGCGGGGATCTAAAGTTACCCTAAAGTTCGACCCCCTTTTCCCAAAGCCTTCCTAAGATAGAAGTTAGGGGACGATCGACCTAAAAGCCGGTACAGGAGCGCCCAGCACCTGAAAATCCCCAACTAGCGAGCAGCAAGACAGGGAGAACATCAACATCATGGTAAACGCGCCAACAGGGGAAACCCGTCTGGGCCCGACCGAGCAGGTACAAGCCTTAGACCGCGATTGCACGACTCTATCCCGTCACGTACTCCAGCAACTCCACAGCTTTAGTGCAGATGCTCAGGATCTCAGCGCTCTGATGAATCGCATCGGGCTAGCTGCTAAGCTGATCGCGCGGCGGCTCAGCAGAGCTGGATTAATGGAAGATGCTTTAGGGTTTACAGGGGCTGTGAACGTGCAGGGAGAATCCGTCAAAAAGATGGATATCTATGCTAATGAAGTGTTTATCTCGGTATTCCAGCAAAGCGGACTTGTCTGCCGTTTGGCTTCCGAGGAAATGGAAAAACCCTACTACATTCCGGAAAACTGTCCGATCGGGCGTTACAGTCTGCTCTACGACCCCATAGACGGTTCTTCCAATCTTGACATCAATCTTGATGTCGGCTCCATATTCAGCATCCGGAAGCAAGAAGGCGAGGATGCAGACGGTTCTGCTTCTGACTTGCTGCAACACGGACACAAACAAATCGCGGCCGGCTACGTGCTCTACGGCCCCAGTACCATACTGGTTTATTCGATCGGGCAGGGCGTTCATTCCTTTACCCTCGATCCCAGTTTGGGCGAGTTTATTCTAGCTAACGAAAACATTAAGGTTCCCGATCGCGGCCCGATTTACAGCGTTAATGAAGGCAATTTCTGGCAGTGGGAGGAATCTTTGAGGGATTACATTCGCTACGTACACCGCAGCGAAGGCTACACCGCGCGGTACGGCGGGGCTTTGGTCGGAGATTTCCACCGGATTTTATTTCAGGGAGGCGTGTTTTTGTACCCCGGAACCGTGAAACAACCCGAGGGCAAATTGCGCTTGCTCTACGAATCGGCTCCTTTGGCGTTTTTGATGGAGCAAGCCGGCGGGCGCGCCAGTACGGGCATTCAAGACATCTTAGATGTAGTGCCGACCAAACTGCACGAGCGATCGCCCTTGATTGTTGGCAGTAAAGAAAATGTAGCGATGGTTGAGTCTTTTATTCAAGATCGATCGCGCAATTCTCGCACACTCCAAGAGTGAAGGAAGTTCGGCAACGGATTGTGCAACGGATGTAACGGATGAATGGATGAAAGTTCGGCAACGAGCAGTGTACAAGATGTAACGGATGGATGGATGGAAGAATGTTTTAATTGCCAATTACCAATTACCACTTGCCAATTCCCAATTATCAACTATCAATTCTCAAATTGTAGGAGCGACAGTAATGACGGAAACGACAACGAATCACCTGTTAGAAATCAAAGAAATTGGCCAAAGTATTTGGATGGACAATTTGACTCGCAATCTGATCGAGTCCGGCGAACTCAAGGAGATGATTGAAAGTCGGGGACTGCGGGGGATTACATCTAATCCGGCGATTTTCGAGAAGGCGATCGCGGGTAATGTAATTTACGACGCTGATATCGAAGCGGGAATCCGGGCGGGCAAATCTGTCATGGAGATTTACGAATCTCTGGTATTTGAAGATATCCGCAACGCTTGCGACATCTTCGCCCCAGTGTACGCAGAGTCGAAGGGTTTGGACGGTTACATCAGCATCGAAGTGCCGCCGACGATCGCCAACGATACAGAAAGTACGATTAGCGAAGCTTTGCGCTATTATCAGGCGATCGGCAAACCAAATGTGATGATTAAGATTCCCGGAACTGCCCAAGGTTTGCCCGCCGTAGAGCGAGTTATCAGCGAAGGGATTAACGTTAACGTGACTTTGCTGTTCTCGGTTGACAGCTACGTCGAAACTTTCTGGGCGTACATTCGCGGTTTGGAAGCGCGGGCGGCTAAGGGTTTGGATGCGAGCAACATCGCTTCTGTTGCCAGTTTCTTCTTGAGCCGGATCGACATCAATATCGACGGCAAGATTGACGAGAAACTCAAAAATGTCACAGATATTTCCACCAAAGCCAAACTGGAAGCGGTGAAGGGGAAAGTTGCGATCGCCAATGCCAAGGTAGCTTACCAGAAGTATAAAGAGATCGTCGCGAGCGATCGTTGGCAAGGTTTAGCAGCCAAAGGAGCCAAAGTCCAGCGTTTGCTGTGGGCGAGTACCAGCACCAAAAACCCCAACTACAGCGATGTCATGTACGTTGATGAGCTAATCGGCCCCGACACGGTTAACACTTTGCCTCCGAATACCGTTGAAGCTTGTTTCGATCACTGCGATGTCGCGCCCCGGATTGAGAATAACGTAGCAGAAGCTTACAGCCTGATCGAAAGTCTCAAAGATCCCGACATCGACATCAACTTGGACAAAGTGATGGAAGACTTGCTCCTCGACGGGATCGAGAAATTTGTCAGCCCCTTCCAATCCCTGATGGATTCCTTGGAAGAGAAAGTGCAGAAGCTCTCACCTGTTGCTTAAGGAAATATCTGTATCCTTGAAGGCAGAAGGATTTAGGAGTCGGAATAGATAATTGTTTTGGCTCTTGAATGGTGAGTTTTCCAGCCCGAACCTGGAAAAATGACACCAATTGGTGACAAAAATCCCACAGAGTAAAATCAGCTATGATTTTTGG
>RDYN01000138.1:0-2719 GCA_004293365.1 Oscillatoriales cyanobacterium | reverse complement strand
AAAATCAGCTATGATTTTTGGCTCTTGAATGGTGAGTTTTCCAGCCCGAACCTGGAAAAATGACACCAATTGGTGACAAAAATCCCACAGAGTAAAATCGATTCCCTCCTCTACGAGGACTCCTACCAGAAGCTTTAACTCGAATCCTCCACCTCCTACGAATGAGGAATTGCTATGCAGACTACCCATACCTTACTAAAGAGCGAGTATGCTATTGCGGAACTTGATGTCACTGAACGGGTCCGGCTTCAAGAACTAGAATCCATTGTGGAACATGGACTTCAGACATTTTACGAAGTTGGCAAAGCCCTAGATGAGATTAGGGAACAGAAACTGTACCGCGAATCTCATAAAAGTTTTGAGACTTATTGTCGGGACAAATGGGGGATAGCAAGGCAGACGGCTCATCGATTTATTGCAGCAGCGCAGGTTATCGAAAATTTGACACCAATTGGTGTCAAAATTCCTACAAAGGAAAATCAAGTGCGTCCTCTAGCAGGATTACCCCGAGAACTGCAACTAGAAATTTGGCAAGAAGCCCTAGAATCATCGCCCAATGGTATGCCCACTGGCGCAGCAGTTCAGCGCTTGGTCGATCGGCGATTCCCATCCCTAGGAAGCGGTCGATCGCCTAAAGATACTGATTCTGAACTAGAGAAATTGCGATCGGACAATAAGCGGCTTAGAGAGGAAATCCGAGAACAAAACAGAGAAAGGGATCGGCGTGCTGCTGCTGTGGCGTTGGAAATGGAGCAACTTCGAGCCGAAAACAGGCAGTTAAAAGCTGAGCTGCTACAGCGCGATCGAGATTGGGAAATCCGTCTGGCGGTTGAGAGAAGAAAAATTCGAGAAGAAGTTAGGGCGGAACTCAAGGCAGAATACGAAGGACAGATTAACTCGCTGACGCAACAACTGGCAGAAATGACCGCAAACTATCAATCTGTATTGGCAAGACTGACAGCATTAGAAGGAGCGAAATAAATAAATGGTTACAATTCTTGAAAATCCACTGCGGGTCGGTTTGCGAAAGGAACGGATGCCGGAACCGCAAATTCTGGTGATATTTGGAGCTTCCGGCGACCTCACCCAGCGCAAACTGGTACCAGCAATTTATCAGATGAGGCTCGATCGGCGTTTGCCGCCGGAAGTTACAGTGGTAGGCGTGGCCCGCCGTCCCTGGAGTCACGATTACTTCCGAGAACAAATGCGGGAAGGCATCGAAGAATTTGGCGGCGGTATTGGCAATGAGGAATTGTGGCAAGATTTCGCCAAAGGCTTGTACTACTGTCCGGGCGACATTGACAACCCCGAAAGCTATCAAAAACTTAAAGCTTTCTTAGCCGAACTCGATGAAGAAAGGAGAACTCGCGGCAATCACATCTTTTATCTGTCGGTTTCCCCGAACTTTTTCCCAGAAGCAATTCGGCAACTGGGCGCAGCTCAAATGCTGGCAGATCCAGTCAAACACCGCTTGGTAATTGAAAAACCCTTCGGCCGCGACTTGAGTTCGGCAAAAGCTCTCAACCGTGTGGTGCAGCAGGTTTGCCAAGAACAGCAAGTTTACCGGATCGACCACTATTTGGGTAAAGAAACTGTTCAGAATTTAATGGTGTTCCGGTTTGCTAATGCGATTTTTGAGCCCCTGTGGAACCGACAATTTGTGGATCACGTACAAATTACCGTGGCAGAAACAGTGGGCGTAGAAGACCGGGCCGGTTACTACGAATCCTCTGGGGCGCTGCGGGATATGCTGCAAAACCACTTGATGCAGATTTTCTGTCTGACGGCGATGGAACCGCCCAACTCCCTCGATGCTGACAGCATCCGCACGGAAAAGATGAAAGTTCTGCAAGCAACTCGCTTGGCGGATTTGAATAACTTGGAGTTTTCGGCGATTCGCGGTCAATATTCCGCAGGATGGATGAAGGGCAAACCGGTGCCGGGTTATCACGAAGAACCGGGAGTTGCTGCCAACTCGACAACGCCGACTTTTGTGGCGATGAAGTTTCTGATTGACAACTGGCGCTGGCAGGGAGTGCCTTTCTACTTGCGGACTGGCAAGCGGTTGCCGAAAAAAGTTAGCGAAATTGCGATTCAGTTTCGGGAAGTGCCGCTGTTAATTTTTCAGTCGGCGGCGCAACAAACTACTCCTAACGTTTTGACGATGCGCGTGCATCCCAACGAGGGGATTTCGCTGAGGTTTGAGGCGAAAATGCCGGGGCCGGATTTGCGGAGGCGGACGGTGGATATGGATTTTAGTTACGGTGCTTCCTTTGGGGTGACATCTTCGGATGCTTACGATCGCCTGTTGATTGATTGTATGCTGGGCGACCAAACTTTGTTTACCCGTTCTGATGAAGTGGAAGAAGCTTGGCGGGTGGTAACTCCGGCCCTGATGGCTTGGGAATCTTCCAACGACCAAAGTTTGGTTCCTAAATATGAAGCTGGTACTTGGGAACCGGCAGAAGCAGAATTAATGATTAACAGAGACGGGCGCAAGTGGCGCAGACTTTAAGAGTAAGAGTCATTAGTCAGCAGTCAGTAGTCAGCAGTGAGGAAGAGTCCGTAGTCAGTAGTCATTAGCTAGGAGTAATTGGTTATTGATAATTCTCAATTAGTAACCAATGACCAATGACCAATGACCAATGACCAATGACCAATGACCAATGACCAATGACTAATGACCAATGACCAATGACCAATGACTAATGACCAATGA
>RDYN01000019.1:19175-88146 GCA_004293365.1 Oscillatoriales cyanobacterium | reverse complement strand
AGGACTAAAGTCCTGACTACAAACCTCAATAAAATTGGTTGGTAGTGAGGACTTTAGTCCGCATCAAAATAAGAGGACTAAAGTCCTGACTACAAACCTATAATATCGACTGATTAATTTGTGTTAATATGCTAAGATATCCAAAAACCACGCGGTAATTAAGTGGACAAACTTCAGACAGACATAGAGGCAATTTGCTCTCAAATTGAGGCCTTGCGCCGCGAACGCCAGCAGCTCAGCATTGGCGCTGCCGCCCCCGTCGGTGATTCGCCCCAAGCCATTGCCGATGCTTACCGCCGTCACGCGAGGGAAACAGCACAAGTGTCGGCAGAAGTCAAGGGAATAGATGATGCGATCGCAGCTCTGTCAGCTCAACTGAATCAGAAACAGCAGCTATCAGTAAACTTGCAAAGAAGGAGCCCGATGGAGGAGCAAGTTGAAGAGGGAAGAGAGCTCGCTCGCGGACACGCGGAACGGATTAACGAACTGGCGGCTCAATTGGCGGCAGAAGTGAAGGAACTTAAAGCCATTGCCGACCAAATTAGCCCCAGCTACTGGCAGGTTTATTACAAGCCTTTTATCACTGGTTTTAAGAGTATTTCTGTGCCCTACGTGCGATCGGACGGGGATGTTTGGACTATTGTCAACCGAGTAGTTTAGAGAGGCTGCGGGAGCAGAAATTAGAAGCTTTCAAGACATTTTTTCTGTCCCTCTTCCTCTACTTCAACCGCGCAGCAGTTGCTTAATCGTACCCACCAATTCCTGAGGGTGAAATGGCTTGGCGATGTAAGCGTCGGCTCCTTGTTTCATTCCCCAGTAGCGATCGAACTCTTCGCTTTTGCTCGAACACATTACCACCGGCAAATTCTGAGTTTTGGGGTCGCTCTTGAGCCGGCGACAGACTTCGTAGCCGTTCATCCGGGGCATCACGATATCCAGAACGACTAAATCCGGGCGGTTGGCTTTGATTTGCTCTAGAGCTTCTACGCCATCACTGGCTACCGTGACGTTGAGCCCCCTACCTTTGAGCAAGTCGGCGATCATCTCCCGCAGAGTGACGCTATCGTCAACAACCATAACTGTACTCATAGAATAATCCCTACCAAGTTTCTGGGTTGAAACGTTCACATTAACGTTTGCATTAACGTTCACCTTCAAAGGTGTCTTTTCCTGATTGAGATTGCGCTCTGCTAGATGTAGTTTACCCACTTTTGCTGATTTCCCAATCATTTTTTAAAGAATTACCGCGAACCAAATATCCGCGTAATTTCGGTTGACACAGGAGGCTATGTCCGTTAGTCTATCATTTTCTTTCTCAAATGGTACGTTTGTCAAAAAAATACGGTGCAGCTTGGTTGTGCGTTTCGGGTCGAGGAGAGCGGCACGGCGCCGCTTGGATCTAAATTTGTCTAATTTTGATTTTTTGTACCTAAAGCCGATAGTTTCTGGTCGTAGAGGGTGTCTAAGCCGACCGAGCGCTGCCGGTAGCTGTTAGGATCGTTTTTGCAGCCGTTAGCCACGATTCCCAAAACCGAAGCTCCAGAAATTTTTAATTCTTCTAAAACTTTGCGAACTTGCGCTCGGTCTGTTTTGGCAATTTGCACGACCATAATCGTAGCGTCGGTGTGAGCTGCGATCAAGTGGGCGTCTGCCAAGCCGGCTAGCGGTGGGGTGTCATAAATCACTAAGTCAAAAAATGCTTGAAACTGCTCCATCAGATACTGCATTTTTTTGGAAGAAAGCAGCTTGATCGGATCCGGGGGAATTTGTCCTGCGGTGAGTACGAACAAATTGTCTTGATTCAGGGCTCGCTGAATCGCGTCGTTGAGGCTGAGATCTGTGGAAATGGCATCGGCGAGCCCGCGCACGTTCGGCAGTCCTAGCTTAGTATGCAGTTGCGGGCAGCGCAAATCTGCATCTACTAACAATACTCGCTGTCCGACTGCTGCTGCGATCGCGGCCAGGTGCAAAGCTACTGTAGATTTGCCGTCTCCAGCCACGGCGGAGCTCACTAAGAGCGATCGAATTGCCGTACCTGCACTGAGCAAGTGAATGTTCGTGTAGAGCGATCGAAATGCTTCTAAAAATTGATAGTCCAACTCCCTGAAAATACTTTGTCCCCCGATGAGCGTGGGAGGATTAGGTTCAGCGTCGATGGGTTCGAGAACTTGCACTTGCGACTTCGACGGCGAGCGAGCCGAAGTTAGTTTCCTCGGTCTCGCGGGCGGTCGGCGCTTGACTTTTTTGCTAAACGGAATCACCCCGATCACCGGCAATTTTGTGGCTATTCTCAGTGCTTCAGGAGTGTGGAAAACAGTATTTAGCACCTCTACGAGCAAGCCGACTGCTATACCCAGCAGACCGCTTAAAATTACTGCCAACGCTAACTGTTTTTTGGTTTGTTTGATTGTAGCGGGGATCGGCCTGTTGAATTTGTCTAGCGGAATTTCCGGAGGATTGATTAGCACCCAGGGTATTTGCTGCTGAGCTGCATCAATCCGCAAGGCTTCCCGTTTTGCCAAAAAGTCCGACAAACTCTTAGTAACAACTTGTTGTTCCCGTACTAAATTGTCGTATTGTCTCGTTGTCACTGAAAAATTTCTAATTTTTTGGTAGAGAGCCTTTTGCAAAGCAGTCATTTCGCGATCGCGCGCCTCAATTTCTTTGATTTGGCTGGCCAAATTTCCCATCACCACTTCTTTTGCTTGTTGAGTCGCTGTCAAAACCAGTTCTTCCCGACTTTTTCGCAGTGCTAAAACAGGCAAACTGTCATCTCTATACTGAGCTAATTTCAGCGACAATTCTGAGTCTATTTTCTGGATTTGAGATAACAGTCCGCCGTAAGCTTGTCCTTGGGTCATCAATACGCCAATGGGGTTATTTTGATCCAGTAAATTTTGATAGCTTTGGTAGAGATTTCGCATCCCTTTTAACTGCACCTGGAGTCCTACTTGCTGTCCCCGAATGCTTTGAACTTGTTCTGACAGAGATTTTCCCTCTAGCTGCGGATCGAACAAGTTGCTATTCTGCCGCAGTCTTTGGACTTGCAGTTGCAGAACTTCGACTCTTTCTCGGAGCTTGGGCATCTCCATATCTATAAATTTAATGCCTTGATTGATGCCCGTCAGCCGCTGCTGCAAGCTATATTCTAGATAAGCTTTAGAAACCTTATCCAATACGCCGTAAATTTTATTTGGGTCTGAATCTTTGTAGCGAACTTCTAAAATTTTTGTCCCTTGCTGTTTGCCATCTCTTCCGTAGCTGACGCGGCTGATGGACAGTTTTGTCATCAGCTCGCTGTAGGTTAGGTTGGGATTCCAAGCTCGCAAATCTTGAAGCACTGGCTGCATCATTTTGGGGCTACGCAAAATCCTAATTTGGGTTTCGTAGTCTACTAAACTAATTCCTTCTATATTAATTTTTGCTAAGTCGGCAGCGACGGTATTGTCTAATTGTTTGGATAGCAAACCTTCAGCGGTGGCTGGTTCTACTAACAGGGAAAATGAGCCTTCATACTCCAGCGTTATCCGTTTAGAAGCGGTGACGATCGCAGTTCCTGCAAGGGCGCTCAAAGCAATTGTGGCTGCTGCCATCACCAGGATACGGCGGCGCAGGACTCCTAACAGCCAGGACAAGTCTAGCTTTTCTTCCTCTGTCTCCTCGACGAACCTATCTCTGTAGTTCTGAGCCGAGAAGTCGGGCAGTTTGCCATTAGATTTGGGTGTGAAGGGTTGGTAATCTTGTCTGCTATCCATATTCAGCCTGGGTATTTTTGAGGTTTATATTTGTGATGTTGATATTTTTGAAGCTGCCACGCCGCGACGCCAGAAATTCTATTGTTTAATTTATTCTAGCCTTTGGCACGAATTATCCACCTCACCAGCAACGTTCTTACCTGAATAAACTTCGGAGAACGTTTATAAAATTTAACACTCCGGTAGCTGGCCCGACAGGCCCGACTACAGCGTTCATGCGGTCTATGAAGTTGACGAGACCGCTGCGGGATACGATAATCATGTCGTTGTTGCGAAGTTGAGGATTGACTTCTTCGTTAATGCCTTGAGTTAAATCGACTTCGATCGTCCGTTTAGTAGCAGTACCGTCCTGATTGAGCCGGACTAGCTCAATTTTATTCCTTCTAGCTCTGGTATTCTCGTAGCCAAAAAATCCTCTGGAAACTAAAGCTTGATTGAGGGTGGCATTAGGTGGCAGCCTCAACGGATCGAGAGATGTCCTGACTTCTCCTACTACATAAACGTTAATTCCGGAGGGAGCAAAGTTAGTGCTAGCCAGCACGCCAGCTTCTGCGGGGTTGACGATAGTTGCTTTGGGAACGACGATCGTGTCTCCCTGTTGCAGGATGGTATCTTGGGCGCCGTCGCCGGACTCTAGGAATTGCCACAGGTTGACTGGAATGATTTGTTCGCCTCTTCTGGTGACGCGGCGTACTTGGATTTGGCGGATGTCGGCTTCGGTGGTAATTCCGCCGGCAAGCTGAATGGCGCGGATGACGGTGGGAAATCCTTCTCGGCTGAGGTCGCTGTTGGTGTTGCCGCCGATGACTACGTAAGCGCCGGGGCGGGTGACTTGGCCGACGATGGAGATCGATCGAGGTTTTTCGGGCGGCGGCGAAAAGTTGGCGATCGCAAATTGGCGCGCCTCTGCTTGGTTGAAGTTCGCGACGGTAGGGATCACAATCGTGTCTCTGTCTTGCAAAATGATATCTTGAGAGATGTCTCCTTCTTGCAAGAATTTCCACAGGTTGACGTTGAGCACTTGGTCGGGGCCGTCGGGTTGGGGACGGCGGACGCGGATGTTGCGGATGTCGGCGACGCCAGTGACGCCTTCTGCGAGTCTGAGGGCTTGGGTGACGGTTGGGTACTGCACGCTAGGCGCGACCCCCGGGCCTGGAGTGAGGGCGATCGTGAAGTTTCCGGGCCTGGTGACTTCTCCGATGACGCCGACGTTGAGGGGGCGGGCGGCGACGAGGCTGACTGTAACTATCGGATCTTTGAGGATGCGGCGGTAGGCGTTGCGGATGATGGTGGTGGCTTCCGCTAAGGTACGGCCGCGGATCGAGATCAGACCGATCAGCGGGAGGTTGACGGAACCGTCTGAGAGGACTTCGTAGCCACGGGTGAGCTCTGGTACTTCGAGTATTTCTACTTGGATGCGATCGCCACCCCCGAGTTTGTAGCTTTGGGGCGATCTTCTAAGGCCGACAGGTGTTGTAACTGCGCCAGGACGCAATGGTAGTTGCGCTGTTGCACCAAGCGGGAACCCGAGGGAAATACTCGCGCAGGCGATCGTCCACAAGGTCAAACTCAAGACTGGCGGGTTTACTTGTTTGGAAAAATCAGTGTTAGCCACAGACTACTTATTTTATTTCAGGATCATTCACCAGTTTAATCGCCGATCGTTGAAAAGCAATGTCGATCGCAGATACAAAGAAAAAAATCATCCAATTTTCTGCCCCTCCCCCTCCCGGCACTTATCTAGAAGGCAGAATAAAAAAACTCGGTATTCCCCAACCCCTCTGCTTCTACGCAACCAACCAACAATTTAGATCGGCAGCAGCTTATATAGAAAGATCGCCGGCGACAAATGCCTCCGTTTATTGTTATTTTGGTGGAATTAGCCCGCTGCTAAATTGATATTTTTCTCAGAGAGGGTAGATATTTATGGCGAGAATGATTAAGGAACTAATTCTCAGCAATAATTTGTTGCTGATGATATTGGGTGTCAGTGGCTTGGCGATCACTCTGTTGATATTTCAGATTGCCAGCAAAAAACAAATTGGTATTACTTTAGAAAAGTGGTTTGCCGTTCTGTACATTTTCATGTCTACTCATGTTAATGTACCTCCTTTTAATTATATGCACTTTATCAATATCACTGACCCTGAGGGTGGGGCAATTAAGCAGCTTCCTTATGTATTTTATCCGTGGATTATCTTTATTTTATGTGGAAAGTTTATTGACTTTTGTAAACACAAACTTGTCGAAGGATTGTTATGTGTGGTACTGAGAAATCCGGGGTTTTCGCTATATTGTTGGCTACCAATAACATCGACACTTTGGTCGCTAGTTCCTGATATTACGCTGAAAGCAGGGATGGCATTTACAGGTTTTACTATTGTGGCTTTTTATATAGGTGCGCGATATGAGTGGCACGAACTATCAGCCTTAGTGCGATGGGGCTATACCTCCGTCGGTATAGTTAGTTTTTTGCGCTACCCGAATGTGACACGGGAATTGTCAGGAATTACCAGTCACAAAAATTCTCTGGGCAGCATGATGGTAGTAAGTACAGCACTTTGGTACCTGCACTATTCCCAAGGTGCTAAAACTCAGAAAGAACGCTGGATAGCTCTGGCATTCATGTTTTTCTCCTTTTATTTGGTTAGAACTACTAGCTCTGGGGGTTCTCTAGTTAATAGTTTGATGCTCATAGTTGTAGTATCATCTTTAAGCTTTTTGAGCAAGTTAAAATTTCAATGGGCATTTACTTCTCTTGTCGGATTTACGGTTTTCGGTATCATAGGTAGCGTTTTTATAATGGATAATTTGGAATCCATTGTTGTTGGAGGTTTAGGAAAAGATTTGACTTTGACAGGACGCACGGAGTTCTGGCCGCAATTAATTGCGGCAGCCAACCAGCGCCCTTGGTTTGGCTATGGATTTGATGGATTTTTTCAACAACAATTAATAGGCAAGGAAACCCCAGCTTATTATATATATACTACGAGTGGATTTCAACCTAAAACTGCTCATAATGGCTCTATAGCAGTCTTACTCTCTTTCGGCTATCCAGGACTGGCCCTAATCTTAATTTCTGTGTTTACAAATCTGATTTTTGCCGTCCGCCAACTGAGCCGCAGCCCGCTATCTGAAGCGGGGATACCGATTATTTACTTAGTTTTTATTATTTTGAACAACCTAACTGAAGGTTCTATAGGTGATATTGGGGATGTGTGGCTTGCCTACGTGTTAATAACAGTTAGACTCAGTATCGATAGTAGCAAATCTCCATCCAGCAACCGCCGCATTTACGGAGGCGATTTGGTGCCGCGCTCTGCATCCAGATTGAATCATGATTAACTTGCAGAAGTTAAAAATTGCTCGGACTATGATATACTAAATTAATGAGCCTGGTTTTTGATTAATTCCCCAGCGTTCGAAAAGTATATTTATTTCTGACAAGGACTGAAAACTTTCTGATGTTAGATAAGCTAAATGCGGTCAGTCAAAAGCTCGGCCCCGGCCTCCGCCAGGTACTCGGCAACCTGGCTTGGCTGTTGACAGACCAAATTTTGCAGATGGCTCTGGGTTTGCTGGTGGGAGTGTGGGTAGCACGATATCTGGGCCCGGAACAATTTGGCTTAATCAATTATGCGATCGCCTTTGTTTCGCTGTTTTCCTCGGTGGCAACAATGGGATTGGGTACTCTGGTAGTGCGAGACATTGCTCGCAATCCCGACTGCAAAGAAGAGACTCTAGGGACTGCTTTTGCCATACAATTAGCAGGCGGAATCATCACTTTACTGCTCACTGTCACAGTGATTTCAATACAGAATCCCAATGACAGCTTAACTCGTTGGCTGGTAGGGATTATCGCCGCCGGCACGATTTTTCAGTCCTTTGAAACAATAAATTTTTGGTTTCAATCTCAAGTTCAATCTAAATATACAGTTGTAGCTAAAAATTGCGTATCATTACTGGTTGCAGGACTCAGAATCGGATTAATTCAACTCAAAGCACCACTGATTGCTTTTGCTTGGATCAGGTTGGGAGAGGTAGCATTAGCCGGATTGGCGATCGCCATTGTCTATCAAAGCAAGGGAAATGATTTAAAGCTGTGGCGAGTCAGTTGGCAGCGAGGCAAAGAACTGCTTCACGAAAGTTGGCCGCTGGTGCTGTCGGGCTTGGCGGTTTTTATTTACTCCAAAATCGATCAAATCATGCTCGGTTCTATAAGTAAAACTGAGTTAGGATATTATGCAGTTGCAGTCAAACTATCAGAAATCTGTGATTTTTTGCCTGTGATCGTCGCTTCTTCTATTTTCCCGAAACTCGCACAGTTAAGAGAAAAAAATTATGGCGAATACTTAAAAAACTTTCAGATTTACTCAGATGCCATGTTATTTTTGTGGTTGGGAGTGGCATTACCAATCTCTCTGCTAGCTCCTTTCATAGTCCAAACTCTCTACGGCGCTCAATATACAGAGTCAGCCCGGGTGTTGTCAATCTACGTTTGGGCTCAATTTGGCAGTAACTTCGGCATCGCTAGAAATACCTATTTTGCCTTAGAAGGTCAACTGCGATACGGTCTTTACTTGACATTTATTGGATCATTTTTTAATATAGTATTGAACTATCTACTAATTCCTAAATATGGAGCTTTTGGAGCAACTGCGGCAACTTTAATCACTTATTTCTATATAATTATTTTAGTCAATTTTTTGATTAAAGAACTGAAACCTTTTGGTAACTTAATTATGAATTCGCTGAATTTATACAAGGCTGCATCCAGGCTGATAGGATTGATCAAATGATTGAAATTAAACCCAAGCTGCAACACCGATCGCACTGTCCCTCTTCTGGGCAACTACTCAAACCTGTCAAAGTATTGTGGCAAGGTTCCCGCATCTGTGTTGTGTCTGAGTCTCCCGCAGGCGGCGAAATCATTGACGAGTTGAGAATTGGCCACGCGGCTAAAACTGCTTACAGCATTAACTTAGCTGAAGGAACAACTTTTAGTGATGACAACTATGCGGAAGAATTTTTAGCAAAACCCTTGCTCAAATCTCTGCAAAATCCTCAAAACGAACACCTGGAAATTTCTCAAGAAATATTCAAATCTTGCGATCGGGCGATCGTATTAAACTGCATTGATTATCTTTACGGACACAGCCTTTTAAAGTTGCTCAACGCACAGAGGCATTTAGAATCTCACCCAGAACTTGGTTTGATTGTCATTGTCCAAAAATTTATGAGGTGGATGGTTCCCGAAGGAGTGGCAGAAGTATGGACAGTACCTATATCTCTGAAAAATGGTCAATGTTACTATCCCTGTTTTGGCGATTTTGTCAACAAACAGTTAGAACGTTTCGATGAAGTTTACATCAGTGAAGCCTATTCTCACCCCAGTCAATTTGATATTAGTAAATTTACAGGGGTTCCCAAACACGATTTTGACAAAGAAGAATACAAAATTACTTTTGTTTGGCGGGAAGATCGGCTGTGGTGCCGGCATTTGCTTGTCAAAATTTTCCGAAAACTCAACTTGCTGCAAATTCCTTTAAGTATTCAAAATTGGAAAGTGCGGAGGTTGTTTGCGAAAATGCGAAAGTTGCTCCCGCAAGCTAAGTTTGCAGTTGCAGGTTTAGGCAAAAACACTAGCTTTCCAGAGTGGGTAGAAGATTTCAGAGTGGATAAGTTCGATGAAAAAACTGAGAGGCAAATGTGTCAAGTTTATTCAGAGAGTCGCTTGGTGATTGGGATTCACGGTTCCAATATGTTGCTGCCTTCGGGACACGCTGGTATGACGATCGATATGATCGATGAAAGGTGGGGCAATTTTGCTCAAGATATTTTATATCAAGAAATAGACCCCAGACTGTCTTCGTTTCGCTATCGCTATCTGCCGCTGGCGACTAGCTTGAAAAACTTAGCACATATTGGTTCTGAAATGATTATCAAGCGCTCCGATTTCTATTTTCACATGACGGGCGATTCCCTACCCTTCGGGGAACGGGATAGCTTCGCTTCACGGCTTTAATTGACTCCAAACTTTAAATATAACAGGAGATATACACCATGAATGACAGCGGTTCTGTTTACATAGTTACTGGAATGTGCTGCGATGAAGAAGGTCAGGAAAGTAAATATCCCCAAGGATCGGATGCTAAATCTTCTTCGGAAAAATTTCAATTAGTTTACTGGCGATGTGCGGTGGTATATTTTGCTTCTAGTGTTAGAAATAACCCGGAAGCTCAGCATATCTTATTTACAAATGCCGATCGCATTCCAAATATTGAAAGCTTTAACACCGTTGAGTTTTTCAAGAAAATCGGAGTTAAAGTTGTCCAGATTCCATTTACCTATCAGCCACCAATGGAATACTACCCCGCCTTCAGAAGTACGTTTTTTAAGTTTGACATTATTCAATATTTGAAAAATAATTCAGAGTTAAACGATCGCTGTATCGCTTTAGACTCTGACTGCGTGTGGGTAAACTCCGCCGATCGCATAATTGCCGATATTGAAAAACAAGGTTTGGCAACCTACGATTTGTACGAACCGGAAGACAAAAAAATCAGCGGTTTAACCAGGCTAGAAATGCAGAATATTTATGAGGAATTAGGCTATAAAGTAGATGAGCCTCCCAAGTATTTTGGTGCAGAATTTATCGTAGGAAGTGGCAAACACATTAAAATACTGTCCGACGAAGTAGACTCGATCTGGAAAACTTGCTTGCAAAGATTTGCCGAAGGAAAGACCAAATTAAATACAGAAGAGCAGATGCTCACCTACATTTACAACAAGCTGGGATATGCTCGCAGCAGCGGCAATGCTTACTTTAATCGAGTGTGGACATCGCCGATACTTTGTACGGCAACTGAGGCTGATTTCAAAATGGATGTGTGGCATTTGCCAGCCGAAAAAGGCTACGGAATTAAGCGACTGTTTAGCCAAGTGGCTAATCCCCAATCAGATTTTTGGAATGTGCCTCTAGGAGAGCAGTTTACTAAATATGTTGCGGGTTATGTAGGAATACCAAAACGCAATATTCCTAAGATTGTTTTGGATGTATTTGACAATAAAATTTCTGGCCTAAAAAGGAGATTGTCGAAAGTCACAAGTGTTGTCAGCAATTAGCAGAGTGGAGTTGTGTAAATGTTCGATCTACCGTTAAAAACCCCCGTCGCATTTATTATTTTCAAACGTCCTGAAGAAACTCAGAGAGTATTCGCAGAAATTCGCAAAGTCAAGCCGTCAAAATTGTTAGTAGTTGCTGACGGGCCGCGGCCGGACAAGCCGGGAGAAGACAGGCAATGCGCTGCGGCTCGCGCGATTATTGAGCAGGTGGATTGGGAATGCGAAGTTTTGCAGAATTATGCTGAGACTAATTTGGGCTGTCGCCAGCGAGTTTCTAGCGGGCTAGATTGGGTGTTTGATACGGTGGAAGAGGCGATTATTATTGAGGATGATTGTTTGCCCGATCGTACATTTTTCTACTTTGCCGAAGAGTTGCTAGAACGCTACCGATACGACGAACGAATTATGTCGATATCTGGTCAAAACGTGCAGTTTGGGAAGCAGCGAACTGATTGTAGCTACTACTTTTCTCGGTACACTCATTGCTGGAGTTGGGCGAGTTGGAGGCGTGCTTGGCGACACTACGATATAGATATGAAGCTGTGGCCGTCGGTTCGAGATGGCAATTTTTTGATGGATGTATTTGAAGATGCTCATGCTGCAAAAATCTGGACTAAAACTTGTCAGTTGTGTTACGACAAAGCTATTGATACTTGGGATTTTCAGTGGACATTTGCGAGTTTTATTCAAAATGGTTTGAATATTTTGTCTAATGTCAATTTAGCTGCAAATATCGGACACGGAACGGGGGGGACTCACACGGATGATATCAATAGTCCCTACAACAATATGTCTGTTGAACCGATCGCCTTTCCTCTAAAACATCCTCCGTTTGTGATTCGGGACGCCCAAGCGGATCGCTTCACTCAAGAGAGTTTATATGATTACGATCCTAAATTGGTCAAGAAAGTTCAGCGCAAAATTAAAGAATTCTTGAAAAAGTAAAAATGCTGTTTTTTAGATATCCTACTTTTTGAATGAGTTGGGGATTTGGGTATTTGGTTTGGGATTTTTATGAAGGATTTAACCGCAGAGGGCGCAGAGGGCGCAGAGGAAGAGAAGAGGACAGATGAATAATTGGGGTGCAAACGGAGGGATTTGATAATGAGGATGTTTTGATGAAAGTTTTGCTGGTGAGTAATTACGATCTTAAAGGTGGTGCGGCGAGGGCAACTTATCGCCTGCACCAGGGATTGCAGAGTGTGGGGGTAAATTCCCAAATGTTGGTTAATTACAAGTCTAGTAATGATGAAAGTGTGGGGTTAATCCCGACAAAATTAGGAGAAAAGTTTAAGAGTTTCCGAGCTAAATTAAATAGATTGCCGTTAAAAGTTTATCCCAAACTAGGTGAGGTAATTTTTTCGCCGCAATGGGTTCCTGATTCCCTGGCATCGGAAGTTGCGAAAATCAACCCTGATGCGATCAATTTGCACTGGGTTTGTGAAGGTTATATGCAGATTGAAACCTTGGCTAAGTTTAATAAACCGGTGGTTTGGACGCTGCACGATATGTGGGCGTTTACGGGTGGGTGTCACTACAGTGAAAGTTGCGATCGCTATCTAGATGCTTGCGGTGCTTGTCCGCAACTTCACAGCACTAAGGATGCTGATATTTCTCGTTGGATTTGGCAGCGCAAAGCTGAAGCTTGGCAAAATTTGGATCTGACTTTGGTAACTCCGAGTCATTGGTTGGCTGAATGCGCGAAATCTAGTTCTTTGTTGGGAAAATATCCAGTTAAGGTAATTGCTAACGGCCTTGATGCTGAACTCTACAAGCCGCTGAACCGCCCGCAGGTGAGGGATAGTTTGAATTTGCCTCAAGATAAACAGTTGGTGTTGTTTGGGGCTATGCAGGGTACGGGCGATCGCTGGAAGGGGTTTCCGTTGCTGGTTCCGGCTTTGCAAAGCCTCAGTCAGTCGGGTTGGCAAGATAAGATTGAACTGTTGGTTTTTGGGTGTTCTGAGCCTGAAAGCCCGATCGATGTTGGTTTCAAAACTCATTATTTAGGCAGGTTGGATGATACTACTTTGTCACAGGTTTATGCAGCGGCGGATGTGATGGTTGTCCCGTCGCGGTACGAAGCTTTTGGGCAGACGGCATCGGAAGCCATGGCTTGCGGTACGCCGGTGGTGGCCTTTGATGTGACGGGATTAAAGGATATTGTCGATCGCCAGTACAATGGTTATTTAGCCCAACCCTATGATACCGAGGATTTAGCGCGAGGGATTGCTTGGGTGCTAGAAGATTCTGAGCGGCATCAAAAGCTTTGTCGCCTAGCACGAGAGAAAGTTGAAGCCAAGTTTACCTTAGAAGTGCAAGCTCGCGAGTATCAAAATCTTTATCAAGAAGTTTGCCAAACTCCTAAGTAAGTAAAACTGATTAAATGTAAAACTTGTAGGGTATTTATAATGCCGATTTTTCGGTGTTTATTAGTATATTTTCGGACAGCCGACGTGTTGATTGCTACAATCACCCCCTCAGGCAATTATCGTCGGGGCAAAGCTGGCAAATCAAAAAATAAACGATCGACTAAATATCTTGATACTTGCGACAGATTAAGTTAATAATTGAATAGGACTCGCCTGCGATCGGCATTGTCGATCGCCCGAGGACAGTTTTATACCAATTTTGCACAAACAGTCCAATATTTGATATAGATGGAGCAGATAAGCATAGCAGTCCTGATGACTTGCCATAACCGCAAGTTAAAGACTTTGGCCACTCTAGAGTCGCTGTTTAACCAAAAATTAACAAGTGAAATTGCACTCAATGCTTATCTGGTAGATGACGGCAGCACTGATGGCACAGCCGAAGCAGTACAGCAAACATACCCTCAAGTCAAGATTTTTTCGGGAGATGGTAACTTATTTTGGAATGGAGGAATGCGGGTTGCTTTCACCGAAGCCATGAAAGACGATCCAGACTACTATGTCTGGCTCAACGACGACACCGTACTCGAACCAGAAGCTTTCAACGACCTGCTGACAACCAGTAGCGAGCTAATTAAAAAAGGAGAAAAAAAGGCGATCGTTGCCGGCTCTACTCGCGATCCAGAAACCGGTGATTTTACTTACGGCGGCATAGTCAAAATTACCCCATTGCTTCCCTTTAAATTTCGCTTCCTCAAACCTACAAAAGCAGCTCAGCCTTGTGACAGCATGAATGGTAACTGCGTGTTAATTCCCCGCAGCGTGGTTGAACTGGTTGGCAATCTCGATCCAGCCTTTATTCATTATCTATCAGATTGGGAATACGGCCTGCGTGCCCGACAAAAAGGCTGTACAGTTTGGATAGCTCCAGGCTATCAAGGAACCTGTTCTCCCAATCCGCAGTCAACAACAATAGCGGCGACAAACATGAGTGAGGGCTTGGAAAAAATGAACCAACCCAAGGGTTTAGCTTTTAAAGATGCTACCCTTCAGCCCTGGGAAGAGTGGAAAGTTTTTGCTCGGCGTCACGGTGGTTTGTTCTGGCCAGTGTATTGGTTGCTACCTTACAGAAGGCTAGTTTGGTTTTCAGTTTTGAGCAAGCTGGGATTCACTAAAAACAAAACCCAAGGTGAATAGCATGGTCGATTCAGATGATTTGCGCGTCGCTTGGCTGGTTCCAGAAGTAGAATTGGGCGCCTATTGGCAGCCTGTATTGAGAGAATTTACAAAAGTATATAAAAATACTGTGTTTTATACTGGTCGAGTTTGGTCAGGGTTCGATCCGACGCTACCGGGAGCATCAGCAATTAAGTTGGTAGGGGAGACTAAATTTGTCGAGACAGAAAAGATAGAAACAGGATACGATCGCGGTTTCATCGCAGTGTCGCCTAGCATCATCGGTCACTTGCTCAAATTTAGGCCACAAGTAGTTTTTCCTCAAGCTTTTTCTTTGTGGACTGTCTTGGTAATTCTGCTCAAGCCTTTTTGTCAATGGCGAGTTGCAATTATTTATGACGGTAGTTCTCCAAACACCGATTTTCGAGATTCGAGTTTTCGGACATTCGCCAGACGCATTTTAGCTAAGTTTGCCGATGCTTTTGTTTCTAACAGCCAAGCCGGGAAAAAATATTTGGTGGAAGTTCTCCATGCACCCCAAGAGCAAGTTTTTACGAGGACTTATTTAGTTCCCGATCCCGAAACGCTGCTGAAACCTTTGGCCACAACCAAGCCCCTAAATTTAGATGTCAAACAGCCAGTTTTTTTATATGTGGGACGGATTACAGCTCGAAAAGGAATTAAGACGCTGTTAGAAGCTTGTGCGATCCTCAAAAAGCAAGGATATTCTGATTATACTTTATTAATTGTTGGTAAGGGCGACCAGCAGGATGAGTTGGAAGCTTTTGTTAAAGAGCAAGATTTCCCGGAGCAAGTAAATTGGGTCGGATGGGTTGATTATCAAAGTTTGGGAGCTTA
This sequence comes from Oscillatoriales cyanobacterium, assembly GCA_004293365.1. GTDB lineage: Bacteria > Cyanobacteriota > Cyanobacteriia > Cyanobacteriales > Microcoleaceae > Microcoleus. The sequence goes on along the minus strand of RDYN01000019.1, from coordinate 72,863 downwards.
TTTTCAGCAAGCTGATATTTTTGTATTTCCGACTTTTGAGGATGTTTGGGGAATGGTTGTACCGGAAGCGATGGTGTTTGGAAAACCGATATTGTGTTCTAACGGTGCTGCTTCCTGCGAGTTAGTTGTGGAAGGGAAAAATGGTTATATTTTCGATCCGAGCAATGCTGAGGAGTTGTCGGAAAAAATGCGAATTTTTATCGATCGTCCTGATTTGATTGAATCGATGGGAGAGTGTTCGCGACAGCTAATTTCTCAAAAAAATCCTGAAACAGCAGCTAAAGCTTATGTCGAGGTTACATCTTTTTTGATGAAGTCAGTTGACGGTTGACAGTTGTTAGTTATTAGTTATTGGTTATTGGTTATTGGTTATTGGTTATTTATTACCAATAACTTCCCGATTCTATCTACAATGCCCAATGCCCAATGCCCTCTTTGGCCGATGCCCAATTACCAATTCCCCATTACCGATGAAAATTCTATTATCTGCCTTTGCTTGCGAACCAAATCTAGGATCTGAAGAGGGAGTGGGATGGAATACTGTTATCCAATCTGCTAAACATCACGAAAGTTGGGTATTTACTCGCACGTTTTGTCGATCGTACATTGAAGCAGAACTAGAACGCAATCCCGTGCCCAACCTGCACTTTGTTTATTTCGATCCGTTTGGGTGGAGCGAAGATTGGAAGGGGAGACAGGGATTGCTGCAACTTCACTACTATTTGTGGCAAATCTGGGCTTATTTTATCGCTCGAAAGCTCGATCGCTCGATCGGCTTTGACATAGTACACCACGTAACTTATGTTAAACATTGGTCACCAAGTTTCCTGGCGCTGTTGCCGCATCCTTTTATTTGGGGGCCAGTCGGGGGTGCAGAAGCAGCACCAAAGCCTTTTTGGCAAGATTTTAGCCGCCGGGGCAGAATTTACGAAACGCTGCGAGCATTGGCTCAGAGCGCAGGAGAACGCGATCCGTTTGTGGGGCTGACGGCGCGCCGCAGTGCGATCGCGCTCGCAACTACCGAAGAAACCGCCGCCCGACTGCGATTTCTCAAAGCAAAAAATGTGAAAATTTTCTCGCAAGTCGGTTTATCGCAGCAGGAAATTGAGGAACTAGAAAAATTTCCAACCCCGCCCGATCGACCAATTAGATTTATTAGTGTCGGTCGTCTATTACACTGGAAAGGGATGCACTTGGGACTCCGTGCATTTGCGGAGGCGAAGGTGGAACAATCCGAATATTGGATTGTCGGAGACGGCCCAGAAAGACAGCGTTTAGAAACTTTGGTAACAGAATTGGGACTCGCAAATAAAGTACATTTTTGGGGAGCTTTACCGCGCAATGAAACTCTTTCAAAAATGGCGGAGTCTCACGTTCTTCTCCATCCGAGTTTACATGACTCGGGGGGTTTTGTATGCACTGAAATGATGGGAGTTGGTCGTCCGACGATTTGTTTGGATTTGGGCGGCCCGGCTACTCAAGTGACTGCTGAAACTGGCATTAAAGTCAAGGCAACCGATCCGAAAAGTGCGGTGAAAGGTCTAGCAGAAGCTATAGTGTGTTTAGCGCGCGATCGTGAATTGCGAGATCGCTTGGGTCGAGCGGGTCAAAAGCGCGTCAGGGAAATCTATGATTGGGAGCTCAAAGGTAAATTTTTTGCCGAATTGTGCGAAAATGTATTCCAGGGTAAATCAGGATGAATTCTGATTTGTGCGATCGCACAAAACAAAGAAAACTATATTTTTTAGGCGGTGAAGCGTGAGCGTTGCAATCATTACTGGAGCGGCGGGTTTAATTGGATCTGAGGCCTGTAAATTCTTTGCCAAACAAGGTTTCGACATCGTGGGCATCGACAACAATATGCGCCAGTTCTTTTTTGGTGCTGACGGTTCTACTAATTGGAACCGCCAACAACTAGAAAAATCACTGGGAACAAAGTATTACCATTTAGATGTGGACATTCGCGACTATGAAGCAATTACCAATATCTTTCAGCGGTACGGCGAGTCGATCGAGTTAGTAATTCACACAGCAGCCCAACCCAGCCACGATTGGGCCGCCCGCGCTCCTAAAATAGATTTTACCGTCAACGCTAACGGTACTCTCAATCTTTTAGAAGTAACTCGCTTGTACTGTCCCAATGCCGTTTTCATTTTTACTTCTACCAACAAAGTATACGGCGATACGCCCAACAAATTGCCTTTAGTTGAATTAGAACACAGGTGGGAAATTGAACCAGGTCACACTTACGAAGGCGGGATTCGCGAAGATATGTCGATCGACCAGTGCCTGCACAGTTTGTTTGGTGCTTCCAAGGTATCCGCTGATGTTTTAGTTCAAGAATACGGTCGTTATTTTAATATGAATACGGCTTGTTTTCGGGGTGGCTGTCTGACTGGACCCAATCATTCTGGAGCTCAATTGCACGGATTTTTAGCCTATTTAATGAAGTGCGCCGCGACAGGAACTCCCTACACCGTGTTTGGCTACAAGGGCAAGCAAGTCCGCGATAACATTCACAGTGCAGATTTAATTTCGGCTTTTTATGAATTTTATAAAGCTCCTAGAAGTGCCCAGGTTTATAATACAGGAGGAGGCAGATACAGCAACTGTTCGATGTTAGAAGCCATCCAGATGTGCGAGGCAATTGCGGAACGCAAATTTAATTGGACATATGCAGAAGGTAATCGCATTGGCGATCACATTTGGTGGATTAGCGACAATTCAAAATTTTCCAGCCACTATCCTGACTGGAAAATGAAATATAACGTCAAACAAATCCTACAGGAGATTTATGACTGTAACCGCGAGCGCTGGCTGAAACAGGGTTAGAAGGATTGAGCAGTAACAGCAAGAATGTGCTGGCATTTGTGGTAAAGATTGAATACAACGTTAAACAAATCCTACAGGAGATTTATGACTGTAACGGCTGTTGGCTTACAGAGGTGTTCTATGATCGATCTCGGGAAAAAGAATGTACTAGGCATATTAGTAAATGCCCTGAATTATGAAGCGGCTGTCAGCAAAATTATTGAGGCAGCCAGGGCCGGAAAACCACTTTCAGTTTCGGCTCTAGCGGTGCACGGGGTAATGACTGGGGTGCTTGACAGCACTCACCGCTATCGGATCAATCACATTGACTTAGTATTGCCGGATGGACAACCCGTAAGATGGGCGTTAAATTTGCTCTACAATACGGGATTGCCCGATCGCGTTTGCGGGCCGAATGCGATGTTAGAAATCTGCAAACGTGCGGCCGAAGAAGGATTATCTATCTATTTGTACGGCTCTAAACCTTCTGTTTTGGAGGCTTTATCTCGCAATCTCTGCGAGCGTTTTCCCAAGTTAATCATTGCTGGGACTCAGCCTTCTAAATTTAGGCACGTCTCGCCCCAAGAGAAAAAGGAAATTGCCCAGCAAATCCGCAACAGCGGTGCAGCCATTACTTTTGTAGGTTTGGGCTGTCCGCGACAAGAAGTCTGGGCTTACGAATACCGGGATGACATATCAATGCCGCTGATTGCTGTAGGTGCAGCCTACGATTTTCATGCGGGAAATTTGGCTAAATCTCCTGAGCTTTTATCTAAGATAGGTTTGGAATGGCTGTTTAGGTTGATGAAGGAACCCCGACGGCTCTGGCAGCGGTATGTTTTGTTGAATCCGCTGTATATCTGGCTGTTTTTGCTGCAAGCTTTCAAACTCAAAGAGTTCGACCCCAAAGACGCTACGCCGCCTGTGGAAGAAGTATTGTATGGTTGAATTTTCTCTCTTGTGCGGTAAATTTTTAGCGTTCACAAATAAAAAGCCACAAGCCAAAAGTAGAAATAATAATTAATTATTTTGACTGGCGACTTTAAACTTGTGACGATTAAAATCGAGAATTAATGGGTTGTTTTCTGTAACTTCTGTTTTGCTTGTTTTGTGTAAATTATACCATTTTTCTAAAATCGTGCAACACTCTTCGACCCCCCCTAGCCCCCCCCGCTGTATTGCGGGGGGGACAAGAATACTGTTGCATTCTTTTTTAAAATTGGTATTAGTGTCTGCGTTACTGAGGAAGTGTCAGGCGTCCTTGTTCTATCATTTGGAGGACTTGGACTCGACAGCCATTACAGTCGCAGCCTAAAGTTAGGACGGCGAGGTTTCCTATTTTGTCTGAATTTATTTCTGGTAGCGAGGATTGGCTTTCGTCTTGATTGGTTCCTGGATTGACTGCGATTTCGCCATTGGGATCGATGCTGCGATTTTGGGAATTAGGGGTGCTAGCATTAGCGGGATTTACTGCTAAGAGGGTTAAGATTAAAGAACCGGAGCAGCCGAGCAAAGTCAGTAGGTTTTTGTTCACGATAACTTTCCTGTAGAGGAACAGGATTTTAGTTTAACAGATCGATCGATAGATTTGAGGAGCTCGCATAAAATTTCACGGGTTATTTGAGATTGCTTGTTTATATTGCAAGTCCGCGCAGGCAGACTTTCAATTTGAGTAATAATACCTGTTAAAAAAAGAAGGGAACTGTAGGCCCGCGCTCCAACTCTTTATGAAATCAGTTATTGCCAATTCTAAAATCTAAAATATAAAATCTAAAATGGTATAAGTCTAGCCTAAATTCAGACTGTTGTATGTTTGTGGGAAAATTAACAAGATTCGAGCCGATCGACCGCACGGCTCTATCATTGATGGTATTGCTGAGTTTAGCGATCGGGTTTTTGCTTGCTCAGGGCGATCGATCTTTACCGAAAGTGCGCGATTTTAGCTGGAAAAACAAACAAGTAGGGGCGAGAGATACGGCTTTTGTCCTGACTTTCAGCCGCCCGATGGATCGTGCAAGCGTTGAAGCAAACCTGCACGTCGAGCCGCCTTTGCCGGGAAAAATTAGTTGGTCGGGGCGGCGGCTGGTATATACTTCGATCGCGCCTCCTCAGTACGATCGCACTTATACAATTTCTTTGCAACAAGCGCGGGAAAAACTAGGTTCTGACAAACAAGGAAATGCGATCGCACCGTTTGTCAGTCAATTCAGCACGCCCGATCGAGCTTTTGTTTACACGGGCACAGAAGCCGCAGAAAAAGGGCGGTTAATTCTTTACAATCTCACCCGCCAACAAAAAATCATCCTCACTCCTGAAAATTTAGTAGTTAAAGATTATAGAATTTACCCGGCGGGCGATCGCATTTTATTTTCTGCTAGCGAATGGTCAAAATATCAGCCTGGTTTGTACGAACAATCCTTGTATGCCGTCACTACAGGCAGAAGTTCCGATCCGGCTCAAAAACCGGGCAGCATTCAGCAGATTTTAGGCAATCAAGACTATGAAAATCTCAAATTTGATTTGTCTGGTGATGGCAAGGCGATCGCGATTCAGCGGGCAAAGAGGGGCAATGCAGAGGACATTGGTTTGTGGGTAGTGCGATCGTCCACTTCGCCGGTGCCGCAGCGGTTGTTGAGTCGTCCTGCTGGAGAATTTGCGATCGCCCCAGACAGCGCAACTTTCGCCAATCCCCAAGCAGACGGCATCGCCATTTTATCCCTAACACCAAACGTCAAACCTTTAGAGTTCATACCATCATTTCGGAGAGTATTCAGCTTCACTCCCGACGGCAGAGAATCGGCAATGCTGAAGTACAACAGCGATTTTACGCAGTCAATCTTTTTAGTCACAAATCAGGGATTGCAAAAAGAATTGATCCGCACCGCCGGAGAATTCCTCAACTGTCAGTTTGACCCCAGAAATCCTCAGCTTTACTGCTTGTTAACCAGGCGCAAGCCAGGGAAAGAGTTTTCCGAGCAACTCACCCTCGAAGCCATTAATTTGCACACATTTGCAGTAAAAGCGCTGTTAGTTTTGCCCGACCAAGTGGAGACAAAAATGAGTTTGTCGCCCGACGGTTTAGAATTGCTATTAGATCGGCTAGTTGTGAAGAAATCAGAACCAGTCGCAGGAGATTTGAGAACAGAGGGCGGAAGTGCGATCGCCTCTTCAACTCTCATACTTTTAAACTTAAAAAACGCACCGACATCTAATAATTCTCCATTACCTCAAGAATTGCCTGTAAAAGGATTCCGCCCCCGCTGGCTGCCCTAAACAAAATTTTTTACCAAAAAGAATTGATTTAAAGCACCAAGCTTTTTCGGGATAAATTAAAAGAAGACGATTCATTAATCTAATCCTCTTCCTTCTAGGTAGAGGTAGCTGTCCCAGGTCAACTATCAACTGTAAACTGTCAAAGGACTTACGCAAGATGCCTAGGGATAGGGATAGGGGGGATTCCTGCTCGGGATTTTTCCTAATTTCACACCCTATGTAGAGCTGGTGCGTCAGGGGAGCATCTCAGCTTTGCTTGAATAGTGGGCGATCGCTTGCGATCGCTTTATAGAAGCTTTGCGATGCGCCGAAAGTAGCACTAAGGCAAAAAAGACGTAATTGCCCAAGTTGAGATGCACTCATCCGTCATGCGTAAGTCCTGTTTTAGGTAATGGGAAGCCTCGATCCTGAAATTCTCAAGGTACTAAGAAATTTTCAAAGCTTTATTTCCCTTCCTTCGCTCTTACTGTGGCTTTTGTACAACAATTCTGACTGAATCGTATTTTTGGTCGTCGGGAGCCATAAATGTTTTCAGTAGTAGTTTCCAAGCTTGGAGTTTACTGTTTTCTTTGGGCTTTACCATCCCAGGAGATTGCATTGAATTGAACACGTTCAAAATTTTTCTTTCATCATCGATCCAACCGTTAGTAAATTGGCGATAGTAGCCATTAAACTCGGTAGAAACCACCTCAAATCCAACCTGTTCGCAGATAGCGCGGAAACTGTCGGGTGTGAAGAAATAAAAATGCCTTGGCACATCTAGATGGAGCCATGCAATCCCTGATTCTTTTAGCGCCATACACGAGTTATTTGGTACTTCCATCACCAATTTGCCGCCCTCCACGAGCAACTCCATGGCATTGCGGAGTGCCAGTAAAGGATTTATGGTATGTTCCAGTACGTGGTTCATAATAATCATGTCGTACTTTCTCGACGTGACTTCCGGGGGCAAAGATTCAGCAGTGCCATAATATACATCAAGATTTCGTTCCTCGGCGAAACGCAAAGCTTGTCTGTCGGGTTCTACTCCCCAGACTTTGTGACCATCCAATTTGAATTCTTCCAGCATTTTGCCATTGGCGCAACCGATTTCTAAGATCGAGTAAGAAGAAGTCCCGAAATGCTGTTTCCACCATTGAGTGGTGACATCTACTCCCTTATCGAAACGCCAAGCTAGATGGGTTCGCAATTTATCGAAGAAGGAAATAGAAGAGGTAGATTCTGAGTCGGTAGAGTCTGCATGATGGGTATAGTAATCGTCGATGTCGTAGAAGCTGTCAATTTGGTCGAGATCTGGTAGAGGATGAAGACATCCAAGTTGTGACTTTTGACACCAGTACAATTGAAATGACTCTTTATTTGCAGGTCTTCGCCAATCACCCGGGATGAATAACCAGGGTTTCATACTCTGTCCCGATATAGGGGAAACGACAGTAGGACTTAAGGGCTTCTGAGTTTGCATTGGAGTTCTCCTTATTTACATACTAGATGTACTGATAACCAGCGGAGTTGGAGCTTAAATGCTGGAATCAATTATCGTCGTTGAATATTGTGTATCACAATACACAGTAGATGAGTACCCTAAAATTATCAGGCTTCAGAAACACATTTTTAGGGCATGGTTGTTAGCTTAACACCTTATTTAAGATAACTCATTTAAATTCAAGACTCTGGATAGTTTTTCATCAGGAATCAGTGTAGGATAGGGTTTGGGCTTTCTCAGAAGCTAAAACTTCAACGGTAGAATGAGGGTTTGGGCCACTACCCAAAAATGTCCAGATTATTTAAACTTGCTTTGTCACTTGTCAGATAACAACACACTTATTCCCTTATTTTCTTTGATAAACCGGATATAAAGGTGCTTGAATACTGACTTAATCACCCGAGGCATCCCAAAGTCGATCGGCATCATATTTTCCGGCAATTTCCAATCGAAAACCTTGAGAGTTTCCGGGCGCAACAGTGGAAAATCGAGTTCCTCCAAATTCGAGCACAGTCCCAATCTCATCGCCGCAGCTACAGTCGGAACCATTGCTGGATCGACATTAATAATTTCCACTAAAGTTCGATCCAAAGCAAACACATCACTGGAGGCGCCCAAAATTCCTAAAAACTTAGGTTCGCCGCCGCTGGGCCCGTTACCTTCGTGACCGATAATGCCATCCAAAATCGTCAAATTTGGGTTAATTGTCCGGGCCGTTTCTACCAGCATTTGACCGAATCTGGCGCTATCTTTGCCGGCTTCCATGTGCCACCAAGCCTTCATTTTTCCGGGTACGCAGCCGAACAAGTTTTTGACGCCCATTGTGACGGTTAATTGAACGTGAGATTTGAGTTTGGGCAGATTAATCACGACATCGGCTTCCATTGCTTCTTTGCAAAGTCGGAGATGATTGAAATCTTGGCTGACTGTTTCGTAGCGTTTTCCTTGAAACTCTACTACGGGCAAATTTAGTTCTGCCAACAGTGGCAAATAACCGTTGGCTTTGGCGACACCCATGGCGCTACCAAAAGCTGGACTGTCTCCTAAAAATGGTTTTCCGCCTGCTTCGATGACCATTTTCGCCACGCAGTAAACCAATTCCGGGCGGGTGACGCATTCTTTGGTAGGGCGAGCACCTGTGAGGAGGTTGGGTTTGAGTAAAACCCGATCGCCCGATTTGACAAAAGCCGACATTCCGCCCAAGGGTGCGAGCAAGTTTTCTAAGGATTTTTGTAGCTTTTGGCGATCGTAGGAATTAGCGCGAATTAAACTAACAGAAGACATGATGGGTAAGGGGTAATGGGTAATGGGCAAACAGGCCTGCGCAGGGCCTTGGGGATATATTCCGAGACTTACAGACAACTTTCATAGGTAGGGTGCGCAATGCGCACCTTACAGCTTCTCAGCTATTACGGGGATATATTCCGAGACTTACAGACAACTTCTATAGGTAGGGTGCGCAATGCGCACCTTACCGCTACACACAACTTTTATAAGTAGGGTGCGCAATGGGCACCTTACCACTTCTCAGCTATTACCTACTATCAATTACCATCAACCAAGTTTAAGTAGACATCGGCAATCTGCCAGAAGCAGCCCGCTGCATGGTACTAACTCGCAGGGAGTTAGGAAATATTCCTTGACCTTGAAGTTCCGGAATAGCAGGTTTAACTTCCACTTTCACCAACCGGGCAGTGCAGATAAAAACGGTTTGATCTACTAAATGAAAAGTCAACCAAGGTTGATTTAACAAATTCAGCACTTCTGCTTGAAATTCTTGTGCAGGCATCGGAACAGTAAAGGTTTCCGTGTGACCTTCTACATAATGAAATGTCACTTGAGTTGTGTTCTCTTTATCTTGAGTTACTTTGCCAAAGGAACCTGCGCGCATAAATATTGCTCCCCAATTTTTAGCTATGAAAAGACGGCGGTTGCAACCGCGTCTACACAAACGTAAGCGTTAGATAAAACGGCGGTTGAAACCGCCAGAAAGTTAGATAAGACGGCGGTTGAAACCGCGTCTACACAAACGAAGTCCAGATGGTGCGTGGACTGAAGAAAATAATGTAATTTTAACCGCCCGGCCTTCAACCCGCACTAGAAGGGTTTTGTTTCTATAGGCGCGGTTTCAACCGCCCGGTATTCTGGCATCGCACTCATTTTCTCTAAATCTAGAACTTTTGCCAAGTCTTCTGCATTCATTAAACCGCGTTCTAGCACAATTTGCCGCAAAGATTTGCCGGTTTCGAGAGATTCTTTGGCGACGGCGGCGGCGTTGAGATAGCCGATGTGAGTATTGAGGGCGGTAACGAGGGCGAGACTGCCTTCTGCGTAGGCGAGACATCGATCGCCCTTGGCTTCAATTTTGTCGAGGCATTTGGTTGTTAGGGCGCTGATGGTATTGCCCAAAATTTCGATGCTGTGAATGAGATTGTAGGCGATCAGGGGCATCATCACGTTCAATTCTAATTGTCCTGCTTGGGCACAAAGGGCGATCGCGCTATCGTAACCCATGACTTGAAAACAAACCATCGATGTCATTTCTGCCATTACCGGATTGTATTTCCCCGGCATAATTGACGAACCAGGTTGCACCGGAGGCAGTTGAATTTCCTTAAAACCAGTTTTCGGCCCCGAGTCCATCAAACGCAAGTCGTGGGACATTTTAACGCAATCCTGAGCGAGATTTCGGAGCGCGCCAGAGACATTTACAAACGGCGCCATACTCTGCATTGCTGCCATTAAATGCGGCGCTGGTTTTAGGGGTTTTCCGATTAACTCCGAAAGAATTTGAGCGACTTTTTCGCAGTATTCTGGGTGAGTATTTAAGCCCGTTCCCGCTGCGCTTCCCCCCAATCCCAAGGATGTTAAATCTCCCGATGCAGTTTCAATTCTGGCGGTATGTTCCCTGAGAATTTGTGCCCAGGCGCCGAAGGTTTCACCGAGTCGAACCGGGACGGCATCTTGCAGGTGAGTGCGGCCGGATTTAACGATATCGTGGAATTCTAAGGCTTTTTTGTTCAAGGATGCGATCGCCCCTGACAAAGCCGGAAACAAAGTTTTTTCCAAGGCCAACAATCCGCCGATCCGAATGGCAGTTGGAATCACATCATTAGTCGATTGACCGTAGTTTACATGATCGTTGGGACTAACGCGCTTGTAGTTACCTTTTTCATCGCCCATAATTTCCAAAGCGCGATTGGAAAGAACTTCATTGACATTCATGTGGTGAGAAGTTCCGGCGCCTGCTTGGTAGACATCAACGACAAATTGATCGCGCAAATTTCCTGCTAAAACTTCATCAGCAGCTTCGATCAGTGCAGCGCTGATATCTTCAGGAATGCAGCCGAGTTTACCGTTGACAATTGCGGCAGCTTTTTTAATTAAAACGCAAGCATCGATGTAAGTTGATAAAGGTTTGATACCGCTAATGGGAAAATTTTCAACGGCGCGCAGAGTTTGGATACCGTAGTAAACAGTAGATGGGATTTGTTTGTCTCCCATCGAGTCGCTTTCGGTGCGGTAGGTGATGGTTGGCTGTTGGGTCATATCGTCTGGTTTGTGATAATTAGAATTGCACAGAATTGTACAATTTTTTGGTAACACGGCGCTGCGGGTGTTTTGACTGTACCGCGCCCGCTGGCGGCTGTGCAGTAATGCGTAATTTGCGATCGCCTAAAATTATCTCACATCCGGGGGTTCCCTCTGCAATCAAGTTGGCGGTAAGGGCGATCGCACGCAGACAGCCTCAGTCAGCTATAATCCTACAAGTAAACAAATTTCAGTCTTACTGTTAAATTCCGATGAACAAACCAGCAAAAAGTTTCAAATACCCAATAAATCTTTTGACTATCGGCTTAAGTGCATTGATGATTTTTCCGACTTCTGTAAAAGCTATATCTAGCATTGTTTCCTCCCCAGTAAATTCTGAAAAACCTGTCATTTTAATGGCTAAGGTTCAGCAGCGAATTCAATTCAAAAAAGGTACTAATTCAGCCGAAATCAAAGGAGGAGTAGCGCGCGGTACTGTCAATACTTATTTGATTAAAGCTAAAAAAGGGCAAAGGATGAAGATTGAGATCCAATCTCTTGAAAAAAATGCTGTTTTTAACATCGTAGACCCCAATACAAAGACGATAGTTAAAGAATCAAAGAGCTGGTCTGGAGAATTGAGTCAAACAGGAGACTATCAAATAGCTATCGGCACAGAAAGAGGAGGTGCAAGTTACAGTATGTCAGTTTCGATCAAGTAAGGAATGAAAATTTCAAAACTTACACTTTGATGATTATTGTGGGATGGGCGTCCCGCCCGTACTAGCACGGGCGGGACGCCCATCCCACAAATTTGCTTAAGTTATTTAATTTTCATTCCTAAGTAACCACACAAAATTAATTACATAAAAACTCCTGTCTCGGCAATGGTTTCAGTTAGTTTTAGGGTGTATCGCACGAGAACAATTCCTAAATTTCATGCCCTATCTCATGGCGACGCACCTTACACATTGGGTGGACGAAACAAACCATACAATATAATTGTTAGTTTTGCTTATAAAAGGCTCAGTTTATAAGGTGCGTCGCTTTGAGATTGTCCATTTTTTTAGGAATTGTTAATGGATCCGCACCCTAGGGCTAATGTTGTATAAATGCCTGAAAATTGGTATTAAATCCTGACTTGTGGGATGGGCCCCAGAGCCCGTCCGAAAATTTGATTAAAAGGACTTTTGCAAGAAGTCTAAGGTGCGTCGCTTTGAGATTGTCCATTTTTTTTTAGGGATTGTTAATGGCGACGCACCCTACGGCTGTTGAACCGGGTAATTTTAGGGCCGAAAATATTCCCTTAAAAATTAAAACAAATAACCTATGCACCGTTCCGGTTCATGGTACCGTAACTGTTTAACCAGATTTCTGGAGTTTTGTAACAAAAATTCAAGTTTTGCATCCGGTAAAGTTGTTATATTTGGGTTGCAAAAACAATTTTGAAGCGGGCGCATTCTCAAATATTATGTCGCGTTACCAAACCGTAAATAACCTTTTTAGCCTCCAACAGGCATTGGAAGGAATAATTGTTGACGATTTAAAAAAGCTCAAAGCATTATTACCCGATCCTCGTAAATTAACCCGTAAAGCGGATCTTGTTGAGGGAATTAGATCGCAATTGCTGGGAAAGAACCTTCGGAATGTGTGGGCAAAATTAGATGACCTTCAAAAAGCGGCTGTAGCTGAGGTTATACATGGGGATGATGGTGTTTATTTTCCTGAGATATTTAGCGCCAAATACGGAGAACCAGCAAATTTTGGCACAAGCGATCGCTATGGAACTAACAGAGAACCATCAATGCTATGCTTGTTTATTTATGGCAGGCAGATACCCTACGATTTAGAAGAAGAATTGCTAAAATTTGTTCCACCACCCGAAGAAGCCACGTTAGATAATGTTGGTGAAACAGTACAAAATCAGGTTAAACTCCGCGTTCAAAGATATAACTATAGTACAGAAAAAAAGGAGACAGAAGAATACGAGATTCCCATGACTTCTTGTGAAACACAGTTGACTGCTACAAAGGATTTTGCAGCAGTTTTGCGTTTGATTCAGTCGGGAAAAGTTGCTGTTAGCGAGAAAACTGCTTTGCCTACTGCTGCAAGTGTAAAGGCGATCGCCTCTATATTGCAAGGTGGTGATTTTTATAATGAGGAACAGCGTCAAATTACCCTAGCCAAGGATAGCGACTATGATGATGAAGTATTCGCTGAAATCGGTAGCATCAAGCCCTTTGCTTGGATAATGATAGCGCAAGGGAGCAAGTTCGCGGAACGATCGGGCAAAAAGCTAGTTTTGACAAAAGCGGGACTGAAAGCTTTACAAGAATCACCCGCCAAAGGTTTGCAGACAGCATGGAAACGCTGGTTAAAGACCAAAATCTTTGATGAATTTCGCCGCATTGATGCGATCAAAGGACAAACTGGCAGGGGCGCAAGTGGGATGACGGATGTGACGTGGCGGAGAGATGCGATCGCCTCTGTGCTCGCAGAATGTCCTGTGGGTAAGTGGATTCTATTTCATGACTTTAGCAAATATCTAGTCGCAACGGGCCATAGGTTTGAGGTGACGGAGGAACCGTACTATCTGTATATTGGTGAAGCTGGGTATGGAAACTTATCAGAATTGAGTGGCTACAGTTGGCGGATTCTGGAAGAACGATATATGCGCTGTTTTTTGTTTGAGTATGCTGCTACTTTGGGCATAATTGATGTTGCATATGTCGATCCGTTGCTGATACCAAGTGATTATGACGATCTTTGGGGAACCGACAATCTGGAATTCCTGAGTCGTTATGATGGCTTAGTATATTTTCGTTTGACAGCTTTGGGGGCTTATTGTTTGGAGTTGACGGATAAGTATACTCCGCCAGCAATTGAGATCCGTCAAACGCTGCGGGTATTGCCGAATCTAGAAATTATTGCGGCGGGAGATGGTGTCGAGACATCTGATGCGATCGTCCTTGATGTCTATACTAAGAAAGTTTCGGATGTTGTGTGGCGTCTCGATCGCCCAAAAATCTTCGCAGCCATTGAAAACGGATATCCATTAGCAGAGTTTACAGAGTTTTTGGACGCAAGGAGTATTGAACCGCTGCCGCAAACTGTGCAACAATTTCTGACGGATGTTACAGAGCGATCGAATAGCGTGCAAGATGTAGGTACTGTCAGGTTGATCGAATGTACTACCGCCCATTTAGCATTGCTAATTGCTAATGATTCCCGTACTAAAAAATTCTGTCAGTTGGCGGGCGATCGCACTTTAGCGGTTCAATTGGGCCAGGAAACTAAATTTCGCACCGCCCTGCGGCAAGTCGGCTATGTCTTGCCGCAGTCGGATAAATAATACACCTGATATTATGAGTGTCAACAATCGCCCGAAAACTTTTGTATCTTTCGTTTATAGCCGAGGCAAGATCCCCCTAAATCCCCCTTAAAAAGGGGGACTTTGAGAAGCATCCTGTCCCCCCTCTTAGTAGGCAGGGCTGTTTCATTCTCTTGTAGTATTTGTATGATGCGTCGCTGGCGATAAATCCCTAAAAAAGATGTACAATCTCGATCGCGACGCACCTTTCACATAGACTGGATCAAACAAACCAAACATTTCTGTTCTACTAAACTTCTACCTTCTACTTTCTTCCTTCAATTATTCAATCCGTTACATCCGTTACAAAATCCGTTGCCGAACTTCCTATGACTTACGTTCCTGAAAATGCTTTAATCGTGCAAAGCGATCGCTCAATTTTACTCGAAGTTCACGCCCCTACAGCACAAAAGGCACGAGAAGCGATCGCACCCTTTGCCGAATTAATCAAAAGTCCCGAACACATCCACACCTATCGCATCACGCCCTTGAGTGTGTGGAATGCGCGGGCGGCGGGAATGTTAGTTGAATTGATGATCGCAGCTTTGCGAAAGTATGCTAAATATGACATTCCCGAATCTGTAGCGCAGGAAATTGAACTGCTGGGAACTCGCTACGGATTGACGGTAATTGAAAGGATTGATGCGGAAAATCCCGATTTACAACTGCGGATTGTCGATCGCCCGCTGACGGAGTTGCTAGTGCGGGACGATCGCGTAAAACCGCTGTTAGGTAAGCGGATTTCGGATCTTTGCTTTCAAGTTGATGCCGGGAATCGCGGTGTACTCAAACAAGCTTTGCTAGCAGTGGGTTATCCGGCGGAAGATTTGGCTGGATATGTCGAGGGTGCCGAGTTGGCGATTGCATTGCGCGATCGCACTTTAGGAAGCGACTTACCCTTTAATTTGCGCGCCTATCAAAAGGAAGCCGTAGAGGCATTCTATCAGGGAGGAGAGGTTAGAGGTGGCAGTGGAACGATCGTCCTACCGTGCGGGGCTGGTAAGACGATTGTGGGGATGATTGCGATGAGTTTGGTGCAGCAAAAGACGCTGATTCTCACCAGCAGTTTGACTTCGGTGCACCAGTGGCGCAGGGAAATATTGGACAAGACGAGTTTAACTGAAGATGCGATCGCCGAGTACAGCAGCAACAGCAAAAAAACGGCTTCTGTAACTCTCTCGACTTACCAAATGCTCAGTTATCGATCGACTAAAGATGATGAATTCCCGCATTTCGAGTTATTTAACGCGCAATCCTGGGGACTGATTATTTATGATGAAGTCCATCTACTACCCGCACCAATATTTCGGATTACCGCCGACTTACAAGCGCGACGCAGGTTAGGTTTGACGGCGACATTGATTCGCGAAGACGGGAAGGAAGGGGATGTTTTCACGCTAATTGGCCCGAAGCGCTACGACGTACCTTGGCGCGAATTGGAAGGACAGGGATTTATTGCTACAGCCAATTGTACCGAAATCCGCGTCGCCCAAAATGAGGCCGAAAAAATGGAATATGCCTTAGCGCCCCGCCGCAGCCAGTTTCGGATTGCTGCGGAAAATCCGGGTAAGTTGGATGTGGTGCAAAGTTTGTTGCAAAAGGAAGCGGGACACCGTATTTTAATTATTGGTGAGTTTCTGGAGCAGTTGGATGCGATCGCCCGAGTTACCGATTTGCCGCTGATTACGGGGAAGACAAAACAGGTTGAGCGCGATCGGCTGTACGAAGCATTCCGTCACAAAGAGATTCCCGGATTAATTCTATCTCGCGTGGGCAACTTTGCCGTCGATTTACCCGATGCCGATGTGTTGATTCAAGTATCGGGAAAATATGGTTCTCGCCAGGAAGAAGCGCAGCGCCTCGGACGAATTCTCCGCCCTAAATCTGACGGACATACTGCGAGTTTTTATACCTTAGTTTCGCTACAAACTTGTGAGGAGGATTTTGCCAGACACCGCCAACTGTTTCTGACTGAACAGGGCTACAGTTATACGATCGAGGTTCGAGGCGATGGTTAGTTGGCGGCATAATAGACATTTGACCAAATTTCAGATCGAAAAGGGCGATCGACTGCTGACCGTGCAAATTTGATATAATAGAACAGGTAAAGTGTGCAGTACGCACCCTACAAATACCCGATCGATGTGCAGGTAAAAATCAATGACACAAACACTCGATATCGAAAAAATATTATTAGAGAATCTGCGGATGCTTTCGACAGATAAACAGCAGGAAGTGCTCGATTTCGTGGAATTTCTAGTACAAAAAGGGGCACAAACACAACATTTATCAAGTGAAAGTTCCGAGTCTAGCAATTCGCCAACAGAACCACCGCCGCTCAAGCTATCCCTTACAGAAATTGCTAAGTTGCCGATCGCGGAACGCCATAAAATACTAGCACCATACATGGCTGTCACAGCCCAAGATTTTTTGACAGATCCCGAATTAACTGAATTTTCTGTACTCGACGGCGAAGACTATTTAGAAGACTATTTAATTGACACAGCTATTACTCGCAGTCACGATGCTTTTTTGAAAGGCTACGCACCCGAAGACGAAGGACTTTATGATGACACCGATCGAGGCTACAATTATCGCATTAAGTGAGGTTCAAAACAATCTTTAGTCGGCAATAAATCCCGCACACAAAAACCATTTAAAAAGAAGATACAAAAATCTGTATTTAAATGGTTATACCGCCGCATCACCGTTGTTACCTGCCGCTTGCATTTGTCGCAAAACTGCTGCTTGAATCTTGGCATCAAAATCAGGATCGTCTACAGTCGTAATAATTTCGCGCCGGCGCTTGCTTAGCCTATCCAGATACGCTCGAAAAGCCGTCTTATCCTCACGATGTCGAAGAAAGTGTTGCCTTAACTCCTCATCTGACATAGCACTATAGTTAACTTGACTCATCAGAATACTTCTCCATTCGGCGCAATTTGAAACTCCAGGTTCTCGGTATTTCCAGCCAAAACATACAGATTGTTTGTTCGCTCGTCAATGCAGACGAGATGTACGGGCTGAAGCATAATAAACGTTAGCCAATAGCTAAGACGATATAAACCTCTCAATTGAGCATCAGTAGGCATTTACTTTGTTCGCTTCACACACACCCTGATTCTAGCATATAGTTTTTGCTAATTTGAATTGTTTGATCGCCGCGATCGCCACTTGACGCTGTTATTGTCCGCGTCCTGGTTTGCAATCTGCAAAACCTAATGCTTCTGTGTCAAGGAAACTAGCGATCGCCATCTCAATGACTGCTTCGATCGGGTATTCAATTTCAGCAGCACGAGCAATTAGGGCAGCACGAATTCGTTCAGGAAAACGTCCTAAAATAACTTCAGCATCAGCGAGGGAAAGTTGCTCTTTAAGTTTGGCTTGCATGGCATTTACATCTCATTTGGAATTTGGACGTTGTAAGGGGGTTCAGCAGCTCTTAGAATGATGGCTTCTAGCTCCAATAGTAACGCAGGGTTCTCAAGCGTGAAAAATTGTCTGTATTGCAATCCGTATGTCTTCATCGCTATATTTATCGAGCCATGCCCACAAAAAAGCTTTGTGCCCACCACTGAAGCGACCTCGTAAGCTCTTGGTTTTACCGATGTAGAGCAATCCATCAGTTCTGTGCCCGATTGCATAAATGCCAGGACGCGCAGGAATGCTCTCAAACCCACGGGTCAAGGGTTGATATTGCTCAAAAGGAATGAAAGCAATCGCGTCTAGAATTCTTCGTGCTTGGATTTGTAGGTCAGAATCATTCGTTGGCATGAAGGCAAGAAGGCTGATTGCACAGAAATTATAATCCCACAAATTCTGTTACAACCATCATCCACTAGGGATGGTTTCCTGCGCGATGGCACAGAGAAGGCGATCGAGCCTGAGCTAATTTGAGCCTTGACCGTGCTTGTATTTTTCTAGGATCTTGGAAAGGGGCGATCGATCGGGTTTCACCTGTTGGTAAAAAATGTAACGTTCGCACTCACTGGACGCTAGTAACCTCTGCATCATAACCGATCAACTCTCTGCGGCCGGTGTGCATAGGCGTTGTTAGACACCATTTGAGCTAGATGGTGTTACAGTTGCATCATCTAGCATACGCATTAATAAACTTGCAAAACCTAGAATCTCAAAAGTTTTTATTGGATCAGAGGTATCCAAGAAACGATGGCTGAGTGGATTCTTAAAACTACCGATTGCGCCTCGGTACATAGAGTGTGCTGCCTCCTGTTCTGCATTTACTGAACTAAAAATTAGCTTTGGTTGTTGATTAGGATTCATAACCTTTGAAACCAGAGCAACTCCTACATCAGTTGGTGCTGCTGATGCACGATCTCGAATTTCTTCTTCGACAGTTTTCATCGCATTGAATATTGCATCATCATACTGTCCCAATTCAAACTGTTGCTGGCATCGCTGAATAATTTTTGGATGCAGAGAATTGATTGTGAATTTGAACCTAGTCTGGGGTTCAGGTATCATCTGACCTAACCTGCGCTGCAAGTCGTCAATTAGTTCTTCACTCGACATCGAATTTGCGCGATGCTTGTAGAGAGTATTTTCAAATGATGTTAGAACCTTTTCGTAAAGTTCCCCAACATACTGACGACGTAAAGCATAAGTAGCCAAATGAGCTGACCAGTAATTATACCAATCCCACAGGGATCTAAAAGAATTTGGATTGTCAACGTTGAAGCCTTCATTTTGTAGAAATTCCAGCTTCAAACTCACTTCCATATATAGCTGCTTATACTCATCATCTTTTTCCTGAATACGTGCTTCACCTGTTGCAACTGTCACCATAAGTGTTTGAAGTTCGTGAATTTTCTGCACAAGTTGTTCAAGTGATTGTGGTGTCATATAGAAAAATAATCTCTATTATTGATTAGTTATCAGTTTCGCGGTCTAACGATTTAGTTTAACTGCGCGCGATCTTTCTAGGATAGAAAGACTTTCTAATAGTGCTTCTACAACTTCTCTTTTTCGTCTCATATATTATTAATTATCCAGATAAATTTAAACAACTTACAGTTTCAGCAATACTCGTACTTGTATCTCTCTACTTGTACTTTATGTTAATAACAGTCTCCCCTTGGGACCCAACTCTAAAATTCACATTACAAGGAATACCTATTTCATTTAGGTTAGTACCAATATTTATACCTGCTTCTTTTGCAATTTTTATCTCTAACTCATCGACCCCGTTTTCTTTGCCGGATCTAATTATTTCCTTGATATTTTCAAGATCATTCCCCTGACTTAAAGTAGCAGCATCAATAACCTTCTGAGCTAGTGGTTCAATCAATAGTTTCCATATGTCATAACCAGGGATAAGGCTTCTCCAACCATGAGGAAAAGCAGATTTAAAGGCAATTGCAGCTATATCATTGTAATCAATTGAGACTTTCTTAGTCATCGCTTAATTTGCCTGAGCAATCTCTAGAACTTCGTTGTGATCCGCAGCAACTGCGTACACCTCCGCGTCAAATTCACCATCAAAATGCGTGTGAACCACTAGCTGAACACAAAACCAAGGACTGTAGATCGCAGTTGCGACGTACTCCCCCACAATGGGAATGCGGGCCAACTCTCGTTTTTCGTTGTTAGACCAACCCCGTTCCTGCGGGCTTCTAGTGTGAAAAACACTTTCATTGACATCACAAACTCCTTTGAGTTGCATAACAGTCTAGCTCAACCGAAGCAGCTACTGTGCACGCTTAGCTCTTTTCGCTATATAACCATAAAATACCGCAAATTGCTCATGTATGTCAATTTCTTCTTACTCCCGTCGGAATCTCCTGTTGCGGGTATAAAAGCAGAGCACATCGTGACTAGCTCCTTCCTGGACAACAGCGATCGACAAAGAACCTATCAAACACTGTAAAGCCCTTCGATCGACAATTGTTATGCTGAAACCAAGCATCTGTCCTTTCAGCACTATGCAACATAAATCATTAAAACGATCGAATTGGAAGTCTAAAATTGGGTGAATACTCGAGATCGCCCCTCAACTCCCGCAGCCCGTCCCAACCACAATACTTAACAAATACTTTACAAAAGTTACCATGTTGCCCAACGCGAGTTAGAGTTATCCTATAAAATCCAGCAATCCTGCGACAATAAACCTTCTCGTCACTCATCCACTGGTTCGATGACTCAAACCCAAAGCACCAAAACTACCACCGCAACTGCAATTTATTCCTTGACAATTGCTCCAGCCTGTGTATTGCGGGGTCAAAACGCTCTATCACAAGCCGGAGATGCGATCGCCCGTTTCGGAAAGCGGCCCCTAATCGTCGGCGGTAGCAACTCCCTAGCCGCCGCCCAACCATACCTGCAACCAATCCTCGAACAGCAGCAGTTAGAATCCGCCCACACAGCCTACGGCAAAGATTGCAGCGAAACCAGCCTCGAAACCCTCCGCGCAGCCGTCCAAACCCACAAAGCCGACTTCATCATCGGCGTCGGCGGCGGCAAAGCCTTGGATGCAGCCAAACTCCTCGCCCATCAGTGCAAAATGGCGATCGTCACCATACCCACATCAGCAGCAACCTGTGCCGCTTGGACAGCACTTTCTAACATTTATTCCGAACAAGGTGCATTCCAATACGATGTCACATTAGCCAGATGTCCCGATTTATTGATACTCGACTACGGCTTAATTCAAACAGCACCTGAGCGGACATTAGTAGCAGGAATTGGAGATGCGATCGCCAAATGGTACGAAGCATCAGTCAGCAGCGGACACTCGGAACAAACCATGATTATTTCCGCAGTCCAACAAGCTAGAATCCTGCGCGATATTTTATTCCAAAAATCAGCCGCCGCCCTCAAAGAACCCGGTAGCGAAACCTGGCAAGAAGTCACAGACGCCGCCGTATTGCTAGCAGGAGTAATCGGCGGCATCGGCGGAGCCCAATGTCGCACCGTCGCCGCCCACGCCGTCCACAACGGCCTAACTCATCTATTAGCAAGTCACGGCACATTGCACGGCGAAAAAGTTGCCTACGGCATTTTAGTGCAACTGCGGCTAGAAGAAATTCTGCAAAACAATCAACTCGCAGCCACCGCCAGACAGCAACTGCTAAAATTCTACGCCGAGATTGGATTGCCCCAAACTTTAGAGGACTTAGGACTCGGAGACGTTAGCCTAACAGAATTGCAGCGCGCCGCTCAAATAGCGTGCAATCCCAATTCCGACATCCACAGACTGCCATTTAAAGTCGTTCCCGAACAATTAATGGCGGCGATGGTTTCTACCACCGCACCTGTGGGAGAATTGAAAATCAAGAATTAAAACATTTTGTAGTAAGGTTTGTAAGTAAGGTTTGTAGTAAGGACTTTAGTCCTGTAAAGGCTGTGTTGGAAGGACTGAAATCCTGTTAGTGTCAACTTATCGTCACACCCGCTCTTAAAGCAGGGGTTGCAAACCCCTGCCTCAAAGAAGACAGTCCTCTAAAAGAGGACTGAGTAATTCATTAGTCCTCTTTTAGAGGACTTGGGATATTAGCCAGGGGTTTAAACCCCTGGCGGTATTTCGGGTTAATGTTGACACCAATGCTTCAGTCCTCACTACTAACTTGCGGACTGAAGTCCTGACTACGAACCAGGAAAACTGACAAGTGACAAAAAACAAATGACTTTGGATTGGATTAGCCCTGCTGACAGGTTGCAAAAACTACCGCCCTACGTATTTGCCCGTCTCGACGAACTCAAAGCCCGCGCCCGCGAACAAGGACTAGATTTAATAGACTTAGGAATGGGAAACCCCGACGGTGCGACTCCGCAACCGGTAGTAGAAGCCGCCATCGCAGCTATCCAAAATCCTGCAAATCACGGCTATCCGCCCTTTGAAGGAACTGCCAGTTTTCGCCGTACAATTACCAAATGGTACAGCCGCCGCTACAATGTCGAACTCGATCCAGAAGGCGAAGCATTACCTTTATTGGGTTCTAAAGAAGGTTTAGCGCATTTTGCGATCGCCTATATCAATCCCGGCGACTTAGTATTAGTACCGAGTCCCGCTTATCCGGTATTATTTCGCGGCCCGATTATCGCCGGTGCCAAAGTTCACAACATTATCCTCAAACCGGAAAATGACTGGGTAATTGACCTAGGTTCCATTCCCGACAGCGTAGCCGAACAAGCCAAAATACTCTACTTTAATTATCCCAGCAATCCGACCGGAGCAACGGCCCCCCGCGAATTTTATAAAGATATTGTGGCTTTCGCGCACAAACATCAAATCTTGCTGGTTCACGATTTGTGTTATGCGGAATTAGCCTTTGACGGCTATCAACCGACAAGTTTATTAGAAATTCCCGGCGGAAAAGAAATCGGCGTTGAATTTCACACCATGTCAAAAACCTACAATATGGCCGGCTGGCGAGTCGGTTTTGTAGTTGGAAACAGCCGGATAATTCAAGGTTTGCGCACTTTAAAAACTAACTTAGATTACGGCATATTTTCCGCCTTGCAAGCAGCAGCAGAAACAGGGCTGCAATTACCTGACAGTTACTTGCACGAAGTCCAGCAACGCTATCGCACTCGCCGCGATTTTATGGTTGAAGGATTGGCCGAATTGGGGTGGAATATTCCCAAACCTTTGGCTGCAATGTATCTTTGGGTTCCTTGCACTCCGGGCATGAGTTCGACTGATTTTGCGCTGAATGTTTTGCAGCAAACGGGTGTTGTTGTTACTCCTGGTAATGCTTTCGGCCCTGGCGGCGAAGGATATGTTAGGGTTAGTTTGATTGCAGATTGCGATCGACTGGGAGAAGCTTTGCGCCGCTTGAAACAAGCAAACATTCGCTATCAATAGTCAATAGTCATTAGTCATTGGTCATCAGTCATATTATGTCCGGTCAATTACTCCTAATAAGATTGGTTTGTAGTGAGGACTTTAGTCCGCATCCATGACTAGGACTAAAGTCCTCACTACAAACCGTACAAATGACTCATGATTATAATGTTTTAATTTTCTCGATAGTCAGGATTCATAGGATGTTCGGTCAATTACTTTTAATAAGATTGGTTGGTAGTGAGGACTTTAGTCCTGATAATTCAGAGGACTAAAGTCCTCACTACAAACCGTACAGATTACTAATGACTATAACGTTTTAATTTGTTCGATCGCCCAATTAAACGTTTCCATAACTTGCTGGAGGGCAAATTCGTCTTCCAAAGTAGATAAAGCCAGACTCGGCGACCTTCTCTCGCCCGGTTCAGTAGGTAGCGAGAGACCGATCGAACTCAGTTTACTTCTCAATTCCAGCCAATTTGGTTCAGCATTAAATGGCGGTTGGGAACCGTAATTGTCAGCAGAAATCTCCATTCTGCCAGCAATATCTACAGTGAATAAATGATATGGTTTTCTGCCCCTGTGATGCAATTGAGCCGCGAAACCACCGTAGGTGTCCCCCGTTCCCCAATGGATTTGAATTTCGGGTTCTTGACTTTTTGCCCAAAGGTATATGGATCTTGCCATTTGCGCCTCGTCCGCGCCTTGTCTGGCTTTGATTTCCGCAAAAAATGACGATTCATCCCAGCGCCTTCTTTCGCGCATTGCGTTCGATTTTTTCTGCTGTGCTTCGGCTGTCTGACCGATCACTCTGGGAACCAAGGTTCTCAAACCGTCCTCACTTACATACTGCTTAATTTCCAGGGCCAAAACTTCAACCGGGTCCATTTGTTCGTTGAGAAATTCCACAACTCGGCGCATTTCAGCGGAAATCTCGTCTGCTACAAATACTAAGCGAATTTTACCGGCTTGCAAATTAGTTTTAACTTTCTGCCAAAATAAATCTTCATTAGCATCCGCACCGAGAAACTCTTCAAAAATCTGTTCGGGATCGCGGCCCCGATCGCGACAATTGGCTTCAAACAGAGCAATAATTGAATCGATCGGCCAATAAACCAACGCATTAGCAGCATAGTCGATCGACTGACCTAAAACTTTTTGCCGGAGTCCAGTATTAGAAGTGCGTCTGACATCCACCAAAGTAGGAACTGCATTTTGGTCGAGAAACAAGTGATCCAGCGACCACTGGACGGCAGTTTCCTCATCGGTGGGCACTGATTCCCGTGAAATTAACAGCCACTTCCGCGCCGTCGCGCGATCGATTTGATCTCCGGCAATCAGATTAGGATAAGTTACAAGCAAGTCTTGTAACTGGTCTTCCGAGTCGTAGGGCTGTTCCATCATTTCTACCAGCCTGTCGTCGTCCTGAATCAGATAAATACCTCCAGCCATGCACATCCACCTACTTGATTTTAGATTTTAGATTTTAGATTTTAGATTTTAGAATTCAGGCCTATATCATGTCCGGTCGATTACCAGTAATAAAAAGGTTCGTAGTGCGTCCTGGTGTCCGCTCCCTAAATGCGGACTAAAGTCCACACTACGAACCTGACTTATCGCGATCGCTCGACAGGACACGATATTAGTCATTGGTCATTGGTCATTGGTCATTGGTCATTGGTCATTGGTCATTGGTCATTAGTAATCAGTCTTGGGTTAATGACTTCAAAAAGCGCAAGGCATTAGTCATTGAGCATTTTTCATACTTAAAGAATTAAAGAATAATTTTGAATTCAATAATTTTTCTTGTTTGTCAATTCTACAAAAAACTCCTTCTGACCGATGACTAATGACCAATGATCTGTTTGACCAATGACTAATGACTGGTGACTAATGACTAAGAGAACCACTAAATACTTGCTGTGCCGGCCCCGTCATGTAAATCCGCCCAGAAACTTCAGCCCATTCGATTTCCAAAACGCCACCGGGAAGTTCAACAGCAGTTGTCCGATCGCACTTTCCGACCAACACCCCAGCCACCACAGCAGCACAAGCACCAGTCCCACAAGCTAGAGTAACACCTGCGCCTCTTTCCCACACCCGCATTTTTACGTAGTCCCGTCGCATAACTTGAATAAATTCGGTATTTGTACGCTGCGGGAAAGCTGGGTGGTGTTCAAATTGAGGGCCGACAGTTTCCAAAGCCACAGCCGAAACATCGTCTACAAAGGTAATGCAGTGAGGATTTCCCATGCTGACGCAGGTAACAGACCAAGATTTACCGGCAACTTCGATCGGCACATCTATCACTTTGACATCCGGTGTCGCCAAAGTTGTCGGAATTTCCGCAGCCAGCAGCCGGGGAAGTCCCATATCCACCTTAACCTGACCGTCCGATCGCAATTCGGGGCTAATCACACCCGCCAGAGTGTGGATGCGATACTCAGTTTTTGCCTTCTCACCTTCCAAATCGGCGATAAACTTAGCCAAACAGCGAATCCCGTTGCCGCACATTTCCGGTTCCGAACCGTCGGAGTTAAAAATCCGCATCGTATAGTCCGTACCGTTTTGACCGGGAAGAGCAAAGATTGCGCCGTCTGCGCCGATCCCAAAATGTCGATCGCACATGGACACAGCTTGTTCTGGCGTTAAAACTGGTTCTGAGGAGTGGCGGTTGTCAATCAGAATAAAATCATTGCCCAGTCCGTGATACTTCGCAAACTCGATCGGCATAAAAACAAACCTCTGTTGATAGTTGACAGTTGACAGTTGACAGTTGACAGCATACAGGTTGACAGTTGACAGTTGACAGCATACAGGTTGACAGTTGATAGTTGATAGCAAAAAATGACCAATGACTAATGACCAATGACTAATGACTAATGACTAATGACTAAATTACCCATTTCCCACTATGTCAGAATTTGAGACCGGATTGCCCAGCGTTCGCTTAATACAAAGCTACATCAAAGACAAAAAACAGGTAGAAATCAAACTCATGACCGGTGACTTGCTAGCCGGCAGAATTTTTTGGCAGGATCATAACTGCATTTGCCTCTTAGATCCCTCAGAAACACAAATTCTGATCTCGCGATCGGCAATTGCTTATCTCAAACCCAACGCCTGAGAGTGGGGCATGGGGCATGGGGCATGGGGCATGGGGCACGGGGCATTGTTGACTGTTGACTGTCAACTGCCCACTGCTTTCCTGCCCGATGACCTGTTTGGTCGATGACCTGGGAAGGCCCATGACCTGGGAAGGCCCGATGCCCGATGCCCCATGCCCCATGCCCGCTAACTAATCGCTAAATAGCTTTTCGCTGACTTGGGCGGTGACAAAAGGCAGCTTTAACGCAGGTTGCGGCACCGGAGGCGAGGCCGTCCGCTGCATCAAACCGAGCTCGTAGAAGCCCCCGCACAGCAGCAAACGATCGCCCTCTTGCAAATCGGTAGTTCCGTCAGGCCAGCGAGTAAACTTCCCTTCCCGGCGGATCGCCCGCACCTGCACCCCGTACTGAGTCAGCAAATCTACCTCTGACAGTTTTTGATTCACCCAAGGGCTGTTTGCTGGCAGCCTCAGCCACTGACAAGAACTGTCGCCCTCGGGGACTGCAACTTCGCCCTTCGCCAGCAACTCAAAACTGATCAATTCTTCCGGTTCACCGACTACCAAAAGTCGATCGCCCGACTCCAAAGCAGCCTTCCCGTTAGGATAATCAATTTCCTCGCCATCTTCGCGGACGATCGCCATCACGCTGACCCCTGTCAACTGCCGCAAGTTAGTTTCTTCCAGAGTCATCCCAGCGATGGGAGAACCCGACGGCAAATTGTACCACTCGCTGTTCATATCTCGAACCGCCACTTTCAAATCCCGCGAAACCGCCAAAGGTTCCCGCGCTGGGCGCAATTCCAGATAGCGGCTGCTGCGAATTTGCTGGACTTCCCGCCCAATTGCCATTGCTGACAAACCCATCCCAGCCAGCAAGTGGGCCGACAGTTCTAAACTAGCCTCAAACTCCGGCTGCACAACTTCCCAAGCCCCGAGTTGGTAAAGCAATTCAATATCTTTATCTTTGTTTGCCCGCACCACAATATCCAAATCCGGGACTAATTCTAAAGCCCGTTTCAGACACAAGCGAGTGCTCATGGGATCGGGAAGAGTAATCGCCATTGATGCGGCCCGTTCCACCCCGGCGGCTTCCAATACGTGCAAGCTGGCAGCATTCCCGTAAATGTAAGGAATTCCTGACACTCTGCACTCTTGAATTCTGCTTTCCGACTCGTCGATTACCACCATTGAACAGTTGCGACTTTGCAGCATTTTGACTAAATTTCTGCCAACTCGCCCGTAGCCGCAAATCACCACATGATTTTGTTCCGGCAAAGTTTCAGCTATTTCGACAGGTTGAGATGTTTCGTCAAAATAGCGCTGAATCGGCCCGAAATTTTCCGCCCACTTGAATAACTGCGGCACGCTTCTCAATACAAACGGCGTCAGCACAAGGGTGACTGCTGTCGTTCCTAAAATTAATAGGTAAACGTTTCGCGAAACCAGTCCCATAGCTTGGCCGGAACTAGCGAGCACAAAGGAGAATTCTCCGATTTGAGCTAAGCCCAAACCTGCGATTAATGCTGTTTTTAGGGGATAGCCAAATAATCGGACGATCGGCGTTACAATCAAAAATTTGCCGACAAATACTAAAAATACGAGTCCCAGGATTAATTCTAGATGGTTCCAGAGAAAAAACGGGTCGATTAACATTCCGATGGTAACAAAAAATAAGGATGCAAAAATATCTCGCAAAGGCTCTACATAAGTTAGAGTTTGGTCAGCATATTCCACCTCCGAAATCATTAAACCCGCCACAAATGCGCCCATCTCGATCGAGAAACCCAAATATTCTGTCAGCAGCGCAATGCTTAAAGCCAAAACCACAACTCCCAGCAAAAACAGTTCCCGGCTTTCTGTTTTCGCGAGGTAGCGCAGCAACTGCGGTACGATCCAAATGCCCGCGGCGACTGCACCGGCAGCAAATAAGCCGATCCGCACCAGGGCCCAGACTACCGTCATGCCGATCGCCTCTGCGGGCTGATTGAGGGCCGGCAAAACAGCCAGCATGAGCCCCAAGGCCAAATCTTGGACTACCAAGATTCCCAGCATGACTTGCCCGTGGGAAGTACCGCCTTCATTGCGTTCCATCAAGCATTTGAGTACAACCGCCGTCGAAGAAAGCGACAGGATCGCCCCTAAAAACACCCCTTGGGCGGGCGAGTCTACCCAGCCTACGCCCAAGGAAATTGCAGTAGTAATGGCGATCGTCAGCACAATTTGCAAGCCCCCACCGCCCAGACTAATTGCTTTAACTCGATTTAGTTCGGCGAATGAAAACTCTACTCCCAAAGCAAACAACAGAAAAGCAACGCCAAATTCAGCCAGGGTGTCTACCTGAATTAATTCTTTAATCAGCCCCAAACCGGCCGGCCCAACTACGATCCCTCCCAGAAGGTATCCGAGAATTACCGGCTGTCGCAACAGCGATGCAAATAGTCCTCCTGCTGCGGCAGCAGCGAGAACTAGAACTAAGTCAACAATCAGTCGGAAGTCTTCTTGCACAACTTTATGAAAAAAGTGTAAAGTTATATTATAGTGTTTATTGTGTTGACTATGTTGGGGGCGTTGACTATAGTTGAGTAGCAAGCCCAACTGCCACTCTCGAACAAGGTATTTTCTCATGACAAAGGGTTCAACTCCTCACAAAAAGCTTAATCTCTTGCAAGTTTATCGAGGGATTGCGGCTTTATTGGTGGTAATGTTTCACGTCAACCAGATGAGCACCGAAAGATTAAATCAAGTTACTTTTTTTAATTTATTTCAGGCTGGGTGGAGCGGTGTTGATTACTTTTTTGTATTGAGCGGTTTTATCATGGTGTACGTTCACCGATCGGCGATCGGCAAAAAAGACCAGTTAAAATCATTTTTAGTCAAGCGCTGCGTGCGAATTTACCCGATCTACTGGATAATTACTCTGACAGTTTTGTGTTTCTTTTTAGTAATTCCCGGTTTTGCTAACAATCAAGATTTAACTCTGAACAAGATAATTCTATCGCTGCTCTTGATTCCTCAAAAAAACAAGCCAATTCTGGATGTAGGTTGGACGTTAGTTTACGAAATATATTTTTACGTATTGTTCAGCATAGCTATCTGGCTAAAGCCTAAACAGTCTTTGCCTCTACTGTCGGCTTGGCTATTTGTGACGATGCTACATTTTTGGAAAATAGATATAATAGTAAAAATTACCGACGCTTTTTTCTTGCTGGATCTAATATTTGGAAATATGAATCTAGAATTTGTTTTGGGCGGCTTGGCTGCGTATATCGTGCTTAAATATAACAAGAAAATCACCAATTACAGATGGATATTATTTGGGATAGCAAATTTAGGATATGTGATTTTAGCGCTGCTGGTGGCTTGGGGCAACATTGAGTTCGAGCGCATCAATACTTTTGCAGTGCTGGCAGCTTTATTAATAATTGGTTCTACCTCGATCGACCTCAAGGATTCTCCGAGAATTCCTTATTTTTTAATCTTCTTGGGCGATGCCTCCTATTCAATATTTCTGATCCACAGTCCGGTGATATCAGCGGCTACAAAAATTGTGCAAAAGGCAAATTTAGGAAAATATTTCGACGGTTTCTTTGCCCCGGCTCTAGTGGCATTGTTGGCCGTAGTTGTCGGCTGCCTATTCTACTCTTTGATCGAAAAACCTTTGACAGTTTATCTGCGGAAAAATGTTGTTGAAAAAATGTTTCTTCCGAAGGCACAAGCAAGCTAATTGTATGGTGCGGATCGGTGAGATGTGCGGTGCGATCGAGCTTAAATAGGGTTCCATTAAATCCGATCCCCCCTAGCCCCCCTTAGGTCGGGGGGGACCGGAAGTGCTTTCAAAGTCCCCCTTCTTAAGGGGGATTTAGGGGGATCTAGACAGGAGTAAAAGCGGTTGCAACCACCGATTCCAATTCTTGAAAAATTTTGTAACTACCGCAAACTACTTCGATACAAATATCCCCTTCTAGCCGAAAGTAGAACATAGCCGAAGAACCTGTCTCAACCAAACCAGCTTGATTTTGAAAAGGATAAGACAAAGCAGATAAAATTTGACTTTTATCTTCTGTCAATTGTCTTAATTCTGCGTTACCTACCCAGAAGCAAGACTCTTCTGAGTCGGAGTTGACAGGTTGAGAAATTACCTGATGCACGAGTTGATAGAATTCGATCGAAGTGTCATAAATCCCGATTCCGAATGTAAAGTCTAAACGCAAGGTTAAAGGTTGGGGGATGAGAGAAATGCCTGTAAGGTCGGCACTTTTCAAGTCTTCTATGCAAAAATGTTTGAGAGGGCGATCGGCTGTAGCAGTCATATGTCTAAGGGCGTATCTGTGAGATTTGCGATCGAATTAACGAATTACAGGCCGCGACGCACCAACAGAAAAGAGTAAAGAAGAGTCATCGCAGGGAAGACGGGGAAATAGGAAGCTGCTGCAAAGCAACAACGCGAAAACCCCTGAGTCCGCTTGAGTTGCCCGCAGAATCGCACCTTCTGTAGGCAGCACGGCAATTGAGCGGATGGTCGAGCCACGAACCTCCACACTGCAATCGGTAATCAGATCCGCTTTCGCAAGCACCGCTGTCAGAGGGTGTGCCATTGTAGCCATCATGCCGGTAAAGTTCACACCATTCCCAAACATTCCCGTGCATATCGTACAAGCCAAACGCATTTGGGGGAAAACTTCCCACCACAGTAGTGTGGTGGCGGAAAAGTCCTCCAGGCACAGAACCGCAAGGATAGCTACCTTTATAATTAACTAAATCGGGAGTAATAGTTTCCCCGAAGTGAAAAGCCGTTGTCGTATCGGCCCGACAAGCATATTCCCATTCGGCCTCACTCGGCAAGCGATAGTTTTTCCCTGTTTTCTCAGACAACTTCTGACAGAAATTTACTGCATCGTTCCAAGTTACTTTTTCTACAGGCAGTTGCGCACCTTTAAACTCTGATGGGTTATTTCCCATCACCGCTTGCCATTGTTCTTGAGTGATGGGATATTTTCCTGCATAAAAAGTCGGTACAGTTACTTGATGCTGCGGACGTTCATGCTCTTGTCTACCGTACTCTGTTTCTGGCGAACCCATCATAAATGTGCCGCCGGGAATGTAAACCATATCGAGTACAACTCCATTACCTAAGTCTTCTCTGAAGTAATGAACCCATGACTTTCTCCGACTATTTTCTTTTCCATACGCATCGACTGTGATGACATCAAACTCAAATATAGGGAAATAGTTTTGTAAATGCTGTTGAATTTTCTCTTCCGATCGATCTTTCAGCAGCGAACAAGCAGAAATTTTCACCTGCATCGATTCATCGTGCAAAGCTTGAATTATTAATTTTAAACCGACTTCTCCATATTTGAGCGCTTCGGAGAGTGCGGCGATTCTCACTTCAACAATCGGCGAAGCCAATCGGCTTTTAACACCTGCAATTCCTCCGAGTACCGCCGCATTGACAGGAATTGAATTTTGGCCGCCAAGGACTGCATCGTATTCTCCGGGTCTGTCTTGCTCGTTTGGCATAGTATTTTGACCTCTGGACGATTGATATGTACGATGCGATCGTTATAACATTTATATAATGTATACGTCAATATCGATCGCTTATGCAGCCATAGGGTTTAAATATAAATCTCAAAATAAAAAATAGATACTGCGATTGCTTCGTTCCTCGCAATGACAAACATTGATTGAAGCGTATTGACTTATGCAGCTACGCTAAAAACCCGAAAAATAATTAGTTGCGCTTGGCGTTTTCACAGGCGACACTTAACAGACTTCGCAGGAGTCATAATGCCTTGCTCTTTAAGGTGAGAAGGTGCTAAGATGGCATTTTTTGTGTAACATTAGCTAGACAAAGATTAAGGATATCGGGCATGACAGCGACTGTGAATCGAGCCAACTCCGAATCAATTGCGGAAATAGTTGTGCGTGCTATTTTGAAGTGTAGGCTGTTGAACGCAAACATGAAGATATCGATCGCGATCGCACCAATTGTTGCTGGCATTCTGAGTTTCACTGCGCCGGTGCAAGCTTTGCAGGTGCAGGTGACACCGACAAATCCCGAACTGGGTGATACGCTGTCGGTAATTATTCAGGTTGACGGTAACAGCGGGGAAACTCCAAAAGTGTCTTTACAGCAGAAAAATTACCCTGCTTTTGCGATCGGCAATCGTCGCTTTCGGGCCCTGCTACCGACGACGCCGCTAGAGAAACCCGGTGCGCGCCTTCTGCAAGTCTCCGGTGACGGACAAGTGCAGAAGTTGAACGTGCAAGTGCGCGATCGAGCTTTTCCCACCCAATCCATCTGGCTACCGCCCGGGAAAGACGAAGAAGGTACAGATGCCGAATTCGATCGCGTGGACGCCTTTAAAGCGCTGGTGACACCCCAAAAATTCTGGGATGGCAAATTGTTGCGCCCCAACTCCGGCGAAATTACCACTATTTACGGCGTGCGCCGGTACTATAATGGGGTATTTGCTAAGGACTACTACCACCGGGGCGTCGATTACGCGGGCGCTTACGGTTCTCCTGTAGTTGCACCGGCAGCCGGTCGCGTGTCTCTGGTGGGCCGCGAATCCCAAGGGTTCAAAATCCACGGTAATGTAGTTGGTATCGACCACGGTCAAGGGGTAGCAAGTATTTTGATGCACCTGAGCCGGATTGATGTCAAGGAAGGCGATTTCGTGAAAGCGGGTCAAGTAATTGGTGGTTTGGGGTCAACGGGGGCTTCGACAGGCCCTCACCTGCACTGGGGACTTTACGTGCACGGGCAGTCTGTCGATCCGGTACCTTGGCGGCTTCAGGGAGTTGAGTAGGATTTTTTACCGATTTTGACGAATTTAACTGTCAATTATGGGGTAAGTTTGTGGCTGGGGCGTGCAGATAACTGTTCAGGGTTATCACTATTGGGTTATGATTTGTAGAAAAATTCTCAACTCAAGCCTCAAAACTCGAATCTCAAGACGCCAGCAATTGCGTCTTTACAAAACAAAACTGTATTAATGATGCCGTTGAGCGGGAAGCATATATGAGTATTGAAAAAATTGTTGAACAGGCTTTGCAAGACGGCTATTTAACGCCGTCTATGGAAGCTGAGGTAGGACGTATCTGCAATACGGCTTCTGAATTGTCGATCGAAGAGTACATGGCTCTCGATCGTCTGATGGGAGCTTTGTTGACCGGAGAAGTTGTGGTTCTGCCTCGCAAACAGTTCATCAATGTGATGGAAGAGTTGGTGCTTAGCGAGGCGATCGCTAGGGTGGCAGAAATTGAGGCGACGAGCGAGCAGAGTCTGGATGTGGGAGATATTGCGGCTTATGCTTTAAATAGGCTGCCGCCTCTGTACGCTACGACGGAAGAGGGAGCTCACTTTCAAAGGGCTAGGGCTAAGGAGCAACTTCACGATCTGATTTCCAAAGAAGTCAATGCAGCGATCGACCGCAACTTGGTCAGACCTGAACCCGTAAACCCCACAGCTTTGGGTAAGCCGTCTTCTGGAACTGAAGTTCTGTCAAATCTCAGCAATTGGCTGCAAGCTAACGCCGTTAATTTTGAGCCGCAGCCCTAGTACAACATCCAACAACTCTATTTTGGTTAAGTCGATCCCGCTCAATTTAAAAAGCGGGATTTTTAGTTTTTGAGCCACAAACATTCATCCGTCAGAAGCCAGAAAGCAGAAGCCAGAACTAAAGAAGAAAAAAATAGAATGCAAGAGTTTTATTTTTTTATAAATATATTTCTCTCTTTCTCTTCCTCTTCCTTCTTCACATCGATCCTCTTCCTTCTTCCTTCAAACGATTAATTATTGCTGTCAGAAGAGTCTCCTGAGGGGCCGGCAGTAACTTTTGTTTCTCGCTTTTCGCGTTTTTTGCGTTCCGCTTGGATGACATCTTGAAGCACTATTCGCGCTTGGGCCATTTTTTCCAAATTGCTGCGGTACAAATCTAAATCTTTGCTAACTTTGTCTTCAGGTAGATGCAAAGCTGCACTGATTTTGGCGATCGCGTCGTTGCGAGTTTCTTGGTTTTTTACCATCTCGGGGTCAGCTTTTTCTAACAGCGAGAACAAACCGATCGCGAATAAGCGACTGTACTTAAATTGAGCGTTGCTGGCGATCGCCCCTAAAGACGCTTGCAAATCTCCTGTATCTTCAAAGCTGGTGGAGCGATCGAGCCACGAGAGCAACTCCGACCCGGAAAGTCGCTCGGCCAAGCTTTCCAAGCGGTGAGCATCATGTTTGTAGCGATCGGGATCGTCTTCTAGGGCTTTGCACAAAGCGTTAAAAATCGACAGTCTGTCTGCTTCTGGGGCGTACCCGACCATGAATCGATCGAAAGCTGTCACCACGCCCAAAGCATAAATCGGGTCGTATTGAAAATCGACATTCGCCCAAAGCAAGTGCATTTCTACCATCAACTCTTCCACCACTCGACGGTAAATTGAGTTAATCGGCCGAGTGTGAATCGTATAGAAACTTCGCTTAGTATCTGAAACGGTACGGTTCTTGTTCACCTGAGTTTTATAGATAAATAATTGTGCCGCCACAGGTGGACCAGCGCGGCATGAGTAAAGTCGAGTCGATTGGCGATCGGGCTGACAAAAATTGCCAGTTTTTTTTAACTGTGCATCCGAGACTGCGAGGCAAAATTTTATTAAAAAGATTTTGCGGGCGATCGGCAGCAACAATTAATATGTCGCACTACCAGGGCAAAAGCCAAGTATCTTTACAATCATAGCTCTTCTGGGATCGGTGATAAATCTAATCTTCTGACTTTGCCGACCCTGCTCTGGCTTAGCACAATAATTTTTAATTGTCAAGCACTCATTTCTCAAAAATCACACAAACATGACAATTTCTCCTGAATTAAGAGCCTTAGCCCAGTACATGGCGGGCGAATTTGACAACCGGGAACAAGCGCTAGCAGACCCGGCTTGGTACGTCCACCTGCGTTTCTGGCAAAGACCCCTGCCGGTTGCTCTCTTGGACGAACCCAGCATTGCCCTGTTTGCGGAACAAGCCAACATTCTCGAATTAGACAAGCCCTACCGCCCCCGTATCGTGCAACTGAGGCACGTGAAGACAGCGCCCGGACAGATAGAAGCTCAATATTATATGTTCAAGGATATCGAAGCGGTCAAAGGAGCCGGTCGCAACCCCGACTTGCTGGCAAAACTAACTAGCGAGCAAATCGAACTTCTCCCCGGCTGCACCCTCTCGGTTGCGGTGCAAAATTTAGGCTCAAATCGCTATCGATTTCGGGCATCTCTGCCGGAGGGAACTCGTTGCTGCTTTACCTACGGCGGGCAAAATTACCAAGTAGACTTGGGATTTGAAGCGGCAGAGGAGGAATTTCTCAGCTACGACAAAGGAATTAGCCCCACGACAGGCAAGGCTATCTGGGGGGCTTTAATGGGCCCTTTTAGATTTGTCAAGCGTCAGGATTTTGCTTCTGAGATATTGGCCAATACACTTGGGATCGGATCGGACGGCGGTTGAAACCAGGTTTAGACAAAAAAATATCGGACGGCGGTTAGAAACCGCGTCTAGACAAAAAAATATCGGACGGCGGTTAGAAACCGCGCCTACACAAAAAAATATCGGACGGCGGTTAGAAACCGCGCCTACACAAACAAAGTCCGGATGGTGCGCGGACTAAAGAAGAAGATGGGGTAATTTTCACCGCCTTTGTCTTCAACCGGCGTCCGGCTTGTTTTGTGTGTGTAGACACGATTTCAATCGCCCGGTCTTCTTCAACCGGCGTCCGGCTTGTTTTGTGTGTGTGTAGACGCGATTTCAATCGCCCGGTCTTCTTCAACCGGCGTCCGGCTTGTTTTGTGTGTGTAGACGCGATTTCAATCGCCCGGTCTTCTTAAATTGCCCTTACACCGCAATCTATACAAGCTGGAGTGCTTAACTGGCGCGCGGCACCCCCTCTAGAGCTTCTTCTTCCGTTTCAAAGATTTCAAACACAGAATCCATCATGGTGACTTCAAACACCAGTTTGGCTTCTGGATGAACATTGCAAATGCGGAAACTTCCCTTAACTTTATCCGCATCGCGCATACCCGCTACCAACGAGGTCAGGCCAGAACTATCGATAAAGTTTACCTGACCAAGATTCACGACGACATGGCGGCTGAGTTTGGAAATACACTCTTGCAACTTGAGGCGGAATTGCCAAGCTGTCGTGATGTCCAACCGTCCTGTCGGTGCTAAGACGATAACTGTTGTACCGTCTTGAAGCGTGTGGGTTTTTTGATCAATATGAATCACTGACCCTTCCCTCAAATTTATTACTATTTATCGCGGTGGTTACTTTCTCAGTAGTTTAACTCAGGTCGGTGACTGCTGAGGCAACCAATTCGCCCAATCTTGCGGTTTTAAGAACTTTGAGTAGAGTTCGGCTTCTGGAGAGTTGGGTTCTGGCTCGAAACAATA
Source organism: Oscillatoriales cyanobacterium (assembly GCA_004293365.1). Taxonomy (GTDB): domain Bacteria; phylum Cyanobacteriota; class Cyanobacteriia; order Cyanobacteriales; family Microcoleaceae; genus Microcoleus. Next base: position 36,045 of record RDYN01000019.1, on the reverse strand, counting down.
TTCCCAGCGTACCAAAGGTGGCAGGGACATGAGAATCGATTCGGTGCGTCCGTTGGTCTGTAAGCCAAAGGTCGTGCCCCGATCGTACACTAAGTTAAATTCAACGTAACGGCCGCGGCGGTAAAGTTGGAAATCGCGCTCGCGATCGCCGTATGCTTTCGATCGGTGTTTTTCAACAATTGGGGTGTAAGCCGGCAAAAATGCCCGCCCGCAGTCCTGTATGAAGGCGAACAGCGACTCCCAGCTTCTAGGTTCCGGGTTTCCAGCATTCTTGCTGTACTCAGCAGCTTTCCCTTTGACATTCTGGTCGCGGTAAAGCGGGCCTTGAGCGTTTTGGTAGTCAAAAAACAGGCCGCCGATACCGCGGGTTTCTTGGCGGTGCGGCAGGTAGAAATATTCGTCGCACCAGAGTTTAAAAGTAGGATAATAGTCCGAGTGGTGTTTGTCGCAAGCTGCTTTCAGAGTTTTGTGAAAATGAGCTGCATCCTCAGCCAACGGGTAATAAGGAGTCAAATCGACACCGCCGCCAAACCACCAAATCGGGCCCGCCTCAAAATAGCGGTAATTCAGGTGAACCGTAGGTAAGTAGGGATTGCGGGGGTGCAGCACCATTGAAGTGCCAGTGGCGTAGAAATCGTGACCGGCAGCTTCTGGGTGCTTGGCCAGAATCAAAGCAGGCAAACTTTCGCCCCAAACTTGGGAAAAATTGACTCCGCCTTGTTCAAACACATTGCCTTCGCGCATAACGCGAGAACGTCCGCCCCCGCCTTCGGAGCGTTCCCAAGAGTCCTCTTTAAATTTGCCACCGCCATCGAGCTGTTCGAGGGCTTGACAAATTTCGTCTTGTAGGCTTTTCATAAATTGGCTGACTCTAGCTCTAGAGTCAGCGGGTGGCAAAAACGGGGAAGTCGCGGTTTTAAGTGTTGTAGAAACTGTCATCCGATTTTAGATTTAAGATTTTAGATTGAAGAATTGAAGAATTGCGACCACGGATCAATTCGGGGATTGTGACCAAATTGCTTTCGGTCGTAGAAATTCTTGCCGATCGCATTTGAGTTTGAGATTGACCGTGAGTCCCAAATCCAGTCGCCATGTCATTATGCCACCGCAGGTCTGCAAATGATCGCTATGAAGTTACATTAAAAAATAGCAATAAAAATATACTTAAACTTGCGATCGAAAATTCGTTGACCAAATTGCAGAGCTATGGTGGAGAACACAATGCCCAATACACTCGATATTAGTTCAGTCTTAGAAATCCTGCGACCCGTGCAAGACCCCGAACTGCAAAAAAGTTTGGTGGAATTGAATATGATTCGTAACATTAAAATTGACGGCGGTGTCGTCAGTTTTACTCTAGTGCTGACAACGCCTGCTTGCCCGCTGCGAGAATTTATTGTTGAAGATTGCCAAAAAGCGGTCAAACAGTTGCCAGGAGTCGAAAAAGTGGCTGTGGAGGTGACAGCCGAGACCCCGCAGCAGAAAGGAGTGGTCGATCGCCAAGGCATAGAAGGCGTTAAAAATATTATCGCAATTTCCAGCGGCAAAGGCGGCGTCGGCAAAAGCACGGTGGCGGTAAATGTGGCTGTAGCCCTGGCGCAAACCGGCGCGAAGGTGGGTTTGCTGGATGCGGATATCTACGGGCCCAACGACCCAAATATGTTGGGTTTGGGGGACGCGAAAGTGATGGTTAGAGACTCAAAAAGCGGGGAATCCCTCGAACCCGCTTTCAACTACGGCGTCAAATTAGTGTCGATGGCGTTTTTAATTGACAAAGACCAGCCTGTTATTTGGCGCGGCCCGATGTTGAACGGGATCATCCGGCAGTTCCTCTATCAGGTGAATTGGGGCGATTTAGATTATCTGATTGTCGATATGCCTCCGGGTACAGGAGACGCGCAGTTGACAATGGCCCAAGCGGTGCCGATGGCTGGTACGGTGATTGTGACGACACCGCAGACGGTGGCTTTGTTGGACTCCCGCAAGGGGTTGAAGATGTTCCAGCAGTTGGGAGTGCCGGTGCTGGGAATTGTGGAAAATATGAGTTATTTTGTGCCGCCGGATATGCCCGACAAGCAATACGATATTTTTGGTTCCGGCGGCGGGGAAAGGACGGCGGCGGAGTTGGGAGTGCCGCTGTTAGGCCGCATTCCGCTGGAAATTCCGCTGCGGGAAGGTGGCGATTCGGGCGTGCCAATTGTGGTGGGGCAACCGGGTTCTGCTTCTGCTAGGGAGTTGCGGGCGATCGCGGGACGCATTGCCGGTAAAGTTTCTGTAGCAGCCCTAGCCTAACAAATTTAGTCTAGGACGCATGGAGGCCGAGAAACCGGGTTTTTGCACAAAAACACGGGTTGCAGCCCTAGGATTGATAAAAAACCCGGTTTCTGAGAGTCGCAGCCTGTCCGGGACTAAAACTTTCGTTCCCCTCCTCTGCCTCGCGTCTTCCTGTTGGCGAAGATTTGCCTAGTTCTCAGGCTCTGCTTGGGAACTAGAAACGAGAAACGGTAAGCTATAAAGAGTCAAACTTAACTTTCAAACAATTATGATTTTTCCAGGTTCGGCAGTTCGAGTTAAAGATAAGGGCGAGATTTACTACGGCTTTCAAGGACTTGTCCAGCGAGTTACTGACGGGAAAGTCGCGGTACTGTTTGAAGGCGGCAATTGGGACAAGCTGATCACGTTCCGGCTATCGCAATTGGATATTGTGGATGCTACGGCTGGCCGCGCGAAATAGTCATTAGTCATCAGCGCGAGCGTCCCCGCTCGCGAACGTTTAGGTAAGGTGCGCAGTGCGCACCCTACTAGAAGTTATTCGTAAGTCCTTTAGTCAGGTGCGCAGTGCGCACCCAGGTGCGCAGTGCGCACCCTACGTATAGAAGTTATTCGTAAGTCCTTTGATTGCAGTAAGGTGCGCAGTGCGCACCCTACGTATAGAAGTTATTCGTAAATCCTTTGATTGCAAAAGTACCCAAGTCTAACACAAAACTAATAACCAACAACTAATAACTAATAACTAATAACTAATAACTAAAATTATGCGTTTACCTTTACCCCAATTTGAAACAAAAGAACGCCATCCCGATCGCATTGCTGAAGTCATCGAGACGGCAACTACGGAGTTTTTGGCTCAATGTTTGGAACCGGATGACTTGAGTTTTCCGGTGATGCCGCCTTTTGGGAGTTGGGTAAAGGCGGAAGATGAAGAGTCGAAAAATCAAATTTACGGCGTAGTTTACCATGCTACCACTAGCCCGATCGACTCCGTGCACAGAGCCCGCGCCTTGGGTTTGTCCCTCGAAGAGTTGCGGGAAGAACAACCGCAGATTTTTGCGATGCTCAAAACCGAGTTTCGAGTGGCGATTGTGGGGTTTGAGAAGCCACCGGAAAGGTTGAACGGCCACGGCCCATCGAGGGGTACAATTTATCAGTATTTGCCACCCCGCCCGCCGCAAATTCACCAGGCGGTTTATCGCTGCGAACCGAATGAGGTGATTGATTTTACGGTGCAGTTAGATTTTTTGAGGACGCTGCTGGGGGTGACTAATGCGCCAGTGGATGCGCTGACGGCGGCGACGATTCGGGAGATTTATCAGTTGCGGATGCGCGATCGATCTTGGTTGGTGGAAGCGGGGAGGAGTTTGAGTGTTTTGTTGAAGGATGATTACGACAGATTGCGGGTGATTTTGAGTCAGATTCATCCCTAGGGTAAAGGTTAAGAATCAGAATAATAAACAGTTACATAGCCGTCGATCCAGTGGTCTTTATCTAAGGGATAACAGCTTATATGAAAGCCTTCTGGAGCATCTATAAAACCGGGCTGGGAAAGCGTTCTTGCCTTAGCAGCTTCGGCTAATATTTTAGTCGAATAAATACCGATTATTTTGTAGTCTTCGCGGTCGTCTCCGAATTCATGAACGTGCTGAAGAATAAAGACATTAACCATCTTCTTAAAATCATTTCAAAATCTCTTTTTAGATTGATTGTAGTACACAGCATTCACTCCAACCAGGCATCTAAATCTAATGTAAAGTGATGCGTATTTTGCAGCAAAAAAGAGCGACCTTGTTTAACTAAATTGCCTTGACAAATAACCGGAATTCTGGCTTGATAGGCTTTGACTGCCAGTTCGTATACTGGTTCTGCTAGTTCTAACTGAATGCGCCGCAGTTTGCCAACAATAACACCAGTCACAGTTAATTTTCCGGTGGCTGCTCCTTCTTGCAAGTTGGTTACGATGCCTTGAATGGTAATGTTAGGAGCTGATGTCAAGAGGTTACTGAGAATTTCGAGCTGGGAACGATTTTCGGCAATTTCTAGGGTTTGTAAAACTTCAGCCATCCGGCGAGGAAAATCTAAAAATTCTGGTTTCAATGGTAGAAGAATCTCGAACTCTTCTCCGGTTTCGCTGTGGCGATTCCAGATTGAAGCTTTATCTTCAATTTGCCGCACTTCTAGCCAGCGGTGCGTTTGGAGGTAGGTACGCACGCTTTCTGGTTCTAGGTGTTTGAGAATTTCTGGATCTCGAACGGTGACTATCATAGGGTTTGACCTGCTTCAATTCGCTGCATGAGAGTGGTGAGAGCTTTTACATTAAATATATTCTGTCTGGGTATGGAAACTGTGACAGTGGTTTGATTCTGGGTTGGAGGTTGACCAAGCAAAGAAACCCAATAACCGCAATATTGCAGGCAAAGTTCCTGTTGAGATTGGATGAGCCAATTGTCTAGATTATCGGGTACGACTACAACGACTAACAGTCGGGGAGTCAGAATATTTTCTACTTTTAAGTCATTGTAGTTTTTGACTTCGAGGGGATATCTAATTGCCTCGTCTCCAACTACATCCCTAGATGTACATTTTACCTGGAGTTCAAGCCTAGGATAGCGAATTATTCCACTTCCTATACCGCCAGCAAGAATGATATCAATCCCGTCAAAATCTAACGGTCTAGCTGCTACCTGGAAAGAGTAGCCTGCTGTGGAAGCAACTGCATAAATATAGGCATAGCTGAACTGTTCTTTTTGCTGGTTGATGTCCACGATGGCTATTTGTTGAATCTATGTTAAGTATAACTGGCATGGGGGCGATCGCCCCAGCCAGACTCTGGTATGTAACGAATAGTTGCTAATTGTCAACGTTCCTAGTGTAGCACAAGCGATGACAATCAGCAACGTTTACAGCGTCGTGACTCTCTGACAGAATCGGAAACATGGGAAAAGCAGGTAAAGCCCTCAGACAAATCTTGGAGGCATACGAGATCAGTCAATATCAATTGGCTGCAAAGATGGAGATCGATCGCTCAAACGTTAGCCGTTGGGTGAGTGAAGAACGAGATCCGTCGGCTGAGGCGGTATTTGCGATTAACAAGGCATTGCAGACTTTCAATCCGCAGGCGGCTTCGGAATTCGTTCGGTTGTATCTGGGAAATGACCCTAAAGACGGTTAGGTTTTGATGCGTGGAAGGCGATCGCACTTCATCCCGTTAAGTCTGATACTATTGGGAAATGCGGCCGATCGCACTTTGCGAACAGCTAAGTTTTATTTAAACAGCTTTCTAAAATCATATTATGGTGACACTTCAACTCAGACAACTCGATATTCCCCTAGGACAGCGATTGTTGCTACACGATGTTAGTTGGCCAGAATTTGAAGCGATTTTATCAGAACTGGGCGAACACCGTGCCGCCCGCTTAGCCTACAATCAAGGTTCGTTGGAGATTCGGATGCCTTTACCAGAACATGAGGTAAATAAAGAACTAATCGGCGATATGGTGAAGATATTGCTAGAAGAATTAGAAATAGATTGCGAGTGCTTTGGTTCGACTACATTTAAGCGAGAAACTAAAAAGAGTGGTGTGGAACCTGACCAATGTTTTTACATCCAAAACCATCAGGCGATGCGAGGAAAACGGCGGGTAGATTTGACAGTAGATCCGCCTCCCGATTTGGCAATTGAAATTGATGTCACCTCTAAAACGCAACTGGATGCTTATGAAGCTTTGCAAGTTCCTGAATTGTGGCGGTATGAAAATAACCAACTGCAAATTAACGTGCTAGAAGATGGGAAATATGTTAATTGTTTAAGTAGCCGCATCTTCCCAGGATTGCCGATTGTTGAACTGATAGCTGAGTTTGTCTCTCAAAGCGTTACTCTGGGGAGAAGCCCGACTTTGAGGGGTTTTCGCGATCGCATCCGACGGGCGATCGCCAATTAGTTGCAATAGTTTCTTAATGATTACTCTTCGAGTTTTTCCTCCAAATCATCTAAATACAAACGAATGAATTCCCCTGCTGCATCGGGATTGATTTGCTGCAATCCCTTGCGAATCTCTAAAACCGCTTCAGATGCCGGATCTCGATTCTCGTTAACCCAGCGGTTAATGCTCGATCGCCCAATGCCCATAATCGCTGCCAATTGATTTTGGCTGATGCCATAGGTTTCTAAAACCAGCTTCAGCGCCTTTCCTGCCTTGCTCATGGCTTCTATGTTGCCAGAAGCTCGCAACTAAGTAAAGATTGTTGACATTCGTCTACACTGAGGTAAGATAGTTTTGTTGACGATTGTCAGCAAATGGAGTCCGCTGCAACCTGCCCAAAAGCCGGGTGAAGTGATGAGCATTCTCATGCGTTACCTGCGGATGGAATAAAATAATCTAAACTTACGCAAAAAGTAGTTTGAATAGCCGTAAAGTGCTAAATATAAAGGTTTTGCCTAAGTTCAGACAAAATTAATTTCGGAACAAAAATATTTTATGTGGGTAGAGACAACAGCGCTAAATCAAGTTCCCGAATGGGGTGTATTGAAGGTAAAAGTTGAGGATACTTCGCTGATTTTGAATCGCCAAGGCGCGAAGGTCACTTGTTACCGCAATGCTTGCACTCATTTAGAATATCCGATCGACATGGGGAAAGTAAGTAATGGAATCATTACCTGTCCGTTTCACAAATTTCAGTTCAAGTTAGATAGCGGTAAATGTTTGAATGCACCCAGCGATGCCCTGGAATCTTACCCGGTAAAGATTGAGGGCGAGATCGTTTTTGTAGAAATTGGTTCGTAGTGAGGACTAAAGTCCTTCTTTGCTAAAATTCTGAGGACTGAAGTCCTCACTACAAACCTATAAGTAGTTAGTAGTAAGGATTTTAGTCCTTCTTTCCTAAAATGGATGCGGACTGAAGTCCTCACTACAAACGCGATCGCACTTTTCACCCTCAATCTATCAATTTCGCGCGCCGCTGGCGGAGGAAAATGGTCAAAAGCCCGATCGCCCCAACGATCAAAAGCAGCCATTCTTCCGGTTCAGGAACCCCAGAAACATTCAAAGGATTGTTCGGTTTAGTCAACTGTTCCTTACCAGATTCTACCTCGCGATCGAATCGATCGCTCTTAGCTTCCGCCGCCTTTAGCTGTTCCCTTTGCGCGTCATTAACCAACACAATCATCGAAGAATACGGCGTTACCACCTTAAAGTTTTTAGCCAACGAGTGCATCGCATCCAATTGAGTCAATTGATTCGCAGTTTTCTGTTTGCTAAGGGCGGTTATCAACTGCCGCGCAGCTATCGGTTTAAAACCTTCATTTTCATCATCTGTTATTTTCGGAACCGCCGCCGCCTTCGGAGTTTTACTGTAACTCCAAACATAGCCATCAATAACATTAACTACCGATTTCCCCGATGCTGCTGTCGTCGCCACTCGCTGCATCGCCTCTTTGATATCCGTAGCAACTCCGCCGCCGCTATCTTGAATCAGCTTTAAAGTTGCGTCGTCATAGCCCGGTGGTAAGCCTCCCAAATGCACACTCCATAGGGGTGAGGGCATGGAAACGGTGGTTTTGCGATCGTCCGATAACTCATAGCTGTGGCGATCGCTCACCAAAAACACAGTATCGTAACTTTTATCACCCCGCAACTTAGCAAACTGTTGCAGAATATCCTTAAGTTGGAGCGTACCATAAAACGTCAACTTTCCAGCATCAAAACTCCGCAAATCTTCCACCAACTTCGGCGGCATCCCCGCAGCACTCGCCACATACAAATCAACCGTATTTGCTTTTAAACTATTCGCTTTCAACCATTCAAAATTCTCCTTAACCTCCTTCGTTTCCCCCGCCATGCTGCGGGAAGTATCCAGAATCACTGCAAACTTCTTGCCCTGCGGCAGCGAATAATTTGCATCAACCAGCGGCTTAGCAGAAATCGTATTTTCTCCAGGCAAATTCGTCAGACGCGGTATTGCTTGCTGCTGCGAAACTGCTGGCACAAAAGCCGGCAACCAAGTTGCTTTTGCCTCTTTTCCCCTGTAATTTACCTGTTTTCCGGCAATCGTGCGGCGAGTATTTCCATCCCAATAAATGTTACGTTTTTCTGCCAAAACAGGCATCGCCCAACCCTGGGGCTGTCGCATGACTTTGTAAGTCAGCCACAGATTCATCTCCGTTGGTGCATCAGTTGGCGTGCCCGAAAACTCTCGTTTAGCCGGAATTGGAAAAGCTCGCAAGCGGTATTGTTTCGGGCCAACTTGTTCGAGCAAAGCCGGATCTACCCTTTCTCTCACCTGCTGGTTGTAAACTTGCTGGGCGGCTCCTCTGGGCGACACAGTAAATACAAAACGCTTGTTCAAATCCCCAGTATCGCCCAGCCAAACTCCGGTAACTGCGGCGCTTTCCGGCAGAGAAAAGTAATAGAATACTTCTTGCAAGTTAGGCGTTTGATTTTTGTAAACTTCGTAGAGTTGAACGTCAGCCCAATCGCCCTTTTCTGTGACTGTAACTTCTTGGGATTGCAACCAGACTTTTTCCTCATTGACATTCAGCAAACCTGCCTTAGCTTCTTCGCGGTTAGATGTTGACTGCACCGCGTGTTTTACTGATTCCATGTCACCTTTTTGAATCTCGGTATCGAAGAATCCAGCGTAGAGTTTTTCGGCTTTTTCAACATCTGAACTAGAGCCTTGATACAAAAACGGCGACATTAAAAAATTGTAGCTGTTCTGCACGTTGCGAGCCGCTGCATTAGGCAAACTCAAAGTATTTTTGTATATCTCATAAATGTGGTTGTTTTCTCCCACAGTGCTGAGGTACCGGTACGGAGATAAATAAGCATTAACTAAGCCCGATCGAATCATATCAGACTTGGCTAATAAAGTTTGACGGGCAGTATCATTTGCTGCGGGAGTTGCCAGCATTTTCATTGCTTGAATTTGCGGCTGCTGTAGCAAAGCCGCGAAAATCGCCAGCCAAGCCGCCATGACTCCCAAGCTGCCCATTATTGCCTGATTTTTCCCGTATTGCGAAGCAAAATTGCGAAATACTTTGCGCCCGGATTGGATGTAGAGAAAGCCGTAAAGCGAAGGCATTACCACGAACAAGCTGGAGGTAAAACCAAACAAAATTAAGGATAATGGGAGCCACCAGATTATAGAAAATGAGCTGTATTTTAGAGAGTCTATGAGTGGTGATACCCAAGCAAAACTAAAAAATCCAACTATTGTCACAATTGCCAGAGGTAGAGCGTAAAACATCAGCAATGTTGCCGCCCAAGTTCCAACTAGCAGCATTAAGCTGTGAAATCCTAATTGTATCCACGCACTTCGCTTTTTTCCCATGAATCCAATCGAACTAAGCTTGCTGTTGCCAGCATTTTGAGATGTTGAAAAATCTTGAAGATTTTCTTTTTTTCCCAGATATCCGTAGAGCATTTCTACTAAAAATGCTGCGATGCACAAAAGGATTGTAGCGATAATTAGCGAGCTAGCTGGATTCAGTTCTCGCAGCAAAAACAGCCTGATCGAGCACAGTAAAAACAACGGCGCTTCTACTCCGTAAAACAGGCGCATTAGCTGTAATGGTTGCTTGCGAAAACGCCTGAATCCGAGGATTGTAAATGCTGTAGGTACTGCTATCAACGCTGTTAGGGTTAAGGAAAATTCAAGGGGAATAATTCCGTCTATTGTGGCTTGAATCAACGGAATTGCCAGGTAAGGCAAAATTCCCAAATAAACTATTGACAAAAAGTTCAGGTTCCACAGCCAAAAGATTGACTGAAAAATTATGTTAAATGCCAGTTTGAGTTTCTTCATTTTTTCCTGCTGTTAAGCTATGATTGACCGTGTTGTGTACGGTAGTCGCGAAGTCTTGGATTTCAGGACTTTCTGGGTTTACGGAAGTGTCAAAAAGAATGGAAACTAGCACCCAAGTCTGGTTGCGATGGGTGATGTCGCTGCCGATGCGCGACAAGAAGTTATCTGTGGTTTGCGCTTGAGATTGCAGCCAGTATGCAGCGGATAGTTGGTTGTTTTTGAGATAGAGCCAGCGAGCGGTTACAGTAGGGGTTAGCTGTTTTTGTTCTATGCGATTGACGGAGATGCCGCTGGTTACAAAGCACAACTCTGGTGCGTGATAAGTCTGCCAAGATGTGCTGGCTACTGCGAGCATGGAACCGTGCAAGTTACCTGACACAAATCTCTTTTTTTCTGCTTTTGTGTCAGGGTAATTGCCGAAGAATCTTTGTTCGCTGGGATTCAGGGGGATTGCTTCGGATATAATTTGTTGGGGAAATTTCAACGGGGCGATCGCTACTTTTGTACTTTCTACATGATACAATTGAGAAATTAGTGCTAAAACAGCTACGGTCGCAATTAGTCCAGCTTTTGCCAGAGGCTGATTTTTCAGTATTTCCGAATCTCGTTGCGAGTTAAAATCAATTTGTTTTGTTGCCTGAAATTTGGGGACTTGTTGCAGCATCAACCAACTTACAAAACAACCGCAGACTAAACCCACAATTCCCAGCGGTACGTGGAGGATTTCTGCATAAGTTGGCTGTTGCAAAACTTGGGCAACCAGCACTAAGACGACAACTCGCAAAGCGTTAGCAGACAACAACATTAACAAGTTAGCAGCGCATACTGCCAGCCATTGAAAACTCAATTTTCGGCTTTCTAACCAGGTAGCTACTAGCAAAAATAGCGTCCCGACTAAGAGGGTTTTAATGCCGCTGCAAGGTACGTCAACGTGAGCGATGCCGTTTTCTAAAATCAGGATATCGTAGGAAGAAATAGCTCCCACGTGCAGGAATGAGAGCAACTGTTCTACTACGTGAGCAGTCATCACTCGTGCTGGTAAGCCGAGGCCGCTATTAAACTGATTGCTGAAGGGTAAAATACAAGCCAGCAAGCCGGCAATTGGCAAGTTTTTTTGCCAAAAATTCGGTTCCGCAAAGAAGCCCGACAGCCCGTAAGTTCCCAGGATAAATAGCAGTACGCTAAGTTGTGGGATATTAATTATGCACCCTGGGCCGATCGCCAAAACACCCGCACCCAACATTAACAGCAGCGGATTGCGCCTCAAAACGAAGTTTGGGGAAAATGCCCGCGGGCGATCGCCCGAAATGAGAGATCGCACTACTAATGCTACAATCAGAAAAACAATTGCTATCTTGTACAGTGTCGATATCTCAACAAACGACGATAACAGCCACTTAACAGCCGAGATATTCGCCCAGAACCAAGCAAGCGCCAGGAAAAAAGGAGCCAGCCAAACCAAATTAACCGCCTGAGGGGGACTAACAGAATCGGGAATTCCCGAATCGGGAATATTGGTGCGCTGCATGATACCGCTTGACATTCACATTGATGAAATCTTAGCTCAGCAAAATAGGTAATGCCTAGACCTATAAATTAAGTTTTGTCAAGCTTCTATTTTCTATACATAAATGTTAGCCTTATAATAATTTTATCGGAGGTAAAAATGAGCGAAAAAACTACAGGATACAAAATTCTTAGCGACAACCGACAAGCGCGCCATCTGTATGAAATTATAGATACATATCAGGTGGGCATCGAGTTGAAGGGAACCGAAGTCAAATCGATTCGGGAAGGAAAAGCGAATTTGCGGGACGGATACGCTTTGGTTAAAAATGGCGAAATATGGCTGATTAACGTTCATATTTCGCCGTGGAGAAGTGCTAGCAACTATTTTAATCACGAGCCTCGCCGCACCCGCAAATTGCTGATGCACAAGCAGGAAATTCGCAAATTAATCGGCAAAGTGGAAGAAAAAGGATTGACTTTAGTGCCGTTAAAAATGTATTTGAAAGGTGGCTGGGTAAAACTTGATATTGGTTTGGGGAAAGGCAAAAAACTGCACGACAAGCGCGAAGATTTGAAGAAACGCGAAGACAAGCGGGATATGGAACGCGCGATGAAGCAATTTTAGTCATCAGTCATTAGTGATTAGTCGGTAAACAGTCAACTGTCACCTATCAACCCAACGACTGTGCTCTTCGGGCAGGGGGGCAAGCTGTCAACTGTCAACAGTCATCAGTTATATTATGTCCGATCGATGACCATAATAAAAATGGTTTGTAGTGCGGACTTCAGTCCGCAGCTTCAGAGCGGACTGAAGTCCGCACTACAAACTGTTCGCGCGTGCCCTTAATCGAGCGGACACCATATCATCAGTCATCATTCGGTAAACGGTAAACTGTCTTCTCTCAACCCTTCTATTGAATTCTTCGGGCTCTTCTGTCAACAGTCAACAGTCAACTGTCAACTGTCCTGCTTCCCGCTTCAATCTTCAATCTTCTTAAAAATATCCGGATTGCTTGGGGAGTCCCGCGAAGGGTTAACCTATGCTCGAATACATCTAGGTAATCGCAGCATGACGCAAGCATTCTGCTGTGGATTTGCAAACCATAAATGAGAAATGAGCTCAAGCCTGAGTCATTTCGTAAGATTATGATGCCATGAGGGTGGCAATTAAATCTAGACAGCAAAATATCTCAACTCTCAAGTTAAAAGATGCTAAAAACGACACCGTTAGCTAACATTTTTAATGTCATGAAAGAGCCAACAAAAAAGCATCATCAATCTAAGTGGGGGGCATTCCTACTGATGCTAGCAGTAGGCTTTGGTGGCTGGCAATTTGGGTTGCCGGAACTCGCCTCACTGTTTAATAATAGGGGCTTTGAAAACTACAAAGCCAATCGATTGGCTGATACTCAAAAAGCCTATGAGTTAGCCCTCTTCGTAGATCCCAAAAGCCGAACAGCTCTTTACAATCTGGGATGGCTTTGCGAAGAGGTGCAAGATTTAGAGTGCGCCCGAGGAAAATACCTGCAAGCTGCCAAACTGGGTCTCCCTGCTGCTTACAGCAATTTAGCTCGATTATATATAGTAGAGAAGAAAAACTATGCTGCTGCTGTTCACTTGCTGTGGCAAGGTTTAAAATTAGCTGAGGACGATCGAGTAAAATATTCCTTACTCAAAAATTTGGGATGGGCTCGGCTGAAACAGGGTAGATATTCAGAGGCATTGCAGCATCTGGATGCAGCGATTAAGCTTGATAGTGAAAGATCGGCAACTTACTGCTTAAAAGCGCAAGTCCTAGAAGGGATGAACAAGACGAAGGAAGCGCTACCGCAGTGGAAAACTTGTCTAAAGTATGCGGATTCCCAGGAATTCGATGAGGATATATGGATAGGAATGGCACGTCAACGATTAAAAAAGGAAAAAACAAATAAATGAAACGCACAGTTTTGCTTTCATCAACCATGCTGGCAATTATAACGGTAATGGAGCTAAGTCAAGCCTCAAGAGCAATGCCAACTCCTGCAACTGTTACGCCCACAGTAAATGAATCAGTCGAAACGCTGTTCACATCGAATCAGTCTACGACGTGGCGGCGGTGCAAAGATAAAGATGGATATTATGCGTGTCCGAGATTTGCAATGCCTTCGGATACCGAAGAATAAGAGTTATTTTCAATAATTTTTGTAGAGTTCGCCACTAGCACTTTACACTAACAGGTATGTAGTATGTAGTAGTAGTTATGTAGGTGCGCGCCGCGCACCTTATACCATTTGAGATTTGAGATGTGAGATTTTCTATTTTTAGATTTGAGATTAAAGAATTGGAAATAACTGATGACTATCATCGCTTGCAGCTTTAGGAAAGCTGCAAGCTTTTTTGGCACTGGAATCCTTTCCAAGGGGGGATAAAACCCCGCCCTCACTTTTATAGGTTCGATCGCTCCCGAGTGCTATATATCTACTCGGGCTGTGTCAAAGCTGAATCTTGCTGCTGCTGAGAATTGCTGTAAAAACTAGCAATAATCGCCACCATCAACCACCAAAGCATATTAACTTCCGGCCGGTACCAAACGGTATCGACAAAACCGTGGGCCATCATGCCGGTTAAAGTTGCGATCGCCCCAATCAACCAAAACCCCTGATTTGAGTTGAGATTTGGGGATGCTTCCTGCGAGTTAGAGCTGTTAAATTGTGCGTCGCGCAATTTTTTGATCTGCAACAAACCTTGATTGACGGTGACAATCATCAGCCACAAGAAACACATTAAACCGATAAAACCAGTTTCGACGGCAATTTCGAGCAGCACAGAATAGGCGCTCAAAGCAGTGAATTTCGGCTTCATATAAAGCGGATAAACTTTATTAAAAGCAGTATTTCCCGGCCCAATGCCGATAATTGGCCGATCGCGAATCATGTCAATCACCGCAGTCCAAACATTAATCCGAAAATTGTTGCTGCTGTCGCCGCGGCCGATAAACATACTGGAAACTCGATCGCGCAAGGGAGCCACCAAAAGCACTCCCAAAACTAACGCCCCAGCCAAACCTCCTAACCCTAACGGCAGGGCCCAAGTGCGCCAGAACCTAGGCATCAAAGGGCTGTACCAGTACCAAAGCAGCACTAAAAACACCACAAGCAGAGCGACAAAACCGATCCAAGCGCCGCGGCTGTCGGTGTATCGCAAACACGCACAATTCACCACCAGCATCGTCAGCGCTAAAAGTTTGGTGCCCCATCCTTGCCAGACAAAAAGCGCGGCGGCGCTCAAGGCAATGGCTGGCAGCAAATAGGAACCGAGCAAGTTGGGATTGCCCAAAAAACTGTAAACTCGGGTGACATCGGCTTGGGTAGAAGTCGGATCGTTCCAAGTAGCTAATGGTGGCACTTTATCAATCCACTGCCGCACGCCGTAGAAACTGACAATTAAAGCAACATTAAGATATACGGCTATTAACCACGATCGCAAAGGGGAATCTCGCAATATCCGCGCCATCAGGGCAAAAAATAGCAAATACAGGGTGAGTTTGCTCCAACCTGTGAAAGCGGCGGCTTTCACCGGCGACATTGCTGTGGCGACGGTAGCAATGCCCCAGTACAAAAGTACCAGCAAGTGAATGGGTGTGAGGGCGATCGCGCGATCGTCGGAAATAGTCAGCAGCACCCAAAATGCAGCGCCAGCAGCCATCAACAGCCCCACCAGGGCGTTGTTCACAAACGGGCCCATACCGAAAGTCAAGGCGAGCAAAGCAAAACCCAAGGGTTGGGCCCACTGCATCAGCCAGCTACTCTGCCGCCAACTGCGCGCATTGCCGATCGCAAAATTCAATAAATAACTGGCATTTTGCCACTGAGAGAGCGGCAAATTTGCCATAGTTAACTGTTGCCAAACTGAATTCATTTTTAGATTTGTACTTGGTAATTGGGCATGGGGCATGGGGCATTGGCCTTCCCTGGTCATTGGCCTTCCCTGGTCATTGGCCTTCCCAGGGCATTGGCCTTCCCAGGTTATTGGTTATTAGTTATTAGGGGCAATTTAGCATTGCTTATTACTGAAAATTTGTTAGTTATTTTATTATAAAACAACTAACAAGTAACAACTAATAACAACTGTCAACAGTCAACAATCAACATTCAACTAACTTCATCCCTTAACAACCAACAACCAACAACTAACAACTAACAACTAACAACTAACAACTAACAACTAACAACTAACAACTAACAACTAACAACTAACAACTAACAACTGTCAACTGTCACAGGTCAACCGTCAACTGTCACAGGTCAACTGTCAACTGGTTTTTACCCTTCCAACAACTCGGTAGCATTGATGCAGGGTAGCCAGAGCACGTAGCGATATCCAGATTCCGGAGTGCCTTGAATCGAGAGTTGGCCGCCTTGAATTTCCACCAACTGGCAGCAAAGCAGCAGCCCCAAACGTTCCCTAGCGCCGTAACCAGCTAGCACCGGTGCGGTATCCGCAGCATTCTCGGCCACCAAAGCCGCCAACTCAGCAAACTCCAGCGTTAATCGCTGCGAAGCCTGTGTCTGTGACGCCAGTTGCGGTTCGAGTCCGAGAAAGCTGGTTTCGGAGTTCGATCGACCACCGCTACCGCTAGCCGATCCCACCTTTAGCAAGTAGTCGGAGTAGAGTTTAGCATGGGGCAAACTTTCACCCAACCAAGGATGAAAAACCCAAACTCCGATGTTGATCCCCTCTTCTTTCCGAGAAAGGTGGACTCGAATCACGCTGCCTGCCCCAGCGGATTGAATAATGCTAAAAATTAAGTGGTGGAGCATTTGCTGAACTTTATCCTTATCGGCCAACCAGATGCGGGGCCCGGGCCCCATGGACAAGTTAATTTCTTGCTCTCGCTTACTTGCCGCGGGCAACAGGGTTGTCACAACTTGCTGACACAAAGTTTCTATATCAACTGCGGTTCGCTTCAATGTGAAAGCGGTATCGTCTAGTTCTGCAAGTTCCAAAATTTCTTCAACTAGCGATCGCAAAGACCGGCTGCTGTCTTCGATCACGTCGATATATTCTTTTTGCTTGCTGGTTAAGGGGCCGTAAATTTCTTGGTTCAACACGCTTGCCATGCCGAGGACAGAAGTGAGCGGGGTGAGCAATTCTTGAGCTAAATGATTCAGCAGTTTTACCTTAATTGAGTTAGTAGATAAATCGATAGGTTTGTTATTCATCTGTTATTTTTGTTGGTTCATTATGGAGAGTATTTTGTTAGAGCCAGTCCAGTTAAACCCTTGTAATTAAGGTGGCAGTCAGG
>RDYN01000019.1:0-19131 GCA_004293365.1 Oscillatoriales cyanobacterium | reverse complement strand
CTTGAGTCCTCAAACTCCTCAAGGGGCGATCGGGAATAACTTTATTATCAGCGGTTGTTCGGCACTTGATATTAGCGGTTTATTATACCTCTTCCCCTAATTTATAACAACGTTTTTGCTTGGCGACCCATCAAAAACTGAGCCGTTCGTCCAAGGCCAAATATTTTCCTTATTCGTGCTTTTCTATTTCTACTTCTCGATTCCTGCTTCTATCTTCCTTTTTCTCTCTGCTTCGCTAGAACCTAGAACCTCTTCCTGCTGCCCGATGTGACTGTCTTAAGATTTAATCATTCCTTCTAAAGCGGATTGCAAGTCTTGGGTGAGTTCGGTAACTGCTAACCTGCGGCCCTTTTGATATCCCTCCCAGCGATCGCCCACTGATATCGGTTCGCCCACGGTCATTTGCACCTGCTGTTTGCCCAAAGAAGGTCGGCCGAAGGGATTTCCGCCTTTGATGCGAGTCAGTACGTCCCACAGCAGTAAAGTTGTTTCTGCCAAACGTTCTGCTGTGAGCTTTTCTTGGACGTACCTGCCGGTGACGGAGACGAAACTTTCGACAAGTCTCATGTGCCACATCCGCAGACTTGCTTCTTCAGCGAGGCGATCGGCTAATCCTCTTTCTAAGGCACAAAGTGCTGCAATATCTTTGATATCTTCTCGATAAATATAGTCCCAGCCTGCTTGTTCCAGACGGCGGCAGCGGTCTATCAAACTGCCTTTGGGCTTCAAGTTAAAATATTCTTCTGCTACTTGCAAAGCTACGTCTAACAGTGCTTTCAGCCGAGCAATCATCGCTTCATTTTCCGAATCGTCGCTCGTTGTTTCTGAGAGCGATAATGATGTTATAAAAGAGGGTTTTAACGGTAAGTTTCGATGGTAAAAACGGATATAAAACTGTTCCATTACTGCTAGCAAATGGTTGCCAAGTCGAATCAGGCGCAGATATTGGAATTTGTGATGTTGGTCTTCGGGAGCGAGATTTTCTGCCTCTAAATTGGCGATATTGGTGGGTTCTAGGGCTGGCAGTCCGCAATCTATTTCTAATTGAGTTAAAAGTTTTTCTAGGGGTTCCCAAGGCGGATTGACATAGCGGTATTGAATGCCGATCGGCACAATCAACACTTTTTCATCAGTACGTCCGGCTTTTAGCAAATCTTCCACGCACCAGAAGCCCATTTGAGCAATTCCCGGTTCCAGGGGGCTAACTATTTCATTGTGACCGTTGGTGGCGCCTTCTGGGGCGGCGGCGATGGGAAATTGGCTGTTAGCAAATAAATCGCGGGCCGATCGCAATCCAGCGCGATCGATCTTACCGCGCACGATCGGAGTACCGCCGAGGCGAGAATACAGCCAGCCGACGCCTTCCCCGGCCCACAGGGGAATTCCGCGATCGTAGATAAAGTGGGAATGTACGGGAGATTGCAGGGGAATGCCTTTGGCGCGGGCCGCCTGGGGAACGAGTTTCCAAATTAGTTGTCCCAAACAGTAGGGATCGTCGGAGTTGGGATGGCGGAAGGCTAGCAAAAAGCGAACTTTCTGATTTTGAAATTGGTGGAAGAGTTCGGCGAGGGTTTCGACGTTTTCGGCTTGAATGTGGCTGATATTTGTCTTAAATCGCAGCCACCAAGGGAGTATTTGCTGACAGCCCTTGACGGTGAGGGGGTTGTAGGCTGGGGGTATGAATTCCAGCGGCGGCTGAACTTGGTTAATAGAATTGGGCATTTGGCGATTTTAAATTTTAGATTTTAGTTAATATCATGTGCGATCGATTAAACAGTTCGTAGTGCGGACTTTAGTCCGCAGGCGTATAGCGGACTAAAGTCCGCGCTACAAACTGCACTACAAACAGTTCGCAGGCGTATAGCGGACTAAAGTCCGCGCTACAAACTGCACTACAAACGGTTCGTAGTG
The DNA here is from genome assembly GCA_004293365.1 of Oscillatoriales cyanobacterium. Classification (GTDB taxonomy): domain Bacteria; phylum Cyanobacteriota; class Cyanobacteriia; order Cyanobacteriales; family Microcoleaceae; genus Microcoleus. The sequence continues at coordinate 17,220 of RDYN01000019.1, read as the reverse complement.
CGGACTTTAGTCCGCAGGCGTATAGCGGACTAAAGTCCGTGCTACAAACTGCACTACAAACGGTTTTTGTGATGGTAATCGACTCGACATGATATAAGACGGCGCTTGCAACCGCCCCTAGAGAAACAAAACCCACTTCAATGAGATGACTAACCCAAGCATATTGGTTTATAGCCGCAAACGCATAACTCCTGTCACTAAGATTTTGGCAATCCAAAATCTAAAATCTAAAATCTAAAATCTAAAATCCTATTGTGCGGCTTCCAGAATGACTTCTTGGAAGTTAATCACATCCGATCGCGGATCGCAGTGAGTGACTTTGACTTCTAGCCGATCGCCTACAGCCACCGATCGACCAAATCGCATCGCCAACTCCAAACCCAACTCTTCCAACAAAATCAAAGCAAGATTGCTATCTTCCCTCAACCAGCGCAGCATCAAAGCTTCCCAAACCTCATCAGGATTGCGCCGCAAATATTCCAATCCCCAATAACGGTTTGTTTGGCGTTCCACAGTAGAGGCTTCTTTAACTGCGGTTCCCAGACACATCACGATGTCCTGTATTTCTTGGGCCGAAAAAGGCAGGGATTCATCCCGCAGGTGGGCTTTAATTTGGAAGTGAGTCAGCAAATCGGTATAGCGGCGGATGGGAGACGTAACTTGGGTGTAGGATTCCAAACCCAAGCCTGCGTGGCGTCCGGGGGTGAGGCCCATTTCGCTGCGGGGCATACAGCGGCGCACAGCGCAAGCGCGGGCCGGGCCAGCGGGCACGGCTAGGAGTTCTTCCTCTGGGGGGAGTTCCGGCTGCGGCTGATAGCGGTAGGGTATGGGAAGGCTGTGAGTTTGACCGTAGCGGGCGGCTACTTCGCCGGCTAAAATCATCATTTCGGCTACTAGCAATCTGGCTGTAGAGTCGTCGATGACGTGGATTTTGATCTCGTCGCCGTGGACTTTGATGACGGATTCGGGCATGAAAATGCTGATGGCGCCTTGGGCTTCTCGCCATTTTTGCCGAAGTTTGGCCGCCGAGGCGATCGCGCCTATTTCCGGTTCTGCTTCGATTCCCAACTCCAGCATTTCGTCTACGTCATCGTAAGTTAAGCGGTAGGTTGGTTCGATCGTGCTGATGTGGATGCTGTAATCTTGGGCGGCACCTGTTTCGTCTAAGGTGACGCTAAAGCTGAGGGCGCTGCACTCTTTACCTTGAATTAAACTCATCGGCCCAGTTGCCAAAGCCGGGGGAAACATGGGAATCATGCCCGTCGGCAGATAAACTGTAGTGGTGCGCTTTCTGGCTTCGAGGTCGAGTTCGTCTCCGGGGGAAAGCAAGCGGGTGGGATCTGCTATGTGTATCCACAGGCGCTGCTGGCCGTTTTCGAGGAATTCTAAACTGAGGCCGTCGTCGATTTCGGTCGTGCTTTCGTCGTCGATCGTGTAAACCTTGAGGTGAGTTAAATCGAGACGATTTGTGTCTGAGTCTGTTGGGGGATTTTCTAGGCAGCTTTGGGCCACTTCTAATACCTTTGCGGAGAATTGTAGGGGAATTTGGCTTCGCCGCAAAAACAGGTTTTCGTGGTGACTCCACAGCCCGAGATCGACTAGGAGTTGAAATGCTGCTTCAGGGTTTTCGGGACGTTGTAAGCTGGCTAAAGTTTCTAGGGCCGGGGTGCGGTGCGTTGCTTCTTCTCCGAGGGTGGCAAAGCGTTCTAGGGCGTCGAGGCGAGTTCGATCGCTATTAACCCACTCTACATTTTCCCCGGCCAGCCGCTGTTTGACTCGATCCCAAAATCCTTGGGATTCTTGGTGTCGCTGCTGTTCTACGAATTGCTGGTGTTTGATTTCTGCTACTTGGGCTGCGGGTCGCGGTTCGTAGCGATCGCCCTTTTGCTTGAAATACAGTTTGTCTGTGGACAGCAAACAATAAGCTGCATAACATTGCGCCGGAGTGCGATCCGAAAATAGCAGGACGGCTAGGGCTTCGGGATCTGTGTTTTCTCCGTCATCCACTAGCAGTTCCCAAGCTACTTCTAGACTTGACGGATCTGAGAAAGCTTCTGCTTCTTTGATAAATTTGGAAATGTCGGAGGGTTTGTAAGTTTCTCCGACTGCTTCGTAGCTGATTTGTTTGGGCGGTATGCTGTGCGGTTGACCGTTTTCGTCTACCACTACCCAGTTTTTCTTGCCGTCGGGGCGATCGGCAACTGCCAGACGGCGATCGCCGTGCACTCTAAATTCTACTAACGTTCCCTTCTCCACTTGCCCGCTTTATGTTTGAGATTTTGGATTTTTACAGTTGCCACTTATCTAGTTTCACGGATGGCAATTTTAGATTTTGGATGTTTACATTTTTTACATCAATTGTTAAAACTAACATCTAAAAGTTGTACTTTTTGTGCTTTATTTTTTAACTTTTGAGATTTTGATTAAGACTTACGCACCCGCGCCTAAACACCCAATATTGCTATTGATTAGCGACCATCGCTTGCGACAAAGAAACGTTGTTTTCGCGTAAGTCCTATTTTTGTCCAAAATCTAAAATCTCAAATCCAAAATCCAAAATTTAGTTAGCCTTCTTGGTTTACGAAGGGCATCAAAGCTACAATTCTGGCTCTTTTGATGCTGCGAGTCAGGTCGCGCTGTTGTTTTGCCGTCAAACCGGTAATCCGGCGGGGCAAGATTTTACCTCGTTCTGTGACGTATTTTTTGAGCAAATCGACATCTTTGTAGTCGATCGGGTCTCCTGGTTTGATTGGCGAAACGCGCCGGCGAAAGTAAGTCATGGTTCTTTGGTAATTGGTAATCGGGCATTGGGCATTGGGCATTGGGCATTGGGCATTGGTTACTGGTTATTGGTTATTGGTTATTGGTAGTTCTTGAAAGACTCTTGAATGACTGCGATAGTAGAAACTATTGGTCATTAGTCTTTAAACACTACTCATTCCCTGTTTTCCATTCTCCATTCTCCATTGGTGTCAACTTAAGTCCGATAGACCGCCAGGGACTCAAGTCCCTGGCTAATAGCGAAAGTCCTCTAAAGAGGACTAATGAGTTCTTTAGTCCTCTTTAGAGGACTTTCGCTATGAGGCAGGGGTTTAAACCCCTGCCGGAATAAGGGTTTGACCTGGTTGTTGACACCATTCCTCATTACTCATTACCCATTCCCTACTTGATCTCTTTGTGAACAGTGTGCTTGTTGCAGTGGGTGCAGAACTTTTGGAGTTCGAGCCGCGCCGTCGTGTTGCGGCGGTTCTTGGTCGTGGTGTACCGAGACACGCCTTTGGAGCGTTTGCTCGCATTGGTTCGGCACTCAGTACACTCTAGGGTAATTATGATGCGGACGCCTTTAGCCATAATTCTAAATAAATTTCGACTAATTTAAACACAATTTATTATCTTCTCACATTGGTCTGCACTTGGTCAAGCAATCTTCTGACTTTGATGTCCAGGGAGTAGCCGCGCTTGGTTCCGATGACGATCGTCCTACCGAGTCGATCGTGAAAAGCTTGGGGAAACCGGGCGGTGTCAGTGAAAGCAACGCTACAGTCGATCGCCAGCGGCAGCATCAGCAGCAAGACGCCCGCGTTACTGGAGCCCAGCCCACCTACACCGGCGAAGGCTAAGGCGGCGCAAAAGCCCAGCAATGCCTCGCGCTTGCACAATTCTTGCACTCCGGGCATCCGTTGCAATCGGGTATCGGCAATTTTCATGTCCAAAGCCCAGCGCCCGAGACTTTGACCTTGGTTTTTCCTGACGGTGGCTACGCGCATTATCAGCCACAGCAGGACAAAAAGGATGGTTTGGGCGATCGGATTTGTACCGAGAAGCAAACTGGGTATCCAAACGGCGATCGCGTCGATGCAGAAGGCACCGGCGCGGCGTTCGAGTGATACCTTGGGCAGGAGGGGAACTAGGTCGGAACTCATAGGTCAAAAAGAATTACTTTGAAATTCGTAAGTCCTGTTTCTATCATAATCGCAATCAAGGGGCTTGGAGACGTAGGGCCTAGCGTCAAGGCGCAGCTAAATATTAATAAACCTCATCATGGCTTCCAATATCAACCAAGACAATTAAATCATCACCTGTTGTCGAATCTTTTTTGAAAGCAAAAATGATTCGACAATCATAAGCCACTGAACAAGACCATAAACCGTCCAATTTCCCCGTTAACTTATGAGATTTTAAAACAGGATTAAAAGGGTCGTCGCCCAACAATTCTAAAACCTCTAATATCTGGTCTTGTAATTGCTGATTTTTTTTGATTAATCGCTTAAGGCTTCTTTTGAAACTCGGAGCGGTTGTTAAAATCATTCCTCCTCATCCTCCAATAAATATGACTTCAACTCTTCAAAAGTTCCTCTCATGGCTGTTCCCGTCTCTACAGCCCTAAAAACTTCCTGAGCATTAGCCAAAATTTCATCCCTCCGATTTTCAATCCGTCGCTTGCGGATCAACTCAAATAACTGATCCTGATCTTCTATCGATAAACTTTCAACTTGATCGATAATTTCTTGTAAGGTCATCATACAGACTCCTATAAACTAAAATCAACGAAAGATTTCGCCACCGCCAAAACAGGCTCTTTAAGTAGCCTCTACATATTAATAAACGTCATCATGACTTCCAACATCAACCAAGAGAATCACCATTTCTAACAATTCCTCATCGTCAGAAAAATTAAAAATTATTCTGCAATCATAAGCAACAGAACAAGACCATAATCCGGCTAAATCTCCTCCTAACTTGTGAGACTTCAAAGATGGCGTAAATGGATCATCTCCCCATAGCCTTAATACATTAGCAATTTGATCCTTTAATTGTGGATCTTTCTTTGTAATCTTCCTAAAAGACCGCTTAAATCCACTACTCCAGACAACTTCCATCATCATCTCCTAGTAAATCTGCGATCAAATCATCAACACTTCCCCTCTTTGCTGTCCCATTCTTAAAAGCTTGCATTACTTCTTGAGCATTAGCAAAAATTTCAGCCCGCCGATTTTCAATCCGTCGCTTGCGGATCAGCTCAAACAACTGATCCTGATCTTCTATTGATAAACTCTCGACTTGATCGATAATTTCTTGTAAGGTCATCATACAGCCTCCTATAAACTAAAATAAACAAAATATTTCGCCTCCACCAAAACCCGATCGCTCATCAAACAGCTTAACCCCTGCACGGACTTACAAAAGCCATTAACATCTCGATCGCTCCCCCCAGCCACCTTTCACTATATTATACTAGGTGATCGGGGCATTTTAAATTGCTGAAACCATTGATTGTATTGCTTTTGGCTTTTTTCTTCTGCTATAGTTACTGCCAAGCTCAAAAGTTAAAGTTTTAGTCAGAAGCTGCGTAATGTCTGAAAATTTGCGATCGCCCCGTCCCAAAACCCCGCTGAGGCAAGTTTTAATGAGACTTGTCCTCGCCGTAATGGCTGCTGTTATCGCCTTCAACATTCCTCACTCCTTAATTCCCGTGTTTAAAGAACCCGTATCCCAAGCATCGCCGCCGCCAGAAATCCAAAACGTACTCGCAGGGAAGCGCAGAATTGTGACTGTGGGCGACAGCATCACCGAAGCCGCGAAATACCCCGGAGGTTACGTTTGGCTGCTGCAACGCTATCTAAATGCCCTGTATCCCGATCGCAAAATCGAAATCGTCAACGCGGGAATCTCCGGTAACAAGGCGACTGATATGCAGGCGCGCTTCCAGAAAGATGCGATCGACAAAAAGCCAGATTTAGTCACGATCAACGCCGGAGTCAACGACGTTTGGCACGCTTTCTTCGACTTCCAAAAACTTCAGTTTCATCCGCAAGGAAACTTAGCAGCGGGAGTACCGCTAGCAGAATATATAGACAAAATAACTCAAATGGTGGTAGCAGCAAAAGCCGCAGGAATTCGAGTCGTGCTGCTTTCTCCTACTCCGATTCGCGAGATTCTCGACGGCCCGGAAAATCGCAGGTTGCAAGAATATGTTGCCGCCATGCGAGAAATTGCCAAGCAAAACCAGTGTTTATTTATCGATTTGAATGCGCCATTTCGGGAAGTAATCGGCACCTATCAAAAACACGCCGGAAAAACTCTCAATTTGTTAGCAGCAGATGGAGTTCACCCGAATCCGTCGGGATATCGAATTATTGCTTTTACTATCTTGCGCGGTTTGGGAGTACCCGCCAAAGATATTGAGAATTTGGAAGTCAAAAATTGAATCTTTGAATGTAGTTGACTTAGGACTAAGGTCAAAAAATGGTCTACTCCGCTATTGCTAGTGGTAAGGTGCGGTGTGCTTCGCCCTACCGATACAGTGTGTGCATAAGTCCTGTAAAATCTAAAATCTAAAATCTAAAATCTAAAATCATTCAATTGGCGGATGATAGCGCTTCAACCAACAGCTACCGATAATCACCAACGCTACCACAACAATCATTTCCGTCCAAAAAAATGACAGGAAATCGCTAGCAGTTCCCACTGGCGGAACTCCCGGTTGAGAGTTGCGAATACCGGGAAAAGCAAACAACATCACACCTGTCCAACTCAACATTCCGACTTCCGGCAACTTGCCAGATTTCATCACCTTTAATGCTAGCAACAGCGCCATGATTGATAGCACCCACATGATCACAATAATCACCAATGCAAAGAATTTCACAGGCATCGATCGCGTGGCAGAAACATCGATATAAATAAAAATAGATGAATTCTCCTCCATCGGCTTGTAACTAACATCAAAACCGGGAACATCAGCATTAAACTTAAATTCTAATGGTACAGGATTGACTTGAAATGGAGCAAATTTTTTGCCAATCGAAGCTAGCGGATCTATGGAAATAGCTACTTTAGCAATGTGGCTATCAAATGGATAATTGTTGACTTTCCCCTTGACTAAGTTAAATTTTAATGCAGGGACAATCATCGGCTTGCCTTCTTTAAAGCTAATTTCCGAATCCTCAACATTGGCGCCGTTAACTGTCATTAACAAGTCTTGAGCCGGGTAAGTTGGCCCTTTTTTATAGATACCTTTGAGTTCAAACTGCAAGCGGGCTTCTAATTCGTTTTTAATCGGGTCTACCCCAATTACTGTCATTTTGACCTCAACCAAGCCTTTCGGGGCTACAGCGGTATCTGGAGATGGGCTGTAAGGCTCTTGGGCATTAGCGTTGTGAGAGTAAATAGATAAGATAATTGCCAAACTTACGGCGAGGCTGCAAATTAAAATAAGTATTTTTTTGAGATTAAATTTGTTGACTGTTTGCATTAATTATGATTTTTTTATGCCTTGATTTTTTGTTGGTATTCCCCGCAATACAAAAGGTTCGTAGTGAGGACTTTAGTCCTCTCTTTGATGCGGACTAAAGTCCTCACTACAAACCTATTTTATCTTAGTTCTCAGGAAGCAGTACGTTTGGTGTAAAACTGCCGTGCAAACCGTAGGGAATGTGCTGTTTTAAATGCAGGCGCGCTAGGGGGCCTTTGGTGATGTCGCGGGCATCTAGAATCGCTAAGGTCGATCGATGATTAGCCGCATCATACATCAAAACCAGCAGCCAACCGTCATCCTCAGCCGTTGCAGCTTCAGGCGAGACGCCCGAGCCACGGGGAACAAACACAGGTTCCCCCGCAAAGCCGCGCGGCGCGACACTCCAAACTTGCCTTTCACCCGTCTGGAAATCTATTTTAAGAATAGCTTGCAAAGGAGCATTCCCAGTGGGAGAATCGGCGGCGCCGATGTAAAGATATCGGTAAGGTTGTCCCACATTATTCGGATGCAAAGTCGGAAACTCGCAGCAACGATTTTCTACAACTTGATGCTGCACGGTTTTGTCTTGCAAGTTTAATTTAAACCGCCACAATTCCCCGGCGGGAATGGTGTCAAAATCAATCTCCAAAAAATCGCCGTCATGTTCTACAGTTGGAAATGATTCGTAGCAAACTGAATCTACAAAAACTTCGCCGTTTTCTTCCCAGGCGTTGCAGTGGTGGAACACAAAACAAGGTTCTGTTTCTAATATTTTTACCTCGTCAGTGCCGTTGCGGGGAATTAAAATTGCTTGGGTGGGCTTGTTTGGCGAAAATTGAATGCACTGCGCTGCACTCCGAAATCCTAACAGGAAAAGTAGGGGATTAAAGCTGACTGGATTTTGGAAGAATATGCAGTAATTCTCGGTAATTACCATGTCGTGCAGGAAGGCAAAACCCGGGATTGCGTGGGCGTGTTTTTGTAAAAGTTTGCCGCTTTCGTCGAGTTCGTAAATGGTGATTGTACTCGACAAACCGGGCTTGACGGAAAAGTTGATTAATCTGTCTCCTTTGCCATTTTTCCCTTTTTCAATTCTGGGGTGGGCGGCGAAGGCTTCACCGGGTTGTAAAATGCCGTCTAGGGTGTCTAATCCGAGGGTTTCTAGGCTGCGGGGGTCGAGTCTGTAGGGCTGTGCTGCTTCCCAGAGTGCTAGCAGTTTGTCGCCCCAATAAATGATGTTTGTGTTGGCGATGTTTTTGATTTTGATATCGAAGATGTTGGCCAGCCAGCCTCCGGGTTTCTGTGTGCCGAATACGCCTCGGTGCAGGATTTTTCCTAATTTTTGTTCGGCGAGGTAGCCTTCTGTTTGTACGAATCGGTTGCGGAAGTGGGCGCGTTTTTCGCTGAGGGCGATCGCGCAAATCATGCCGTCGCCGTCAAAGGGGTGGTGGATGCGCGAGCCGTTGACATCCAACAATCCGGGCCCGTTGCGAAAGAATGTGCCTTGTAAGCCTTCTGGGATTTCGCCTTCTATGTTGTCAATCCAGTAGTCGGTTTCGTTGGGCTGGGATTCGTAGCCGCGCTGCCAGTCTGTGCGATCGTATGATAAGGTTTTGACTGCTGTTTGAGATTGAGAAGTTTCTAAGTTTTGCATGGGTGGAATAAGCTTTTATTGATTTAACCGCAGAGAACACAGAGGGCGCAGAGAGAAGTAAAGGATATCAAAATATCTACAAGTTCAATATCTTTCTTCCTTCTTTCTTTGAATCTGTTACATCCGTTACATCCGTTACATCCGTTACATCCGTTACATCCGTTACACAATCCGTTGCCGAACTTCCTTCACTTGCTTTCTACGGTGCGGTTTTCGGGGATTGATGTTGGTACTAAGTCGGGAAAGTATTCGGGCATGAAATGTTGTCCGCCCGGTTTGGCACAGCCCAGTTCTGGTTCTAATACTGGGAGAGATTGTTGGTAGTTTGGATCGCCGCTTTCTGTACTTTCTGCGGGCAACCAGTTTAAGAAGGGGAGGGGTAGCAGTGTGGAGAGGTTGGCGATTACTACTAGCAGCCAGAGGTTGTCGAAGTTGCGATCGGTAATTCCGAGCCAGTGTGTCAAAATTGCACCGCCTTCATAGGAAATAAGTCCTGCTAAGTTGGTGACAGACATCAGCACTGCAAATAATGTTGCTTCGACGCCTGGAGGACACAACCGCGCGGAGAGTACCAGCACGGGCATATAGGCAATTTGTCCGATTACTGTCAGGATCAGGCTGTCTCCGATGCTGAACCATTGGTCGTCAATTCCTAATGCTCGGTTGGCATGAGTTACTAATAATAATGTAGTCATGCCCAAGGCACTTGCAACGACTGTTGACCAGCCGAATATGACTCGAAATGGAATTGCTTTGAGGTAGCGCTGAAACAGCCAGATGCCTGCGAGGGCGGCTATGCTGGTGACGAGGCGCACTCGTCCGAGAAATTCTGGTTGAAAGCCTAATTCGTTGGTGGTGAAAAAGAAGAAGGCGGAGTCTGAGCTTGGGGTGGCTTGCCACAGAAATAGAAAGGCGGTGGGCAACCAAATTGTTTTTTGAGTAACAGCTTGTCGCAGTTGTTTGAGTTGGTCTTTTACTGTTTCAAAATCGGTTCTTTTGTTGATTTTTTCTTCGCTAATTAACCAGGCTGTTGCTGATACGATTAGCGGGAAAGATGCGGTGATTAAAAAGATGGTGTGGGTGCTGAAGTTTTGCAGCAGGGAACCGCTGAGGTAGGCGGTGATTAGTCCGCCGAGGGCTGATGCTCCCCAAGACAAGGATTGCAGGGAACCGGCGTCGCTAACTGTTTCTTTTCTGGCCCTCTCGACTACTAGGGAGTCGGCGATTACGTCGCTGACGGCTAGTGAAAGGGAACTTAGGGCGATCGCCCCTGTAGCGGCCAACGGCGTGTGTACAATGGTTGCGAGGCTCACCCATGCTGAAGTTCCCAACAGCCCGGAGAGGACGATGTAAGGGCGTCTGCGGTAGCCGAATAGGGGCAACCCGTCGGACATGAAGCCAAATAGTGGCTTGATAATCCAAGGTAGGGCGACGACGCCCAGCATGGCTGAGACTTCGGCGGGACTCATGCCGAGTTCGTCTTTGAGGAAGAAGCTGACGGCTAAGCGGGCTAGTCCGAGGATGCCTTGGACGAAGTAAATCAGTAAGATGGCTATGAGTTCGGGGGTTGGCTCATTCCCGAAGAATACTTTTTCTTTTAAGGATTCTTTGAGTTTGCTGGCGCCAGAGGGGGAAAGGAGCATTTGAGCAATATTTCTTAATGAATCTCAATATTTATAACACATTCTTAATCAATTGACAGTTGACGGTTGGTGGTTGGCGGTTGTGATGGTTGTCAGTGGAGGGTTGACGGTTGTCAGAAGTCAAGCGTGAAGCAACGGTTTCAGCAAGGCCGGAATTTCTCGATCGCCAGCAGAGGTTGCTACGATTGTAATTAATCTGAATTTAATGATTTTTTGTAGTAATGAAAGCAGAAATTAGAATTGTCTCTCTGGCACTAGCTTGGATTTTAGGAGCGGGGGCTAATTTAGCCTTGGCTTTACCTGTTGCTAATCAGCAAGGTGATTATCCGGTGCCACCTGGGAGGCAGCGGGGCAACAGGCAGCTGAATTGGGTGGTTGTTGACTCGGATTCTCAAGGGTTAAATTGCCGCATGGCTAAGGGATTTCAATCTGTTTCTGTAGATGGCATTGATGCGCCTGATGAGTTGTTTGTAAGGAATAAACACAATGTTTCTCAGTGGCCTGTGGTGACTACTTTTCGGCGGGGAAAACGCTTGGAGGCGGTGACTGGGAATAATGCCAATCAAATTGTAATTACTGACACTCAGGGCAAGCCTTGGTTGCCGATCTTGACGGATAAAGGTAATTGTTTTGTGCGGTATAACAGCCGTTTTATTAAAGCTATTCGGGAAAATCCTACTACTTTAAAACCTTTAGAATAACGAAAGCAAGAAGACCCTAAGGACGCGAAGGAAGAGAAGAGAGAGAGTTTAAAACTAATGGAAGGAGTGTTAGATGATTGTCTATCCTGAAAATGTGCCGGACAGTACAGGCTCGAATTATCCTCAGCAATTCAAATCTGCGGTTGCGGGAAGAGTTAAAAAACGTTTGGGGAATGCTGCGGGTTTGCAGAATTTTGGGGTGAATTTGGTGCGGCTGGCGCCGGGAAGTTGTTCTGCTCTGAGACATTGGCACTCTCGTCAAGATGAGTTAGTCTATGTTCTGGAAGGGGAGGTTACTTTGATTTCTAATTCGGGTGAGGAAATTCTGCAACCGGGTATGGTGGCTGGTTTTCCGGCGGGTGATGCTGATGGGCATCATTTGGTTAACCGATCGATTGCTGATGTGGTTTATCTGGAAATTGGCGATCGCACTCCTGATGATTCAGTAAATTATCCCGATGACGATTTAATCGCGAAAGCTAGCGATAGTGGTTGGATTTTTACTCACAAAAACGGCGAGCTTTATGAGAGTTGAAAAAATATGAGTCAAGTTAATCTTTGGAGTTCTGCGGAACACGCTTTGTGGTATCTTGCTAAGGCTGATGGCATTCCTCACCGCACGGAAGGCGAGGCTGTTTTGTTGGAAGAAGTGCCGAAAGATGTCAAGCGCATTCTGGATGTGGGTACGGGTGACGGGCGGTTGTTGGGTTTGCTTAAGTGCGATCGCCCGAATGTTGAATGTGTGGCGATCGACTTTTCGCCGACAATGTTGGAAAAAGTCAGAACTCGCTTTGCTGATGACAAAACTGTCACGGTAATCGAGCACAATTTTGACCAACCTCTGCCGGATTTGGGCAAGTTTGATGCGATCGTTTCTAGTTTTGCAATCCACCATGTTGAGGACGATCGCAAACCTTCGCTTTACGCCGAGATTTTCGAGCTTTTGGAACCCGGAGGCATTTTTTGCAATTTGGAGCACGTAGCGTCCCCAACAGAGGCTTTGCACGAGAAGTTTCGAGAGGCCCTGGGTATTAGCAAAGAGCGTGAAGATCCGTCTAATAAATTGCTGGATGTGGAAACACAACTAAGCTGGTTTAGAGAAATTGGTTTTGACGATGTAGACTGTTATTGGAAATGGCGGGAACTCGCTTTATTAGCTGGGGTAAAACCAATCGCATCGCCATCAGATTAGTTCGATCTTTCTGATATCTTGCACCATTATCAATAACTGGCTCTTTTCCCCGTTGCACAAGACATCAAATTCCTTGTGGGGTGGGCGTCCCGCCCGCCTTTTCCAAATTTATTGGCCGTGGTACAATATCTCAAATCCTTCGGACTTTAGTTCTATAAATCTGCGGGCTAAAGTCCTCACTACAAACCTAGTTTATCGCTTGAAGTCGAGACTTGCCGTGTCTGATAATGAACCTGCACCGCATTTGCACCTCCTTTCTAGCTTTGAATCGGGATGGGATGGTTTGAATCTCATTTATGAGCTAGAACCTGCTGACGAAATGCCGGAAAGTGATTTAGAACATCACTTTATCATGATTGCTGAAAATGATTTTCGGGCTAGTTTTATGTTGAATGGAAGTTGGCAGCACGTAGATTATGCCAGCGGCGATATTGCGATTATTCCTGCTACTGAAACTTTTCCGAGAACGTTTGTCGATCGCGAAGTTCCATTAATTGAGTTGTTTCTCGCGCCTGAAATGCTTGCCCGCGCTGCTTTTGAGTCTGTGGATGCAGATAAAATTGAGTTGGTGCCGCAGTTGCACCTGTGCGATCCGTTAATTCAGCATATGGGGCTGGCTTTGAAGCAAGAATTAGCAGCCGGAGGCGCAGACAGTCGCCTGTATGCAGAGTCAATGGGGACAGCGCTTGCTGTGCATTTGTTGAGGCGTTACTGTTCTTTTACTCCTCAAATTAAAAACTACACGGGCGGGTTGTGCAAGTATCAACTGCGGCAAGTATTCCATTATATTGAGCAAAATTTGGCTGGTAATTTGAGTTTGGAAAATCTGAGCAGTGCGGTGCAGATTAGTCCGCATTATTTTGCGACTTTGTTCAAGCAATCTACAGGATTGACACCCCATCAATATGTGCTAAAATCCCGCATCGAGCAAGCAAAGCAGTTGCTCCGGCGGCGGGAGTTGACTCTTGTGGAAATCTGTCTCGCAGTCGGTTTTCAAAGTCAGAGTCATTTTACTAGAGTGTTTCGCCAACTGGTTAAAACTACGCCAAAGGCTTATAGAGATGCGCTTTGAAGGTTCGGAAGATTAGGACATTTTTGGGAAGATTGGGCAAGACGGCGGCCACGGGCGATCGCTAAATTTAGTATGTACTGAGATTGTGTCCTGTTAATTACCCGCAATCAAAAGGTTCGTAGTGAGGACTTTAGTCCGCATCAAAGAGAGGACTAAAGTCCTCACTACGAACCTATTTGTTCGTGGTAGTTAGATCGGACATGATATGACAATTTCCTGTAAGGATTCACCGCGGATGAAAGAAACTAAATTTGCTGTTGCAGGATGGAACATTGTTGGTTTGTCTGCGCTGATAATTGGGATTATGCTTGCTGCAATTTGGCTGATTTACGGCGTTGATGAAACAGCGATGCGGTTGGCAATTCGAGCAACTGCCCGTACTTCGTGTATTCTATTTTTATGTGCTTTTGTGGCTTCGTCACTTCGCAGGCTTTGGCCAAATATATTTACACAGTGGCTGTTAAAAAATCGCCGCTATTTCGGGCTGTCGATGGCTGTGTCGCATACCTATCACGCGATCGCCTGGAGCGGTTTGTGGTTTGCAACTTCTGGGGCGTCGCCTGGGTTTGACCCTCTGGGGATATTGGGCTATGTATTCCTGTTTGCCATGACTGTAACATCTTTTGAGCGATCGGCAGCATGGATCGGTCAACGGGCATGGAAAATTCTGCACAATGCTGGAATGCACTATTTTTGGCTGGCTTTTACCTTTGAATTCGGTATCAAGATTGTCAAATCGATGCTGGTATATTTACCTTTGACAGTGTTGCTAGTTGCAGCAATGATGATTCGTCTAGTTTCTCCTAGAATACAGAGAAAATTAGTTGGTTAGGACTTCGATAATCTCCTATCTCCTTTAATAAAAGTGGTTCGTAGTGAGGACTTTAGTCCGCATTTGGAGAGGACTGAAGTCCTCACGCTCGATCCTATTTCATCTGTGAGAATTTTAATTTTCCGAAAGAAGGACTGAAGTCCTCACGCTCGATCCTATTTCATCTGCTTTGTGTTTGAGTCCTGTGAATTAAATTAAGTCGGGGACTTTAGGTTTAATTCGCCGCTCGTACCAGTTCATTAACGGAGTTGCACTAATGCCGTGCAAAATCACAGAAAGCACGATCGTAGTAAAGGTAATCCAGGCAATTTTCTCGCCGATGTCTCCTTTCAAACCGTGACCGAAAGCATAGGTAAGATAATAGATTGAACCGACGCCACGAATGCCGAACCAACCGCACAACCAGCGGCTGGCGGGATGCAAATGACTGCCTAGCGTACTGATCCAAGTTCCCACAGGTCGAATCAAAAAAATTAACAATCCACCTATTAAGAGGGCGTAGCTGCCATGTGCCACCAGAGCTTCTTGGCGCAACATGGAACCCAATATTAAAATTGTTCCTACTTCCATTAACTTTTCTATGCGCTCGGTAAAGTGCAGTTGGGAAAGTGGTTTTTCGGGGTTGCGGTAACTCCGCTGCACTACAATTCCTGCTACAAAAACTGCGAGGAATCCGTAGCCGTTGACTACTTCTGTGAGGGAATATGTGAGCAGAATTGTGCTGAGAGCGATGAAATCTTCCATTAATTCGTCGGCGGGTATGTAGCGTTGCAATCGGCGATCGATCCAGGTGACGGCTTTGGCTACTAAAATGCCCATCACGATACCTGCGGCGATCGCCCAAATCAAGTCAACTGCCGCCCACTGCGAAAACCAGTTCGGCCAGTTGTTATCTTTTAGCGCATAAATGCCGAAATAAACGAAGGGAAAAGCTAAAGCATCGTTCAAACCGCCTTCCGATGTTAAGCCAAAACGCAATTCATCGCGATCGTCTATATCAGCTAACTGAACTTCTGAGGCTAAAACTGGGTCGGTGGGAGCGAGAATTGCTCCTAGTAAAATTGCAGGGCCCCAATCTAATTTGACAAACCAATGACCGATCGCAGCAACAGCAAAAATCGAAATTGGCATTAAAAAACCGATCAGCCGCGCTGTGGAATTCCAGGCCCAAAGTTGCAGCGGGCGATTCATTTTTAATCCGCAACTGAACAGAGAAACAATAACTACAAATTCTGTGAGTCTTTCTAAAAATTGAGCTTCGGGGCGCAATTCAATCAGCTTGACGCCGTAGGGCCCCAATCCGATACCGACAATTAGATAAATTAAGGCATAAGATACCGGCAATCGCGAAATCCATCCCGAGCCCAAGGTGACGGTGAGCAGGAGGATGCCAATCACTAGCAAATTTAGAATGTAATGATCTACCATAGCGATCGCACTTTTAATTAGTTTAACAAGTGCGATCTTGACAGATCAAAGCTTCTGGCGCATCCGCCGTCAGCTAGAGTCTGCTATCCTCCGAAAGTTGCAGTTGTTAAGGGATGTCTCTTGAATTAATCGCAATCAAATTTTGTCGCGTGGTAGGGGCGGGTTGATATAGATTGTTAGTGGGAATTATAGATTGTGGCTGAAACCCGCCCATACAAATATTTAAATTTCCAATTCCCGATTACCAATTACCAATTACCAATTTCAAATTACCTTTGAATGCTTCTCGGATCGAGAGCATCCCGCAATCCATCCCCCAATAAATTGAACGCTAAAACAGTCAAAATAATCAGCGTTGCCGGAGGCCAAACCAACCAAGGCTGCAACACTAAAATTGAAGCATTAGTAGACAGCGATAGCAAATTTCCCCAAGAAGGATCTGGCTGTTGAATTCCCAAACCAATTAAACTCAAAACCGACTCCGCCACAATAAAACCCGGAACAGATAAAGTAGCAGAAATAATTACATAAGTTGCAGTTTGTGGCAAAACGTGGCGGACAATAATATAAATTGGGTTGGCGCCCATAGCCCGCGCCGCTTGGACGAATTCTAGTTGTTTAATTGACAGTACCTGACCGCGAATTACCCGCGCCAAACTCGCCCAACTGATAAATGAAGTAATCAGCACAATCAAAATAAATCGCTGAGCGCTTGTCAATCCGGGGGGAAGGACTGCTGCTAGAGCTACTAATAAATAAAGACCGGGAATCGTCATCAATACTTCGGCGAAGCGCATTAAAATACTGTCAATCCAACTGCCGAAATAACCAGATATTCCTCCGATTAACAATCCCAATGGAAAGGAAATTGCTATACCAACCAAACCAATGCTGAGGCTAATACGGCTGCCCTGTACTAAGCGACTGAATTGATCGCGAGCTTGTTCGTCTGTGCCTAAAAGGTTGATTTTGCCTTCTCCTGTAGTGCCAACCAGGTGCCTGTCGAAAGGTAAAATTCCTAAAAACTTATAGGGAGAACCTTTGACAAATAAACCGACAGCAGAGGGTTTTTGCCAGTCTACAATTACCTCGCGAGCGCCCGTATTCGCATCTACTGGGCCCTGAGTAGTGGGGTAAACGTGGGGCCCGATAAATCGCCCGTCTTTGGTGCTTAAATAAATCTGAGTTGGGGGCAGTAAGGAACCGTTTAATTGAGAGTCGTAGGGGTCGTAGGGCGCCACAAATTCGGCAAAAAGTGCGACTGTATAAAAAATTAACAGCACCACTGCTCCCAACCGAGCGAGAGGATTATTTTTAAGATTTTGCCACCATTTCATAAGTTTTAGGTTTGAGATTTTAATTAGGTTCGTAGTGAGGACTTTAGTCCTTCCAGGTTCGTAGTGAGGACTTTAGTCCTTCCAGGTTCGTAGTGAGGACTTTAGTCCTTCCAGGTTCGTAGTA
>RDYN01000137.1 GCA_004293365.1 Oscillatoriales cyanobacterium | reverse complement strand
TCCAGGTGCTAATCCGGCGGGTGCTGGTATTGCCAACTGGGCGGGTATATTCAGGGAGTTATCGCTAAAGTTTAAGTTGAAGGCTCCTGCAAATTCAAAACCCGCCGGCAGTGGTAGGGACAAGTTTTGTTGGTTGACTGGGGCAATGCTGACGGTTGCATTCTGTTTAAGGGCGCCCGGAGGTATCATGACTGCTAGGGTTCCGTCGCTTGAGTTGATGATGCCACCGTCGGTTCCCAAGGCAGTTGTGCCGATTTTCGGTGCTTCGACTCGAACTGGAATGGTGGCGGAGGCGGTGCCGTGAATGGCTGTGACGGTGCCATCGCCAATGCCGACTGCTGTAATGGTGCCGTCGGGACTGACGTTGAGGATGTTGCTGTTGTTGCTAAAGTAGCGCGTACCTGTGCTGGCTGCGGTTAAGTTAGCTTCGGTGAAGTTGGAGTTTAAGCCGAGGGACAGTTTCCGCGTTGCACCGGGTGTCAGGGAAACGGCATCTGGGTAGGGGTCTAGTCCGTACATTTCGGCTAGTATCTGATGCAGTTGAGCGTCTGTTGTGGGTGCTGGCATCGTCCCAATTCGGATTGGGGTGACTGCTTGCAAGTTATTTCGACTTGCGCTCAAAACTGAAGTACCGTTGGTTAAACCTGTCACTTTCCCCGTTGGATCAATTGGTGCTACTTCTGGATTTATTGAAGTGTAAGTTAGATAAGAATCTGGGAGCACTACACCTTTTTGGTCGGCAAAATCTCCCAGCACAACTAATTCCGTATTTTCTCCTGCATTGAGGATCGGATTTCGCTTCACAAAATCCAAATTCAGCAGCGGAACGTCGCTGACATTGATACTCACCCGCGCTGGACTAGAACTCCCAAAAGCGTCGCTGGCAAGGAAATCAAAGCTGGCAATTCCAGAGAAACCGGTTGCTGGTTTAAAGGATGCTTTGTTAGTTAAGGGATTGAAAATTACAGTGCCGTTTACTGGACCCTGGACGCTAATTGTCAGAGGGTCGCCCTCTGCATCTGTGGCAAGATTGTCTAATGAAATAGTTGTCTCTAATTCTGTATAAGTCCGAGCGCTTGTCGGCGATACAACAGGCGGATTGTTGTTTGAGTTGGAGTTATTGAAATCATCGAGTAATTGCTGCCCCAAAGTTGTATTGCGCCACTCCCTGTTGGGGTTGATAAGCGTATCGAGACTGGGCGCGCTGCCTGTAGCGCCACTGATTTTAAAGATTACGTCATTGTAGTCGCCGTCTGTGGCAGAACCTGCCCACATATCTTCGAGGGCAAAAGCGTTGCCGTTCCCTGTAATGTCGGCTATTGGGAGCAGGTAAGATGTATTGTTGGGATTGGCAGATCCAATGGAGAGTAAAGGACGGTGTTCGGGGAATATGTCTCCCAGCCACGGGTGTTGGTAGGCTAGCTGCACGCCGCCGCTAGGTACGAGCATCACCGCGAAGCTGTCTCCCGGTGTCATGTTGAAGGTTTTGATGCCTTGATATTGTCCCGCACCGAAATCGGATTCGGACGGCATCGCACCGGTGAATTTTGCCCCTTCTGTAGAGTCGTGGATTACAACGTGTCCTAATGTTGAATTGGTTAGAACTCTCCTGGCTGCTTCGGCAGTGAATTCAGGAGTACCGGGGATGAATGCTTCCATGCCGGTTAGGCTGAAAATGCCTAATTCTCCCTCATAGTAACCGCCGTCAAATGTATAGTCAAACTTGACTAATCCTGTTGCGCCTACGATAAATGTGCCTGGTGTTTGCGAATTAGCTGTTACTGCAATTGAGAGCAAAGTTGCGGAGTTGCTGGTACGCTGTATCGCAGCAGGTTGACTTTCACTTATGCTGTCGGCAAATTGAGTGGGTTTTTCTACTAACAGCAATTCATCGCTTGGAGTTGCAGCGGATTTTGAAGGCAGCAATTCATCGCTTGGAGTTTCAACTGCTTCTGGTGTGAAGGTGACAGCGATGTCTTTAAGTGTATCGACAGCAGAGACGCCAGCTAAGAAGTCTGTTTCTGGAGACAATTGTTTGGCAACGCTTGAAGCGAGAAATTCTGTATTGCTGCTTAGCAATTGCCCGCCAACATCGCCAGTTATGGAGTCTGTTTGTTGTGGCTGTTGTTCGAGAATTCTGGGAATGGGCGAGTCTGTTTGCAGCAGAGATTGTTCGATTTGTTGGGAAGCGGTATCAATTACAATTGAGTCAGCTTCTGCTGTAGATTGTTCGATCCTTAAAGTTCCAACTGCATTGGTTTGGCTCCCTTCACCAGTTGCTGGTTTGGTAACATTCAAGTCGGTACCAACTGGCTGTTTTATAATTGGATTAACATCAACATTGATTGTAGAAGTATCTCCGTTTTCTAATGCTATTGTGGTTGTCGGAACCTCAGTGATTTCTGCTATTGTGGTTGTCGGAACCTCAGTAGTTTCCCTTGATGTTGTATTTGTTGGTATTGCGACAGGTGTGATTTCAGATGCACCAATTTTTGTGTTAGCGTTCGTTGGAAGAGTTAAAGGCTGAGCAGGGGAAAATGAGGGTTGTTTATCGGAGTTGTTTGTTGGGACAATCGCGAGATTTGCCGATGGTTTTTCCGCAGCTAATTTGTCTGAACTAACGGTAGTTTGAGATTTATCGTTTGAGTTAGTTGCACCCTTAACTGCAACATTTGGGGGTTGTTTGTCTGAGCCTAGCTTATCTGAAGGAACAGCAGTTTGAGATTCTTTGTCTGACTTGGTTTGATTGACAACTGCAACATTTGATGATTGTTGTTCATAAGGAGTGCTGCCGATTGAGGGAAAATTGGGACTAGCAATAATCGTTTTTGCTGAATCTGTTGTTGGAACTGACTCAGATATTTCTGATGAATTTGCACTTTTATTTGGTATTGTTGGCTCGGCAAAAGTCTGCTCAATCTTCTCTTGAGAGGGCTTAGTTGTCTCGGCAGTGCCAACACTAATAACGGTTGGGCTAGAAGGTGCTAGTTCTGTTTTTTCTTGCGGTTTTTCTTCTAAACCTGAAACAGCCGTAGGTTCTTTTATTTGCGTTGGGCTGCTGTCAGATATACCAATACTTGATGGTAATGATTCTGCTTTTGACGGTTCTTTGCTGCCTGAATTGTCTACTATTGATGCTGTCTGAGGTTTTTGGGCATCAACATCAGGTGTTAATTCTGTTTTATGCAATTTGGAAGTGTCAGAGCTGATTATTGATTCTGTCTTCGGTTTGCCTGCATCAGCACCTATTGGTTCTGTTTTTGGAGATGATTCCTTGTTTGATTCAGTAATTAGTGAGTCAGTTTTCGGCGATTCTTCAGACGTTGTGGCAATTACTGAGTCGGTTTTTGGCAAGTCTTTAGGCGGATTAGCAATTACCGAGTCGGTTTTTGAGGTGTCTTTGGGTGCCGTCTCAATTAGTGAGTCGGTTTTCGAGGTGTCTTCAGACGTTGTATCAATTACTGGATCGGTTTTCGAGGTGTCTTTGGGCTTTGTATCAATTACTGAATCAGTTTTCGAGGTGTCTTTGGGCTTCGTATCAATTACCGAGTCGGTTTTAGTCTCTGCTGTGGAAGCAGAACCCATCAATTTTTTAGCTAGCTCCGAGTGGCTGCTTTGCTGTTCAGAATTAATGAATCGACTCAGGGGTGCGATTTTGGATGTAGCGCCTGTTATTTTAAATATGATATCGTTGTAATCGCGGTCGCTGCCTTGACTTACCCCCATGTCTTCCATGACAAAGAGTTTTCCTTCTCCTGTAATGTCAGCAATTTGACCGATATTAAAGCCGTCGTTGGGGTTGGTTGTAAAGATTGAAAATAGGGGTCGTTTGTCGCCGGCAATTGTGGGATTGTCGTATACTTGCTGTACTGTGCCGTTGGGTACTAGGAGGAAACAAAAATCGTCTCCTGGTGTCATGGCAAATGTTTTTGTGCCGAGGTAGGCTCCTGAGTTGAAGTTTTCACCTGTGGGATTGGAGTAATACGCTCCTTCTGAATTGTCAGAAATTGCGATGTAACCGGATGGGGAGTTGCTTAAGGCGCGTCGGGCTGCTTCTTTGATAAATGCTTCGGAACCTGGAACAAATTTGTCCATTCCTCGTAGGCTGACGATGGCTAGCTGTCCTTGATACCAGCCTCCGTCGTATTTGTATTCTATGCTGACTTTACCTGTTTGCTCTACTTTGAAGGCGTTTAAGTCGAAGTTGGCATTTTGGTCGGTAATATTGTTCGGTATTGGTTTGGTTAGTTCTTCATTTTTGTTGGATGGTACGGTAACTGGTGGGGTTGGATTTGCTGAGCTGCTGTTTGAAGAACCGGGATTTGTGAGGCTATCTGCGGGTGATGTGTCGGCTGGTACGGTTTTTGATGGTAATAACTCTTGAGATTTAGCAGTTGCGGTGTCGCCGGTGAGCGGGTCTACTTTTTTATCTGTGTTTGAGCTTGAGTCTTTTTTAGGAGTGCTAGTTAGTAGGGAACTATCGTTATGGAGTGAGGATGGTTTGTTGGCAATTAAAGAATCGGCATCGGCTGAGCTTATTTTCTTGGGAAGTTCGTTTGCAGGTTCGCTCGTTTCTTGTTGTATAAGGTTTTCTACTTCGTCGTCTGTTGCTTGGTATGGTAAAGGTTTTGGAGTTGCAATTCCCGGAAGACGCGAGGGTGCAGCAGGAGTAAGTCCGGGATTGACTAGGGGCGATTCTTCTATTAAAGATTCGATTGGGTTGATGCCTGACATGACTTCACTCCTGTTTTAAATATTACAAGTTTGCTGGTATTATTGTTGGCTGTTCTGCTTGGGTATTCGGATACTTTATTAGTTAAAAAATGCCTGTTTTACGGAAACTGCAAATTTGGTGAAACCGACTGTGTTTGTGGGCATCTGAATCAGCGCAGCGGTGGTTTTAGACTAATTAATTGATCGCCCTCATATTTCGTTCAAGATGAATGCGTGAATTCGGGTTTGAATTAATTGTGAGGTGCTTGGTTTTTTTTAGTTGAGAAACTTTTATTAATGACAATCTTCCGTTCTTTTCGGCAGCAGGTCAATCAGGGAAATTACTGATTTTTTTGTTCTATCTGGCACTGGGGGACTGACAGTGTTCGTAGCAAGTTCATGGCAGCAAATATGTGAAGGTTGCTGCTCTTGTTAGTTAGTTTTACTGGTAAATTGTGCTTAACTTGTTGAAGTTTTACGGGTTTTTATGAAAATAATGTGCTTGACTCAGCAAAAATACTGAGATTGTTGTAGAGTCGTATTTTAAGCTTCGTCAAATCTATTGGGTTGAAATTACGCAAAAACTCTGCGATCCTCTGCACGCGCAGCGTTTTCAGGCGCAGAAATCTTTCTCGGTGTCTGGTTCGATCAATATGAGTCGCCTATACCCGAATACGCTTGGGTTAAGAAGCTAATTGCTCCGCGTACACGTCAGTTAATTGAGAACTGCCATAGTCTCTGCGATTGCAACGCTCGTGAGCTGGCAATGACAAGATTTGTTAACTAAACCTAAACCGTATTGGTTCATACTCTGCGTAATACCATTTTGACAAAAGATTGCTACACAATAAATGTTTTGTTTGTTTACAATGATCCTGTAAAGACAGGTGCGTATCTGTTCAATTGTCGATTTTTTTTAAGGATTGTTGATGGCGACCAACCCTGTAATTACTCAAATATTAAATCTTAAATCGACTGATGCACCCTAGGATAACTGTAGCAGTCGATTACTCGTTCATATTCTTGTAAGTAGCAACCGCCGAAGGTGAACTCCGGTTTAAATAACGGAATATCCAATACTTAAATACCGTATCCAAGATAACTGGAAACGTCGCAATAAACAGAAAGATAAACTGCCTATTTTCTGGTAGTCCCAAATGCCTCGACAAACCTTCGAGAATTATTTCCCAACCGTGGGGCGAGTGGAATCCGACAAACACATCCGTAAACAAAATAATTACGAAAGCCTTTGCACTGTCGCTAAGTCCGTAAACCACATCATCCATGAAAGATTTTAAAACCTCAATCTCTCTCTTGTTAGTGATGAGAATCACGGCAAAGGCAATCACGGAAATTAAATCGGCAAAAATATTTTTAATTGCTCCACCGCTTTCTTTGCGGTATTCCTCCGCTAGCTCAAGTGCTTTTTCGGCAATCTTTTTTTCCTTTTCCTCTGGAGAAAGTGGCGGCGCTATGCCAATTAAAATGTCAAATTTGAGATGATGCTCAAATATCTCCAGTTCTTTTAAAGCTTCTTCTTCCAGGTCAACATTGATGAATAAAGGAGCATTTTGCTTGACTCGAAAGTGGTCAACTACTGGCCCGACTACAAAGTTTTTGGAAATTTGATTTGTTAACAGGGGAACTAAAATTAAAATTAAAATAAATCTTAGAGAAATAACAGTTTTTATTTTAGAATTTCGGAAATTTCTAACTACGTCTTTTTCTGCTTGCGGGTCTAATTCTTTAGTAATTCGATTCAAGGTTCCTAAAAGCGATCGGGGTAATAAATTTACCTCTTCAGAACTCGTGTCAACTTCACCATTAGTTTGATTGAAATTAACTAATCCTTTATTTGGGTGAAGTTGAGAACTGCTTGTAGATTTCGCCTGCACGTTTACCGAACTGACAAGTGGGACGATCGCTGTTGATTTACTATTATTAATATACTTGTCAATGACTCCATCAATAAACTCTAGCTTCTCGAATACCAGGGACGATCGATCTTTAGCGTCTAAACCCAATCGTGGGTGGCGATCCGGGCTGTGTCCCGCCTGCGGTTTTGCGCCCACGCGATCGGGCAATTCCAAAAAAGAACGGCTAGCATTAAACTCAACCATTCTGGTTTGGATGACCTTGAGGTATTTTTGCAGTTCGGATTTAAAGTAAGACAGGGTGCTGTGTCCGTAATCGGACGATCGCTCGGAGATGCCTTGGCCGCCAAAATGCTCATCTTCGATCGCCTTAATTGCTAGCGCAGCATCGTAAGCCTGTTCTAGTGCCCTTTCAGGCGTTTCTCTATACCACTGGTGAGCGCTGTAGAGATATTTTACAAACCTGTTCCACAAAGAAGTATTCATAGCTGGAGCCGATTAGTTAGTAGCAGACATTAGTCATTAAAGTATTGATGGTATGGTAACAAATTTAAATAAACTAAAAACCGCTGCCACAGATTCTATTTGGATTGTCGGAGGCGCCCGCAGCGGCAAAACCGCTCGCTTAGTCGAGCAGTTCTGCATTTGGAGCAAAACCGTAAAGCCTTTGCCCGCAACAGTTTCAGGCCGCGGGCGTTCCGGGTGGCGGCGGGCCGGACAAACCGCCCCAGCAATTTTAGTCTTAGCAGCTAACGGGGACAATCGGTTGGAATTGGCCGATCGCATCGCCATAGCTACCCAAGGAAAATATGCCTTTCACTCCACAACACCGTTCGGTTTTTTTGAGCAGGAAGTATTGCTATTTTGGCCGCTGCTAGTTCAGTCGCTGGATTTGAAGGCTCAATTTCCCCTGAGGTTGC
Source organism: Oscillatoriales cyanobacterium (assembly GCA_004293365.1). Taxonomy (GTDB): domain Bacteria; phylum Cyanobacteriota; class Cyanobacteriia; order Cyanobacteriales; family Microcoleaceae; genus Microcoleus. The sequence goes on along the minus strand of RDYN01000137.1, from coordinate 3,212 downwards.
AACCTGAAACAGAATTGGAACTTGCAGCCAGACTCTGGCGTCGCGAGTTAGACGAAGGGATTTTGCAACAAACAGGGGTAAGTCCAAACCGTATGGTGCGTCGAACTCTAGACTTATTACAACTTGCTGCTGTCAGCGGTACGCCCAGAGAAGAAATTCCTAATATTCTCCAACAGGGATTTTCGGGGGAGGGCGGCTCGAATAGCCTGTGGACTAGCATGGGAGAGTTGCTCGAAAGGTGGCGGGAATGGTGCTTGACGCGGGGGCTGCTGACTTACGGGATTGTCTGCGAGCTCTACTGGCGCTATTTGTTGCCAAATGCCACTTACCAGCAACAGTTGGCTTCTAGATATCAAGCTGCGATCGCCGATGATGTGGACGATTATCCGGCTATCAGCGGCTATTTGTTCGATCGAATGCTCGACACAGGCGCAGCGGGGGCCTTCTCGTACAATCGGGATGGAGGAGTGCGTTTGGGTTTGGGGGCTGACACGGAATACCTCGCCCGACTCGAAAGCCGCTGTCGAAGGGTAGAAAATTTGGACGCAAAAGCCGGTTTAGCGCCAGAGATTGGGGAGTTGGCGGTAAGTTTGGCAGTGAATTCTGAGGGTTTTTATCCTTTGGGCTTGAGTTTACCAGGCTCGGTTCGATCGCTCCAAACTACTTCTCGGGCGCAACTGCTCAGAGAAACCGCCGAAATTATCGTGGATGCGGTGAAGTCAAAAGCCGTGGAAGCGCAGGAAATCGCCGTAGTTGCTCCTGGGATGGATGCGATCGCCCGTTACAGTTTAACGGAAATTCTCGCCCGAGATGGTATCGCGGCCGAATCGCTCAACGATCAGCGTCCCCTATCGACTACGCCAGAGATTCGAGCTTTGCTGACTTTGCTAGCGTTAGTTTATCCTGGACTAGGCCGTTTAGTCGATCGAGACGCCGTAGCCGAAATGCTAGTAATTTTAGGCAGCCAGAAACACCGGGAATTGCCGGAAACAGCAGAAGATAACCCGACTTTCGATCAAAAATCTCAAATCCAAAATCTAAAATCGATCGACCAAGTGAGAGCAGGTTTAATCGCCGATCACTGTTTTTGTCCCGATCTCGATCGACCTCAAATGCTGGAAATTACAGCCTTTCCCCGGTGGGACAGAGTGGGACACCGAGCAGCTTTGGCCTACGAGCAAATTGTCGAGTGGATCGAGCAACAGCGATCGCAACAACAGGAGCGGCTGTTACCCAGTCCGATTGCGCTGCTCGATCGAGCGATCCAGAAATTTCTCATCAACGACAGATATCTGCCGTTCGATCGGCTCGCAGCCCTCCGAGAGTTAATGGAAACCGCCGCCCACTACTGGGAAATACACGGGCGAATGCAGCGTGTAGAACCCACAAACGGGGGCGACTCAGAAACCATCGCCCGATTCATCCAGTTGTTGCGCCAAGGAACCGTCACCGCGAACCCGTTTCCAGTCCGTTCCCAAGGCCCAGAAGCCCAAGCCGTCACCCTCGCCAACATCTTCCAGTACCGCAGCAGCCGCCGCGCCCACAAATGGCACTTTTGGCTGGATGCCGGTTCGCCCCTATGGCTGAGCGGCGGTGCGGCCACTTTGTTTGGTGCACCCTTATTTGTGCGATCGCAATTGGGGCGTCCCTGGGGAACCGAAGACGAAACGGCCGCCGACCAACAGCGACTGCGGCGAATTCTGGTAGATTTGTTAAGTCGTTGTTCCGTGCTTTACCTTTGCCACAGCGAACTAGCCGTCAACGGCCAAGAGCAAACCGGGCCGCTTCTGCCTCTAATTAACAGCTCTGTTTCTTGTGAACAGTCAGTTTAAGACATTGGGCAACAGGCAGGAAAGAAAATTATGAATCAAAGATTTTCATTTTTTCTCTCTTTGGATAGATACTCCGGCTTGACTCGCAGTGTGACTTCTAGATGCGATCGAAATAGGGCGAGATAAAAGTGTACCCAAAACAGGCATCAAAACGTGCAATCATTAATATTTTTAGCTCGAAAGATACCAGAGTTTAAAAATATCTATAGGCCTTGCAATTTTGATTTAGTATGCTATAAATGAGCGAGATTATAAGAAATACCCTGAAAACCCTGCGACAAAAGTCCAGGGATGAAAGGGCATTGCAGGATTTATCCTGCCAGTTAAATATTTACCAATTCTAGTAAAATAAATCAAGGAGGGTAAAAAAAGATGTACGCAGTACAAAGAGACCTTTGGCATTTAACAGGACTCGACAAAATCATTGTCGAGCAACTGTTGAGGTGGTCAAACAATCTGTTTAATGTCGGGACTTACGAAAGTCGGCAACGGTACTTTAAGGACAAAGGTACAATTAAATACCCAGATTTGTACAAAATTGCCAAAGGCAACGAGAATTACGGCTTACTCTACTCGCAAGTCGCGCAACAATCTTTAAAATCAGTCGCTGAATCCTTCAGCTCTTTCCGAACCCTACAAAAGTTAGCCAAGAAAGGAGAGCTTAATCAAAAACCGAGGCTACCCAAATACAGAACTAAAGGGGCGATGTACCAAGTTTCCTATCCTGGTCAAGCTTTAAAAATAGTGGGTAATCGGGTACGGTTGCCTTTGGGAACCAAAGGGAAAGAACACTTTGGGACAGATGCTCTCTGGGTGACTTTACCAGAAAGACTGAAAGATTGCCAGATTAAAGAACTCAGGCTAATTCCTAGAAATGGCGAAGTCTGGCTTGAGTATGTCCATGAAAGTCTAACTGAACAAGCCGCTAGTTGTAGTCTGGAAGTAACAGGGGTTTTGGGAATCGACCACGGCATCAATAACTGGTTGACTTGTGTTTCTAGTAATGGTAAGCCTTTCATCATTGATGGTCGAAAGCTGAAGTCTTGGAACCAGTGGTTTAATAAGGAAAAAGCGCGAGTGCAATCGGCGCACGCTCAATACAAGTTACCCAAAGGTTTTTCGTCAAAAAGACTGCAACAGTTGTCAGAAACTCGCGCCAGAAGGATGAGAGATGCAGTAAATAAAGCAGTTAGAACCATCATAGGGTATTGCGAAAATTACCAAATCAATGTGGTAGTTTTTGGTTGGAATAAAGGACAGAAGCAAGAAGTAAATATGGGAAAAAACACTAATCAAAACTTTGTCCAAATACCCACAGCTAAAGTCAAAGATAGACTACAACAAGAGTGCGCTCTCAGAGGATGGAGATTTGTAGAGCAA
>RDYN01000218.1:2500-4935 GCA_004293365.1 Oscillatoriales cyanobacterium | reverse complement strand
TTGACTTTCAGCCAAAAAAGAACAATCCAACACGGAGAGTTTGATCCTGGCTCAGGATGAACGCTGGCGGTCTGCTTAACACATGCAAGTCGAACGGAGTAGAAATACTTAGTGGCGGACGGGTGAGTAACGCGTGAGAATCTGGCTTCAGGACGGAGACAACAGTTGGAAACGACTGCTAACCCCCGATGTACCGAAAGGGAAAATATTTATAGCCTGAAGATGAGCTCGCGTCCGATTAGCTAGTTGGAGAGGTAAAAGCTCACCAAGGCGACGATCGGTAGCTGGTCTGAGAGGACGATCAGCCACACTGGGACTGAGACACGGCCCAGACTCCTACGGGAGGCAGCAGTGGGGAATTTTCCGCAATGGGCGAAAGCCTGACGGAGCAAGACCGCGTGGGGGAAGAAGGCTCTTGGGTTGTAAACCCCTTTTCTCTGGGAAGAACAAAATGACGGTACCAGAGGAATCAGCATCGGCTAACTCCGTGCCAGCAGCCGCGGTAAGACGGAGGATGCAAGCGTTATCCGGAATGATTGGGCGTAAAGCGTCCGCAGGTGGCAGTTCAAGTCTGCTGTCAAAGACCGGGGCTCAACCTCGGAAAGGCAGTGGAAACTGAACAGCTAGAGTATGGTAGGGGCAAAGGGAATTCCTGGTGTAGCGGTGAAATGCGTAGAGATCAGGAAGAACATCGGTGGCGAAGGCGCTTTGCTGGACCATAACTGACACTCAGGGACGAAAGCTAGGGGAGCGAATGGGATTAGATACCCCAGTAGTCCTAGCCGTAAACGATGGATACTAGGTGTTGTCTGTATCGACCCGGACAGTGCCGTAGCTAACGCGTTAAGTATCCCGCCTGGGGAGTACGCAGGCAACTGTGAAACTCAAAGGAATTGACGGGGGCCCGCACAAGCGGTGGAGTATGTGGTTTAATTCGATGCAACGCGAAGAACCTTACCAGGACTTGACATGTCGCGAATTCTTTTGAAAGAGAGAAGTGCCTTCGGGAGCGCGAACACAGGTGGTGCATGGCTGTCGTCAGCTCGTGTCGTGAGATGTTGGGTTAAGTCCCGCAACGAGCGCAACCCTCGTGTTTAGTTGCCATCATTAAGTTGGGCACTCTAAACAGACTGCCGGTGACAAACCGGAGGAAGGTGGGGATGACGTCAAGTCAGCATGCCCCTTACGTCCTGGGCTACACACGTACTACAATGGTAGGGACAGAGGGCAGCCAACCCGCGAGGGCGAGCTAATCCCGTAAACCCTGCCTCAGTTCAGATTGCAGGCTGCAACTCGCCTGCATGAAGGCGGAATCGCTAGTAATCGCAGGTCAGCATACTGCGGTGAATCCGTTCCCGGGCCTTGTACACACCGCCCGTCACACCATGGAAGTTGGCCACGCCCGAAGTCATTACTCTAACCTTTCGAGGAGGAGGATGCCGAAGGCAGGGCTGATGACTGGGGTGAAGTCGTAACAAGGTAGCCGTACCGGAAGGTGTGGCTGGATCACCTCCTTTTAGGGAGACCATCTGAGAAACTACCGAACCTAAAGAAGAGGTAGAAATCAGTATCCCTGGTCGTTCGAGAAATAGATGTCAAAGCTTTCAAACTATTAACAGGTTCGGTTCATGGGCTATTAGCTCAGTTGGTTAGAGCGCACCCCTGATAAGGGTGAGGTCCCTGGTTCAAATCCAGGATGGCCCACCTGGAAAAAAAGTAATGAATTTAAAGCAATGATTCCTGGAGGATTAGTCTCTGAATCAGAGCCAGAAAATCAGAACTTGCTTAGTGGGGGTATAGCTCAGTTGGTAGAGCGCCTGCCTTGCACGCAGGAAGTCAGCGGTTCGAGTCCGCTTACCTCCACTCTCACTCTCCATCTAAATAAAAGCCGAACCAAAAAAGAGAACAGAAATCAGCACCCAGACTATTGATGTGAAAGTCGGAATGCTGGAGTCAATAACTCTAGTCAGAACCTTGAAAACTGCATAGAAATTAAGTCATCAAAAGCAGGTAAGTCATCCGATGCGTCGGAAAATCTTACAAGCAGACGACCATCAAAGAAGAAAGTGGTCAAGTTACAAAGGGCTAACGGTGGATACCTAGGCACACAGAGGCGAAGAAGGACGTGGCGACCGACGATAAGCTCCGGGGAGCTGGAAGCAAGCATTGATCCGGAGATGTCCGAATGGTGCGGCGAACCCAGCGAATTGAAACATCTTAGTAGCTGGAGGAAGAGAAAGCAATAGCGATTTCCCAAGTAGTGGTGAGCGAACGGGAAACAGCCTAAACCAGAGGTTTTTACTTTTGGGGTCGTGGGACAGTCAACTAACGTATCTTCAAGCTAGACAAAGCAGTTGAAAGCTGCACCAGAGAAGGTGAAAGTCCTGTAGTCGAAAGTAGAAAAGAGCGTGACTGCATCCCGAGTAGCACGGGGC
>RDYN01000136.1 GCA_004293365.1 Oscillatoriales cyanobacterium | reverse complement strand
TCCGCAAGAAAGAAGGACTGAAGTCCTCACGATCAAACTAGAGAGTGAGGTTCGTAGTGAGGACTTTAGTCCGCAAGAAAGAAGGACTGAAGTCCTCACTACGAACCTAATTCTAAATTCTTCACCAAACTTGATATGATAGGATTAGGGGAATAATAAAGTCTTCCGTAGGGTGTGTCGCTTCCACCATCTTTAAGAAAGACCGACAATCTAATAGCGACACACCTGGAAGCTTCAATGAACCTATAAACAAGCCGAGTTTTTTTACTGTAGCTTTTTTTATAAATGATATTACCAATACTTCGGGCTATATGCTGGACTATTTTTTCAATGTTTGACTTTGCCCCACTCGTTGCAGAAAATGCGTAAAAAATGGCATGGCTTACTACGTAAGGCTTACAGGGCAGTTAAAAAACTGTCCGAAGTATTGATTACCCGAAAGAATTGGTAGAAAGCCCCAAGCTTTTTCGGAAGAAATTAAAATCAGACGATTCCTTACTCCAATCCTCTTCCTTCCTTTCTCAAGTGATGTCAATTGTCAACTGTCACAGGTCAACTGAACTCTTCCCCATTGTGACAGGTTTCTGATAATTAGAAGTGTAACCTGGTAAAACTTTTATACTCGGCTGGGCGACTCGTAATGTTAAAGAAAGACGCACTTTACCACTTCTATTATAAATAGAACGATGTACAAGTCGATCCGTAAATAAAATAAACTCACCGGGTTTTAAAACTACCGCGATAGCCTTCTCTTCTACTTCCTTAGGAACTCGAAAAAAATGATTTCCACTAAAGGGATCGGTAATTTTGACTTGACATTTTTCGACTTCACTTTTCGAGATATATTCAAACCCGTTTGTCTCCGTTACTTCTGTTAAACCAATATAAATATTAATTGTTTTTCCCTCCCCACTCAGTAAATTAGGATAAATATCTCGATGCCAAAAAGGAATTAATTGACGTGAGGGATAATTAGCCCATAATTCCGATCTCCATAATTTTAAATTGTCCCCTAAATAAGCTGTCAGTATTTTTAATAAATTCTCATCTTGACACAGGTGCAACACCGCAGCCGAATCCAAATGTCTTTCCATATAAAATTGGCCTTTGTAACATTGAACAAGCAGTAACACAATTGAACCAAATTGGAACCTCAAAAAGGCTCTTAATGCCTGAGTCAATAAAACTTTAACGGGTGGTTTTGGTAAAACTTCCTGAAAGATACGATCGCAAATAGTCGCGAGTTCATCCTGATTTAAGTTGAGTTCGTAAGGCCCCCATATCTCATCACTAGCATCGTAATTATTTCTCTCTTTCTGGACGGCTTGAGTGCAGCCAGTCCATAATAAACTTTTTTCCCACAACTCGCGGCATAAATCATTATTTTGTGCTAATACAGGTAATTTTATTTCTTGTCCTGTTCGACCTAAAAATTTACCTGTGATCGACTCAAATTCTGGAGAATTTGCACATAATAGACTGCTATAAGCTCCCTTTTCGGGACTAATTCCTAAACCGAGATATTTGCTCAAACGATGACCGATGGTAATATTAGATTGGACAAAACCTGGATGAACTGCGTTAACTGTCACATTCGTTAATTTTTGGGCAAGCTGTCTGGTTAATAGCAACAGGCAAAGTTTAGATTGGTTATACAATTCAATAAAATTCAAAGGTGTTTTTTTGACAAATAAATCCCACTTAATTTGAGTGGGTTTTAATGCTAAATCTGAGGAGACAAAAATTACGCGACTTGGGGCGGAATCTGGGATTTTATATAATAATAAATAAGTCATAAGAAAATGACCTAAATAATTGGTTCCCCAAATCAACTCAAATCCTTCTTGAGTCATTCCTCTGGCGTCGAATATTCCGGCATTGTTGACGAGGATATGTAAGGGCAAATTTCGGTCTTGAAATAGTTTAACACAGTGACGCACTGACTCTAAGGAGGCTAGATTTAAGGGTAAATATTCTATATTGGGATTTCCGGTAGTTTCACGGATGTAGGCGATCGCAGTTGTAGCTTTTTCCTGGGATCGACAAGCAATAAAGACGTGATGTCCTAATTTAGCTAAACCTAAAGATGTCATTAAACCCACACCGGAATTACCACCAGTAACGAGACAAACTTGCATAAATTAATTGATTTTTGATGTTGTTGAGAGTTATTATATTACGGTTGGCGTTATAATTTATTAGGATGCCTTCGCATTTTCTGGAATCGTTTCGCGGGTTTTATAGGCAGACAAAGCACAAAAATCATAACCTGCTTCATCGGATGCTGATTTCAGCAGGGTGGCAAAGTTAACATTTCCTAGTACAGTGCCCCTAGGAGCACCTGTTAAATAGTTTGGTCTATCGCGGCGATTTTACCAGAAACAGCAGTACACAATCAATGGCGGTTCGCGACTAAGATCGATCGACAAAAGAGCGAATTTTCTGCCACCAAACAGTAGGTGAATCCTCCTGGCGGTATTTGCGATCGAACATCGACAAAATTAGGGGCCAACCTCCCACCTTCGCACTCATCAACAAGTGCATTAGCAGACAAAACACCAATATCACCCATCCCGTCAAATGCAAATAATACCAAACCTGCGTCAAATCCCCCGCCGGCAGCCATTCTTCCTTAACCATACTCCCAGATGCGATCGCAAATGTCAGCGCTAACAACATCAAAGTATTCACAATCCGGTGCAAACTGTACCACCAAATCGGTTTTCCCAACTGAGTTAGTTTGGCAAAAGAATCTGGCTGCACCAAGCGTCTTTGACCTGCATACAAACTGTACAATGCAAAAGCCGGCATTGCTCCTAACAGCAACAGCTTGCCAAAAGTGCCGTGAATCCCGATAATGTCTGCAATCGGAGGTACGGGTACTTTGCCCAACCGCCCGTCATAGGTATTGTACACTAGAAATGCGCTCAAAATTGACAAAAGGGCGATCGCAGCGTTAGCCCCGTGCAGTAATCTGAGCAGCAGTGGCTGGTAAGGTCGAGATTGCGGCATCCTTAATTCTGCTACTTAATAAATAGTCGTTCCTATAATACAGCCAAGCGCGGATTTTTTCAACAGGTTTGTAGTGAGGACTTCAGTCCTCAAAAAACAGGTTTGTAGTGAGGACTTCAGTCCTCAAAAAACCGAGGACTGAAGTTCTCACTAGGAACTTTATAACGGTTATCAAACAGGTTTGTAGTGAGGACTTCAGTCCTCAAAAAACAGGTTTGTAGTGAGGACTTCAGTCCTCAAAAAACCGAGGACTTCAGTCCTCACTACGAACTTTATAACGGTTATTTTACGGGGTCTGATATCATTAAATGTCTCATTGTCCTTGTGCGCTGTGCTAACAGTGATATCACCAGTCTCTGCCTCCAATTCCCCAAAAATGCTATAACAGCAATATTGTATTCAAATAAAAAATTGTGTTGAAACTTTACGGCGGGGCCCGCAGCAGGGCCTCAATTGTCAAGTGGTATCTCGAAGAAATAGCGGTTCCTTACGAATTTGTGATGCTGGATATGCAAGCAGGGGAACACTTGCAGCCAGAGTTTCTTGAAATTAATCCGATCGGCAAAGTACCGGGAATTGTTGACGGAGATTTTAAACTTTGGGAATCCGGGGCAATTTTGCTGTATTTAGCTCAAAAATATGGTAAGATGCCGGACGCTGTGGAAAAACAAGCCGAAATTGTGCAGTGGGTCATTTTTGCTAACGCTACTCTCGGCCCGGGAATATTTGTGGAAGCCAGCCGCGATCGCGAAACCCCGAAATTGTTACAACCCTTAAATCGCATTTTCGAGAAACAGCCGTTTTTAATGGGCGATGAATTCGGTGTCGCCGACGCAGCAGTCGGGTCAATGTTGGCCTACATTCCAATGATGTTAAAATTAGACCTCAGTGCTTATCCGGCTGTTTTGGATTACATGAAGCGGATCTCGGAAAGACCGGCATTTAAAAGTGCGATCGGCGGAAGTTGAAGGAAGTTCGGCAACGGATTTTTTAACGGATGTAACGGATGTAACGGATAGAGGAGTGGTGCGCTGCGAACCGAGAAACCGGGTTTTTCACTATTATTGAGGGTTTTAATCAAGTATTTCGCAAAAAACCCGGTTTCTGGCCGCCCATGCGTCCACGAGTAGCACAGAAGCAAAAACGAAACAAAACTTAACAGCTAAAATCAGGGGCAATTGCTGAATTGCCCCTGTTTTTAAGGAAATCAGACTTATCTGAACCCGACAGCCGCTTGCCAGACAAAAGCCAGCAGCAAGAAAAACACCGGAATCACTGGCAAAACATTAATCAAAGGATCAAAGATCGCATAAGCCTCGGGCAGTTTAGCCAACAGTAATGCAGCTTCCATGAATCAACCTACCTATCCAACACAATTTTCATAATTGTCGCATATCTTTACCCACGGCAATCACGATCGATCGACAGTTGGTGCCAGCCAGTGGGCAAACTCTTCGGTAAATCGATCGGCCAAAATCGCCTCCCGCATCTTCCCAGTAAAGCGAATCAACTCCGTCACGTTGTGCAGCGCCAGCAAAGTATAGCTGAGTGCTTCCTTAGCCCGCGCCAAATGCGCCAAATAAGCCCGACTGAATTTTTGGCAGGTATAGCAAGGACAAGACTCATCCAGCGGAGCAAAATCCTCTCGAAAGCGAGCATTTTTCAAATTCCAGCGCTCCCCGCGCACAAAAGCTGTCCCGTGACGGCCCAGCCGAGTCGGAATCACGCAGTCAAACATATCTACGCCGCTCGCCACGGCTAACGCCATTTCGCGATAGGTGCCAATCCCCATCAAATAACGGGGTTTATTTGCCGGTAACAGGGGCGCAGTAACTCTGACAATATCTGCGATCAAATCCCCCGATTCGCCGACGCTAACTCCGCCGATCGCATAACCGGGCAAATCCAAGTCTACCAACTGGTTCGCCGCGCGCGATCGCAAATCGGGGAAAACGCCCCCCTGCACGATGCCGAACAAAGCTTGCTCCGGGCGCGAGTGAGCCTGCATACAGCGTTGCAGCCAGCGGTAAGTGCGATCTGTGGCCGCCTCCACCTCGTCCCGCGTAGCGGGGTAAGGCGGACATTCATCGAAGGCCATAATCACGTCAGCGCCCAACTCGTTCTGAATCTCGATCGACTTTTCCGGCGTTAAATTAATGATGCGGCCGTCGCGGGGAGCTCGAAAAGTCACCCCATTCTCAGAAATAGTCCGCATTTGGCTCAAGCTAAACACCTGAAAGCCGCCCGAATCCGTCAGAATCGGGCCAGGCCAAGCCATAAATTTGTGCAATCCGCCCGCGCCGGCGACAATCGCTTCTCCCGGCTGCAAGTGCAAGTGATAAGTATTTGCCAAAACCATTTGAGAGCCGGCGTCCTCAAGATGTGCCGGTGTCAAGGTTTTGACATTGGCCAGCGTCCCCACCGGCATAAATTTAGGTGTTTCCACAATACCGTGGGGAGTTTTGAAAACCCCCGCACGCGCTTGGGTATGGCTGCAATTAGCCTGACATTTAAAAGAAAATCTCGCCTTGTCTTCAGTCATTAGTCACCGTCGATCGTTAACCGCTACTGGGCAGTCGTTGTTATCTAATAGACATCTCCACAACAGCAAGCTTTGAACAGGCATCCTGCCTGTTCCACAATAATTATTGGAGATGTCTAATCTATTGTTGTAGACATCGCGACAAAAAACCCATGACCCCGCCCAAAAACGGATACAAGTTTCCGACAAGCGTCGTGGAGGGCAAAAAATTTTAGACCCTAGTTTCTACCTCGCAGATTCACGGCGCTGCGAGTAAATCTAAAATCTAAAATCTAAAATCTAAAATCGACTGACTGACTGACGATTAAAATGGGGAATCATCCTCATCCAATTGCAGATCCCAGTTTCCTGAGAGTACCTGATCGACCACCGCATCTAAAGCTGCAGCATTTAAATTCCGGGCGACTTGCTCTTGCAAAGGATTGGAAAGGGGAATTAACCGCAACTGCCGTCCCTCTTGAATCAGGTCAAAATAAGCACCTTCTTCGGGAGAGTGCTTCAGTTCCAGGTAATCAAAACTATATACGTTCAAATAAAGCGCGTGGTTGGCAATCAGGGTAGAACGATCGGGGTTCGCGAAGACTTCGAGCACGTAACCTTCCCCTTCGCTGTAAACCTTGCCATCTTGGATGTGAAGGTAGCGGACACGTCCCAAATCAAACAGCAATCTTTTGATATCGCGCTTGTTGACGACAATGCCAGTATCGATGATGCAAGGAGCAACTACCCTGTTATTCAATTGGTCGTGACTCATGGAGCAAAAGCCTCTGTTGTAGTATGTTCCCGTCTAGGAAATCAGGGATTTAGCTAGAATTCTGGATACGGGAAACGCGGGTAGTGAGTTTAGCCATTTTAGATTGGGATCTTCGGGATCGCTGCCGACACAGGTTTTCCGGGGAAAAGAACTCGGGCAGGAGGAATACCCGATCCAAAGGACTTGGGTGTTACAGTTCCAATTCTGGCACAGGCTAATGAATTAGCAACCGCATACAAGATGAAAAATTTTCTATCTTATGATGGATGATAAATTGGTTCGCTCTACGATCGACTTTTTCCGGACTCAAGGCGCTGCCATCGCAGCCGCGGTCGCTTTTTATACTTGCTTGCCGGTACCGATGTCTTGGACTTTGGAGTTTCGGGGCATTGCTCGCTTGGCACCGGCGATCGGGCTTTTGATTGGCGGGATGCTGGGACTGGCGGATCTGGGCTTGCAGTTGTTGGGAATGCCTGCTCTGACTCGATCGGCCTTGGTGGTAGTTTTGGGCATCGCGGTGACTGGCGGGCTGCACCTAGACGGGGCTATGGACGCGGCGGACGGGCTGGCCGTACCCGACCCCGTTCGCAGGCTGGAAGTGATGCGGGATAGCGTTACAGGGGCCTTTGGGGCGATGGCTGCGATCGCGATCGTCCTGCTGAAAACCGCCGCTCTCTCGGACTTGAGTAACTATCGGTGGTTGGCTTTGATGGGTGTGGCGGGTTGGGGGAGGTGGGGCCAACTGGTGGCGATCGCCCGCTATCCCTATCTCCGCCCCGAGGGTAAGGGAGCTTTTCATAAAGAATCGATTTACTCTCCTTTTGATTTTATTCCAGGAGTGCTGTTGTTGCTAAGTTTGAGCGTGCTGCAAGTTGTCTTGGAGGGCGATCGGTGGCTGTTGGCGGTGGGGATGGCTTTGGGCGGAAGTGCGATCGGAATTTTTGCCGGTGCCTGGTTTAACCACCGTTTGGGGGGTCACACGGGGGATACTTACGGTGCTGTAGTCGAGTGGACTGAGGCTTTGTTGCTGTGTCTTTTGGCGGCCTTGCAAGGGTGATTGAAATCGCTGCTTGTCAAACGAAGTTCACTCCTAGCGAACTAAATAATCAAGGTGGAAATCCGCACTCAACAGCAAGGATTTTCATCCTGTTTGCTGGCAATGGCCGCGCTAGATTAGATACAGAAAACCTCAATCTTCTAAAAAGCTATGGAATATTTAATTGGTGCGATCGTTCTAGGAATGCTGATTTGGGCTGGGATCGAGATTGTCCAAACAGTCCGCAACTGGGAACCGAATCAATCTGAGTTTAACAAAAAGATGCAATCCGAAATGGGCCAGTACGAGGCTAATGGTTTTGTAGCTGATAGCGCGATCGACTCTGGCGCGAAAACAGTCGAAAACGCACTCCAAGCCAGCCACTGCGCCGCCGAAGCTGCGGGTTGCGAAGCTGCTCCAAGTGCGATCGCCCATGCCGTAGAAACCTTATCGCACCTGCTCCACCATTAATATTATCTCAAAAGTCACGACGACAATTAAATAGGTTCGTAGTCAGGACTTGAGTCCTCTCTTTTTTGATGAGGACTGAAGTCCTCACTACAAACCTCATCATGTTTGTAGTGAGGACTTGAGTCCTCTCTCCTTTAATGAGGACTGAAGTCCTCACTACAAACGTTATGGCAGGATTTATGCTCTTCGACTAAAAAACCAGGTTTTAAATGAATAGAAAATCCCATGCAAATTTTCCATTCATTTATAATTTTTACCCCTTAGCCTCAACCCAAACAGTCATCCCCTCAACCCTCAAACCTTTGCCGCGAGTGCCGCAATATTGACCGTTAGAACCAACAGGAGTATCGCCCACATTCTGAATGTGAGCGGTGTAAAATACATCGTACTTATCAGCTTGCGGCCCAGTCAGCCGCGCGGCAAATCCTTCAATGCGCTTAGCTTTGCCCCGGAAACCGGCGAGTTCCCCTTCCGAGATCCAAGCAGTATCGCCAACTCCTTCAACGTGAGCCATGTACTCCAAATTTAAACCGGGAACCGGAGGCTCTATTTTAATTTGAAATCCTTCGACGCGGCGGCCTTGAGCTTTGGTACCGGCGTATTCTTTATCGCTAAAAGTTCGATCGCCAATTCCTTGAATGTGCGCCAACACTTTTAAACCCACAGGCGCCACAACTTGAAAACTCGCAGACGGCGCGATCCAAACTTTGATCCCTTCTATTCTCAAAGCTTTGCCGCGAGTGCCGCAATATTCGCCGTTGGAGGACACCTCGGTGTCGCCGATATTCTGAATGTGAGCGCTATAAAATATGTCGTACTTATCAACTTGCGGCCCAGTCAGCCGCACGGCAAATCCTTCAATTCGTTTCGCTTGACCCCGAAAACCGGCTAATTCCCCTTCGCTAATCCAAGGGGTATCGCCAACACCTTCGACGTGAGCCATATACTCGACTTTTAAGCCAGGAATTTGTGGCTCGATATTAATTTGAAATCCTTCAACGCGGAGGCCTTTACCTTTAGTGCCGGCGTATTCTTGAGCGCTAAAAGTTCGATCGCCAATTCCTTGAATGTGCGCCAAAACTTTCAATCCCAAACCGCCCTCTACTGGCACTTGTTGAATCTCGCGAGGTGCCCCAAACACAATGTTGCCGGAACCGGTTGCTTGAAGGGATTTAGGTACTTCCACACTAGGAACGATAATCACCTCGTGCATGGGGGCGGAAGGTGCGGGGGATTCCAAAATTTGGATTTGTGGCGCAACTGCAACTTGTTTCGGCGCGACATTTCCTGACGGGATGATCATAACTTCGGGCAGAGGTTCGGCGCCCCTTTTTGGTTCGGGCGCTGCTTTAAATGCGGGTTCGACTTTCGCAGGTGCTGCTTTTACCATCTCAGTAATGGTTAATTTGCCTCTGGAAATGGCGACGGCTATTTGTTTCCCAAAAGCGGCGCTGACTGTTTCTTCGAGGATCACCCACTGTTCGTCATCTAGTTTGTCTTGCTGTTCTACTAGGGCGAGAACTGCTGCAACTGGGTGTTTCCCGCCCACTAAAGATTCTGCGTCGGAATGCAGTTGAGTCGGGGTTGATTCGGAAATCGCGCGGTGCAGTTCCCGGGCTCTGCCATGAACTGATTGTAAGGGCGCGAAGTCGCTTTGTTCGCGGTGGGCGATCGCCAATACTCGATCGAGCACTTTCAAAGCTGCGTCGCGAATTCCTGCTTTACCTGCGGAAGCTGTGGCTGTCTCGACTAAGTTTTGAATGTCTTTGAGGGAAGTAATCTCCCCCGGCGCGAGGGCGGATTTATTGAGTTCGAGTGCTTTTTTTTGGACTTCTGCAAAGTTTTGGCTGTAGGCGCTAATTTCTTGAAGTAAGCTGTCCGAGGGAGGAAAGCCCGAGTCTTGCAGTTGTTTGGCCGATCTTGACAGGCGATCGGCTAAATTACCATAAGTTTCCGATAATCTGGCTATTTGTTGTAACAAATCTTTATGTGGTGCTTCCATAGGTCTTGCCGTAAATATTTAACTTGCTGATTATAGACGGTGAGAGCCTTCTGAAGGTAGAAAGCAGTAGTCATCAGTCATGAGTCATCAGTCATGAGTCATCAGTCAAGGACTTACGCATGGACGACCACAGAAACCGGGTTTTTCAACCTTTTCGGCGGGATGCAACGAGGTAGAGGCGTGAAAAAACCCGGTTTCTCGCCACCCGTGCGTAACTCATCAGCAATATTTTCCCACTCTCCCCCTCGAGCCCTCGGACACTCCCCCGCGTGATCCCTGTCACATCCGTGCAATTACTTAGTCACACTCTGCGAGTCCGGCTGTCACGGCCGACCATTAAAAATGTCACACAAATTGAGCAATAGCGGTCACTGCCGAGTCAGTGAAAACCGTTGATACTGAGGCTATTCCAAAAATAAAACCCCAAAGTGTTATGGTACTGATTCGCGATCTCGCCCAACAAGCTCTGAGCCTAGGTTATTTAACTCTTGAAGCCGAAAATCAACTGCGGCGGATGTTAACTACTACCAAGTATGAATTGGAAGACTTAAATGCTTTTATGAATTTGCAACTAGCAGCCATGTCCGGCTTGGTAAAACAAGAGTCTCGCGAACTCAAACAATTTGAAATGTTTGGCGAGACCGCTTCGGAAACTTCCTGTTGGTAATTATTTTGCTTTTGACACCTTGAATTTTAGTAAGGAACATTTCGCTCGTGCTTATTCGTGAAGTTGTAAAACAAGCTATTGACGCTGGATATCTTAGTTTGGAAGCGGAAAATGAAATGCAGCATATTTTTTCCTCGTCGAAGTGTGATTTGGAAGATTTGAATGCTTTTATGAGCTTGCAGTTAGCTGCGATGGCGGGGCGCGTGCGGCAAGAGTCTTTGGAATCGATAAATTTGCCCAATGTTTATGGAAAAAATTAATCTTGTTTCTTCAGTTTTTGGGCTGGATAAACATTGATTATTATGCCCAAAAATCCACTAATATTATAAGTTAGTTTTCCCCTAATTTTTATCACAACAATAAAAAATCAGACATTATATAGCGGTTCTCAAAAAAGTGAGGTATGCCGGAGAGCCCCATGCCCCATGCCCCATGCCCGGCCGAGGCCAGTCGTCCGCGAATATGAGAGCTTGAAAGGCTATACCTCTGACATCTCTGACTAAGGAATGAAAAATAAATAAGTTGATGGATTGTCGGATATAATCAAGAACAGCGCCCTGATTCCTGTTTAATCTAAAACCGATAGAAGCTCGCTTTCTTGTTTTTCTATTCTACCACCCT
>RDYN01000135.1 GCA_004293365.1 Oscillatoriales cyanobacterium | reverse complement strand
TTAGTTTTTAGATTTTAGGTTTTAGAATTGAAGGTTTGTAGTGCGGACTTAAGTCCGCAAGATCGGAGCGGACTTAAGTCCGCACTACGAACCTTGCTGACTGCTAATTCTTAACCGATCGGTGCGTTACCATTTCTTGAACTTTGCCAACAGCCCAATCGAGCAGCAAACCAGTTAAGCCAATTACAAACACCGCTAAAAATACCGAACTCAGATTCAAACGGCTCCACTCATCCCACACAAAAAAGCCAATTCCTACACCACCAGTTAGCATTTCCACCGCCACAATCACCAGCCACGCAATCCCCAAACTAATCCGCAAACCTGTAAAAATGTAGGGCAAACTCGCAGGCAAAATTATCTTGGTAATCCGCCTCCAGCGCGGCATTTCCAACACTCGCGCCACATCCAAATAATCCTTGGAAACGCTAGAAACTCCCAAAGCCGTGTTGATAATTGTCGGCCACAAAGACGTGATAAATATGACAAAAATTGCCGACGGATCTGCTAAATTAAAAATCGATAGAGCGATCGGCAGCCAAGCCAGCGGCGACACCGGTTTGAAGATTTGAATCAGCGGATTGAGCGCCATCATTGCCGGTTTCGACATCCCGATCAGAAATCCCACGGGAATCGCCACAGCAGCACCCAGCAAAAATCCCAGCAACACCCGCCGCAAGCTCGCTAGCAGCAGCCAGCCAATGCCTAAATCTCCGGGCCCGCGCCGATAAAATGGATGCAATATGTAATCTAAATTAGCGATTAACGCTTGATAGGGGGTGGGAATTAAATCGCTTTTGAAGCTCGCAACAATCCACCACAGGCCAAGAATTCCCAAAAAACCCACAGCAGGGAACAAAACTGCATCTCGGATGACAGCGGGTTTTGCTCGTTTCCACCCTGCAACTCCTGCAATTGCGATCGCACCTAAATTAAGTTCTATTAACATTTAATTCTCCTCAGAGTCAGGGCAGGTACAAGAATCTTGAACAATACCAACCGGAGACACTGACGAAGTCAAACTATCTATAGAAGACAAGTTGACTCTTCAGTCTCTTCTCAATGCCTGCGAAGTTAGCTGACGGGCTAGGACTGAGAGATGTCCTTCCATACATAATTAAATATTAAAAATTACACTCAATTTTTTTAATTTGGCAATTTTTAACTTGGCTCTTTAATTCTGTAGGGATTCGCCCCGAAAATTGGTTCCTCCGCTCCAGCCCCACGCTTTTTTTTATCGCGCTACACTGGATTAGGCTTGACTTTTTAAGCCAATTTCATTTAACTTAGCACGATCATCTCCTCTTGTCCATACTTCTTTAGGAGTAGATGTTGGCGGGGAAGCTGAAAACTTGAACCACAAAAGTAATGACTGATAACTAATGACTGATAACTGATATAGCCTTTCTCAGAAAGATGAGGTACGACTGGGCATAGGGCATAGGGAATAGGGCATAGGGCATAGGGCATAGGGCATACCTCACTTTTTTGAGAACCGCTATAACTAATAATGCCATTTATAAAAAGTAGTGCTAAACAACATTTTTTGGCCTTGTTTGCTCAACTCCATGTGAAAGGTGCGTCGCTCGCCCCAAACAATCGATTAAATTTAGGGATTTATAGAGCGAGCGACACACCTACAAATACTGTTGTAGAAATTTGGAAAAATATTACAACCAATAACTCATGACTGATGACTGCTGACTGATGACTTCTTCAAACCAGAAACCGAACAGTTACATAAATAGCCGCAGCCACCAATTGCAAAGCCATCACAGGAAGCCCGTAACGCAGAAAAGTTTGAAAAGAAATCCGGCGCCCGTGCAGCTCAGAAATTCCCGCCGCCACAATATTAGAAGAAGCTCCTACCAAAGTGCCATTTCCGCCTAAAGTTGCTCCGTACATCATCGCATAAAATAGCGGCAGCACAGCAGGTGGAAACTGCCCTGCAAAATCCGGCGCCAGCACATCTGTCGGTGCGAGTCCGATATTCACAACATATTGTTTTAGCAGCGGTACCATCGCCACTACCAGCGGAATATTTGGCACTACGCTCGACATCAAACCCACAAAAAACAACAAAGCTAAAGAACCCAAAAAGATATTTTTACCTAAAATAGCTGCTAAAATTCCAGACATTCCAGCGATGACTCCGGTTTTTTCCAAACCGCCAATCAGCACAAATATCGACATGAAAAATAGCAGCGTGCTCCAATCTAAATCCCGCAATATATTGTTAACAGAATCAATTTTGCTGTGGTGAGCTAAAAGCATTGCCAAACCTGCTCCCAACAAAGCAACGGCTGCCGGTGAAATTGGCACGGGCAACGACTCTCCCACTACAAAAAATGTCAGCACGAAAGCTATAATTAAGCCACCCGCTGCTAACACTCGCGGGTGATTGATTTTTGGGTGCGGCAAATTATCCAAATTATCCAATTCTTTGTGCCATATTTCTGGGAACAGCCACGGCAAAATCACTAAGATGACTGCTACGGCGATCGCCCCGCCCAAACTTAACTTTAACAGGTAATCTGTAAAGCTCATGTTAATCGCATCGCCGACTATGAATGTCGCCGGATCTCCCACGATTGTCAGCAGTCCCGAACTGTTTGCCACAAATACCATTAAAATCAGCAGCGGTACAAAATCTACACCGACTTCTTCTGCCATTGGCGGAATTAAGGGTGCTAGCAGCATGACTGTCGTGGCGTTGGGTAGAACTGCACAAATTGGCGTAGTAATCCCGACAATTCCCAGCAAGAGATTTTTGCCTTTGCCTTTTGCTAAAAGCACCATTTGAGTTGCCAAGTAGTCGAATACTTTGGTCGGCTCAAATGCTCTCACCATGACCATAACTCCGAAAAACAAGCCCAGCGTTCCGTGACTGCGACCGATATATTCGATCGCATTGTTTAAGGTCATTACGTGGGTGAAAATCAGAATCAGCGCTCCCAGAAAGGCCGCTACTGTGAGGTGTATCCATTCTGTAATTATTAAGAAAACTACACCGATAAATGTGGCCGCAGCGATCGCAGCTTGCACGTTTTCCATTTAGTCCCCTGACAAAAATAAAACTTAAAAATTACAACCTCTCGGCTTGAGGAATCCTACTACTTTATGGCTATTATGTCAATAAGTTTAAGTGCTCTTTTTGGCAGCACCAAGCTGGAATGTATTCATAGAGAGAGTTGCGGTCAAAGGAAAAATTAGATCGAAACTACTTCTTTTGGCAGGCTCGCGATCGCCCAAAGTTTGGTATGGCGATCGGGCGATCGTTCAACTACAATGAAGCATGGGCAATCTCTGCCACACTTCACCCCCACGCAGACATCATGGACTACAGCCAACTGCTCGCCGACAAAACCGATACTATCCTCAAAAACTGGATTGAAGCAGTACGCTTGGATCGTTCAATAGAAAGCGCTGACGCCTTACCGCACTCTGCGCTCCAAAATCACATACCTCACCTGTTGGCGGCGATGGCCACAGTGCTTTCACAATCTCAAAACAGCGACATAAAAGCAATAATTGAAGCCAGTTTAGACCACGGATTTCTGCGAGCAGAACAAGGCTACGATGCCACAGAAGTAGCCCGAGAGTATCATTTATTGCGTCAAGTAATATTCTCCCACTTAGAAGCAGAATTGCTAGCAGGAACCACCGCCGACGTATTCAGAGCTTTTCGGCTCATAGATGCCGTAGTAGACGAAGCAATTGCCCAGTGTTTCGATAGCTACGTCGCTCAGAGGATGCAGGAACTTCAACAAATCCAAACTCAGTTAGAACTCAACAATCAAGAACTCTCTCGCCTCGTCAGCGTCAACAAAGAAAACCTCTACCATTTAGCTCACGAACTCAAAACTCCCCTCAACTCAATTATCGGTTATTCCGAACTGTTTTTGCGCCAAGAAAAATGGCAATCCGAAATCAAAGATACCCTCCCAGGCATCGAACACATCGAGCGAGTATTGCGAAACGGCAGACAGTTGCTGCGCCTGATTAACTACACATTAGAACTTTCTCGCGCCGATGCCGGAAAAATTAAACTTCACCTGCGGCAAACTAATGTACGATCGCTAATTAACGCCGTAGTAGAAATGATGCAGCCAATGGCTGACGCTAAAGGATTAAAGCTCGGTGTTACCAGCGACTGCGCCCCCACGCAAGTAATCGCCGACTCTCAGCGGCTGCAACAAATTGTCACCAACCTGCTGAGCAATGCCATTCGCTATACAGAATCTGGTAGCATTGAATTAAGTTACTGCCGTGCGGTCGATGCAAATTGGGCGATCGCAATTGCAGATACCGGCATCGGCATCGCTCCCGCACATACCAACCGCATCTTTGAGCCATTCTTTCAAGCCTCAGAAGCCGGCAAACAGCACTTTTCCCCCGACAGCACCGGTTTGGGATTAGCCATAGTATCGCGGCTGGTAAAACTGCTGCAAGGCAAAATCGAGCTAGTATCCGAAATCGGAGTCGGCTCAACTTTTACCGTGATTCTGCCACTGGAAGTCAAAACCTTGCAAGCAGTAATTTAAACTTTTTCAGTGGAATTTTAAAATTGAAATTTTAGGGCAAATAAGAGCTGTTTTTAGTAAATCTCGGAAACAAAAATATCACCTTTGAGTGAACCAGCCACCAGGCGACTTGGGATTTAAATAAAGTTCTTGATTTCAAACAGAGCACTCAAAACTCACAACTTTCACCAGTCTGCTATCTTCTAAACAAGCCATCGATTAGAGATGAGACTGAGCTAATTAACCAGACAACAGCGCCAGCCAGGAAAATGTTTTCTCGAAGTTCTCTTTTATTTATACTGTAACCACCTCTGCGCCCGCCACTGCCAGCACCGTCTCTCTCCAAATCATAAATTACTTTCTCGGCGTACCATCTCTCCGACTTGCCGGGATACCGATCTCTCGCATTAGCCAGCAGTCGTTTGGCCAGAGATTTATTTCCTTTAACAGCCTGTAACAAATTTCTGTCTATGCCCTCAGTGTTCTGGGAATCTTGCCATATCAAAAAAGCGATCGTACCAATTAGCGCTATCAGACCAATTGTGATTAATGGTTTCACAGTTTACTTTTTGGTTAAATTATGGGATGATTTTATCTTCTAGATTTAAGCGCGACAAGATGCAAGTCTAATATCTATACAATTGTTAATATTTTTTGTCGGTCGTAGCTGTTGGTTGAAAAAACTCGGTTGCCAGAAATGCGATCGCCCGCTCAACGCAGTATGATTAAATTATCAAAGCCTGTTCGAGCAAAGACGATTTAAATGCCTGCCCCCTACGCACCGCCCACCCTAACAGCCTTTCCCCTAACAGCCGTTGTTGGGCAAGAAGCGATTAAATTAGCGCTGCTGTTGGCAGCAATCGATCCGGGATTGGGAGGAGTCGCGATCGCCGGTCGTCGCGGCACAGCCAAATCAGTCATGGCTAGAGCCCTACACTCCCTGCTGCCGCCCATTGAAGTAATTAAAGATTCATTCTGCAACGCCGAGCCCACTCGTCAAGAGGAAACAAATCTTGTAGAAACGGGATTCACCGCATCTGAAACGCTACCGTTCGAGGGAGAGAATTCCCAAGTTACTGAAATAATTCCCACACCATTCGTACAAATTCCCTTGGGAGTCACCGAAGACAGACTCTTAGGTTCAGTCGATGTTGAACAATCAGTAAAATTCGGTCAAACCGTATTTCAACCCGGACTCTTGGCCCAAGCAAATCGAGGCGTACTTTATGTAGACGAAATTAACCTCCTCGACGACAACATCGCCAACCAACTGCTAACAGTATTAACCGAAGGTCGCAACCAAATAGAGCGCGAAGGCATTAGCTTCCAACACCCCTGCAAACCTCTATTTATCGCCACCTACAACCCCGAAGAAGGCCCCCTCAGAGAACATTTGCTCGATCGAATCGCGATCGTCCTTTCCGCCGACGCAGCACTCGAGTTAGAAGAAAGAGTCCATGCAGTAGAACAAGCTTTATCCTACTCCAGTTCCCCCCAAGAATTTCTCAACCAATACGCCGAAGACACCGACAACCTCAAAACCCAAATCATCCTCGCCAGAGAATGGCTCAAAGATGTCACCATTAAACGCGAACAAATCGCCTACCTAGTAGAAGAAGCCATCCGCGGCGCAGTTCAAGGACACCGCGCCGAACTGTTTGCAGTCCGAGTCGCCAAAGCCGCCGCCGCCATCGAGGGACGCACAGAAGTTAACGCCGAAGACCTTCGCCGCGCCGTAGAACTCGTCATCGTACCCCGCGCCACCACCGTCCAAACTCCCCCAGACGAAAACCCTCCTCCTCCTCCCCCGCCACCGCCACCCCCAGAACAATCGGAACAAGAACAAGAAGAAGACGAGGAAGAAGAAGACAAAGAAGACGAACCGCCAGAAGAACAAGAAGAGACTAACATTCCCGAAGAATTTCTCTTCGACCCCGAAGGCGTAATTCTCGACCCCGACGTGCTGTTTTTCGCGCAAAATGCCAACCGCCAAGGCAAATCCGGCAGCAGAAGCACCATTTTTTCTGAAGATAGAGGCCGCTACGTCAAGCCTGTATTGCCCAAAGGCCCCGTGCGCCGCATCGCTGTTGACGCGACTCTCCGCGCCGCCGCACCCTACCAAAAAGCCCGCCGCGACAGGAATTCTAACCCCCCCCAACCCCCCCTTACCAAGGGGGGGCAAGAGGCGAGTCAACCCCCCCTTACCAAGGGGGGGCAAGATGCGAGTCAACCCCCCCTTACCAAGGGGGGGCAAGATGCGAGTGGGCGCCGCGTATTTGTGGAACAGGGAGACATTCGGGCGAAGCGCTTGGCGAGAAAAGCTGGAGCTCTAGTCGTCTTTGTCGTGGATGCTTCGGGTTCGATGGCCCTCAACCGGATGCAGTCGGCTAAAGGTGCTGTCATGCAGCTACTCACCGAAGCTTATCAAAGCCGCGACCAAGTGGCGCTGATTCCCTTTCGCGGAGAACAAGCAGAGGTATTGCTACCCCCGACTCGCTCGATAGCCTTGGCCCGCAAGCGTTTGGAACGGCTACCCTGCGGTGGCGGTTCGCCCCTCGCCCACGGTTTGACGCAAGCCGTGCGCGTGGGAGTCAACGCGCGGCAGTCTGGAGATATCGGTCAAGTGGCGATTGTTGCTATTACTGACGGACGCGGTAATATTCCTTTGGCCCGTTCTTTGGGCGAACCGATTTTAGATGGCGAAAAGCCTGATATTAAGCAGGAATTGTTGGAAATTGCTGCCAAAATTCGCGGTTTGGGAATGCAGTTGCTGGTGATTGATACCGAGAGCAAGTTTATTTCGACGGGCTTTGCGAAGGAGTTGGCTAAGACTTCTGGCGGGAAATACTATCATTTGCCGAAAGCTTCCGAACAGTCGATCGCAGCTATGACTAAAAATGCTCTGCGCGATGCGATCGGCTAAAATCCTTAAATCGAGATTTACTAGCCTAAATTGTGGCACAGGCATCTTGCCTGTGTCCTAAATTGTGGCACAGGCATCTTGCCTGTGTCCTAAATTGTGGCACAAGCATCTTGCCTGTGTTCCATCTGCTCTTAACAATCAAAAACTTTGATTTTTGCCAAAACTCTCCTGTTTAACTCTCGCTCTCCGGCGAGTCATCACCAGCGAACCGGCAACTAAACCCAATCCCGCCAGCATTGAAGGCTCAGGAATCTTCACCGGCCCAGCCGCCCGGTTTACCGTTCCCCGGTTCGGGATCGGTAAAATTGTAGCTTGGGGGGATTGACCGGTCTGAGCCAGCAGCAAATGTTCTGAACCCTGCGGTGAAGCGGCAGTAGAAACGGCACTGACCTTAGCTGCAAGGGCAGCTTGAGGGCCAGAAATAACGGTGGTTGCCGCCAATAGAATTCCGGCGGCAGGTGGCAATAATTTGCGAGCAAAAAAGGTGGGCATTAGAGATTACCTGTTTGGCATTTTGTCGATCGAACTAAATACTTTCACGATTAATTTGCTTTAGATACCCTGTCTAGACCACTTTCGCAACCCACCCAACCGCTGGAAAATTTCAGATTTATTTTATATTTGAGATGATTCTGATTTCCGGGCTTTAGTTTCAACTAACTCACCAATCAAAAACCTAAAATCAACTGGAGTCCCTGACTCAATCATAAACTCCTCAATCCCAAATAGCAAATCCCAAATTCCAAATTGATTAACTTCAGCTATGTATTTGCGAGGCGATCGACTTTGAGGTTGCCCACCGCCGCCAATAGCACCGGTACTTTAACCTCAATTATAGCTCTACGACGACCGACAACGGTTTCATAGATCGTCCCCAGACAACGACCGCAGGGTGGAGATTTACTTGTACGCCGTTGATTATAAACAATCACTTCCAGGTAGGAAGCGATCTCACCCCCGTTCTTTATCAAATCTTTAAACTATTTCAGGTTTTGTCAACAAACTGTAAAGCTGTCAAAATATAGATAGCAAATCTCAGCCCAAATTAGGTAAAATCCTCGTGAGTAACACCAGCAACTTCCGCGAAGCCGTGCGCGAGGCCAAAAACCACGCCCTGGTTGGCCCCAACGTCATCGCTAACGCCCTGCCCTTCGTGGGCGGCGGACTTGTCTTAACTGCAGTCGGCACCTACGGCGGCCTCGGAGTCATCCGCAACTATCCGGGAATCTTCTTTCCCACGTTTATTGGCGCGATCGTCCTAGAATTAATCTTATTCTTCGTCGCCAGCGCCGCCGCCGAACAAAACAACAAAAACACCGCCTTGCCCCTGCTGGCCACCTACAGCCTGCTTTCCGGCTACACCCTCAGCGGATTGGTGTTTGTAGCCCTCAGAACCCAAGGCGTCGGCATCGGCGGCATCGGTTTCGCAGCGCTAGGCTGCGGCATTACTTTCATCGCCGCCCGCCAAATTGGCTCGAACCTTTCCGAACAAGACGGCATGGCCCTCACCAAGACTATCAGTTTAGGTGTCATTGCTTTGTTAGTCGTTGTGGGCGGTCAATTTCTGCTCTCTCTCTTCGGCGTCTACGCCCCAACTTGGTTGGAAATTGGCATTTCTGGTATTGGTGTGTTTATATTTGCCGGCGCTGCGATCGTCGATTTTTACATCTTACCCCGCACCTACCGCGACGATCAGTATTTGCCCGCCGCTTTGTCGATGTATCTTACTTACATCAACTTGTTCATCTTCATCCTGCGCCTGATGATTGCTCTCAACGGCCGCGATTAATCATTGAAAGTTTAGCTTAAAAAAAACCGCGGCTCGATCGAGCTGCGGTTTTTTATTTTCACGTCACGGTTCAGGCAGGTTATCGGGATCGATACCTTGCGATCGCAAATACTCAGCTAGGCGATCGGCTCGCTGTCTTTCTACCCTCAACTCCTCGCGCATCTGCCCCGCCACTACATCCGGCAGGGGATAGATATTTCCCGACTCGTCGTACCAAACCAGAATTTCTTGCTCGATGCCCCCAATAAGTTGCCCGGAGCGCCCTAGGCCCAGTCCAACTTCTGGCATCCAATAGGGCTCGCCAATCTGAAACATTGATTTGCACATTTAGAGCAAAATTTCAGCTAAACTCAAAATACACCCCACAACCAGGAGAACTCACGGTGGAAGTTCTAGACATCAAACACAATATCGAAACTTTGTCCGATCGACTGGGTACCACCCAGGACTATCTTTGACATCCCCGCACTCACAGCCAAAATCCAAGATTTAGAGCAAATCTGCGCCCAACCGGCATTCTGGGACGACCAAGAACAAGCTCAAGGAACCCTCCAAGAACTGAATGACTTCAAATCTCATTTAGACCAATACCACGGCTGGCAGACTAGCCTAGAAGACGCTAGAGCTATTTTAGAACTGCTGGAGTTAGACGCAGACGAGTCCCTGTTCCAAGAAGCCTCATCGAGTCTTTCCCAATTAACCCGCGAACTCGACCAGTGGGAACTTCAACAATTACTCTCCGGCCCCTACGATGAAGGCGGCGCCGTTTTGACAATTAACGCCGGGGCGGGGGGTACAGATGCTCAAGATTGGGCCGAAATGCTGCTGCGGATGTACACCCGCTGGGGAGAAAGTCAGGGTTACAAAGTACATTTAACCGAGATTTCTGAGGGAGAGGAAGCAGGCGTGAAATCTGCGTCTTTGGAAATTGTCGGCCGCTACGCCTACGGCTACATGAGGTCGGAAAAAGGTACTCACCGTTTGGTGAGAATTTCGCCTTTTAACGCTAATGACAAGCGTCAAACCAGTTTTGCGGGCGTTGAAGTGATGCCGGTGCTCGATCGATCCGTTAAACTGGATATTCCAGAAAAAGATTTGGAAGTCACGACTTCTCGCGCAGGCGGCAAGGGCGGACAAAATGTTAACAAGGTAGAAACGGCTGTCCGCATCGTTCACCTTCCGACTGGTTTGGCTGTCCGCTGTACCGAAGAACGCAGTCAGTTGCAAAATAAAGAAAAAGCTCTCGCCTTACTCAAAGCTAGGCTGTTGGTGGTTGCTAGGGAACAGCGCGCCGCCGAAATTGCCGAGATTCGCGGCGACATGGTAGAGGCAGCTTGGGGCAACCAAATTCGCAACTACGTGTTTCACCCCTATCAAATGGTCAAGGATTTGCGGACTGGCGTGGAAACCACCGCCGTCTTAGATGTGATGAACGGCGAATTAGAGCCGTTTATTCAAGCTTACCTGCGCCAGGAAAATCAGTTGGTCAGCAGTCAGTAGTCAGTAGTCAGCAGTCATTAGTCATTAGTCAACGCTGAGGACTTCAGTCCGCAACCAAGAAGGACTAAAGTCCTGACTACGAACCAGGCTTGTAGTGAGGACTTCAGTCCGCAAAAAAGAAGGACTAAAGTCCTGACTACGAACCAGGCTTGTAG
>RDYN01000134.1:11957-18702 GCA_004293365.1 Oscillatoriales cyanobacterium | reverse complement strand
GCGGGAGTTTTTTTGGGGTTTGATTTGACAGTCGCAAAATGCAGCAAATTTACGATCGCCCGAAACAGCAATCAAATCTAATTCCGGCTGATAATTCTCGTCTTGCATCCAGTATCGCACGGTTTCGGCAGTTAAATCGTGGTGGTTCCAGCGATCGATAAATGATTGGTTGAACATCTCTACCCAAGGTTGGATGTCTTGTTCTCCCGATACGTGCCTCAGGGCAAAATCTGCGGGAAATTCGGGTGCGGGAATTGGTTCGGCGAGCGATCGCGCCATTGTGAGAAAATAGCGATCGGCATTGGTTGATTTTAATTATTCCCGAACTACTGGAATAATGCGGAATTAGGATATGATTGAACCGCGAAGACGCGAAGCACGCGTTCGGCGAAGCCGTTCCCGAAGGGTAGGAAGAGAAAAGAAGAAGAAGAAGAAGAAGAAGAAGCTCATTATTTTTTCTTGCTGGCTTTCCAAGTGCCGCCGTAGAAGTAAAAAGGATTGTTTTTACTTACCGATTCCCAGCATTTAAGACACAGAAAAAACCACTGCCCCGACTCTTCATACCGGGCGCGGTAGAGAGTCGGGGCAGATTGGGAACAGCGATCGCAATATTTGATTCTGATTCCTCTGGCCATTGTTTCTCAGTTTCAAGCAATAACGGACTCTTGAGGGCGGGCAAAAATCATGCGGCCCGCGCTAGTTTGCAGGGCGCTGGTGACTACGACTCGGGCTTCGGCGCCGACGTAGCTGCTACCTGCTTCTACTACTACCATTGTGCCGTCATCCAAGTAACCGATTCCCTGGGAGGGTTCTTTGCCTTCTTTGCGGATTTTTAGTTCGATCGTATCTCCCGGTAAATAAGTCGGGCGCACTGCATGAGTCAAATCGTTGATATTCAAAACCGGCAGTTTTTGAACGGTGGCTACTTTCGACAAGTTGTAATCGTTGGTGAGCAAAATCCCGTCGATCTCCAATGCGAAGCGGACTAATTTGGCATCGACTGTGGCAATATCTTCGTAGTCGGCCGAGTGAATTTGAATCCGTTCTGGATAGGTTTCTTGGATGCGGTTGAGTACATCTAAGCCGCGGCGCCCGCGCACTCGCTTTTGATCGTTGGCGGAATCGGCTACCAGTTGCAGTTCTTGGAGCACGAATTGCGGGATGATAATTTGACCTTCGAGGAAGCCTGTTTCTAGCAGGTTTTCAATCCGGCCGTCAATAATGCAGCTTGTATCGACAACTTTGGCAGATGCTGGTTTGAAAGTGCCTTCGGCTACCAACACCGTGTCTAAGCTTTTGGGGTTGATCAGGCGCAGGAAAGCGCGGCCGTGGGTGTCTGTCAAGCTGACGCCTGTGAAGCCGAACATGACGCTTCCCAAGACTGCGACTAGGGGTTTGATGAAGCCGAACTCGCGGGGAATTGGCAGCAAAAACAGCGGGGCCAGCATTAAGTTCGCGACTAGCAGTCCGATGATTAAGCCGATCGCCCGCGTTAGCAGCATTTCCACTGGCATATCGCGGACTTGCTTTTCCACGCGCCGATACGTTGTTTGAGCCACTAATCCCAGCACGAAGCCGATTAATGCTCCAAAGGAACCCAGCACGGAACTTAAACCTTGTATATTTGTAACTTGCTCCAGCAGGTTGTTCGGTAGCAGTTCGACTCCGTAATAGCCGATGCCTCCGCCTGCGATTATGAATGAGATAATTATGATTGCGTCTAGCATTGTTCTAGGTTAATGAATTTGTTTACATTATATCTTTCCAGTGCCGATCGTTTTTTCTTAGTTGCGATCGGATATCGCTATCTTTACTCATAAATTTTCATAAACTTATATTTCGCGCTTGTACCCTTTGGGGGATATGCTACCCGCTTGCAGGAGCATTTAGCGCGCCCCGCCGCCACCGGGCACAAGGTGGAAATTGACCGCCCTGCGCTCTGTTCGGGAATTGCTGCCGATCGCGACCGGTGCGGGGTTAAACTAAAGGAGCGGGCTCTTTCTTGCTAAGAAAATGTCACAATATACATAATTATTCATGACGGTTTAATTAAAACTTTAGATTTGAACTTGCACTTTTGGCTGAAGATGTAATGAACCCTACCACAGATTATTTAACATTTGAATTCAAAAAAAGCGTGCAACCATTAAACTCCGGCATTCCCAGTTCGGCTTACCTGCACGTACCTTTTTGTCGCCGCCGCTGTTACTACTGCGATTTTCCGGTTTTTGTGGTGGGCGATCGCAAAAATGGCGAGAATTCCGGCACAATTGTGCAATACGTTGCGGCCCTGTGTCAAGAAATTGCAGAAACTGAAAATTTAGGCGCATCTCTAAAGACAGTTTTTTTTGGTGGCGGCACGCCTTCGCTGCTTTCTGTCAGTCAATTGAGCCATATTTTAGAAACTCTCGACGGCAAATTTGGGATTGCTGCTGGGGCGGAAATTTCTATAGAAATTGACCCGGGAACCTTTACTTTAGAACAGTTGCGGGGATATGCAGCGGCGGGAGTAAATCGAGTTAGTTTGGGAGTGCAAGCTTTTCAGGATGAATTGCTGCAAGCTTGCGGGCGATCGCACTCTGTGGCCGAAATTTTTGAAGCAGTAGAAATAGTGCGATCGGCTGGGATTGTCAGTTTCAGTTTAGACCTCATTTCCGGACTGCCGCACCAAACTTTAGCACAGTGGGAAGCTTCCCTAAAATCGGCGGTGGAAATTAACCCGGCCCACCTGTCGAGTTACGACTTAATTGTTGAGGAGGGAACTGCTTTCGGGCGATACTTTGAAGCAGGCGCGCAGCCGCTACCTGCTGATGAAACTGCTGCTGCTATGTACCGTTTAGCGCGGGAAATTCTGACTGATGCTGGCTACGAACATTACGAAATTTCTAATTATGCTCGGCCCGGTTATCAGTGCCGCCACAACCGCGTTTATTGGGAAAATCGCCCTTACTACGGTTTGGGGATGGGGGCGGCGAGTTACGTGGAAGGTCGGAGGTTGACAAGACCTCGCAAAACTCAAGAATATTATCAGTGGGTGCGAAATCTTTCCGAGACAACTTCTGCTGCTACCGCTCAACTGGGAGGGGAAACCCAAACCGATATTCACCCAGCAATTGAACCTAATTTTCAAGTCTCAGACAATGACGTTTTGTTAGAAACGCTGATGCTGGGTTTGCGTTTAGCAGAAGGAATTAGCCTGTCGGCGCTGACTCAAAAGTTTACGCAGCAAACGGTTGATAAAATTTGGCATTGTTTGCAGCCCTACTGGCGGCAGGGATTGGTGGAAATTGTGAATGCTGAGGGGGCGATCGCCACTTTAGCCGAAGGTGAAAAACTGCCGCTGTCGGGAAATTTGAGGTTGAGCGATCCCGAAGGTTTTTTATTTTCCAATACAATTTTAGCTGATTTGTTCAGCAAGTTAGGAGAGGATAATTAGCTTATGTCTGAGGAAGTATACAGAGCGCTAAGGCGATCGCCCGTAAAGCCACAGCCAGCAATTGGACAATAAGAAAACTAAATTGCTCCCTAGGTTTATAATGTCAAAAATAATATGTTTTATATCGATCCCTAAACAAAACTTAAAGGCGAACTAAGCCTTGAGATAGACGCGGCGACTGAAATCCTGGTGTCATACTTGAGAGTGACGATTTAAAAAAGATCTTGATGGAAACTCTGACTCTCGAACGCAACAACATTCACAGCAATCCCACTCTGGCAATTAGCGATCGCGGCTGCAATCAGGCTTCTAAGTGTAAATTTTGCGGTCACTACAAGATGCAAAGAGGTGCAGTGGGTCACTGTCAATTGTTAAGCGCACCTGTTCGGGGAGGATGGAAATCTTGCACTTTAGCAATGCCGCCTTTTGCACCTTCTTGGGAACACCTGGAAGGCGCCAATATTTGCCCAGGGGCATTTATTAATTAATCTAAAGAATGTCGTAAAAATTTGCTTTTGACAGGCGAGCTGATATATATTAGGCAGAGGCAGGTGACAGATGGCTTGCACAATTTCACAAACAAGTTAAAAACATGAATATGACACTTACTCAGGTAATTCCGGAACGTGATGCGCGTATTTTGTGTTGGTATCTGAATACTACTAACCAAGTACAAATTGCTCGGATTACAAATATTCCGAATTGGTATTTTGAACGGACGGTGTTTCCGGGGGAACGTTTTTTGTTTGAAGCGCTACCAGAAGCTCTGTTAGAAGTTTGCAGGAGTACGGAGACGGGTGCTATTGTGTGCGAGCGAATTTTGTGCGATCGGCTGCGAGTTCAAGAATTAAGCGCGCCTGATTAAACCGAATCAAAAATAGTAGGGTGCGTCAGGTGTGAGATTTTCGATCGCCACAGAAAGTCTCACACCTGACGCACCATTGATATCGTGTCCGATCGATTAACCGCAGTAAGATGTGTTCGTAGTACGGACTTCAGTCCGAAAATGCTGCGGACTTTCGGGAGCACTACAAACTGTTTTTGTTATGGTAATCCACCAGACATAAGATAATTCCCGGCGTGCGTCAGCCTGAGATTGTTGGTTTGTCCCCAAAATCATCGTAGCTGACGCACCCTACTTCTGACGCACCATTAATTCCGGGGTCGCCCAAATCATACGCTTCTGACGCACCCTACTTCTGACGCACCATTAATTGCGGGGGTGCGTCAGGTGTGAGATTGTTGGTTTGTCGCCCAAATCATCGTAGCTGACGCACCCGGACGATCGCCAACTCAAAAATAGTAGGGTGCGTCAGGTATGAGATTTTCGATCGCCACAAAAAATCTCAGGCTGACGCACCATTAATCGCCCAAATCATACGCTTCTGACGCACCCTACTTCTGACGCACCATTAATTGCGGGGGTGCGTCAGGTGTGAGATTGTTGGTTTGTCGCCCAAATCATACGCTTCTGACGCACCCTACTTATCAGAAACCCGGTTTCTTGGTAGATTTATCGTTACCAAGCCCAAAACTCGTAGAAACCGGGTTTCTCGCCCCATGCCCATCAGCCCTGAAACTGTCCGAAATGCCCATCTAAGCTAAATTATATAAAATTAACCGCTCTTAAATATTAAAACCCGATGTCCCTCACCAAAAAAATTCTCTCCCAAGTGCCGGGAGACGCCCTCGGAGGCCTGCGAAAGGTCGATCGACTCTGGGAAAACCTCAAACAAAACACCGCCCCAACACCCGCAGCCGTCAAACACAGCCAACAACCCCTAGAAACCATCGACTTCGACATAGTTATCGGCGGCGGAACCCTAGGAATATTAATCGGTACAGCCTTAGCAGTGCGCGGTTGGCGAGTAGCCTTACTCGAACGCGGCATTTTGCGGGGGCGCGAACAAGAATGGAACATTTCGCGCAAAGAATTAGACGCATTCTTAGAACTAAATTTGCTGACGGCTGAAGAAATAGACAAAGCAATAGCCACCGAATACAACCCAGCCCGCATCAGCTTTACCAACACCCCCGACATCTGGGTGCGCGACGTACTCAACATCGGAATCGACCCAGTTTACCTCCTCGAAACCCTCAAACAAAAATTTCTCCAAGCCGGAGGCAAACTATTTGAAAACACACCATTTAAAACAGCAACAATTCACCCCAACGGAGTTATAATAGAATCCGAAAATACCGAAAATCCTTTATTTTCAACCAGATTGTTATTAGACGCAATGGGACATTTTTCGCCCATTGTCCGCCAAGCCAGACAAGGCAAAAAACCCGACGCCGTATGTTTAGTAGTCGGCAGTTGCGCCCAAGGATTTCCCAAAAACGAGACTGGCGATATATTTGCATCTTTCACCCCAATGCAAAATCAGTGCCAATATTTTTGGGAAGCATTTCCTGCCAGAGACGGGCGCACGACTTACTTATTTACCTACATAGACGCCGACACAGAAAGATTTAGTTTAGAAACATTATTTGAAGATT
The DNA here is from genome assembly GCA_004293365.1 of Oscillatoriales cyanobacterium. Classification (GTDB taxonomy): domain Bacteria; phylum Cyanobacteriota; class Cyanobacteriia; order Cyanobacteriales; family Microcoleaceae; genus Microcoleus. The sequence goes on along the minus strand of RDYN01000134.1, from coordinate 12,767 downwards.
ATTTGCGCTTGCTTCCCGAATATCAAAACGTCGAACTCGAACAGTTAAAATTCCAAAGAGCACTCTACGGATTCTTTCCTTGCTACCGCCAAAGCCCTCTAAAAATGCCTTGGAATCGGATACTTCCAGTCGGAGACAGCAGCGGCAGCCAATCGCCCCTCAGCTTCGGCGGTTTCGGCGCAATGGTACGCCACCTCAAACGCTTGACTCTCGGAATTGAGGAAGCTTTGACAAGCGAAAGTCTAGACAAAAATTCCCTCGCACTTTTGCAACCTTACCAACCAAATCTATCAGTTACTTGGTTGTTTCAGCGTTCGATGAGTGCTGGGATGAATCAGAAAATAGACGCCAATCAAATCAATCAACTTTTGGCTGCTGTATTTCAGGTAATGGAAGAGTTGGGAGAACCGGTACTCAAGCCGTTTCTTCAGGATATCGTGCTGTTTCCGGCTTTGTCGCAAACTTTGTTTAAAACTGCGATCTGCCATCCGGGATTAGTGATGAAGATTATCCCGCAGGTGGGAATAGCTAATTTGCTGGATTGGATGGTTCATTATGTTAATTTAGGGATTTATACGGGATTGCAGCCTTTGGGGAAAGCTGTAGAACCGCAGGTTAAAAAATTAGGGGTGGAACAGCAATACTATTTTCACCGATTGGTTGAAGCGTGGGAATACGGCGCTGGAGGCGATTATTAATTCTCGGTAATTTGGTTTGTAGTCAGGACTTTAGTCCTCTCTTTTTTCTGAGGACTAAAGTCCTCACTACAAACGGGTAATTTGGTTCGTAGTCAGGACTTTAGTCCTCTCT
>RDYN01000134.1:0-11868 GCA_004293365.1 Oscillatoriales cyanobacterium | reverse complement strand
TTCTGAGGACTAAAGTCCTCACTACAAACGGGTAATTTGGTTTGTAGTCAGGACTTTAGTCCTCTCTTTTTTCTGAGGACTAAAGTCCTCACTACAAACTTATAATGGTTATTTTACTTTATGCAGGAGCTATAACGGCCAAAGCTTGGGGAATCACTCGGAATTTTGCAGGCGTGTGAGTTGTGATTTCACCGTCGGTATTAATCGGACGGCGCTTACTGGTATTAATCTCAATTTCTTGAGCGTGCAAGGCGCGAACGTTAGGCCAACTCGTATGATTTCCTTTCTTCATAGCCGGCAGCAAAGCAATTATTTCCGACCAATGTTGTGTTTCCAAACTGTACAAATCCAGCCGCCTGTCGTCGATTGTGGCATCTTCGGCAACTGTCATGCCGCCGCCGTAATAGCGGCCGTTGCCGATCGCAATTTGAATTGTTTTAACCTTAAAAGATTGGTTGTTTACCTTAATTTCTGCTCGGAAGGGTCGCGCTGACACAATTGTCTGCCAAGCAGTAAAAGCATAAGCTAAAACTCCCCAGCGCTGCTTCACGTCTTTAGTCAGCCGCTGGGTAATTTCCACGCTCAATCCCAAACTCGCTACATTAAAAAAATGCTTGCCGTTCACCCAACCCAAGTCTATGAGCCGAACTTTACCGCTGGCAATTACTTGACAAGCTGCGGATAAATCTGTAGGAATTTCCAGAGTGCGGGCTAAATCGTTAGCAGTTCCCATCGGCAAAATACCCAAGGGCAATTTAGTGTCTATCAAACCTTCGATGGCGCTGTTGAGAGTGCCGTCGCCACCGCCGATGATTACTAATTCTACTCGATTTTGGTAGCGCCGAATTGTGTCGGAAAGTTCGCGGGCGCGGTCTGTTGATTCTACAATTAACTCAAAACCCAGTGCTTGCAATTCTACAGTGGCTTGAGATAATAGCTTTTGCCCTTTTCGGGAGTGCTGGTTTACTAAAAGTAGAGCTTTTTTCATGTGGGAATTGAGAATTGGGAATTGGGAATTGGGAATTGGGAATTGGGAATTGGGGATGGGGGATGGGGGATGGGGAATTGGGAATTGGGAATGGGGCATTGGGCATTGGGAATTGGAAATGGGTAATTGGGAATGGGTAATTGGGAATTGGGAAAAGTAATTAGGTCATGGTTGGGTGTGGTTGTTTTTATCTGGGTTGTCTAAAATCTGTGTAAACTGCGAAATGAGTTTTTTAAATTAAGAATATTACAAGTTGATGACTTAAGTGCATGATTTTAATGCTTTAATTACATTTTACCACGGGTGAGAGATTGACATTAATCTCAAATTATTGATAATTGTAGCAAAAGATTGCTGGAAAGTATCTGGCATTCTGCGCTAGCTGTCATCTACCTTAAAGAAGCTAAATTAAATTTATGTCTGATATTTTAGAGCAAGCGCAAGCTGCTGCCGATCGCCAAAACTGGCCTCTTGTAGTCGAATGCTTGCAGCAAGTGACAGCAAACAGCAGTCAGCAGCCGGAAAAACATATTTTAGAACAAGCTGTAAGTTTAGCAATACAAGCCTTAGAATGGGGTGATTTTCAAGACCGCTGGGAAATTGCTAAAGTATTGCCCAATCTGGGAAATGGCGCGATCGCACCTTTAATTGCGGTGCTCGAAGACGAAGACGCAGATACAGAGCCCCGGTGGTTTGCCGCCCGCATCCTCGGCAAGTTCCATCGCCCAGAAGTGATGCAAGCTTTAGTCAAATTAATCGAAAATTCCGATGAAGAATTGAGCCAAATTGCCGCCGAAACCCTGGGAAATTTCGGCACGAGTGCGATAGAATCCCTGACAACTCTCCTACAGCAGGAAGACTCGCGACAGTTTGCTACAGCAGCCCTCGCCCAAATTCGGCGCCCCGAAATTATTCCACCGCTGTTGAGTGTAGTCACAGATTCTCAAGTTGCAGTGCGCGCCCACGCAATCGAGGCTTTGAGCAGCTTTCACGACTCCCGCATCCCGCCGGTACTGGTAGGTGCACTCAAAGATCCGGCGACAGCAGTTAGAAAAGAAGCCGTGCGAGCTCTGGGAGTGCGCGCCTATTTAGATGCAGAATTAGATTTGGTGAAGTTGCTCAAACCTTTGCTTTGGGATATCCGTTTAGAAGTTTGTCAGGAAGCTGCGATCGCACTTGGGCGACTGAAAACCGATGCTGCGGCGGCGGCTTTATTTGAATTGCTGCGATCGCCCGCAACTAACTTTGAATTGCAAATCGAAACTGTGCGCGCCCTAGGCTGGAGCGAAACCGCAGCCGGTTTAGAATATTTGCAAATAGCGCCGATCGGGCGATCGGCTCAGTCCGCAGAACCGGGGGAATTGACAAATAGCGATGCCTTGCCAATTCATAACATTAATCCTGCTGTTTGTCAAGAGATTGTCGCTGTTTTGGGGCGAGTGGAAAAGCCGGAATTAAAAGCGAAAGCTGCGGAAATTGCGATCGGTTTGCTAGAGGGCAATCATCCGGCCGTGCAGTCTGCTCAAATCAAACAATCTTTGGCTTTAGCGTTAGGACAATTAGGAGATATTAGAGCGCTAGATGTGTTGATTCAACTGTTGGCAGATGCCGACAACAGCGTCAGGCTGCACAGCACGGCAGCTCTCAAACGGCTGGGTGCGGCTGCCAAACAGGAATTAGAATGTTTAGTTAAGCAAGAAGGTCTCGAACCAAGATTGAAACAGGGAATTGCGATCGCCCTGCAAGAATGGCAGGAGAATTAGTTTGTAGTGAGGACTTTAGTCCTTATTTTTGAGGACTTTAGTCCTCACTACAAACACGTTTATGTAAAAAATTGCTGGTTTGTAATGAGGACTTTAGTCCTTATTTTTGAGGACTAAAGTCCTCACTACAAACACGTTTATATAAACTTTACCTCTGCTCGATCGGCAATCGCACCCCGAAAGTCGAGCCGAGTCCCAGGCCGGGACTTTCTGCCCAGACATTGCCGCCGTGGAGTTCCACGAGATGGCGGACGATCGCCAATCCGAGTCCCAGCCCGCCGTAATTGCGCGTAGAACTGCTGTCAGCTTGGCGGAAGCGATCGAACACAAACGGCAAAAACTCCTTGCTGATGCCAATTCCCGTATCGGTGACGGCGATCGCCACAGAGTGAACTGGAGACGGAGACAACATAGCGCTACCCGCTGTTCTCGGTTCCCCCTCCTCCGAGAGCCTGATTTCCACGCGACCAGACGGCGGCGTAAACTTAATGGCATTCGAGACCAAATTCCACACTACCTGCTGCAAGCGAGTAGCATCGCCCCTAACCAAGCTCACCCCTTCGCCATAAAAACTCGCCAATTCAACTCCCCGAGATTCCGCATCAGGGCCCAGTGCCTTCAGGGCCGTTTCGACAATCCGCACCAAATCCACCGGGTGCAGCTTCAAACACACTTTGCCGCTGACAATCCGGGAAACGTCCAGCAAATCCTCAATCATCTGAGTCTGCAACCGGGCGTTGCGCTCGATCGTCTCCAAACCCACAGCCGTTTTTTCGGGACTCAACTTGCGCTGTCGCAGCATCTGGGCCCAGCCGGAAATCGCGTTCAGAGGCGTCCGCAACTCGTGAGAAAGCGTTGCCAAAAACTCGTCTTTAATCCGATTCGCCTCCGCTGCTTCCCGGTAAAGCCGCGCATTGTCGATCGCCACCGCCGCATCCCGCGCCAAATCCGAGAGCAAAACCAAATCGCCCTCGCCGCAGCGGCGGCCGGACTCCCCGCACAGCAACGAAATCGCTCCGATGGTCCGCCCGCGAGCGATCAGCGGCACGCAGATTGCTGACAGCGGGCTCTGGTAGCACAGCACTTCCAGTAATTCCCTGTCCGATAGCACCGCCTCGATCGCCCAATGCGGTATTTCTGGGTAAAGCTTCGGCTCCCCAGTCCGCAGCACCTTTGCTACTCCGTGGCGTCCCTGGGGGTCTACCGGCAAGCGGCGGTCGATTTCCCACAGCAGAGAGACTTTGCTCGGATCTGAGTGAGCAACTGCTTGCAAGCCGATCGAGCCGTCGGGCTCGATTAAGTGCACGCAGCACCAATCCCCCAGCCCCGGTACTGCTAAATCTGCCAAACCTTGCAGCGCCTCCTGGTAATCGAGGGAAGCCGACGACAGCACAGCCAAAGCTCGGGCGCGGAAATCGGCTGTGGCGGCCGATCGGTGGCGATCGTCAATATCCGTACAAGTCCCGAACCACTTGAGGATGTTTCCCTCCGCATCCCGTACTGGCATGGCGCGACCCAGATGCCAGCGGTAAACCCCGTCAGATGCGCGTTTAAAGCGGTATTCCACCTCGTAGGTCTCCCCCGTATGCACCGAGTTATTCCAGCGTTCCAGGCAATTTTCCACGTCATCTGGATGCAAAACTGGCTGCCACCCCCAGCCTTGAGTTTCCTCTAGGGTCATGCCCGTATATTCAAACCAGCGCTGGTTGTAGTAGTCGAGCCAGCCGTCGGGCCAAGCAGTCCAAACTATTTGGGGGATAGTTTCAGCGAGGACGCGGTACAACTGTTCGCTGGCTTCGGCTGCGCGGCGGGCGGTTTGTTCCCGCGCCCAAGCCTGATTTCGCTGTTCTTCGGCTTCTTTGCGATCGCTGATGTCGCTAATGGCACCGATCCATTTCCACGGATTGCCTTGTTTGTCAAGCAGGACTTTGCCCCGATCGATCCAGTGGAGCAAGCGGCCGCCGGAGCACTGCACGCGGTATTCCTGAAAAAATGGGGCGGTAGAACTGTCTGGCGCGCTCAAATATCGATCGACTGCGACAGAGACTCGATCTCGGTCTTCCGAATCCACAATACTGTTCCAAGCTGCTCTCGTCCTCGGAAATCTGCCTTTTTCGTACCCCAAAATTTCATCCACACGACCGAACCACAGCACGATACCGGTCTCGATATCCCATTCGTAAATCAAATCGCTAGCACTTTCTGCCGCAATCCGAAACCGCTCTTCTGACTGTCGCAGCACTTCCATAAAATTAAAGCGTTCCGTCACCTCCAAAACCAGACACAGCACCGATATCAACTGTCCCGAATCGCTGTAAAAAGCCGAATTGTGCCACTCGCAGTGCACCAAAGAACCCGACTTATCATAATTGCTGTTGCGAACGACATTGCACCGTTCGTGTTGGTTTTTTAAACTATCAATTGCCGCTTGTACATCTTTCACATCGCCGTCAAAAATAAAGTTCCATTCGCTAAAATGCTTGCCTAAAACTTCTGTTGCCTTCCACCCAAAAATCTTTTCAGCAGCCGGAGACCACCCGCTGAGGCGAAAATTTTCATCCCACTCAATCACCGCTAGGGGCGTATTTTCAAAATGAGAAGTGAGTTTTTGCAGGGCGTCGCGCAGGGATGCTTCTACTTGCTTGCCTTCTGTAATATCGCTGAAAGAAATAGCAATGCCGTCGCCCAATTTAACGGTCACAATCCGAAACCAGCCGACAATGCCTTCGCTGTTGTAAGAAATCTCGGTATTGAGGGGAATTCCTGTTTCTACAACTTGCACGTAACGGTCGAACAAACCGCTATCTTTATGACCCGGCAGCACTTGCAGCAATCGCTTGCCGGTTAATTCTTCAGGAGTGCTTTGCTGAATTTTGGCCGCAGCGGGATTGACGTATTCCCATTCAAAATCGACAATTTGGGATTCGTGGCGAAGGCTGCGGAACACGTTAAATCCGTCTAGAGATAATTCCTGAAAAGCGCGAAAGCGTTCTTCGCTGGCTTGCAGCTTGTTGGCAATTTCCAGCAGCAGGAGTTGTTGGACGGACTCCGACTGCGCTATTTCTAGCAGCAATTGCTGGTTGATGGGATCTCGTTCGGCGGTGAGGGATGGGGCGGGTTTTTTAATGGCCCAGCCAGCTTGCGGTCGATCGGCCTTTTGAATTTCCAGCGCTGTATTTGCTGCTAATTGTGTCGCCCGCCCCGCAGCCAACACTCCCGAAAGCGAGGGCATCAGTTCTGCCGCAGCCCACACAGAAATGACAGCGGTAACGGCGGCGAGCAAACTTGACAGCCCGTAACTGGGATGCACCAGCATCCAAACTTGCATCAGGTGAGTTGTCCCGCCGCAGAAAAACCCGAGTCCCAATAGGACAAAACCCTTGCTCAAAGGCACGTCCCGCTGCTTCCTGGCCAAGTAGATCAGCATCGCTGGAATGGAGTAATAAGCCAAGGCAATTAACAAATCGCTAACCGCGTGCAGTCCCACTAACTGCGATTGCCACTCTTCCCATCCACCTTGGGGCATAAAATTGTGGTTGAATGACATAATCTTAAGAAAATTCTGCATTTCGCCTTTCCTGTGCGATCGATCGTACTTGCACTTGTGTTGCTGACCTGCTAATTCCTAGTCTATACACAAAAAAACCGAAAACAACAGTCACTTTAGGCAGGAGATGAAAATTCATCAGAAGTTTCAACCGGGCGGCAAGATTCGGACATTTATTGACAGTAATAGGGAGACTCAGGTACTATAATAGTAAAAAATGTCCGCTCTAAAATGCTACATTTAAATTTTTTATATTTCCAAAAAACTCAGCTAGAGTCATTGATTAAACCACTAGGACTGTGCAGTTCATTAAAGCTGTTTCTTGCCAACTTAAAAACCTCTAAGGCCCAATTTTGCTTAATTATACTTTTTCAGATAGATGAGGTACGTTGTTGGGATGCGATCCCTCTTGTTGGGATGCGAGCCCTCTTATGGTGATTGTATAGTAAGCGAGGTCGCATCAAAAACCTTCTTCTGAGAACTGCTATAAATTGTTTTGTTGATAAAATTGCCTATTCATATCATGAATTCAATATAGGAGAATGGGATATTCTAAGTCTAATTTGGCTAAATAAATCCTAACAGAGCAAGTTAATTCGTAGAGCCAAGCATCCGCGCCTTTGGCACCGGAATCCAAACTAATCTGTACCTGTATCAAGGTGTACTAAATTGTTCTACTAAATCGGTTAATGTCTCTAATGTCTCTGACGATCGCCCAGTCAAATTTCTCAAACCATCTCGAATTAAACATCCATGCGCTTAGAGCAGCTTCAAGCATTTCTTTCAGTGGCCCAAACCGGTAGCTTTCAGCAAGCGGCCCGGAAGTGCGGCGTTACCCAATCGACTATTAGCCGTCAAGTGCAGGGACTTGAAGCGGAAGTGGGTTTGTCGCTGTTTCACCGCACCGCCCACGCGAAGCTGACTGTGGGAGGGGAACGCCTGTTACCTCACGCTCGCAAAATCTGTCAGACTTGGCGAAATGCTGCTGAAGAATTGGGAGACTTGCTGGCGGGAAAGCAGCCGGAACTTTGCGTGGCTGCGATTCACTCGGTTTGCGCTGCTTATTTGCCGCCTGTGCTGCAAAGGTTTTGCCGCAACTATCCTGAGGTGCAGTTGCGCGTGACATCCCTGGGAAGCGATCGAGCTTTGAAAGTTCTCAAAGACGGTTTGGTGGACATCGCGATAGTGATGAACAACCGCTATTTTACTCAAGCCCCGGAAATGTTGGTTGAGGTGCTCTACAATGAGCCGATCGAGGTATTGATGGCGGCGGGTCATCCCCTCGCCCAGTACGATCGAGTACCTTGGCCGGAATTGATTTGTTACCCGCAAGTCGTGTTTAAGGACGGGTACGGAATGCAGCGCATGGTGCAAGAGCAATTCGGACGCATGGGTGCTAAACTTCATGCTGTTTTGGAACTCAACACTCTCGATGCTTTTCGGGGTGTGGTGCGCCAGGGAGAATTGATTGCTTTGCTGCCGCATTCAGCTTTGCTAGACGCTGCGGGCGATCGCACTTTAGCAATTCGGTCGATCGCTCAAGAAAGCGCAAATTCCAAGGTTTCGGCGATCGGACAATCGGCGATCGATCCGACTTGGACTCGCGAAGTCGTGTTAGTCACAACTCACGATCGAATGCAAATTCCGCCGATCGCCCATTTCTGGAATCTGGTACGGGAACTTGTGCCACCACGTGATGTCATCAAAGTAGTAAAATCCGGAAATTAATACCATTTTAGATTTGAGATTTGAGATTTTAGATGGGCTGTGACTGATAACATAATGGCTGAGAAATTGCCTACAATTGCATTTTTATTGACAAATGGTATAATTCTACAATTTTAAATTTAAAGTTCAGAACTTTAAATTTAAAACAGCTTAATTATTCCCAATTACCAATTCCCAATTTCCTGGGCGGGCCTTCTTCCCAATGCCCTGGGAAGGCCTTCTTCCCAATTCCCAATTCCCAATTCCCAATTCCCAACTTCAATAATTATGAGTGACGCATTTAGAGAATTGCTGCGAAAAATTGGCAGCGGAGTACACACAGGAGAAAACTTAACTCGCCAGCAAGCAGCAGCAGCCACGCGAATGATGCTGCTGGGAGAAGCAACACCGGCTCAAATCGGAGCTTTCATGATTTCCCATCGCATCAAACGGCCCACCGGGGAAGAATTAGCCGGAATGCTGGATGCCTATGAAGAATTGGGGCCAATGCTTGCGCCTCCCAACCGAGAAAAAGGATTTGCCGTTTCTAGTGTCGCCGTGTTTGGCGTAGCCTACGACGGGCGATCGCGCACCGCTCCAATTAGCCCAATAACCGCCCTAATATTAGCCGCCGCTGGCGTCCCAGCCGTCATGCACGGGGGGGACACAATGCCAACCAAAGAAGGCATTCCCCTGATTGAAATATGGCGCGGTTTAGGAGTTGACTGGAGAAAACTCCGTTTAGAAAAAGTCCAGCAAGTGTTTGACAGTACCGGTTTAGGTTTTGTTTACCTTCCCAAGCATTTTCCTCAAGCTGCGAGTTTAGTTCCCTACCGCCGCGAAATCGGCAAACGGCCGCCTTTTTCGACAATGGAATTGATGTGGTGTCCCTGCGCCGGCGACGTTAACGTCATCTCAGGCTACGTGCACCCGCCTACAGAGGGTATGTTTCAAGCAGCCTTCGAGTTGCGGGGAATCAAAAATTATACCACAGTCAAAGGATTGGAAGGAAGTTGCGACTTGCCGCGCGATCGAACTGCAATTATCGGAATTGCCAAGCCGGGAGCCGAGTTCGAGCGACTACTTTTAGCCCATGGAGATTACGGTTTTAGCAGCACAAATCCCGCCTTTGAATCAGCATCTGAGTTACTCAAACAAATGCAAGAAGTATTGCTCGGAAAACCCTCAGAATTGATGCAATCTGCTATTTGGAACGGCGGATTTTATCTGTGGCGCAGCGGAGTTTGTTTGGATATGAACTCGGGTTTGATTGAGGCAGAAACTTTATTAAACAGCGGTCAAGTCGTGCAAAAACTTGAGGAACTTAGCAAAGCCGTTACTGCTTTGAATTGAGTATAACCAATCAGGTGTAGTGCAGCGCACCCTACACCGATAAAAAAATCTTCTTTGTGACTAATAACTAATGACCAATGCCCTGGGAAGGCCTTCTTCCCAATGCCTTCTTCCCAATGCCTTCTTCCCAATGCCCCATGCCCCATGCCCCATGCCCCATGCCCCATCAAAAAATTGCAGTAATTGTGCTCGCAGGCGGTCAAAGTTCGCGGATGGGTACGGATAAAGCTCTCCTAGAAATTGAGGGTAAAAGCCTGTTGCAGCGGGCGTGTGAGGTTGCAGCAGCCCTAACGCCACAAGTGTATGTTTTGACTGCTTGGCCCGATCGCTATCGATCGACCTTAACCGAACCATCCCAATTTCTGGTAGAGTACAATCCGGGCACCGGCCCCTTAGTCGCACTGACTCAAGGACTGACGGACATTTCTGCCGACTGGATTTTACTATTAGCTTGCGATTTGCCCTTATTAGATTCCCGAATCATTGATAATTGGGCGAGCAAGTTAACAGAGTTTCCCCCATCTACCTTAGCAGTTGTCCCCTATCAAAATTCGCGCTGGGAGCCCTTGTGCGGCTTCTACCGCCCACAATCTCTGTCCAGTTTGCAAAGTTTTATTGAAAAAGGGGGACGTTCCTTTCAAAAGTGGTTAAATCAAATCCAAGCAATCCCTCTACCCGTAGGCAAACCAGAAGCACTAATGTTATCGAATTGCAATACATTAGAAGAGTTTCACCAATTAAAAGGTAAAATAGTTAACGGTTGACTAATAACTAATGACTGTTGACTAATAACTAATGACTGTTGACTAATGACTAATAACTAATAACTAATAACTAATAACTAATGATTAACGAATATTGGTTACTCGATCGCGAAATCACATTCCTCAACCACGGCTCATTTGGAGCCTGTCCGATTCCCGTACTGGAAGCACAAATTAGTTTTAGAGAACAACTCGAAAGAGAACCATTGCGCTTTTTAATGCGAGAATTTGAGCCGCTGTTAGATAATGCCAGAAACCAGTTAGCCGCCTTTATCGGTGCGGGTGAGGAAGAGCTAGCGTTTGTACCGAATGCTACCACTGGAGTCAATGCCGTTTTGCGATCGCTCTTTTTTGCTCCAGGCGACGAATTGCTAACCACAAATCAGGAATATAACGCCTGCCGCAACACACTAGATTTTATCGCAGAGCGCACAGGAGCTAAAGTAATAGTAGCAGAAATACCATTTCCCATTGAATCGCCAGAACAAATTATTGCTTCAATAATTAAGTGCATTTCCCCGCAAACAAAATTAGCATTATTAGACCACATTGTCAGCCAAACAGGCTTAATTTTCCCCATCAAACAGTTAGTAGGCGAATTAGCTAATCGCGGCGTGGATGTATTAGTAGACGGAGCTCACGCGCCGGGAATGGTAGCACTGAATTTAGAAGAAATCGGCGCCGCTTACTACACAGGAAATTGCCACAAATGGCTGTGCGCGCCGAAAGGAGCAGCTTTTCTGTACGTGCGGCGCGACAAACAAGATAGCATTCGGCCAACTACCATCAGTCACGGCGCCAACTCACCGCGCGCCGACAAATCGCGCTTTCAACTAGAATTTGACTGGATGGGAACAGTCGATCCAAGTCCCTATTTGTGCGTCCCTGTAGCCATTGATTTCATGGGTTCTTTGTGGAGTGGTGGCTGGCCGGAATTAATGGCAAAAAATCATGCTTTAGCATTGGCTGGGAGACAAATATTAGCAGATAAATTAGATTTACCGTTGCCTTGTCCCGATGAAATGGTAGGTTCTATGGCAGTTGTACCCCTTGCAGATTCCAACTCCCATGCAGCTACAAATGGAGGAATTCCACCCTTGCAAGAAGCGCTGTGGCAGATTTTTAAAATAGAAGTACCAGTGATTCCTTGGCCCGATGCTAGCAAGCGGTTGGTGAGAATTTCCGCTCAATATTATAATACCTTACCGCAGTATGAATATTTAGCTAAAGCGCTAGTGGAGCTAACAGGAATATCAGCGGCAGATTCCACCCAAAAAACATAACATTACTACCAAAATTCATAGGTTCGTAGTGAGGACTTCAGTCCTATCCCTAGGAGGTTCGTAGTGAGGACTTCAGTCCTATCTCTAGGAGGTTCGTAGTGAGGACTTCAGTCCTATCTCTAGGAGGTTCGTAGTGAGGACTTCAGTCNNNNTCGTAGTGAGGACTTCAGTCCTATCTCTAGGAGGTTCGTAGTGAGGACTTCAGTCCTATCTCTAGGAGGTTCGTAGTGAGGACTTCAGTCCTATCTCTATTAATAAAAAAATCAGGTTCTTCCTTACTTAGTATGCTAAACTAACAATTAAAATGCTTGCGTAAGCAGACATCTATTTTTGTAATTTTCAAAATTTCTAAAGCCATAGGCAAAACGTTTTATTAACTTAAGCTTGTTGTTAACACCCTCAACAATGCCACTTGTTGTCCTATTATCAAAGTAAGCAATTATTTCGTCAAGCCAATTGGTAA
>RDYN01000133.1 GCA_004293365.1 Oscillatoriales cyanobacterium | reverse complement strand
TCCTTCTTTTTCTGCGGACTAAAGTCCTCACTACGAACCTTATTTCTGAGATTCTTTTTGCTCAATTACGGAGAATCAACTAATTTATTGAAAGCTGCCTGAGCCGCTGCTTGTTCGGCCGCTTTGATCGATCGACCTTTTCCCTCTGCTACCAACTCTCCCTGAACGTGAACCTCGGCGGTAAAACGATCCTCGCCGCCCTGTACAGTCCCCGTTTCTTTCACGCTATATTTGGGCAAAGTTTTATATTTGCCTTGAGTCAACTCCTGGAGGGCAGCTTTGTAGTTTTGGCGGGCCGGATCGCTGCGAATTTCCGCCGCTAAACGTTGAAAGTGACCGTCTAACCAAGGGCGAATTAATTCTAACGTCTGGGCACTCAAATAAAGGGCGGCCAGCAAGGCTTCCAAAGAATCTGCCAGCCTGGGCACTGCGCCTGTTTTGTCGGCTGCGGCGCTGCTGGAAACGATTAAATAGCGATCGAACCCGTAACTGTCAGCGATTTTAGCAAGGATGCGATCGCTCACCAAGATCGATCGAATAGCAGCAAACTCTCCCACCGTACAGTCAGGATAAATTTCAAACAACAATTCCGAAGCCGCCAGCCGCACCACAGCATCGCCGACAAACTCTAATTGCTCGTAATTTGCCTTAGCAGACGCGCTCGCATGAGTCAAAGCTAAATCGACGAGATGCCATTTTATCGAAGCATCTTTCGACAGTCCCAACTTTTGAATTAATGTTTCAAGTTGCTTTTGGCGACCAGGATAAATCAGATTCATAGCGAATTGTGAATTGGGAATTGGGCATTGGCTATTAGAGATGTATCTGGTGTATTTAACCTTATTCTAAAAATATATAAAAATTCTGCCACTCTCCTACTCGCTTCCTCTTTTAGTCTGGGAAATTGGAGGGGAAAAAGTCGGACATAAGCCGGGTTCTGTTCTCTCAACTGCAAGCAGTTTTCGAGGGCAGTTATCTATCTGGGACGCCTGTTACCAGACGCCTCAAGCGGTACCAAAGAACGGAACCGGTAAAAAACCAACCGTAGTTCCTCCGACCTTGCTCCCAACCGGGGTTTACCGAGCCAGCACCTCTCGATGCTGCTGGTGCGCTCTTACCGCACCTTTGCACCCTTACCCCCTAATACTTTGCGATTTTTGACGATCGACTTTTGATGCAATCTCCAATCTCCAATCTCCAATCTCAAAATGGGGGGCGGTATCTTTCTGTGGCACTATCCTCACGATCGCTCGCACTGGGCGTTACCCAGCAAGTTTGGTTTTTCGGGAGCCCGGACTTTCCTCAGACCAGCTTTCGCCAATCCGCAACCGCCTGCGCCTACTTTTTCCCCAGATTTATTGTACAGGAATCGAGCGATTTTAGATGTTAGATGTTAGATTTTAGATTCTTCGACCGCAGCTAGCGAACAAGTTTTCAATGTACATATGATTCCTGGGCTCAGTCATCTTTTAGAGTAGAAAAATTCTCAAACCAGCCGCGCCGCCAAAAGAAGTAAACTAAAGTAGAGGCGATCGCTAGCATCAGCCCCCAACAAAGCGGATAGCCAAAATACCAGTTCAGTTCCGGCATATTCAAGGGCGACTTCTCTGTATTAAAATTCATCCCGTATACCCCCGCCACAAAAGTTAGAGGAATAAAAATACTCGAAATCACCGTGAGCAGTTTCATGATTTCATTCATTTTATTGCCAACCGAAGACAAGTAAACATCCATTAAACCCGAAGACAACTCTCGATAGGTTTCCACCATATCCATCACCTGTACCGTGTGATCGTAACAGTCGCGCAGATAAATTCGCACCTCAGGACTAATCAAATCGCTACCATCTCGAATTAGCACGTTAATTGCATCCCGCTGCGGCCAAATGGCGCGGCGCAGGGTCAGCAATTCTCGCCGGATTTTATATATTTTTTCAAGAGTTTTTCGCGTTGGGCGCACCACCACTTCATCCTCTAACTCTTCAATCCGCTCTCCGTAAAGTTCTAATACAGGAAAAAATCCATCTATGATTGAATCTAACAGAGTATAAGCAAGATAATCGGCTCCGTGCTTGCGAATAACTCCTTGTCCTTTGCGAATGCGATCGCGCACGGGGCCAAAACAATCATAGTCCGGTTCTTCCTGAACAGTTAGCAGATAATGCTTTCCCAAAATAAAACTTACTTGTTCTTTATGAAAATTCTCTGAATTAGGCTTGATCATCACCATCCAAGCAATGATTAAAAGGTGTTCTTCATAGTCTACAACTTTCGGTCTTTGAGGAACATTAACTACATCTTCCTGAGCCATAACGTGCAAATTAAACACTTCGCCCATTTGTCGCCAAGTTTCCTTGTTTCCCAATCCCAGCATATCAACCCAAGAAACAGATTCTGTATCTAAATAGGCAGCAGCTTCTTGAGGATTTACCAAGTTTTTGGGACGAGTAGCTCCTGTCTCGCAATAGTCAATTAATACAATGTCTGGAGGCGGCGCATCGGGTTCTAAGTCGAGAGTTCCTGGCAGGGCACCCGGAGCGTCATAAAAATAGTCAACGTAGGAATCATCATCATCTTTAATTGGTTTGGTAACGGCACTAGAAGTATGTATGCTTTTGTTGTATACCATGTCTATACTCCTTACTTTTAGTATCTTTAATTAGGTTATCACTTTTTTGGTGAAAACCCAAATTAAGCATGGTATGAATAAGCTTAACTATTACTTGCCCACCCGATCTCAGAAACCCGGTTTCTTTGAAAATTATCGTCGTCCAATAAATATCTTATAAGAAACCGGGTTTCTTGACCTGGGCTCTATTAAATCACCAATTACCAAGGACCAATTCCCAAGGACCAATTCCCAAATCTAAAATCTAAAATAGTGTTACTTTTGCTTAATTGGAATCTCGATCGCAAATTCAGTTCCGCCACCGGGCGCGGAAATACATTCCAGCTTGCCCCTGTGTCTTTCCACCACAATTTGATAGGAGATAGACAGCCCCAAACCAGTACCTTTACCCACGGGTTTAGTAGTAAAAAATGGGTCGAATATCCGAGATTTAACAGACTCTTCCATTCCTGAGCCGTTATCGGAAATTGCGATCGCCACCCGATTGTTCTCCAAAACCGCCGTGCGAATCCGAATCGCAGGCAATGCGTCGCCACCCAAAGGTAAACTCGGAAAATTTTGCCGTTCCCCATCCGTTGCACTCGCCAATTCCAATTTTCTATTTCTGACATCAGCTAAAGCATCAATAGCATTATTTAAAATATTCATAAACACTTGATTTAACTGTCCGACGTAGCACTGTACGGGGGGTAGTATACCATATTCTTTAACTATTTCAATCGGGCGATTTCGGCCATTTTCTTTGAATTTGTGTTGCAAAATTAACAGAGCGCTGTCAATTCCTTCGTGAATATCAACACGTTTAATATCTGATTCTTCCAGACGCGAAAAATTACGCAAAGACAGAACAATTTCGCGAATCCTATCTGCTCCAATTTGAATTGACTTCAGCAGGTGCGGGAAATCCTCTTTCATGAATTCCAATTCTATTTGCTCGGCAAACTCCGAAAGCCCCGCAACAGGTTCCGGGTAATATTGTTGATACAAATTGCACAGTTGCAGCAAGTTTTTTGCATACTCGCTAGCATAAGTAATATTGCCGTAAATAAAACTGACAGGATTATTGATTTCGTGAGCAATGCCTGCTACCAACTGCCCCAAACTAGACATTTTTTCAGCTTGAATTAGTTGAGCTTGAGTCCTGCCTAATTGTTTCAATGTTTGCTCTAACTCGCGATTTTTATGTTTTAATTCTGATTCTGCTTGTTTGCGCTTGGTAATATTGCGGGCGATGGCGATCGCCTGATTCGAGTTAAAAGGCAGCAATCTCGCTTCATAGGTTTCTTCTCCTGACGGCATGGTTAGGGAATACTCTAGATTAACTGGATTTCTGTTTTCGGCAACTTCCAGAAGAGCTTGCTCGAACTGGTTAGCGGCAGTTGGCGGCAATATATCGCTCATTCGTTTGCCAATAAAATAGTCGGAGCTCACGTACAAATCCGCTGAATTTCCTGACAAGTAATCCAAAATAATGCCGTCAGCATTGAGGCGGAAATACAAATCGGGCAACGCCTGAAAAACAGATTCCAACTCAGAAGTTTTTTGGCGCAATGCTTCTTGGGCGCAGTAGCGATCGCTAATATCCAAAATTACCCCATCCAAACAGGAAACGCTCCCATCGGCGTCGAACACTGGAGAACCTTTATCCCACACCCATTTAACCGTGCTGTCTGCTGCTAGCAAGCGGTATTCTAAATTATAAGACTGTTTATTTTCTATTCCTTGCCGAATAGTTGCTTCTACTTTTGCCAAATCTTCTGGGTAAATAATGCTAGCAAAAGTTCTGCCTTTGCTGTCCAAACGCGAAATAAAATCCCCAGCCTGGTAGCCCGCTATTAAGTAAATTGCCTCGCTAATAAAACTTGTTGAAAAATCGCACTGCCAGCGATAAACCACCCCGGGAATATTAGCAACCAAAGACCTAAATCTGGCTTCACTCCTACGCAAAGCTGCTTCCGATTCATGGCGTTTTGTAATATCGTTAGTAAAACCTAGCACTGCAAATATATTACCTTCAGCATCGCGCAGAGGGACTTTTTTGGTATCTAAAATATGTATTGAACCATCAGCAACTGTTGCGGCATCGCAGGGATTGTGGATGATTTCGCCTGCCAGTACAGCAGAATCATCTGTGCGAAATCCTCGGATATTTTGTGCGGAATTTCCAAATACTAGCTCTTCTGAAAATCCTAATTCTAAATCTGATTTGCCAATTATTTCTTCGACTGTTTTACCGATCGCTTCGGCTAAACTGTTGTTGGCCAAAATGTAGCGAAATTGTTTATTCTTGGCAAAAATCCAGTCACTGGTTTTGTCGATTACCGTCCGCAGAAGTTGTTCCGAACGTTCGGTTTGTGCCAATGCTACTTGCAGTTCTACTTCCAGGCACTTGCGATCTGTAATATTTTCAAATGCCACGCCTACGGAGTTGTTAGGTAACGGAAAAGCTTTAATAGAAAAAGCACGAGTTATTTTCCCCGATTCGTCGCTGTCAATATCTTCAACTTCTACAGCTTTTTGGTTGCGAATTACTTCAGCAAATGCTTGGGGAATGTTTTTCGATCGCAAATGCGGAAAAATCTCGTCGATTGTCATGCCCAAAACGTCGGCCATTTCTAGCCCGGTAAACCGCGTAGCAGCGGGATTCGAGGCGATCGCCCTCAAGGTGCTATCATCTTCTATATTTTCCAAGTGATAGACGTACAAACCAATTTGCATATTCTCAACAATTTGGTCGTAGAGGCGCACGCTTTCGTCTACCTGCCTGCGTTCGGTGATATCTTCTGTAATCCCCAAAACGTACTGAGGCTCGCCCTGAGCGTCGAGAATTGGCACTTTGCGGGTGTGCAGTATTCTCATACCTTTGTGGCGAGTTTGGATCGGCTCTTCGGCTATTTCTTTAACCAGAGATTGGTTGTGATGGCTGGTCAATATTTCCCTGTCTTGAGCGGTAAAAACGTCAGCTTGCTCTTTCGGGTAAATATCGTAGTCATTTTTGCCGATCGCCTCTTGAGATGTCACACCTGCGATCGTTTCCCCCGCCTTATTCCACAGCACGAATTTTAGCGAAGAAGCATCTTTAGCAAAAACTCCCAGCGGCAGGTTTTCTACTACAGAATTTAGGAACCCTCTAGCTGATTTTAATTCAGCTTCTGCGCGCTTGCGTTCGATGCCTAAAGCGATGACATCAGCAACGGATCCTAAAGTTTCTTCAAAGGGTACTGTCAGCGACTGGTGGCTGACAATTACCATGACTCCCACTAGCCTTTCTTCGACAATTAAAGGATAGCCGGCGAAGGTAAGAATTTGCTTGGGGATTTGCCAATTTCTCGCATTTTGACTGCTGTCGATAATTGCTAATTGCGAACTGTGTGCTGCCGTGGCTTCCCCGCATTCTTGCTCCTCTAGCCCCAAATGATTCAGTTCAAATCCGCAGTCAAATTGTGGTTTTTGCTGTAGGGCGATCGAGTTAACCTTATTTTGAATAAATCTAGCCACATCGTCTGTGCGGCTGTAGATTCCAGAGGTTGCTTGCAACTCGCAAACATTGTATTGAGAGTTAAAAGTCCAAATTTCAGCAGAGGCGACATCGAGATTTCGTACCATTGCCTCGCAACAGGGAAGCAGGATATCTTGAGGGTGTTTGGTAAGGGCAATACCGACATCTGCCACCATTGCTGTGAGGCGAGAAGCTTGGGCTTTTTCTGCTTCCAGCCGTTTGCGATCCGTGATATCTTCCACCAAAGAAAGCACGGTAAAAGTGTCGTTACTCCGAATAATCGAGTTGAACCAGCGACACCAAATAACTTGTCCGCTTTTAGTTTTATTTTGATTGATTGAAGTATTGCCGTTACCGGAGGCTAGTTCGAGTTCGATCGCACTTACAGCCTCTCGATCTTCCTCGCAAACCAAATCCAAATCACCGAACTGCTTGCCCAGCATATCATCGGAAGTCCAGCCAAAGATTTCTTCAGCGCGTTTCGACCACTGAACGATCCGAAATTCCTCATCCCAGCCTACCATGGCCAGGGGACTGTTAGCCGCATTCAACCACAATAAATGGTTCGATCGGCGCAACTGTTGAGTTTTCTGCTGCTGCCAGCGGTAGTGCCTGGTGATATCTCTGCCAACGCCCAAAACCCGCATCTGGTTGGTAGAGGCATCCACCACTGGCGTGTAAGCAGTTTCGTAGATTTTAATCCCGCCATCTGCCGCCGTCACCTCATGAATTGCTAGCTTTTTTTCCCCTGTGATAAATACTTGTTGCAGACAGGAATCAATCTGCGAAATTATATTTTTGAGAGCGGGTTTATGGGGATATAACTTCAATAATTCCTGATGAGTTTTATTGAGTATTTCAGGTGGCTCCAATCCCATCCAGCTAGCAGCAACGGGATTGATGTATAGGTACTTTTGCTGTCGATCGCACTCTAGGAAAGCATCAACAGAGTCAGAGAAAAAAGACTGTAACGAGTTGATAACTTCCTGCATGGGTATTTTTTGATCACTTGCAAGTTAAGCTTTAAATTTTTCCTAAAGTTAGTTTAACTCACTCAAATATTTTTGCGTACTTTACTGCTGTGGTTCCCGGTGCAATTTTCGGCCCGTTCCCTATAATACAAAAAATTTCATGAAATAGTATTTTTCGGAATATAACTTAATTAGAGCAGATGCTCTTTTTTTTAACAAGACGCATCGGATACAAAAGGGAGAGGGGGAGAGGGGGAGAATCCTAGTTTGTAGGGTGCGCCTCGGCGCAGCAGTTGAGTTTGTAGGGTGCGCATTGCGCAGCAGTTGAGTTTGTAACGCATTGCGCACCAGTTGAGTTTCTAACGCATTGCGCGGTTTACCAAGTTTCAGCTTTTTGAGTTTGTAGGGTGCGCCTCGGCGCACCGATTTACCAAGTTGGCGAAGGTGCGCACTGCGCACCCTACAAAGTTGGGACTACATCATGCCCATGCCGCCCATGCCGCCCATGCCGCCCATGCCGCCCATGCCGCCCATGCCGCCCATGCCGCCCATGCCGCCCATGCCGCCCATGCCGCCCATGTCGCCCATGTCGCCGGCGGCTTTTTTCTTCTCGGGTTTTTCGACAATTACAGCTTCAGTGGTCAAAACCATGCCAGCAATGGAACCGGCATTTTGTAAAGCCGATCGCACTACCTTAGCCGGATCGATAATTCCAGCGGCAATCATATCTTCGTAAACGTCGGTGAGAGCGTTGTAGCCAATGTTCAGCTCGCTAGCCCGCACTCGCTCGATCGCGATCGAACCTTCAACACCGGCATTATCAGCGATTTGACGCAAAGGTGCTTCCAAAGCTTTTGCAACCAAGTCAGCGCCAATTTGCTCTTCAGCGTCTAAAGTGCTTCTGATGGCATCAATTTTGGCAATCAGGTGAATCAGCGTCGTGCCGCCTCCAGCGACGATACCTTCTTCCACAGCAGCTTTAGTAGCGTTGAGGGCGTCTTCAATGCGGAGTTTGCGATCTTTGAGTTCGGTTTCGGTAGCTGCGCCTACTTTAATTACAGCAATACCGCCAGCAAGTTTGGCAATGCGCTCGGTCAATTTTTCCTTATCGTAGTCAGAATCCGTCGCTGCTAGCTGCTTGCGGATTTGCTCGATCCGTGATAAAACGTCTGCTTTGTGTTCGTCGCCAGCGACAATGATGGTGTTTTCTTTGTCAATCGTAATTTTGCGGGCGGTACCGAGCATTTCTAGTGTTGCGGTATCAATGCTGAGTCCGACTTCTTCAGAAATCAGTTGACCGCCGGTCAGAACGGCGATATCTTGTAGCATAGCTTTGCGTCGCTCGCCAAAACCTGGAGATTTGGTAGCTGCGATGTTCAACACGCCGCGTGCTTTGTTGATCACCAAAGTTGCCAAAGCTTCACCTTCAATATCTTCGGCGATAATAATCAGCGGTGAACCGGCGCGAGCAACTTTTTCCAGAAGCGGAATTAGTTCTTGAATGGAGTTAATTTTTTTGTCGGTAATCAGGATGCGAGCATTTTCGTACTCAACTTCCATGCGATCGTTGTTGGTGACGAAATACGGGGAAAGATATCCGCGATCGTACTGCATCCCTTCGACAACTTCCAATTCTGTCAGCAGAGATTTCGACTCTTCAACAGTAATGACGCCATCTTTGGTGACTTTTTCCATTGCTTGAGCAATCATAGCGCCGACTTCTTCGTCATTACCGGCGGAGACTGTAGCGACCTGAGCAATGGCAGATCCTTCGACAGGTTTCGCTAATTTAGCGATTTCTAGGACTAAGTGGGCGATCGTTTTTTCAATCCCGCGGCGCAGTGCGACTGGATTTGCGCCTGCTGCGACATTCTTCAAACCTTCGCGAATGAGGGATTGAGCAATCACCGTAGCGGTGGTGGTGCCGTCGCCTGCGAT
Source organism: Oscillatoriales cyanobacterium (assembly GCA_004293365.1). Taxonomy (GTDB): domain Bacteria; phylum Cyanobacteriota; class Cyanobacteriia; order Cyanobacteriales; family Microcoleaceae; genus Microcoleus. The sequence goes on along the minus strand of RDYN01000133.1, from coordinate 4,733 downwards.
ATCTTTAGTTTTGGAGGCGACTTCTTGAATTAAGCGAGCGCCAGCATTTTCGAGAGGATCTTCGAGTTCAATTTCCCTAGCAACGGTGATACCGTCGTTAACGATTTGGGGAGTGCCGAATTTCTTTTCGAGTAGGACATTCCGGCCTTTGGGGCCCAAGGTAATGCGGACTGCATCGGCGAGTTGATTGACGCCGCGTTCCAGTGCCCGCCGGGATTTGTCGCTAAATGCAACTATTTTGGTCATGTTTGTCTCCTTGCGCTTACATTAGCAAATTTAGCACTCTCTGACTCTGAGTGCTAAGCCGATCGACTTTAGATTGTAGCGTGCCCCAGCTTGGTGGGGGGTGATGGAGGTGGATTTGGGGGTTTTGGGCAGATATAATGGGATTTGTGCCATGGCGGGCGATCGAGTTTTGCTTCAAATCCAAACCCAATTTTGATGCCGCGTCATCCCAAAGCAGAATTTTTTTGCATAAAAATTCTTAACTTCCGCCTTCTGTCATCCACCTTCGGATAGATATTGTGTTCTTTGTGTTTTGCCTTCAACCTTCCACAGCAACCACGCCCGACAATTAGGAGATTCTTAATTACTAAAACCCTCGTCGAAGAATCCTTCTTCCTTCAAAATCCATCCGTTACATCCGTTACATAATCCGCTGCCGAACCTTCTTCCTTAACATAATGGCTCGTTATTCTCGACTGCAAAAACTCATTTCTTATATGCGCCCGCACTGGAAACCAACATTTTGGGGCGTTTTTTCCTTATTAATTGTCAATGCTGTAGGCGTTTACATTCCCCTACTGATTCGGAATGCAGTTGACACACTCCAAGTGGCGACTAAATTTGACCAAGTTTTCAACTACGTGATACTGATTCTGCTACTCGCCTCAATCATGTGGGGAATTCGGATGGCGTCGCGGATTCTGCTGTTTGGCGTGGGGCGTCAAGTCGAATTTGACCTCAAGCAGCAAATATTTAATCATTTATTAACATTAGAACCGTCTTATTTTGCCGTTAATACAGTAGGAGATTTAATTAACCGGGCTACCTCCGACTTGGACAATATTCGCCGCTTGGTGGGTTTTGCAGTGCTGAGTTTGGCGAATACAGCCTTTGCTTATGCTTTGACTTTGCCGGTGATGCTGGGGATTGATGTACGGCTGACGCTGTTGGCGATCGCAGTTTATCCATTAATGCTAGTTTTGGTACAATTATTTAGCGACAAACTTCGCATCCAGCAACTAGCAGTCCAAGAAGAACTATCGGCGATGAGCGATTTAATTCAAGAGGATATGAGCGGGATGTCCGTAATTAAAATCTACGCTCAAGAAGAAAACGAACGCCGAGCTTTTCGCGATTGTAACGCCAAGTTGCTATCAGCCAATTTGACATTAGCTCAAACTCGAAACTTTATTTTTCCACTGCTGGGGGGTTTGGCAAGCATCAGTTTGTTGGTGCTGCTTTCTGCGGGTGGCGGAGCAATTGCTAATGGCATAATTAGCGTCGGAGATTTTGTGGCGCTGCTGATTTATGTCGAGCGTTTGGTATTTCCCACGGCGCTGTTGGGTTTCACAATTACTGCTTACCAGCGCGGAGAAGTCAGTGTCGATCGCATCGAATCAATTTTGACTGTGGAAGCGCAAATTAAGGATGCACCCGGTGCCGTTGAATTGCCAACTCCCGTCAAAGGCGAAATAGTCGCCCGCAACTTGAATTATACCTATCCCAGTGCTAAGACACCCGCACTCAAGGATGTTAGTTTTACCATAAAACCGGGCGAAACCGTCGCAATTGTCGGGGCGATCGGCTCGGGAAAATCAACTTTAGCTAATGCCCTGCCGCGCTTGCTGGATATAGCTCCGGGCGAATTGTTTGTAGACGGTCAGGATATTACGGAGGTGAAGTTGAGGGAGTTGCGCGGGGCGATCGCCTACGTGCCCCAAGAAAGCTTTTTGTTCGGCACTAGCATCAAGAATAACATCCGCTACGGCAATCCCTTGGCAGAACAACCCGAGATTGAAGCAGCAGCCAAACAAGCACAAATTCACCCCGAAATTCTCAACTTTCCGCAGCAGTACAAAACAGTTGTCGGCGAGCGCGGCATTACCTTATCCGGCGGACAAAGGCAGCGAACAGCACTAGCTAGGGCTTTGTTAGTTGACGCTCCCGTGCTAATTTTGGACGATGCTCTTTCCAGCGTTGACAATCAAACTGCGACCGATATTTTGCATAATTTGGCAACCGGAACCGATCGCAAAACCGTAATTTTCATCTCGCATCAGATGTCCGCTGCTGCTAGTGCCGATCGCATTTTCGTCATGGAAAAAGGAGAAATAGTTCAGAGTGGCACTCACGCAGAATTAGTAGGACAAACAGGGCTTTATCAGTATTTGTGGAACCAGCAAAAATTAGAGGAATTGCTGCATTAACAGAGACGATCGTACAGGTTCGTAGTGAGGACTTTAGTCCTTCTTCAGAGTCCTTCTTCAGCCAAAGGGAAAAGGACTGAAGTCCGAACGATCAAACCTTAAGAAATACAAGTCAGGTTCGTAGTGAGGACTTTAGTCCTTCTTCAGACAAAGGGAAAAGGACTGAAGTCCGAACGATCAAACTGAAGCGTGCTTGACTTAGTTATTTATCAAAAATTGTCGTGGAAAATCAAAAATCTAATCCTTCAAGCCTCTCAAGCAACAATGATTCACCGGGAAATAGTCCCATCAAAATCATGCCCCTAGGCGACTCAATTACCGATGGATACTTCGTACCAGGAGGATATCGCATCGACTTACAGCCTGCAATGGAGAATCGAGGCTATGCTATTGAGTTTGTCGGTTCCCTAAGCAATGGCCCCGATACCCTACTCTCTCAGCATCACGAGGGACATTCCGGTTGGGTGATCGAACAAATTTGCGATCGGGTTGTGGAGTGGCTGGAAACCTTCCAACCGGATATTATTTTGCTCCTCATCGGCACCAATAATATCGGACAATGGTATCAAGTAGAAACTGCAAGCTATCGCCTCAACCAATTAATCGATCGCATTTTTCAAACTGCACCCAATGTTAAACTCTTTGTCGCTGCAATTCCGCCAATGTCTGAACCCACCTTAAATCAGCGAGTTAAACTATACAATCAAAACAGCGAGGAGTTAGTCAAGGAAAAACAACAAGCAGGGAAGCCCATAGATTTTGTTGATTTATATAATATCCTCAGCCTAGACGATCTCCCCGATGGCGTTCATCCCAACCGAGAAGGATTTCGGAAAATTGCTGGTGCTCTTGAAGCTTGTCTGTCAGCGCACCTAAGTTAACAAATTCCTCGTCTGCGATTCCACGCAGTCTACAATCGTCGTCAAGAAAAATAGTATAATGAATATATCTAGTCCACCCCAATAATCCCCAATCATGCTCGCAGAAGCAAACGCCAAACTCTGGCCTAGTCTAATAACTGTTTCAGCATTAATTCTATACTTCGTTGTTACCATCAACGTTGGCAGAGCCAGATTCAAATACAAAGTTTCTCCCCCGCAGATGACAGGAAACCCGGACTTTGAACGAGTAGTGCGAGTTCAGCAAAATACCTTAGAGCAAATGATTCTATTTTTGCCCTCGCTGTGGCTGTTTTCGCACTTTGTCAGCCCAATTTGGGGCGCCGGTATCGGTGCAGTTTGGATAATTGGACGCATTTTGTTTGCTTGGGGTTACTATCAAGCCGCCGAAAAACGAGCGGCAGGATTTGGCATTAGTACCTTAGCCACTTTAACTTTGCTTGGCGGTTCATTGATTGGCATCATCATGTCCCTGGTAAAAGTTTCACAGCTATAATTTATATTAGTAGGGTGCGCCCCGCGCACCTTTTTAAGTAAATCTACTTATTCGCATAGTTTCAGTAGTAAAAAATATGTCAGAAACCAACAAACCCGTATTTCAAATTAACCAGCAACTTTTTCAACAGCTTACCGAGTGGCAAGAAAAACTCGCACTAGAAGATGAATTAGCCAGCGAGTCAGAAGACGAGAAACCAATAGAGGTAAAAAGTCCTCCCAACAGTCATGAACAGCATTCTCAAGCAAATAATTCCTAGCTTGTGGCTAGCAGCATCTTTTGTATTTCCGGCTGCTGTCTCGGCTCAATCGGTTACACCAAGCCAAATTCAGCAAATCAATAGCGGTTTGTTTCGTTCTAACTCTCAAGATTTCTTCCAGCAAGGAAATCGCCAACTGGAAAGAGAAATCGCAGCTTTGTTGGGAAAAACTGCCACTTCCGAAGGCAAGATTCTGGAGATTGATGAAAGATTGCTCTCTCGGCTTTGTCGCGAAGATTTTCAAATAAACTCGCCGCATTCTGATACAATCAGTGCTGCTGATGTTTCTAGTTTTCAGGCAAAACTGAAAGAGGTTTGCAGGGAAAATTAAAAGCGAAGTGAGGGAAAATTAAAGATTTAGAATTGATGGATAAAGAATCAATGACCAAATTGAGACTAGCAATGCTGGAATCGGAAACTGTGGCGCAATTGGCTGCTATCATTATTGACTACACTCATGAGGAAATGATGCTAGTTTTTCATGAGCTTGAATGGGAACAGCAGGCTAGAATTAAGGATATTTGGAAGAGTGTTTGAGGGATGGCCTGTTTATAACCCACATTCCGCAGATGTGGGTCGGATTTTTTTATCAGTTGTGAAAACTTGGAAGCCAAACGCTTTTGGGCTGAAATTATGCAGTGTTAGCC
>RDYN01000132.1 GCA_004293365.1 Oscillatoriales cyanobacterium | reverse complement strand
CAATCTCAGCGGACTCAAGTCCGCACTACCAACCAATCTCAGCGGACTCAAGTCCGCACTACCAACCAATCTCAGCGGACTCAAGTCCGCACTACCAACTAATCTGATTGCGTTCAATCGATCGGACACGATATTAGATGCTGATGCTATTGATCACTAAAGAAGGTTTGAGAGCAATATATGGCACTACTCGCTTTTTATTGTTCTGATCAATCTTCTGTTCAGCCATATTCAAATCTTGCTGGAACTGTCTGACTAACTGTTGGATCGGAGTACCTTCAAAAACTTCGTCGAAGGTGGCACGGTAGAGCTCTCGGAAAGAGCGATCGTAATAACCCAAACGGTCATATTTATAAGCTGACAGAGTAAACAAAATTTGCAGTTGCTCGGCAGTTTTTTTGTAGGGCGGAAGCAACTGTAAAATTTTCATTTCCGTAATTACTTCGGGAATTTCTGACTTGGTAATTGCTGGAATATCGCGGTAGGCAGCCAAAGGCATATTGGCAGCAAAACTCATGTATTGATGCTGGGTATAATTCACAGCAGAATGCTGGGGCCCGCAGGTAAAAATTACTGTTGTGACAATATCAATCAATTGTTGAACATCGTCAATGCGCGGTGGCATTCCTTTGACTTTACCTCCTGTCTGGGAGGATAATTCTTGGGCCCAACGTTGCAGTTCGGTATCATCGGTAAGTTTCTGCTTTGTCGGGTAAAAGTATTTGAGATAGCCGGAGACAAAGGTTTTAATTGCGTTCCACAGCAGCAATCCATCATCTCGGTAAGGATAGTGAGGTAGTTGAGTTGTGTTGTCCATTCCGCGATTTTTTAGTTCGGTTGGGAAGGCAAATTGATCCAGACTCCAGTTAGTGCAGGCTTCTCTACTTATCTCTATTGTCTCTGGCAAGGTTCCTGCCAGCAAGTCATCGACGGGGCCTCCAGGGGCGATTAGCTGGGTGCGTGCGAGATTGTTGTTGGTCAACATGAAGCGAAAGTGGGGTTTGAGCAGTAGGCTGAGGGGATGATTTTCAGCTAACTGTCGGGCTGTGACGATCGCGATCGGTTCCATGACAAGATGGGTTCGACCTAAATGCGAACTCATTTCGTGGTGATTGGCATCTGCTACTTGCACGCAGAGTTTGGCAAAAAACCAATTGAGTGGCGGATCGGACGGCGTGTAGACATGGCTGCCCGGTTTGGGGTCTAGTTGGATCGCAATGGGTACCATTTCACCGCGATCGCGCACTCCCGTCCACCGCCAAGCGAAGAAAGCACGGGGTTTCGGTAAGTATTTTCTCCCCTTTTCGTAGGTGCCTCCTTGAATTCGAGAAGGTGCGCGATAGTTTGGATCGGTACCTGTGTAGTCGGCAATGTAAATACCTTTTTCCCGTAAGAGTCTGGGCAGTTCCAATAATGGCTGCTTGCTGTCGAGTTTTGTGACGATTTCTGCCCGGGGGTCAGTGGCACTTAAGAGACGAAGCACCATCGGATTGGCACCTGACAAGCGCTGTTCGGCAAAAGAGCGATCGGTTTGGTAAGTCTTGGCAACTTGAGGCAGCCGGATCACGGGAAAGAAGTCTTCATAGTCTTGGAGCTCGTCGAGAGGATCTAGAAAAGATCTCGCCTTAACTGCCAGCATATTTACAGGAAGTTCAGAGGTTGCTAATATCCGTTCTCCAACATAATCGCTCGAAAAATTCTCGACCGCTGGCACGCTTTTTAATAATGCCAAAGGTGATAAACTGTTATAGTCAAACTGGTAATCTTGTTGCTGGCGATTTAAGTAATCGCTGCGCTGTTGTTTGTTCGCATCGTCTTGAGGAAGGGAAGGTTTCATGATTTTTACCATTTATCAAATTTCACCCTGGTTTTTTAGTAACATATAGGTAAAAATTACCATAAAACGAGGATGGGATGAACTAAGTTTTGTGACGGTATAAGAGAACTTGGTACAATCATAGTTCGCAGATAGGTAAGGGCGCTCCGGACAGTTTCGACTTATCTTGCTGGTATCAGTCGCAGAGATCCAAGCACGGGGATTTTGGGATGCTCAGTCAAGCTTCGCCCCGCCCTCAAATCCATAGCTCAAAGGGAAATTTATCCTAATTCAAAGAATTTCTGCAACAGTAGCTTCAGTTTCTCTTCGTTCAAGTCAACGTACTGCCTCATGATTTTTGCCAACGACTATTAGAAGCAATGAGTTCCTGTTCGGTTATCTAACAATAATGAAGTTTGGGCGTTGCTGAATTAGGGTATGATACGAGCCAGAATGCTCCCGTCGGAGCCGAAAATGATTTCTTTGACTTTAGATAGGGAATTGGAACATCTCAAAACTGAAGAATAGTGAATTAGTAATAGAATTGGAGGCTACACAAATTCTTGCTACAATACTCTTAGTCGAGTTTGTTTACTCAAATATTGTCGTTGGTGCGTCGCTCGCTCGATTTTCCGTCTTGTTTTCGATACTATCGATGGCTCCACACCCTGCCAATATTGTTGCAGCGATTTTCCTTTCTTGCTATTAATTAATAACGTGAATGACCAATGAGAGAGCAGCAGTAAAATAACGCCCCACGCCTACTACTTATTCTTCTTCACCCGCATATAGAGCTCTTCCATCGCCTCAATAAACGAACCATCCTTCTCCCAAAACGGCGGAAAATCTCCCTGCTTCTTTACCACGATCGCACTTACGCCACTTTGTACTCCCACATCAATCGTCTGCGGCAACCGCTTCGCACCGTGCCAAAACTCTCTCAGGCTGACGGTTGGCGTCTCATTGGCGATCGCCCGCGTGTAATAGGAATCCACCGCCACAGGGGCCGCTGCATCCGCCGTTAATTCCTCAGAAAGCGCCATTCCCAAAGGCGTTTTTGCCAATTCGCGGTGCAGCACTTCCTTAGAAAGCCCCCGCAATTCAAACAGCAAAAATGGATCTTTGTCCAATTCAGCCGCCACCAGATAATAGACTCCCGCAATATGTTTGCAGGGATTGCTATAGTCGGGGCAAGAGCAAGTGGTTATAACGTCTTCGCGGCGGCTGGGTAACAGGTGCAATCCCAGGGGTGAGAAAGCGTTTTCAATGTTTTCGGGCATTTCGTTGAGCAGCAGGCGCGAAATGAAGCTGGCTTTGGATGCCATTTGGGCGATCGCCACTTTCCACTTTTCCTGACTAATCGGCTCAAACTCAATTTCAGTGTTGTAGAGCGGCTCCTTATAAACCCCAAAATAAGGATTAACCGAGCCTCTCACCTGTGCCATCACTAAGCCATCATTCATTTTAAAGCTCTTTACCTTACCATTCCGTGCATAGGCACGTCCCCGCCCGAGCCGCCCAGAATCGGTAAATCTTTCCAGCCCCTCGATAAATTTATTGCCCCACCAAGTCCGAGTAAATTGTGACATATTTTTGATTTTTTCCTAATCTAGAACTGCATTTTTATTGAGCCTAATTAACTTCTTAAATGCCTCATTATCCAACTCAGTCAACCACGATTCATCAGCACCAATAATTGAGCCTGCCAATTTCTTTTTATCCTCAATCATTTGGTCAATTTTTTCTTCCAACGTGCCAATTGCCACAAATTTATGCACAAAGACATTTTTTTCCTGTCCGATCCGAAACGCCCGATCCGTCGCCTGATCTTCCACCGCCGGATTCCACCAGCGATCGAAATGGAACACGTGATTGGCTTTTGTTAGGGTAATTCCCACACCGCCGGCCTTCAGCGATAGAATAAATACCGAAGGTTCTGATTCTGGATCTTGAAACTCTGAAATCATCCGTTCCCGTTTTTCGCGACTCGTTCCTCCGTGGATGTAATAAGTGTTATAATGTAGGGTTTGTTTGATGTATTTTTCTAACGCACTTCCCAATTCTGTAAACTGCGTAAATACCAATAAACTTTCGCCTTCTGCCTTGACTTCCTCAATCATTTCGATCAGGCGTTCCAATTTGTGCGATCGCTCTGGTGTAAACTCACTTTCATCCTGCAAAAATTGGCGGGGATGGTTGCAAATTTGCTTCAGCTTCAGCAGCGTCGCCAAAATCATCCCCTTGCGCTTCATTCCTTCAGCCGCGTCAATTTCTTCCTCTATCTCTTTCACAATGGCTTCATAAAGCGAAGCTTGCTCGCGGGTGAGATTGCAGTAGAGTTTTTGCTCAACTTTGTCGGGGAGATCTTGAATAATCGACTTATCGGTTTTCAGGCGGCGCAGAATGAAGGGTTCGACTAATTTTTTGAGCGCGACTGATTGGATGCGACTCCCATTTTTTTGAATCGGTAATTCAAACATTTTCCGAAACTGCGCCTCTTTCCCCAGATAACCCGGATTGAGGAAATTAAAAATTGACCATAAATCCAGCAAGCGATTTTCTACGGGTGTTCCAGTCAATGCTAGTCGATGGGTAGCGGGTAACTTTAAAATTGCCTTCGTTTGCGCCGCTTTCGGATTTTTAATATTCTGGGCTTCATCAATTACCAGACGATGCCACGCTACGCTGCTCAACAGCTTCGCATCTTTGCGCGCCAAGCTAAAGGAAGTAATCAACATATCGCAATCTTGGACGGCGGCTTTAAATGCTTTGGCATCTTGCAAGCGCTTAGCACCGTGGTGTACGAGCGATCGCAATTCCGGAGCAAATTTTTCCATTTCCTTCTGCCAATTGCCAACTACGGAGGTAGGCGCAATTAGCAGCGTGGGTGGAACCGCATTTTCTTTGACTTTCCCCATTTCTTTGCTAGTAGATAAAGCTTCCCTTTCTTGCAACAATCTAGCAATTACCTGCGCCGATTTACCCAAACCCATATCGTCGGCAAGACAGCCATTTAATCCCAAACTTTCCAAATAACTCAACCAAGAAACACCGCGTTTTTGATAATCCCGGAGTTTGCCTTGAAAACTGACTGGATCTGTAATTAATTCGAGCCGACTCTTATCGTGCAGCTTCTCCAACATATCCGATAAAGCCCGATCGCGCTCCACCTCCAAGTCTTCACTAGCTTCTCCTTCTGCTGTCAACTTCATAAAGTCAATTAGGCTGACATCGGGATTCTCTTCGCGATGTTTTTTCCAAAAATTCAGCATTTCCTGCATCTTATCTTTGTCCAGTTCCATCCATTGTCCTCGGAACTGTACCAACGGCGTTTTACTATTAACTAACGCCTGCCATTCTTGTTCGCTAACCCGTTCGCCTCCGATCGCCAATTCATACTGATATTCCACCAAGGAAGTTGCCGAAAATAATCCTTTACCCTTGATTGCAGCGCTTTTGCTGCCCTTCCCTTTGACTTGCAGGCGAATCTTTGCCCGCTGCCGTCCCTTCGGCGTCCACCAAGCGGGGACAATGACTTTATATCCAGCATCTTCTAATACCCAAGCGGACTCGCTGAGGAAGGTAAAAGCATCATCTACGTTGAGGGAAATGTTAGCGGGCTTGTCGGTTTCTAGCCCTTGCCAAAGTTGGGGATAAATGCGCGCGGCGTAGCCGAGATTTGTTAGCAAATGTTGCTCGAAGTTGTCACCGAATTGTTTTTGCAACTGTTTTTGTTGAGTCGATCGCGATCGCCAATAATCCTGCAACGGCACCCGCAGAGATGGGTCTTGTTTTGCAGCAACCTGAAACTCTAAAACCCAAGGCTGTTCGGGGTTTTCGGGGGATTGTAGTTGAAAGCAGAGGGAGAATGAGTCAGCAGATTGATTGCGGGTAATGCGATCGCGCCAGGTTTGCCATTGCCGGTATTCTTCGAGGCTGACTCGCGCGATTTTTTGTGTTTGGTTGAGGCAGATTTGGAGTAAAGAATCCGCAATCTTATTCTCAAACGATGCTGGGATGGGGGTTTGAGTGACAATTTCGGCGATCGCACATTCGGAAAAATGCCGCAGCAACATTTCGCGATCGTAGAACTTTGGTGTATCTTGTAGCAGGATCTTCCTAAAACCGGACGCGCAAACTAAAGGCATCCATTCAACATAGCGTTGTAACTCTGTTTCGTAGTGTGCTGAAACAATTTCCCATCCGGGATAAATCTGAAAGGTTGGTGCAGTTTTTGGAGTTGTTTTTGCAGTCTTTGCGGTTGTTTTTGTTTCGCCCGCTTTCTTGCGCCCGCGCGCGGCTTTCTGTGCGGGTTCGGATGTTTCGATGGGTGCGATCGCGATCGGAGCAGTTTCTCGGTAGCGCAACGCTGGAATATAATGATCTTTCAGAACAATTTGCTTAAAAAATTGGGTGTAGTGATACCAAAACAGCAAATCTGAACCAAACTGAACTTCTGCTAAATCGTAGAGGGCAAAAAAATGCAAATCGTTCAATACTTTAGTCAAAGTGTGGGTGGCGATGGACACACAATCAACTTCCCAATATTCCAACTCAAATGTTTCGGGTAATTCTGTCTCTAAATATCGCGCTAATTCTAAAGATGGTAACGGCTGGTTATCGGCAGTGGGCAGTAAAAAGTACCGAGGGGCGATCGCGTATTCTAGCCCCATCCCACTTGTATTGCTGACTGGTGGCAGTTGAATCCCGGCTTCTTTTGTTAGAAACTCTGTTAACTGTGCCGTCTTCAATTGTCGGGGATGAACCTTAGCAGGTTGTTTTTTCTTTTCAGTGGTTTCAACCCAAATATAAAACGTTCCAGGTTGAATAAAATTCTCTTGTGTTTCAGGAATCCAAGTGCCGTGGAGGATTTTCATAGGTTATACCAAACGCAACCTTTGGGAGCCTATCATATCATGAGTTAGTCAAAAGATAGGACGGCGGTTGAAACCGCTGCTATACAAACGATGTCCGGATGGTGCGCGGACTTAAGAGAAAATAACGTAATTTTACCGCGCTATCTTTAACCTGCGGAGGCAGGTTTTGCTTGTATAGACGCGGTTGAAACCGCCGAGGCTTTTTTAACAACCTGCGGAGGCAGGTTTTGCTTGTATAGACGCGGTTTCAACCGCCGAGGCTTTTTTAACAACCTGCGGAGGCAGGTTTTGCTTGTATAGATGCGGTTTCAACCGCCGAGGCTTTTTTAACAACCTGCGGAGGCAGGTTTTGCTTGTATAGACGCGGTTGAAACCGCCGAGTCTTTTTATAAATCTAGAAAATCTCAGTTAAATCCAACACAAAACCGGGCAGTACATCTTCGCCGGAGACAGTTCGAGGTGCATCTAAAATTTCTACTTCTCTACCTTGACGGGAGATTTCGACTTGCCGATTTTTGCGATCGAGCAACCAGCCCAAACGAGATCCATTTTTCATGTACAATCTCATTTTAGCCCGCAATTTTTCTAGGGAATCGGTGGTCGATCGCAATTCCACCACAAAATCGGGACAAATTGGTGCAAATTTCTCTTTTTCTGCGGGAGTTAAAGCATCCCATCTGTCGCGCCGAATCCAAGCAGCATCGGGAGAAATATCTGCACCGTCTGGAAGTTTAAATCCAGTTGAAGAATCAAACGCAATTCCCAAATGTTTATTTTGACGGCTCCAACCTTGGACTTGAAAACTTAACTCCGCATTCCGCCTGCCAGTATCGCTACTGGCAGGTGGCATAATAATTAGTTCTCCAGTAGAAGTGCGCTCAAATCTTAAATCCCGGTTTTCTTGACACAACTGAAAAAATTGTTCGTCAGTTAGCTCGATTGTTAATTCTAGCGGAGAATGTAGTGGGATAGTTTGTGATTCCATAACTGCCTCTAAATATTACACAAGTAAACTGTCAGCAGTTAACAGTTAACCGCCAACAGTTAACAGTTAACCGCCAACAGTTAACAGTCAACAAATAACTAAGTCTCTGTATAACCTTGCATATTTTCCGGTTCAAACTGCTGCAAAATATTAGCAGCTTTCTCGGTTAAAGCGTCAGTACCTTTAACTGCAATCAAAAATTTTCCTGCATTCAAACGGTTGCGATAGGGCAAAGCATCGCCGCTACCAAAGGCCATTCCTCCCGCACCGCCGACAAAAACGCTGCCCATCCCGGCCGCGATCGCACCTAGCACTCCGCCGATCGCGTGATCGCCAATTTCGCCCGCCCATGCAAAAGTCTTCAACTCTGTCATCAAGCTGAAGGTAACGCCGGCAATAAAGCCAAACGGTATCAGCCAAACAGCCATGAGTTTAGCTTGTTTCTTTGCTTGCTGGTTGGGGTCGATCAAGCCAAATTCATCGGCAGTTTTGTAGCCGCGTCCCAAAATGCTGACTTGCTTCATGGGTAAGCCTTCTTTTTCGAGGGCGCAATAGGCAGCTTCGGCTTGCATTCGATCGGGCAGTACGGCGATAAGATAATTCATTTGACAATAATTCCTGATAGTTAGGCTTCAATACCCGGAATTTATTATAGCCTGAAAAGACTTGCTAGCTAAGCAATTGGGCGTTTTTAAGACGATCGCCCAGGACGATCGCCCGCAAAGGTAAAATATTTCACGCAAAAATGACCGACCTTGACCGAATACGGATACAATTCAAACTGCACAAAGGCAAGCTTGAGCTGAGCTGTTAGATTCTGCTCTAAGTCATAAGTCTCAACTTTGAGCTCGCCAACAGGGCTATTTTTACTATTGCACTCAATTGCTTGCTATGCCTAAAGTTCTAGTATCCGATCCGATCGACCAAGCCGGAATTGACATCCTCTCCCAAGTCGCACAAGTTGACGTAAACACAGGACTCTCAGCCGAAGAGCTCGTGCGAATTATTCCAGATTACGATGCTTTAATGATCCGTTCTGGCACTCAAGTTACCAAAGAAATCATTGAAGCTGGAAATCTACTCAAAATCATCGGTAGAGCCGGAGTTGGCGTAGATAATGTCGATGTACCCGCCGCTACCCGCAAAGGAATTGTAGTCGTCAACTCCCCCGAAGGCAACACGATCGCCGCAGCCGAACACGCGATCGCCATGATGCTCTCAATGTCCCGCCACATCCCCGAAGCCAACGCCTCCGTCAAAGGCGGTAAATGGGAGCGCAACCGCTTTATCGGCGTAGAAGTTTACAAAAAAACCCTCGGTATCGTCGGTTTGGGCAAAATTGGCTCCCACCTCGCCGCCACAGCCAAAGCCATGGGCATGAAACTGCTCGCTTACGATCCCTTCATCTCCACTGAAAGAGCCGAACAGTTGGGCTGCCGCTTGGTAGAGCTCGAACTGTTGATGCGCGAATCCGACTACATCACCCTGCACATCCCCAAAACGCCGGAAACTCTGCACTTAATTAACGCTGACGTGCTGTCGAAGATGAAGCCCACGGCCCGGATAATTAATTGCGCTAGAGGTGGCATCATCGACGAAGCAGCCCTCGCAGAAGCTATCAAATCAGGTCAGATCGCCGGCGCAGCTTTGGATGTTTACGAACACGAGCCGCTAGAAGCTGATTCTCCGCTGCGGAATGTCGGCCAGAATATCGTGCTGACGCCTCACTTGGGTGCTTCTACGGCGGAAGCTCAAGTAAATGTGGCGATCGACGTTGCTGAACAAATTCGCGATGTGTTGTTGGGATTGCCGGCGCGATCGGCTGTTAACATCCCAGGAATCTTCCCAGATTCGATCGAAAAACTCAAACCATACCTGCAACTCGCCGAAACCCTCGGGAACCTCGTCAGCCAGCTAGCCGGAGGCCGAGTCGATTACCTCAACGTCCAACTCCAAGGCGAATTGGCCAGCAACCAAAGCCAGCCCGTAGTCGTCGCCTCTCTCAAAGGCCTGCTCTCCCAAGCCCTGCGAGAGCGCGTTAACTACGTCAACGCCAGCATTGAAGCCAAAGAACGCGGAATTCGCGTCGTAGAAACCAGAGACGCCTCAATTCGCGACTACACAGGCTCTCTGCGCCTCTCGGCCAAAGGAACTCTCGGCGAACACACAGTCACGGGTGCAGTCCTCGGCGAAAGCGAAATTCGGATTACCAGCGTAGACGATTTCCCCGTCAACGTTTGCCCGACTCACCACATGCTGTTTACCCTGCACCGCGATATGCCGGGGATTATTGGCAAAATTGGTTCCCAATTGGGCAGTTTTAATGTCAATATTGCCAGTATGCAAGTAGGCCGTAAAATCGTGCGAGGCGATGCAGTGATGGTTTTGAGCCTTGATGACCCTCTACCAGAGGGTATATTGGCTGAAATTATCAAAGTCCCTGGGATTCGGGATGCTTACACGGTGAATCTTTAAAGGATTTTAGATTTTTTAGGTTCCCCAATCTAAAATCTAAAATCTAAAATCGTTAAACGGTAACTCTTTAAAGGATTTTAGATTTTAGATTCTGGGAACCTAAAATCTAAAATCTAAAATCTAAAATCGTTAGACGGTAACTCTTTGAAGGATTTTGGAGTTTAGATTTTGGATGCAAGGACTGATAATTAGTAATGGGTGATTGGTCATTGTTAATTGGCAAAAAAGCTGGAATTTTTCTATTAGTCAATCCTCATTCCTCACTCTCCAGTTCCCAGTATCCAGTTCCTGACGGGTCAATCTAAAATCTAAAATCTAAAATCTAAAATAGTCATGGCACATAGCTGGTGGGAAATTAGAATTCTTTGCGATCCGGCGCTGGAAGATATCATCTTTTGGCGCCTGGAACGGTTTAACTGTCGGGGAACTGCTACTCAGATTAAAAGCAATTCCTGCCTGATGTCGGCTTATTTGCCCGAGGAACAAGCGGGATTGTTGGATTTGGCGGCCCTGTCTTTGTGGCTGCGCCAAGATGCTTTGTGTGCGGGTTTGCCGTTGCCTGCGATGCAGTGGGATTTGATAGAAGATGAAGACTGGGGCAGCACTTGGAAGCAGCAGTGGCAGCCTCAAGAAGTGGGCGATCGCTTTTTAATTAATCCGGCTTGGCTTCCCCCACCGACTGATACCGATCGCCTAGTCTTGCGTTTAGATCCCGGTGTCGCTTTCGGTACGGGCGCTCACGCTACGACTCAACTGTGTTTGGAGTCGCTGGAAATGCGTCTCGGTTTTGACGACAGCAAGTGCATTGTTGCTGATATCGGCTGCGGATCGGGTATTTTGTCGATCGGCGCGGTGTTGCTGGGCGCCACAAAGGTTTATGCTTTGGATACAGACCCCTTGGCAGTGCGATCGACAATTAGCAACCGACAGCTCAACCGCGTTAAACCGCAGCAGTTGGTTGCAGAACTCGGAAGTATCGATCGGCTCATCCAAATGACCGGCGGTCCGATCGACGGTTTGATGTGCAATATTTTAGCAGAAGTAATCATAGATTTAATCCCGCAGTTCACCGCCCTTAGCAAGCCGACTACCTGGGCCGTTCTCAGCGGCATTTTGCTCGAACAAGCTAAACCAATTGCAGACACCCTCGAACAGCACGGCTGGATTGTCGCTACTCTGTGGAAACGCGAAGATTGGTGCTGTTTCAATATTCGACGCAGTTAATAATAAGGTTTGTAGTAAGGACTTTAGTCCTTCTTCAAGGTTTGTAGTAATTTGTAGGGTGCGTCAGCTAGGATAATTCAATTCACAATCAATCAGATATTAGCTGACGCACCTTACAGAAGTTGGGTAACATAGTAAGTAATTGCAGCAGAACAATTAAGATATAAAAAATATATTAAGTTTGTACTAAGGACTTTAGTCCTTCTTCTGACCGCGAGAGAGGACTAAAGTAATTTGTAGGGTGCGTCAGCTAGTACAGCTCGGCGTAAGTAGACAGACTATATGGGAGCATCTCAGTTTGGCAATAACCATTTTTTAAAGAGCGGACTCTACTGACGTACTACGAACCTCTTTTGAGATCCCGACAGCACTGTAAATGCAAAACTGAGATGCTCCCGACTATATCTGTGGTAGAATAACATAGTTAGTGTAGATCAGTTCCGGTAGGTAATCAAGGAGTCATATAGGGCCTTATTAATGCCTAAAACATTAAATT
>RDYN01000018.1 GCA_004293365.1 Oscillatoriales cyanobacterium | reverse complement strand
GACTGATACCAATTCAGTATGAAGCTCCACGACCTGGTTCGCCTCAAATCCTTTCCGGTAAAGGATCTATTCCATGCAGCGGAGAAAGAAAAATGGTATTAGTATGGTGTGTCGCCATTGATAGTGCTGTCCCCGCTCGCGAGTGCCATCCTCCCAAGTGGCGTAAACCCTTAAAAAAAACCGACACTGACAACAGATTTAAAATTGTCAGTATCGGGTACAAAATCAACAAATTACCAACAAAAATTTAGGACTTTTTGCCAAAAACTTGTTCTTTCAAAGCTTGAATTTCTTGACCTAATTGTTGGCGGTTGGAAGAGCGCAACAAATAGCGGTAGACAAACCACGCGGTGTATCCGATACCAATTAGCTCGAATGTAGGTGCTAGCAGGGGAATGTCGTTGAGTTCGTCTACTACGCCCAAAAGCACTTTCAAAGAAACAATCGACGCTAAAATGACACCGACAACTGTCAGGGGACTTTTGTACTGCTCGTAAAAGCTGCCGATGTAAGCAGGAAACTCCGACAAAATTGAAATAATTTGTTCTTTGATCTGCTGTGTCTGATTTGGTGGTTCTTCGGTAATGATGACTTTTGTGCTACCGATCGAACTGTCTGCTTCATCCCCTGCAGGAATTTCGGTGATGATAACGGTTGTTTCTGGTTCGTTTGATGAAGTCATTTCTCCACTCGCAATAGTTTTTTGCTGGTTGGCGGCAGGTATTTCAACTGCTGCTGCGGCTGTTTCAACTGCCGAAATATCGACTGCTGAAACCTCCGTTCCGACTGTTGAAACAGCCGGTGTTTCGACTGCTGTAACTTCCGCGGCTGGTTCAAGAGTCGGCGTTTCGACTGCTGTAACTTCCGCTGCTGTTTCAATAGTCGGTGTTTCGACTGCTGTAACTTCCGCTGCTGTTTCAATAGTCGGCGTTTCGACTGCTAAAACCTCTGCTGCTGGTGTTTCAATAGTCGGTGTTTCGACTGCGGAAACCTCTGCTGCTGGTGTTTCAACAGTCGGTGTTTCGACTGTTGAAACCTCGACTGCTGGCTGTTCGAGCGCGGGAGTTTCGGCGGGAGTTTCGGCTTTGGGTTGTTCTGGGGTAGGAGTTTGGGCCGCGACACCAACTGCCGGCAAATTCAAGTTGCTAATGGCATCAAGCAAGCGGGTTTTAGCCGTCCCCCGCTGGTGAAGGATTACCCAAGATTCTATCAGGTCGGGGCCGTGCATTGCACCTGTCAGAGCGGCTCTGAGCGATCGCATAATCAGCCCTTTGTTAAGATTTTTCTCTTTACTGAGCTTTTTAGTGATTTTCTGAGCTTCTGCTGCTATTAGGGTGGGATGACTTTCCAGAGCTTCTAGAACTGCTTGTAAAGCCAGTGCAGCGCCTGATTGCTGCAACTGTGCGAGTGCTTCTTCTTCGTATTCCAAATTTGGCAAGAAGAACAACTTGCAC
This sequence comes from Oscillatoriales cyanobacterium, assembly GCA_004293365.1. Taxonomy (GTDB): domain Bacteria; phylum Cyanobacteriota; class Cyanobacteriia; order Cyanobacteriales; family Microcoleaceae; genus Microcoleus. Next base: position 105,309 of record RDYN01000018.1, on the reverse strand, counting down.
ATACCGACAGCATCGGTTAAGCGAACGAGACTCGGGCCGATTAAAGCAGCTATTTGTTCGAGCCAAGGGCGATCGGCCTTAGAATCAAACTCATAACCGGCTTTCTGCCAATAAGGTATCAGCAAATCTGTCAATTGCGGCACAGGCATCTTGTGCAGGTATTGACCGTTGAGCCAATTGAGTTTATCCCAATCAAATTTTGCACCGGCTTTGTTGACTCGATCGAATGTAAATACTGCCGCAGCTTCGGACAATGTAAATATTTCTTGCGTTGAATCCGGCGCAGTCCAACCCAGCAAAGTCATGTAATTGACTAAAGCTTCGGGGACGTAACCCATATCTTTGAAGTCAGAAATCGAGGTAACGCCGTCGCGTTTAGAAAGCTTTTGCCCTTGCGCGTTCAAAATCAGCGGCGTGTGGGCAAATTCTGGGATTGTCGCGCCCAAAGCTTCGTAAAGCAATATTTGTTTCGGAGTATTGCCGATGTGATCTTCACCGCGGATGACGTGGGTGATGCCCATGTCGATGTCATCGACAACTACGGCGAGGTTGTAGAGGGGTTGGCCGATGGCGCCGCCGCTGGATGCCCGGGCGATTACCATGTCGCCGCCGAGGTCGCTACCTTTCCAGGTTACGGTGTCGCGCACTGTGTCTTTCCAGGATATGGTGCGATCGTCCTCAATGATAAACCGAATCACAGCTTGCCGCCCTTCAGCTTCAAAAGCTGCGCGCTCTTCAGGAGTCAGGTTGCGGTGGCGGTTGTCGTAGCGGGGGGCTTGTTTGTTGGCTTTTTGTGCTTCCCGCATCTCGTCGAGTTCTTCCGAGGAGGTGTAGCAGCGGTAAGCGAGTCCTTTGTCTACAAGGGTTTGGACTGCTTGGCGGTAGATTTCTAGGCGCTGCGATTGAAAACTCGGGCCTTCATCCCAGTTCATCCCCAGCCAGGTTAGTCCTTCGAGGATGTTGTCGGTGTATTCGCTTTTAGAACGTTCTACGTCTGTGTCTTCTACCCGCAGGATGAATGTTCCGCCTTGGTTGCGGGCAAACAGCCAGTTAAATACGGCGGTTCTGGCGGTACCGATGTGGAGGTTTCCGGTGGGACTGGGGGCTAGACGGACTCTGGCGTTCATGTAGATTTTTGCTTTGAGATTGAGGGCAATTTGCTGGTTGGGGGAATAGCTGATGTTTAAGACTTCAAATTTTATTATATTTTGTTGCCGGCTTAAAAGTTGTGCTTGGCAGTTGGTTTGCCTGGAATTAGGGGATAATGCGCCATTGAGCGATCGGGCGAAAGTCTCGGGCAACTCAGCAGACTGCATCTTGACGATATTAGCATTGTCGGCACCCAAGACTGGATTGACCTTTGGGCCTATTTTTTAAAGCACCAATAACTGCGGCCCGGATGGGGTCGGCGCGCCCGATAATTATTAATTCTTGTAAAATGTTTGTGTGCGATCGCTCTTAAAATAAGTTTCCCTATGTCTGCGACTAAAACTGAGTTTCCCGAATCTGTTGAAATTAAGCCATCTTGGCAGATTGAACTGCTGTACGACGGTGAATGTCCCCTGTGCGTGCGGGAGGTCAATTTCTTGAAAAAACGGGACGCGGGCCGAGGTTTGGTCTCGTTTGTGGATATTGCGGAGGATGGCTACAACCCGCAAGCCCACGGCGGAATCGACTACGAAACGGCGATGGGCCGGATTCACGCGGTGTTACCTGACGGTACGACGGTGAAAAATGTGGAGGTTTTTCGCCGGATTTATGAGATTTTGGGAATGGGCTGGATTTATGCAGTTACTAAATTGCCGGTGATTGGGGCGATCGCGAATTGGCTGTACGGAATTTGGGCCGATTGGCGGCTGAGGTTGACGGGAAGGCCGGACTTAGCAAGTATTATGGGCGATCGAACTGCGCGGATCGAGTGCGAAACTGAAGGCCGCTGTCGGGCAAAGTTGGAATAGAGTTAAATTGAGTTAAGTGCGATCGGTCTATCAGAAGATGCCAGCAGAAACAGACTGCAACTAACATTAAAGATGGACTACTATTAAAGGTCAAAAAAAATGCAAGATGCAGGCTATACAGTCTTCATGGGCTTCGGTGGTCTCTGGATACTTATGGGAATTGCTGCTGTGATTTTCCTGTTCAAATCGGACGGTCAAAAACTTAGGTTTGGCAAATGGGGACTGCTAGTGGCTATTCCGATCCTAGTGCCGATCGCCCTGGTTTTGACATATCAGATATTCCGACCGTTTATTATCCCACACCTTTGAGTCGATCGTCCGTGGGAGAAAGGAATTAGTTAAATTAAGTTAAGTATTATTCATTTTCGGGCGATCGCAACTGCTCCCTCACCCATACTCGCAAAGCGTCAATTATAGTCATATCATCCTCCGTCTCGGCCATCTGCAAAAATTGAGTGATTATTTCTGAAGAAACAATGAGAAAAGTGCTACTATATTCACAGATTACATATTCTCCATTCTGAAGTTGAAAAAATTGTACAGCTTCTCCGAGATATCTCCATATTTCAGGAACGCCCAGGTTTTGGTAGATAGCAAACCGATTAGTAGATGGACTGGTGAGATCGACTTCAATGATTAAATCTGGTGGCGGATCGTTTGATAAGTTAATTTTTCTTCCACGAATGCGATCGACATTTTGGATATAAAAACACGAATCCGGTTCGGCACCTTGTTTTAAATCTTCACGATTGAGAGTTGTCGAACCAAATCCCTTACGTTTCAATTTTAATTCATCACTTAAAGTCGTCACAAACTGTTTTAGCAAACAGTTAACAGTTTCATGCAAGTCTGATGGCATGATAATTTCTAAGACTCCTTGAGAATATGAAAATCGCGAGGATCTCTTGTTTCCTGCTTCTGCTAATAAGCTTTCGTAAGTCTGCCAACTGATATTAGATAATACTATCCGTTGTGTAGTTTTTTCCGGTGATGGCTTAATGGGCGTAACGAGCATATTTTCCCACTCCTTGATCGTGTCCGGTTATGTAACTATCATAAGTTCGTAGCAAGGACTTTAGTCCTTGTTTACATTTTTAAGGACTAAAGTCCTTACTACGAACCAGCTTAATCAACAAACAAGTTTATCAAAAGCTTAGAATTTCGATTTACGAGAGAACGGGACAGACGGGGCTCGAACCCGCAACTTCCGCCGTGACAGGGCGAGAGGTAGCCGTTTTGCTCACTCCCGTTTCTCGTGCCATTCCCATATTCAAATTCTAGTTTACCTCACCAGGGTCATAAGATACCTCTGGGCTGCGATCGCACAACTTGACGCCGAGAGGCTAGCTGTGATAGTTAAATGCTTCGTGCCACCGGTCGGCGGGCGCTCGTAAAAAATCATCGCAATCAAAATGTCGGCTAATCGTTTAATCGTTGTCGATATAAAACAAACGAGACCTCAAGGATTCAGTGTTGTTAGGGCTAAAAACAGCCGCGTAAGGATTAGAAGGCTCATGCTCATGCCTCACCAATTCTTTCTTGCCCCACCACTCAGCATCCTCAAAAAGCTCCGGTCGCTTTTTGTAATACCAACGCCAGCAATCCGGCCACCACTTCCAAGCACACCAAAATCCGTGGGAAATGATTGACCGCTCAACCACATATCCTTCAAGGTGCGACCACCGAGGACGCCCAAACCAGCTCCATTGAATTTCACAGGGCGACGCCCATCCGTGCTCCCACAACGCCAAAAAAGGATAATCATCAGAAACGGCTACGTTCACACAAACTCCATCAAAGGGTAAAGAAATAGGCGGAAAAAAGCCCATATCCTTATTCTCAAAAACAACCCTAATATATCTAACTGTACGCATCTCCTCGCCATCGTCATACGTAAAATTATCTAGCAAAACGGGAAGCTTAACGGCCTGAACTTGATTCTCTGCGTACCAGCCGAAAACTCGATCGCCTTCTTGATACAGGGAGCCTTTTTGAAATCGCAACTTAAACCATTGAGGCAATCCCTCGAATTCTTTCGCGATTTCAGGAATCAATAATAAATCTGATGGAGTTGCCCTATTTATTAATTTAGTGATAGCCCCTTTAGCGCCACTTTTTGAAAGCTTGGTGCGCGCATCTAGATATTTCTGAATAACTGCTTTCAGCTTCTTGTCAAACATACACAAAAGCAAGGCGCGACCTTGCCATTACTGCTCTACATACCCATCATCCGGCCCGCCGAATTGAGCTTTTGCCCGATCGCATCCAAAGTCTCTTTGATTTGGAGGTCGGACTTCGGCTGCATACTTCTCATGACCAGGGTCTAACTTTTTCATAGCCAGGGTAATCTTCGCTGAAGTCAACGATATCATCGTAGTCAGGGTCATCCTCGTCGTGAGCCCAGATATGAGCGCAGGAGGTACAGGTATAAAATCCGAAAACCTCGTCGAAAACAATGTTTGTCGAGCCACATTTGGGGCAAGAATAATTTTTTTCTCGTGCTTCTTTAAACTTCACTTGACTTACGCTCCCTCTTTAAATTTGACAGTTATTTTTGGCGGGCGATGGCGACAGTCATCCCAGCACCAGCACTCCCACAACCTACAGCCAGCACCGCTAAATCTGGCTTGAGAAATTTTCCCGCAGCGCAGCCAAAAAACAACGCTGCAATCACGGTAATAGGGAGGTATTTGGTTCGCCGTTCAAGCTTGGTTATGCGATCGGTCACGCTTAACAAAGTAACTCCAATCTCATCATTCTGCCATCCAAGATGCTTGTTGAGTACAGCCTGCTTAGCAGCGCCATGTAACGGTTTACCATTTTTGCCAATTAGCATTTTATCCTCCTATTCAACAATTTTCCCAAACTTGCTTTCAAGGCTTTTGTACCAGCTTTGAGCTTTCTTGAATTTGGCGCCTCCGCTGCCCATGTTGAAAATGTCACGGCTAACTGCGGTCATACTTTTCCCAAGCATTTTTATCCCTATCCAGACCGCCTTATCTGGGTTGGTCGGTATTAACTCAAGCACTTCAGGCGAAGCACTTCCCGCTTCACCCAAAAGCACTAAAATTCGCGTTAAAGCCTTCGAGCGTACATCTTCCGGTAGTAAAGAAGTAGTGCCGGAAGTGCTGCTATTGCGTACTTCTGGTGCTTCCGACCGTACTTTTGGCACTTCATCCCAAGGCGTAGTATTTGAAGTTACTTCCGCTTCGGAGGTAGTAAAATCAGCGAGCCACTTTTCCCTAAGCTGATCGAGCATTTCCGGCGTTGACTCGGCTATCCAACGGTCTGTCGATTCGCCCATGATGCGATTGAGTTTCGCAGGATTCGTTTCAACTTCTGGCTGAGTTTCTGGAACTGTTTTATCTAAATCCTCAGCTTCTCCGGTCTCAGAATTGAACAGATTAAATACCCAACTCGATCGAATCCAATCTTCAGCAATCGATACTTTCATTCCCTCTATCGTCTCTCCTTCTTCGTCTTTGATACCTGATATGGCTCCGCGCCATAGAGGTTCTTGTTCATCATTGGAGTTTAGCTTCAGCTTGACAAAATTCTCGTTTATAGCCTCAGCAAATCCATCCGCACCGCCCAAGATTGCAAGAGTTATTCCGTGAGCAATTACAATCGGAGAACAATTTGCTTTCCGAACATCGCTTGACAATTTGGAACCTAATTTAGCAGCAGCCTCCCTGGTATCCTCCTCCTCTTTGTACCGAGTTAACTCATCAAAAATTCGAGTTTGTGGAAGACTTTTCAGTGTGCGGACAGCAAAACTCTCGTACATTGACAGCAATTGGGAATTAACCTCTTTGTAATTGTGATGCGCTCCGTACCCGGGGACACCCAGCCTGCCCAAATGCTGCCAGCATTCATCCTTGTTCTGATGAAAATGTGGGTCTGCGATAGACACAATTTGATGGTCGCGCAGATAATATCGGCAGAGGGCTACAAACTCAGCAAAGTAAGATTTTCCACTGCCTTGACCGCCATAAATAAGAAGAGGTTTTTTGAGGATTTTAAGCATCCAACCACTTTCATGCCCTTTTAACAATTTGAGCAATTTGGCTTTTTTGGCAGCAAAAGATTCTTTTGTACACTTAACTTCCTCAACAATCGGGTTTAATTCTGCCTCCGGTTCTGGCGGCAAAAATTGCTCTTCGATGTCCTGTGCAGGTTGATTCAACAAACACCGATCGAGCCTTCCCTTGCCATCTTGAACAGCAACGTAAGCATCGCGAACATCATCCGTGTAGTCGGCAACCGCAACCTGAATGCGAGCTACCTCTTTCTGCTTAGTTTCAACGACGAATGCTTCTCTTTGAGATTCAGCGATCGCCAGTTTATCCTTAAATATTTGCTCTCTCTCAAAATCTTCTTCTTCCCGAATTCTTGCCTTTTCTATCGCAAGTTCCTGTTCTTTCTTTTCGCTGGCTTTGGCGGCGCAGTATCCGACCCCAAACAGTCCACACCCAACGCCAGCGGCTACAGCCCGCAGCGCAGCAAACTGCTTTGCCGGAATCGGCGCGATCGACAGCAGCAGAAAAGCCATACCGCCAATCGCGCTGCCGATCGCAAACGACTTAGCCATTTTGCCCTCCGATCGCCCCAATAGCTCCAATAATTGCAACTGCAACTCCAACTACTAAAGTAATTCCAACGCCCCATTGAACTACTGATAGTTTCCCTAGCAGTTCCCAGTTATTTGCCAGCATTCCGACCAAAATTGCTACTGCCGACCAGCGTCGCAGAATTTCGGCACTGCCGGGAAAACACAACCCGATCGCAATCAAGAACCCCGCAACAGTAAAAAACCAAAAGTGGCTTGGAACCAAATAAGTCAGATTACTCAAAAACAATCCTGCCGAAAAACAGCCGAAGATCAAGAAGAAATCACTTTTCACGACTTACCTCCAATGCCAAAAAACCGACTCACCCTTCCCAGCCCGCGACCAAAATTAGAAGCCACGCTGTTTACAGTTCTCGCTACATCCCTATTCACACTATCTGTCGGCCGCTGACCGCCCCAAGTCCATGAGCCGCCTCTTAAAGTCGGCTGCGGCTCAGCCCCGGCAAACTTTGGATGAGCCAACCCGTGCGCTCCGCCTTTTAATGCCGCTGTCGCCCATGTCAACTCTTTTGATTTAGATTTTTTCCATTCTTCAATTGCAGATTGAAATTGCGGGCTGCCTTCTAGTGCCGCAATATCTTTATCGATACTGGCCTTGTAGGCTGCGATGGAATTAGCGATTTCGGCATCCACACCGCGACTAAATTCAGATGTTTCGTTAGTCCCCCTTTCCTTTTCTTTTTCAAGCAAGTAGTCTTGCTGCGAGACCGCTTCCCGGTGGTCATTTTCTGCGATCAAAGCCTTGACTTCAGCCTCCTTCATTTTGGAGGCTCCCTTAAACCCCTTGTCGTAGAGCCAGCCTTGAAACTGCCTAAACTTTATCTGACCGTTAATAACCGTCTCAAACTTAGATTTTATTTCCTCGTAATTATCGAGAAACCACTGAGCTTTAACCGATCGATCGTGCAAGTCTGCCCATTGCTCGATCGAGTAAGTGGTGATGTCATCGCTGATATTGTATTTCTCTTGCATCAACGATCCGCCAGAATCAATTAGCGACCCACCCACTAGAAAATCCAAAACTTGAGCGTTCGTTAGATCCATTGCCATCCTCAACCCCTCAAACTTTTAACTTGACCAATTACTTCAATACCCCGCGCATCCGTGACCCCTTCGGCTCTCAAATCGGCAGCCGCTGCGCGAACAGCTTGCTGAGAGTTTTTGGCGGTCACGGTTACAATTTTTGGGCTGTTGTAACACCTCAAAATTTTGACTTTATAAAAAACCATTTAGGACTCCTGTAAATCTGAAAGGGCTGCTTTCACTTCTTCAGTAAACCCAAGTCGTACTTCTGCGGCTGCCTGCTTACCCAAAGCCCGCCCCAGTTCGCGGTAGTTGTTGAGCAAGCCAGATTTAAAGGAAGAGATTTGAGCGAGATTATTATCAGCCACACTTGCAGCACTGGCCGCGACTTGATGATGCTCACCAACAAATACGATCGCGCTGGCAGACCCGGAATCAGAGGGTGCCGGCTTTCCTACCAGTTTGCGGAGTTCGCCAAACTTTCCAGTATTCAGCAGTTTGATCGCCTCCAGCGCGACATGAGAATATTCGGTGGCGCGAGCGCCGCCACGTCGCAAAGTATGAATGTTGAGCGAATAGATACTCGTCAATTTAGTGATCGCCTTTTGGAGCGCAGCCTTATTCAATCCGAGAATTCGTTGCACCTGCGCTGCCGAATACCAGCGCTCATCAATCGATTCATGCTCCGCGGAATCGATTTGCTCAGCATCTATATCAATCACGGTCTCATCTTCAATCATGGCAATCCTCAGTGATAATCGATTTAGAATCGATTCTAAATCGATTCTAAATCGATTCGTATAGACAAAAAATAACCCGCCTCTGAGGGGCGGGCATAGTAGTCACCGACTAACTTTTAGTCACCGACTAACTTTTAGTCGCCGACTAATTCAGCTTGATGGAGTTGATAAAGGACTGCGAAGAATCGATTAATAAAAGGCTTGGGTTCTCTGTAGCGAGGGTCGTCAGGACTCTTGAGATAGTTGTAGAGACTCTGCAAGGGGATATCCGATACGCGACTCATTTTGTAAACCGACCAACCTGTTAAGGCGCGAAATTCACTTGGCGTTATTTGCTTTTTAAGGGTTATAATACTCATACTATCCTCTGCTTGAAATTACTAGGATGGTCACGCCCCTGGCTGTTGATATCAGCGCAGGGGCATTTTAACTAAATGTGGCAAAAGTCAAAACTACATTCACTTAGATACTGGTTCATGAGAGTTTGCTCAGAGAGTAGCTATTACTAGGCTTCCTGGCAATTCCACAGGTGCAGTCACATTATTGAGGAAGTAATTGAATCTACTATCACCGACTGGATGATAAATTTTGTCGCTTTCCCAAAGGCAACCCCGGAACATCAAAATCGCTAGGGTAAAACTGATTTCTTCCTTGGTTCCCGTTAGCATCATGCTCGCAATCTGCCTACGCTCTTTTGTCATTTTTTCCTCCTAGTAATTATCTCTGATACAATCTGCCACACCACTTTTACCCACTGGCAGGTGCCGCCAATTCATTAGAAAGGGATGGGGTCATAAGCCTCAGAGTCGGGGTCAGAATTCAAATCGTTCTCTGAGGCTGGAGACTTTGGGTTGTTGTCGTCTCTTAACTCGCGCAATTCACGCATTTGGGCGTCAAGCCGAATCACAAAAATACCTGTCAATCGGATAGCCGCTTCAACGAGCCTAGGGTATTCTTCGAGTTCGTACTTACCAGAGGCAATCATTGCTGATAGTAATTGGGTTGCCATAACCTCGCCGTGAGGCTGCGGGTAATTCGGATCGTCAAAATAGTCGCGGATTTTCAGTTTTTGCTCGAACGTAAACTCTTCCATTTCGTCTGAAACTCCCACACATTCTGTTTGCAATCGTATCTAAAACCACAAGCTTTAACCTCAGAAAACAACTGGTAAACCCTGATTTGACTCTTAGTAGGAAACACCTCTAATGCCCGAATAATTTTGATTCTGAGCGTTGGAGTAACTCGTCGCCCGATCGTCACTACGTTGGTTGGTAGTGGGAGGTTGTTGGTAGGCGATGGCAGACCTTCGCGATCGAGGTCATCATCCATAAAAGGTTTCGATCGATAATCAGCAGAACAAATCAACCGCAGGTATTGCTTGACAGCGAGTTCGCCACAACTCAGGTCGGGGTATTCGCTGTCGTCGTCGAAAAAGCTGTGTTGAGGCAAGCCTGCCATGGCATCACCTCAGCAACCACTTACGATCGCCAATATCCCAGCGATAACCGAGAGTCTTGAGATCGGCATAGAGCACTAACCGATCCAAACCCTTGCATCCTGGAAGGAGAGCAAGAGCCTGTTCGTATTTCTTGAGCTTGATTTTAGGCATAAGGTATGATTGTCAGTAGCTGAAAAAGGAAGGGCGATCGCCGGATCTACCCAGAGCGCTCGCCCGTGTGCTTGGTTAGAGCGTTAATCTTGCGGCGTCACCCGCAAGTCTGGAGAGGCGTGTAGCGAGCCTCAATATTTGATTGTCAACAAACTTGGTTATCAAAATGTCCCAAAAATGGGACATTTTTGTATGAATTATTCTTTTCAGACAAGGCTAGAAAACTGGAGCAAGATCCTGAAAAACAGAGCTTTTGCTATTTCAGCATCGAGGAGACGCCTGACTATTTTCGCCACGGCCACAGTAAAAATCATTGCCGCCACCGAGAGAGCGAAACCTTGATTGGCAAGGGCTGCAGAAAAAATGTCCCAAAAATGGGACATTTTTCGAGGAGCCGTGCAATTTGCGTGGTTGCGCGGTTTTGCTGGCGGCTGAAATCGCTTAAAATTCAGGAATTGACTGGAGTTTAAGATAATGAACTTTAAACGACGAATCGAATGGCGCAAGCTGTTGGCGGTAGCGGGGTGGATAGGGTTGGGTTACTTCATTGGTCGGCCAGACCAGTTGGAGCGGTTGGCTCGGGGATTGGAGAACTATTCGGCCGCTACAAACACTCGGTATCTTGTGCCGACCAAGATCGGAACGGCTCCGAACTTAGTTCAGACTCATGTGCGCGGTTACGAGCAGCAGCAACCTGCTGCGGTAAATTCCAGCACGCCTGGACAGCACGGGTGGAATGATTTCTTTCACCCGGAGGGACGGTTCTCTATATTTGTGCCACCAACACAAGTCAAGGAGGTTACAAATTCAAAGAACAGCAAAACGTTCTCAGTGGAAACAGGAAGTGAGTTTTACATGGTGAGGTATGACGCCGATACCGATGGCAGTCGGTTCGGCAATCAAAACCGCGAGCAGTTCTTGCAAGCGGAAGCTAGCAAGAGCTGGACGGACGAGACTATCAGCAAAGAATTCGCCCTGGTCGCCCAAAGAAGTTTTGCCTTAAATGGAAATCCAGGTATCGAGCTGCACCTGCAACATCGAACGCAACCCGTCAAAATGATCGTTCGCAAAATGTTTGTGGGCAATCGATTATACGCAATGGCAGTTTCTAGCCCATACCAAGAGAACACGCAAACATTCCTAAACTCTTTCCGCCCGCACTGACTTAGCCGGACTTAATTGAGCTTGGAATACTAGCCTCCCCAGCCTTCTTAGTTGCGGAGGCTTACTTAGTTGTCAAGGATCGGATCGAAAGGCAGCACGCAAACCTTTTGGATTCGTTTCGCCCGCACTAGGCAAAGTCAACAGCCCGTTATGTCAGCCTCTCCGGGTTAATAGCCGGGGAGGCTGAACTATTTAGTTTTCAAGGTTCGGAACAGCCAGAGCATTAGTTTTTCGAGATCCATTGCCAGGCTTTGACCGCAGATTCACAAAGGCCTCTACCACTTCGTCAGCGCTGCACGCATAGACCTCCATTATTTTCGGCACGAGTAAAAGGTGTGGAGTAGACAGCCCCCGTTCCCATTCACTAATGGTTGACTCCCGTACCCCAAGAAGGTCGGAAGCCTGTCTCTGCGTTAAATTAATTCGTTTTCGCAATAACACAGGCGTTACTACTTGTTTTTCCTTGTGAGTCATAGTATAGTTCAAATAACGGTTAAGCGCAAGTGAAAAATCGCAAGGGCTTAACCGTTAGCTAGGTAGGTACAACAAAAACAGGCAGGTCGGTGATTTGCCGTCTACGACCTGCCTGTCTCAAATATAAAGGTCTCTCAAGCGATCGCCGCGACTAACCGTATAAGACCCGAGGGCATCGGCTGGCAGTGGCGAAAGTAAGAGTTGCTCCCTTCATATCCCAAAGTCTGTCATTCCACACCTACCGCAGTGAATAGGTATTTCCTCGCACTGATTTTTGTGCAGCTTTTAGCCTGCCAACAATTTTATGAACCGCCACCTAACCGTGGGGGCGATCGCAGAGATTCCACAAAAGCAGAGGTGATGCCTATGACCTAATACCTAATACCTAATACCTGGACTGCCTATAAACTTCCTTCCTATCATTCGCCGGCGATCGTGCGGTAGGACGTGCGATCGCCTTTCTCCCATCAATACACGGCAACAAACATGACTAATCAGAATTGGTACGGAATGTGGTTTTGGGACTATCTAAATCATGACAGGGACATTATCTCCTCTGACGCTTGGGAGGCCTTTGACATCTGGAAGAAAGCCTACACCCAGGAGCATCCCGATCTGGCAGGTGTTAGCGACTTGGACTTAGTAGAAAACCATTACGAGGACGCCATGGAACCTGTATTTGACTCCTGGCTTTTTAAGGCTTGGCGCCTTTTTTACCTGCCAAGCATGACGCTCCGGGCGATCGTCTGGAGACTCAAACTCTACCTAATAAATTAGGCGATCGTTCTTCCCTCACCCCATCAAGCAAGTAAACCCATGAACACAGGCCGAACCATTGCCAACCACATAGCAATCAACGAAGCCAGAAAAAAGGACATCTTAGAAATCCTCAAAGGCGGCCCTAAAACAGCCCACAAAATCTCTCTCAAGATGCCCGGATTCCATTCCACAGGAACAATCATGTGCCGTCTGCGCGAATTGCAGGCAGCAGGAAAAGTAACAAATTTCGGAGACTTATGGGAAATCAAATGAGTCAAATCAACCCCCTAGATACTTTCAAGAGTGGCTACGACGCAAACGACGAATTAATCAAAATCCTTGTGCGAGATAGAACCACTCTCGGCTTACTTTTTCTCAAACTGGAGAAGCTCGCCTGGAACGAAAAAATGGCAGTGGGCTTGGCCGCCTATCACGGCATCGATAAGACCTCGGCGCAATTAATAGAAATCAAGCCGCGCCACGGGGAATTTGCAGCACCTGTCGCAGAAGCAATGAAATTATTGGAAGCCCTTTCCCCGTCGGCACTGGCCGAGCTGGCCGGGGACATTCTGCAAGATGACTTTGAACTTGAAGCGTAGTGCTGAACAGCATGGCGTGCGATCGCGCTCTAGTCGGTGCGATCGCTTACACTCAATCACCCAATGGAATAACTAGAACTCGACATCTATTACTTACAAGCAATTAAAAATCGGCTAAATAAAGCGGCGCTAAACGACCTAAGCAAAGAGGAAAGACAAGCTTGTATATCTGCGTATTCAGAAGTTGAATCAGTAATAAAAACTCTTGAATTTTTACGTACTATCTTGGGAGGAAAACTGATATGACAACAGCCGTAGTCGATCGACCGACGCCCACCACCGAAATGGGGCGAAAAGAAGCAGAGTCAATCACCCAAGCTATCAAGGATAACTTTGACAGCCTAGGGTCAATGCTTATTCAGGCGCGGGACAGAAAAGCATATAAAGCACTCGGATATCGAACCTTTGAAGGCTACTGCAAGACTGAATTTGGCAAATCAGCATCAAACGCTTACCGCTTAATTGAAGATGCGAAAGTGGTGGCGCAACTAGAAAAAGAGATTGCCAAACGATACGACGAACCGATAATTTTGAATATCCCCAGCGCCTGCCTCCGCCCCTTAAAAGATCTCCCCGACATCAGCGAGAAACTCAAGGCGATCGAGTATGCAAAGAAACTGGCCACGGCAGAGGGGAAAAAGGCTACAAAGAAGCATTTAGAAATAGCAGTATTTGAGATTTCAGGAAAGCGAAGTGAAGACTTCAGAAGCGCTATTCAGAGCTTGGGCTTTACCAGAGGCGTGTCAGTTGAAGCAACACAAACCCTCAAAAAAGACAGAGGAATTATTACAAAAGTAGATAAGCTAGGCAACATCCACGTCCAATTTTATAGCGGGGGAGTCAAATCCGTCTCGCTTAATGCTAGCCAGCTAAGGATATTGACTGACGCGGAAAAACCCGCCCGCCCATTAAATGAAATAACTGCTAGCAAGGGCGACAGAGTGCTAATTTTCGCCCAAGGATTGGAAGGGAAAAAGGGAACCATCTACCAACATAAAGAAGGCAACCAAGCGCTTGTCACAGTGGATGGGGGCAGCAGCCCGATTTACATTGCTTACGCCGAAATGGAGCTGGTTCCGGGCGAGCAAAAAGATACTAACTGGGATTCGGAATTAGTTTGGAATACCGGGAAAAACACATATTATTATTTTCCACAGGAAGACACGATATATAGCGACAAGTGGCCGCAGGGTTTAGCCCTGAAACCTCACTCCCATGAGAAAGACCCCATTGAATTCATCAAAAACTGGGAAGATAAATTCGCAGGTGACCTACTCGAAGCTCTTGTAACTCCAGCAAGATTGAAGACACTAGCACTCGCGCAGGCGATCGAACTCCCAGAGAATGAGGGCAAGGAATTTGCTGCTGATTTGATTGCCAGCTTGAATCAATTGTTTCCGCACTCCAAGCCCAAAGCTATGGGAATAAGTTTTAGCCGTACAATTGACGAGCTAACTTCTGGCAAAAAAACGCAGACTCGGCGTGCGTGGCAAGATGATTACGCCAAAAACTTCATTCGATACTTCGACGAAAATATTGCCATCCCAGCACTAAACAAAGGTCGCCACCGCGGCGGACACGAACTAGGATTCATCAAGCTTACTCGACGGCCATACCAACAGTATCTGTCAGAAATGTCACCCATCGACCTGCAAGAAGAAGGTGGCATGGTTGCGACAGCGCAAGAATTTATTGACACATATTTCGAGGGGCAAGACAAGTTAGTCTGGGTGCTGCACTTCGAGTTTCTGTCCACACCTGTCAGCAATAATACAGCCGCATTAACAGAGGAAAACCAGCGGTTACGGGAGCAATTGGCAGAGGCAGAATTAGCAATCCGGGCAATGGTAAATGCAGCAGCTTTGCGAGAAACAACTACCAAGCTCTTACCTATTAACACCACCAACATCTCAGAGCCCACGCTCCCAGACAAAACAGAAGGTCAGATAGGGTTATTGGTGCGGAGGTTTGAAGACGAGTACAGAAATGGCGAGCCATACCAAATCATAGAAATTGAGGGAGAAAAAGTCAACTGCTTGAAACCTAGCGGTTTTACAGAATGGATACACGAAAGCAATCTAAGAGTAGTAGTAGATCAGCCAATGATTTGGGAGCTTTTAACAAAAGATACAACCGAATTAGTACCTAAAACTCTTGAACAAAATGCAAAATTCTCAGTAGAAGTAGACACCACGGAAGCCCTAGATGTAGACAATGTAGACGCAACCGTAGACACCGCGGAAGCCCTAGGCATAGACAATGCAGGCGCAACTGTAGACACAGAACTAAAGACAGAAATAGCCCAGCAGCGTAAAAAGGCAAACGAAGAGATCGCACGTGACAACAAGAAACTAGCCAGTGCCACACAGCAGCGAGTAAAAAATGCGCTCAACAAACAAATAAATGACTCACGCAACAGATTACTAGAACTCGACACTTTTGAAAAAATAGAGATCGGTCAAACCGTCGAAAAAAAAATATACGAAGGAGTTCACGGTATAGTCACCAAGCTTGACTTTTCACCAGGCGGGCTACCACAAATTTGGGTGAAATGGAGTGACAAAAAATACGCCGAATCAAGCAATGCTTCCTCATTGAATATTTCGCCAGTAATTTCGCTTCCAAGCAGCGTTCCAGGCTTCAGCATTCAAAAAGACATAAATCTCTTGCGCGAGAACCTTCTTGCCTGGAAGGCTCATGCAGAAGAAGAATTAGCAGTGGCAGAAGAACACAACAAAAATATATTCACTCAAAAACTAGAAGCTCGCAGCGCCAGCCTTGAACAGTTACAGAAGTTTTCCAACTTAAGAGTCGGTCAGTACGTTGTAGACAAACTTTCGCCCCGGCGGGGGAAGGTGATAGCGATGCACGCAAAAACCGAAAGGCTGGCACTAGAGGTCAAATGGGAAAGCGGAAAAACGGAACTAACGCCTTTCAGAGATATAGTGCCGCAGCAAATGGTGGATTAACAAATGCAAGCCACCTCACTACCGACCCTACTAGAAATTCCCGAGGATTGGCCGCTAGTACCAGTCAAAGGCAAGCGGGCGTATCAGAAAAAATGGAATTCTAGGCAGTACGATCGCCTAGAAATTCTCACTGAACTAGAAAGCGGCAAGGCAACCGGTCTTGGACTGAAGCTGGGAAACGGATTGCTGGCCGTAGACATTGATGGCGAATCAGCCGCCAAACTTCTAGTCAAATTAGCCGGCGAAAATAGTACCGCAATTTTCTCTAGAACAACTGCCTGGACAAGTGGCCGAGCTGGCAGAAAACAGTGCTTATTTTCGGTACCAGAGTCGGAATGGCATCGCCTCCGCACCCGCAGAATCGGCACCGGAATATCAGGTGACGACGGCAAAGAGGAGTGCCTGGAATTCCGATGGCTCAACCATCAAAGCGTGTTGCCGCCAAGCATCCACCCCGGCATCGGCAAACCCTATGAGTGGATCAACAGCCCGCTGCAAAATCCGCCCTTGCCGGCACCAGAATGGCTAATTGAACTCTGCGAAAACTGGCATAGCGAGTATGTCGGCGATGAGGAGCCAGATTTGGTGAGATTTCCCGCCAGATTGTACGCGCACTTTGGTAGTCAGATAAGAATCTGGCTGCTGGCGCGTCGATTCGATCTATCCCGTTGGAATCCCGGTGGAAAACCAACCGGTTGCGGGATAGGAACTTTTACGCTGCTGGGAGCAAGTCGCATCCTCAATCTTTGCAAACGTCGGGTGTACGAATTACTTCGCGAAGCCAAAAAATCAGGACTTATCCGAGAGTTCAAAAAAGACGGTAAGCAAATAAAAATCTATTACACAAGTTTTGAAAAAGTTGTCGCGATCGCCGGTCTAGAAAAAATAGGGCCGATCGCAGCCATTGAGATAGATGATTTGAGCTCGCTCCACATACTCGCCACAGAAATCGAAGCTCAACATCAGCAAAAGCTTTCACTTTACTGCAAACGCCAGGAGGAAATCGAAACACTCAAAGCTCAAGGCAAAGACCCTGAAAAAATTCCGAGCCGCATAGTGCAGCCGGGAACCCTTCACACCTGCGAAATACCGGCGCGGGTACTGGTACGGGGTTCCCGTTTTCTGTACTGTGATTCGGATTTTGAATTCTACGGTGGGAAGCAAGAGGAGATCGCTAACAATCGGGGGTTGTCTGAATCAACTGTTAGCCGCCACCTTTGTAACTCCTACCGCATGGAGCCGACACCAGTTCAGCAAAAGCGATCGGGAGTCCCCCCAATAATCAAGAAGCAGTTACTAGAAAAATTGCCACAATTGAAGGGAATGCCCGCCGATTTAGGTGCCGAGGATGGCTTGCTATTCTTGCACGAGCACTGGTGGAAGCCTCATACCAATATCTATTTACTGGAGCATCGGCTAGTCTCATGCCGTCGGCGAAGGGGCCGAATCCAGGCAAAAAATAGATAAGTGAAAATTATAGGTTGAAAAATTTTTTCAGGGCGTTTTAGACAATAAGTTTTACTTATTAGATTCTTGATTTTAAGAGTTTTAGAAGAGTTAAAACCTAAACCGCAATGCCAGCGCCCAGCTAAGTTTTTCCAAAAAAAACCGGAAGGAGGAAACGCAAAAACTTCCAAAGCTGAAAAGTGTCCGAAATTTCGGACACTTTCGGCAGAGTTTTACCGTACAAAAGAGGAATGAAAAATTCCCATGTTAGTCAGTTGGAGTTCAAAAACTTATGCCTGATGACCTATTACTACCTAAAGTCCAAGAATTCGTAAACAGGTTTGAGTCCGTTTTCGAAGGTGACTGGGGACACACTAGAGAGTGTTTAGACGATATTCCTCGTGACGAAAATTTTTTAAGGTCTACTTCTACCGAATTTTACACTTCCGATCACTGGAATAATTACATTGCCTTGCTTGACGCATACCGTGACCTTAAAGCGTTTATGAAAAGTGAAGGGATACATCCTGATGACTGCAAAAAATGATCTAGAATGTTTAAACAACAAGCCAGAAGAGGAATAATGGGTAAAACAAATTGAAACTTTGTTGCTGGGTGGTCGTAGCTTAAAAAACGTCCCATTTTTGGGACACTTTTTCTGCGTTTTATCAGCAACCTCCGATCGGCGGAACGAAGCATTTTACCGTCTCAGCAACCCCATTCGCGCCGAGTTGTGCGATCGCAGCGCGAACACAGCGCACCGATCGGACTGCCGGATTTAGTTTGACCGCGCCGCCTATTGTTATCCGCAGCTTACCTTCGGAAACAGACAAACCATCTATCAAATCTAGAATCCTTTCCGCCTCTTCCGCTGTCTCGGCACGCACACCGGATTTGATTTTGGAAGCGCCCCAAAGCAAGCGGCCGTAGATATTCCCCTTGATATAAATCAAGTTGTCAAAGTCACGACACCACTCCAAATCCTCGCGGGGATTCGGGATTTGAGTGTGCCACAAGCTCCCCGTTTGCTTGGGATAATTTTCACCCCAGGTCAATACCAATTGCTTAGGCACATCAAACTCTGCAAATTCTTCGCCCGGTTGCACCGGGTAGCAAGTAGGAGTCTCGCAAGCTTTGGCGTAAGTCAATTTTTGTAGCTCGGTAAACGCTGAAATTTGGCTCGACAAGCCGGCCATCCCATCGCCGTTATAAAGCAAAACTTGAGTGCCACCTTCGCAATCCAGAAAGTTAATATCCCCGGAAATCTTCGCGTCAGATTCGCACACTTCGCCGAGGATTTTCGTACTGATTGCAGCCAGCTTGTCTATCTGACTGCTCAACCCGAGGAAGCCGACTCCAGAATAGCTGCCGTCAAATACGCTGCTACCACAGGCGTAAGTCCCACCTCCAAAAATATCGGGGAAGGTGAATGCAGGTACATCAATATCGCAAACCTCATCCAAGATTTTTTTATTAAAATCTAATACCCTGTCGATTTGACTTTGCAGCCCCAGTAATCCGACGCCAGAGTAATTGTAAGTGCCGAAGGTTTCGTCACACACATAAGTCCCCCCGCCCTGGATTAGCGGGAATTCTATTTCGATGTCGCAAACTTGATTTAATATCTTTTTGTTGAAATCCAGCACTCTGTCAATCTGGCTTTGGAGCCCTAGTAATCCGACGCCAGAATAATTGTAAGTGCCGAAAGTCTCGTCACACACGTAAGTCCCGCCCCCGAAAATATCAGGGAAGGTAAATGTCGGCGCATCAATGTCGCATACTTTTTTGATGAGCATTTTATTCATGCCCAGGATTACGTCTAGTTGCTTGTTTAGCCCTTTTAACCCCTCGCCGGCGTAATCGTAGGGAATGGTAGCGCCATCGCATTCAATAAATCCATTGTTCTTGAATTCTGGGAATCTATCGTCATCTTCGCGCTTTTTACGCTTCAGTTTGTCTGAGATGTCTTTGCAACATTTGTCTAAGCCTTCTTGAGTCTTCTGAAGCGTTTTTTGCAAAGCAGCTAGCGCCACATCTACTTCTGTTAAATCCGCAGTTGCTGTGAGAGTTTGTGGTAACTCCGCTACTGCTGTCATAGTCAGCGGTATTTGAGCCGCCACGTTCATGCCTATTGGAATTTGTGCGGCGGTAGCCATTCCCAGAGGGATTTGTGCAGCCACGTTCATGCCTATTGGAATTTGTGCGGCGGTAGCCATTCCCAGAGGGATTTGTGCAGCCACGTTCATGCCTATTGGAATTTGTGCCGCCACGCCCATGCCCTGAGGGATTTGGGTTACCGATTTCAAGGAAATGCCACTGATGGCTTTTCCCAACCCGTCTAAAGCGACTCCAATCAGCGCTATGCCTACAGCTATCGGCGCAACCATCTCGGCAACTGTTTCGCTGGTAGTCCGTGGGTTTTTTGCTGCGATTTCTACGCCAGTCGCAGTTAGATTTGCGATCGGAGTCAAAAGTTCAACAATTCCCTCCATTATCGGTCGCACGATTTCAGCATCAAACGTCTGCGGAATTGCTGCAATCATTTCAAAAAGGGGATTTATTAAATCGGAAATCCCTTGAAGTAAAGGCGAAAAATCTAATTGAAATCCTTGTTTTAACTGCTGAATGTCTAAGTCGAGTTTTTTCAAAAAATCAACTATCGGAGTCAACAAATTAACTCCGCCTTGGGTCACTTCATCAAGTAAGGAAGGAGTGGTCAAAGGCTTACCTTTGGGGCTTACCGGAGCGAGGGTTATTGTTCCAGTTCCAGGGTTTAAATTTATGTCCAATGCCGGTCTGGGCTTTTCCGCTACCTGTGGCGTTTTGATTTGTGGGCGCGAGGCTGGTTGCGTTGGCGCTTGTTGTGGTTGTGCTATCGGCTCAAATTCAAAAATCGGCGCAAATGGATCGGGGCGGCCGACTGGCGATTGTACTTGTCTTTGTGGTTGCCGCTGTGGCGATTGGGCTGTCGCTGGGCGGAATGCCCCACTATCTCTCGGATCTGAAATTTGCGATCGCACTTGCTGGATCGGTCGCCCGCCAACCATATCAGAGCCGAACCCTGCTGGTTCCGGGAAAACTAGATCCTGGACAACTGCCCCGGCGACGCCCAGACCCACGCCAAGTCCTTTGATTCCTATGCCAACGGCAGCTTTTTGAGCAACAACTGGAGCCGCGCTTTTGAGGTTTACCGGAACATTTTTAACTACCTGCACCTGGGGGGTGTAAGCTGGCGGGCGAATGGGGGCGGACAGTTTTCCTCCCGTTGAGGAACCCAGGTTTATTCCCAGTTTTAATCCCTGTCGCGGTACAGCCGTTGTTGTTGGCGCACTGGCGTCAATGGTGATTGTTTGAGGTTGAAAAGTTATGGGGGTTGCCACTTCCTATCCTCCTGCCCCGTTCCATAAGTTCGCCTCCACTTGGTTTAGGCGATCGATAACGGGCTGTAAATTCAAGTCGATCTTCATCCCTTGCAGCATTTTGTTGATAGCTTTCAATTCTTCGATCGTTCGTTGGTCAATGTGGTCTTTGATCAACTTGTCGCGACCAGCTATTTTGTCTTCAACAATCGTTGCTATCGTATTACAATCGCATCCGCACATATTTTTTCCTGGGGGAGGGGGTGGAGAAGCGTTGCCACCGAAAGAGGGTGATGGGGAAGGGGAAGGGGAAGGAGGGGGAGAAAAGCACCTGGATCTGGTAGGATTGTCTACCTCGAAATAATCCCAGTTGGTTCCCAGAGAATAGTTGTAAAACGATTCAAACCAACTAGAAAGGGAATAATGAGCTTCGTCAGCCGGAATTTCATAAACATATTCGGATTCCCAGCTTGTGATCGTTCCAACCACCGCGCCAGTCATCGAATCCCATGCACTTCTGGGTCTGAGGCAGATTCCCTCCCTGTCTCCCCCGTAACTGTCCGAAGGGCCTTCGCCTCCCCCAGCACCCCAAAAGTTGACTAAGGTAACACATAAATTAGGACAGTTCCTTGTGGCTGCATCAATTTGAGAGGCTGAAACATTTCCAGGAGGCAGGGGAACAAAAGAGGAAGGAGGGGGGGAGGGGGAAGATGAGGAAGATGGCAAAAGAGGGCTAGGGATGTTGCCTCCCCATCCTTGCTCGATCATTTCGTCAAATGTTTTTTTGGGATTATTCAGATTGTTGAGGGAATTAATTTGAGTCGATCGCCTAACATTTTCAATCCCAGAAGGCGGCTGATACACTCCAAAATTCTTCATGAGGCATTCGCGGCGCTTACCCGCAATTGAGCTGTTCCAGAGGAGCAAATAGCGGAAATTGCATTTGCAGCTTGCTCATCAATTATTAATAAATGTCGCAGAGGCAAAGGATGTGCTGAGTTTGTCAGTGTTGCCCCAGTCCCGTATCTAATCCAGCATTCTCCCGCAGGATTAGATAAAGAAGTTAAATATAGTTTTACGAGTTTTCGACTTGCATCTGCTGCCAGAACAACCGTTGGAGAAGCTCCAACAGTAACTGTCGCAGTAGTGTCTTCGGTCAAGCTTCCCGGCAAACCACCCGCCTGACTTCTGTTTAGGTTGTTGCAACAGTTGAGCATTATTAACTATTGAATAAAGTTGTAAACAATATTGTTGTGGTCTTGAAGCAAACTAGATTTCTCTTCCACATACCCGGTTATAGATAGCCAATCATTCTGTTTCCCTGCGCCAGCATTGTTTTGTAATAGCCCAAATCCGCGATCTATCATCTTGGCCACAATTCGCCACCCGAATTTTATCCCGTATATTGTGACGCCAGAGAAGTATTCGTCTATCCCCGCCAAAAATACAGGCTTGACGTTGTACAAATCTATCAGCCCCGCTTCAAAATCCTCGTTTTGGGGGCTTCGCAAATAGACCATCAACGCCTTTTTAGAATTGGCTCTAAAAAATTGATTTTTCTGTTCTTTCTGCGATTCCGTGTCCGTCGGCAAAATATTGGGGGCAAACGTTTCGCCGATGGAATCAATGTATGCCATGCAGCGAACCGTGGCCATGTACCCTTGGTACTTAATGTTTGTTCCCAATACCGTAGCGGTACTGGGAGTGTACAAAATTGCCTCTTGCCCGCTTGTTGCGGGCGTTATTTTTGCGGCAATTTGAGCAATTCGATCGGGCATATGGATCGCCATTTAATTCCTCCTAGTCCCAGAAACAAAGGCACGCTCGCCCGCAACAGAAGTCAGAGCCGATCGCATTGCGCCACCGCTGGCGGCGGGGGCTGCGCTACCGCTCCCACTGAAAAATTTAGTCGCCTGCCCTGTTACTTGACTCGCCGCTTGCCCCGCCTGCCGAGCAATCTGTGGGGCTTGTTTTATAGCTTGTTGTGCAACCTGTGGGGCTTGATTGATTACTTGCTTCCCGGCTTGGCTGGCTCGTGATTGGATGTCCTTTAAGGTTTTGTTGTCCTTGCCATACAAATTCTGAGAGGCTTGTCCCGTCCACTTGTTGGCAGCGCCACTCAAGTCTTTCAAGAATCCCTGCGCCGTCTCGGCGGCCGCTTCTTCGCCCGGCCTTACAAGAGTTTCTACAGCCTGCCTCATTCCTTCCGAAAATTCCGCATTAGCTAGCTCCATTGTTTCAGCCCAGGATTGTCCGGGTTGCCACTGCTCCCATGTGTTTGGATCTTGAATAGTGGGAATATAGCCTGGGGGGTATTTTTCACCTGTTTTGGGGTCGATGATGATAGGTTGCCCACTCTCCACCACGGCATAAATTGTGGTGTGTCCAAATTGCTGTCCGAGTGGATAAATATTGCCATTCATCCCTCCGGGCTGTCCCCCAAATCCCTGCATCTGTGGGTTCCCAAATTGCTGCTGCTGCATTGAGGAAAAATTTCCTTGCCCCAACTGAGTAGCCTGCTGCTGGTTTGTGATCGGAGTCGATCGAGGTTGGTTCGTGAATGCTCCTGCCATTGCTTTCTCCAAATTAAATCAAGTTAGGATTTGGCGTCTCAGTCAATCTTGGTTCCAGTATCCGAACCGTAAATATGTACTGGGTGAAGGGCTTGCTCACCCCATCCGATACCTCGTTGATGATCGAAGTCCCCTGCGGGAAAATGGCAAACTGCGCGTCGTTCGAGGTGTCTTGCTGCTCGTTGAAACGAAGGAACATAGCTCCAATAATGCTCTCGCTTGTATTATTGGCGGCTGCCGTCAAGCCAACAAAGCCCAGCGGGTTGCGAGTGCTCACCAAGTCGGCTTTCAAAATGGTGACAGAAGTCGCGGTCTGAGTAGCCCCAGGGCCGAAAAAAGTCGTTAAAGGTTTGTCGATCGCCATAGTTAATCAGTTATTAGATTGAATTATTAGATTGAATTGGGATTTGGGATCGAAGACGTTGCGTCATCTTGCCAAATTTCGATTTGACAAGTGTATCTTCGCAACCACTTATTAAACTGAAATTCGAGCGATTGCTCGAAGGGAGAAATACGAAATTGAGAATCCGAGCTCTGGTCTTGATTGCGCTGCCACCGCAAGAAAACAGCCAATGCCGTTGACTCGGCATTATTGACCGCAGCGGGGGTGAAGGTGTAGCTTGGCACGAGCCCCGCTGGTGCGACTAAATCATTTTTTAGGATGATGATTTCAGTGCCTGTTTGGGTTGCGCCGGCACCGAAGAAGTTTGTGAATAGAGGTTCGCTAGGCATGATTATTCGTGCCAGATAATAACTCTTGCTGGCAGCCCCAAGACCAGTCCGGAGTCAGTTGTTGTTCTAATGACAACAAAATTATTAGAGAGGGATAGAAAATAACTATACCCTGCTAAACCAATGCCTCCAGGGGGAAACCGCAGAGAATTCGAGCCGCTGGTCAGGGTAGCGATCGCACTTACGGCCCTGATTCTCGAAAAATCGAAGCCAGCGCCAAAAACCGGGTTGAGATCGACACTCACCAAATTTGACGCCGCAGCAGGAACAGTTGTATTTACAACTTTAAATTGAAGCCCTGCTACACCACTATTTAAGTTAGTAAGTGTCCCCATTAAACAGTGGCCTCGCTCATTATCACACTTGCCGTCCCCGCCGCCGTAATCAAGCTCACAGCTCCCGTATAGCGAAAAGCACTTGGCTCACTATCATAGTGATACCCGGCAGGCACTGGCTGTTCGTAAAGGAGGGAGCTTACGGTCGATCCTTCGCGCATGAAGACCGTGGCGGGGCCTGCATTATAAAAGGAGAAACCAGCTCTGTTAGCGTTAGCTGCAAGCGCAACCGATGCCGTTGTAGTCACACTGACAGCAACGGGGATTTTTGCATTTCGAGATAGGGGGAGCTGCTGCTGAGACTGTGTGGGGTTAAGGTTGTAAATTGCTCTCATTATTCCTCCGGTGGTTGGTCAACGATAAAAAGCTTTTTCTTGAAACTTACGGCACACAATTCTTTTTTCTTGAGCAACCGCAAAACCTGAGGCTTGCTCAAAAAATACTTGGCGCAATAATTGCGAAGCGAAATACAAGAGGGCGGATTTGCCTGCGCCCCGGCACCTGCATAAAAAGTGCTGGGGTAAGTTTTGCGATGTATCTTGTTCTTTCTTCGCATTTATACAAGATAAAAAAAACACCCGCCGAGTGACCGACGGGTAACATAAATTGATATTTATAAAAATATTTATGTATTTAAATATTTATTTAATGCGTCTGCCACGATCTCCCACATCTTCTTTTTTTCGTCCAGCGCTCGCTGTTTGAGCTTGAGTAGAAGGTCGCTCGCTATCTTTACCGTCATCAAAGTTGACTGCATAGGGTGTCACCTACAATAAATAAATATTTAAATAATTATGGCATATTGCTCTATTACATATCAACGCCTGAAACTACTATCGCGAACTGGTCGTCGAGTGTTTTTACCTTTAAACCCGACGAGTCGTTTTCGTTTCAGAAAACGGACATGAACGGCGCTTTTCGCTAGGCTTGAAGGGTCAACAAATTACTTCGACTTTCGATTTATGCAAATTTCACCGAACGAGATTTTCGCCGGTTACATCTTCGATACGGCTACAAGCGAAATCCGTATCCCCCTCGCATCACTTCCCGGCCTTTCTGCATCTGAAGCGGATGCCACTACAGGTAACGGGATGGAAGTGATTCGGCAAATTGTCGATCGCACTCACTCAGCAGTAACCGCTTTGGCTCCGACAGCACGGCCGACTAAAGCGACGGTTGCAAAGCCTAATCCGTCGATCGCCTCTGGCGCAAGCGTCACCCCGGGCACTTTGCGGCAAAACTATACGCTCAGCTTTGATTTGCAACCTACCGGACTCGAACTCGCATCGGAGGCTAGCTAATGGCCAGACCAGAAGGGATTACCTTTCGGGGAGATAACTACGTACCCGACTGGGGAGTCGCAACAGCCCCCATCCGATACAGCTACACATTCAAAATTCCAGACACCCTTACGGACGACAACATTGAGACGATCATCACCGCAGTTGGCGGGACTATCGTAGATAAAGACTCAAAAGGGATACCTTGCGACGCCGAAGGATTTCCATGGTCGCCAAGGAAACTGGTATTTTGGTTTGAAGGCGGGAAGACTGTATCAATTCCCGTCCCAGACAAAGTAAGTATAGTAGCGACATCAAATGCAATAGCCACGGTCTTAGGCCTCATTGCACCGGTAGTTTGTGTCTCCCTGGAGGGAGAAACATGGAACAACATTATCGACGAGCTACCAGCACCAGCTACTGCGATCGTACCGACCCCGATCGTGATCGCTGAGTCACCAGCCGGTCAAAAAGAGCTGAGCTATGTCGGCAGTATGGTCTACGACACGGACGGCACGAAGGAACTCAACAAAGCTTTCAAGATGGCGACAGACGTCGCAGACGCACCCTACGCAGTGTACGCAGACGCCATAGACGATTGCTTGGTGGCGGGCGGAGGCATCAACACAAGCCAAAGTAGATGCCCCGGATTTCGCGGGAAATCCTTCGAACACCGAAGGTTTAGGGTTGTCATGCAACAGTCGAGGCGGATTGTAGAGGGCGACGGGGGCGGTGCAGAATCAACCGTCGGTCTAAAAAAATCCGCAATGCTTGTCCCGATGACCAGCCGACTAAACGCAGATATTCGGACTTGTGCGATCGCGCTGCGAGACGTTCCCGCAACCCTCTGCCTTGGATATAGAGGCGAGTGGGACAAAAGATTCTCATCCAAGAATCCCGCGGCACTTCCGTAAAAAACAGTGGCCACCTATCGTGGCGATTACACGACGGACACCGGAAAAGTTTACTTTTCTGTATCTCTATCCGTCTCGGAAATCGCCCCCGAATTGATACCAGAAATTTTCTCCTCCAACACCACTCAGGGCCCCGGTTTTTGTGCATTACCTCGCAATGTTAAGCCAAGAAAGGCAAGCCTAATAGATACAGAAGGGCTGAGCTACCAGATCGAGTATCCATTCAGGCCGGGGACTCCCGAATGGATACTATTTTGGGAGCAAATAGAAGAGAACCCCCTAGTAATTTCCAGCAGTGGAAATGGCGAAATAGTCAAAGGAATAAAATGAGATACATCATCGTCAAGAACGAATCGAATTCCGACGGTACAATCAGTTTCCATGGAGCTCACAAAGCCACACGCAAGGGTACCAAAAGCTCAATTGAATGGATCGATCTAAAGTCTGCCACAACGAACACAATAGACCCCGATGCGTGTGACCTTCTATCCTTCGACGAGATGAGCGAAGCAGAAGAATTATTAGAGTCCACAGGGGAAGACGAGGCAGAAAGCACTGCAATACTAGGAGTAAATGCCGACTAGCGCCGAAACAATTAAGACCTTTAAGACGGTCAGGGGTAGAGATTTAAAAATTCGATACACTCAGGATAACTTAGAGGATGCTTTAATTAACCAAAGGCAATATTACGATGAGAATGGCGACGAATTAACTCCCTTAACACCCTCGCTCTTAGCCCGTCAAGTGGCAACCAACAACCCAACGATTGACCGCCTTGGCAATGCGGAACCGCGTCATATCTCCGCGTGTTTCGGTTCACCCGACAACAAGACTGGCGAGAGTAACTTTAAGATTGTCGTCCCTTACGCGCCAGGGGACAACAATCAAATCGAACAAATAAAAGAGGTGTATGATTACACTTCTACTAGCGCATTCTTATCGCCAAAGTCCCCTTTGAGCTTGACCTATCACGGCGAAAACTATGGCTAAATGCCTGCACTTACTGTTGTTCTAGACACGCAAATTATCACCGCGACTCCGGTTTACACAGACTGGTTCCCGCTGAACACCTTGTTCTTGGTGTTCCAGTCCGATGACACGGGTGAATATGTGGAAACAGGGGAATTTGTCGAGGTAGCGGTAGCTTTATTTTCTCGAATACAAGAAACGCCATTAGTCGAACGATTGTGCGCTTTTCAGGGCTCGATAAACACGATCGACTTCGTTCGGATTCCAAACTTTCGCTATCGAAACGACCTATTCTCAATGCGCCTGCTAATCAACCCCTCAACAGGGTTTCATTGTCGGATTATCGCCGTTAGTGACAATAGTATTCCAAGCATTGAAGGTGTTATCGGACAATTGGAAGATATTACCGAACAACTCGAAAACTTAGTAGACAATCCATAAAAGATGTCTTAGGATAAACAAAGCTAGTTGACCTGTAAAAGATACGTTCAATAGCTAGTCAAGCAAACAATCAACCAACCAATAAAACTCATGGATCCAAGATTCGCACAAGTGGTTCTAGCCGCAATTACGGCCAACTTTAATTACACAAAGCAAATTGACGAAAGGACTGGAGGCTCTGGACAAAACGAAGTCTCGCTTAACGAAGCCATCATGGCCCTACAAAACCTAACCAGTCAGGTCAACGAGCAAATCGATATCCCAGCAGAGCCGGTCGAACAACCAGCCGCGTAACCCTTCCAGTCAAAAGATGGTGAAATACGGATTTTGCCATCTTTGAATTAATATAGTCGGCAAGAAAAATGACGCCAATTGTAATTGCAGAAACAGTGAAAGGGCAGGTGAGACTAACATACCCACACCTCCCAGACTTCGAGCTAAAGATGGATTTCAACCCAATAATTAACAAATTCCGTCTCGCAGGCAATTTTTGCTTAGTGCACTGGCAGGCTAAACCCTTTGGACTAAGAAGATGGGGGGTTTACGATGGCAAAAAAGACAAATATTACCCATTTACATGGAATGGGGCCCTTTGCTCAACGCCTCCGAGATTTCTTCAGATAGATGAAGAACTGGTGAAGTCAGTACCTACAGCAGTCCTACTTTTCCTTGATACAACAGTAATCTTAAAAGAATATTTGACTCTTGCTAGCGTGAGACAAAATGCAGAAGCTCGTTGACCTAATCAAGGCAGATATTGCTACCACTGTAATTGCTTCCCTTGGGCTAATCGTCGCTTTTCTTGGATTGTCAATAAGTTTCTGGCAAGCCAGAAAACAGCAAAGAAAAGAACACTTAGAAGAAATTCGATTAAGGGAAATAGAGATAAAGGAAGCAGTTAAACAACGGGAACACATGGCGCAGCAAATGAAATTGCAAGCTCAACAGGTGAAGTTCCAAGGGGAACAAATAGCTCAAATTCTCGATTGGGTTTCCAAAATTACATTCCAGAACAGGAAAGACTAATGGACAAAATCTCACTACGTATTGCATTGTTTTGTATATGTCTTTGCGCTTTCGTTTCTTGTCTAGGACTGATAATTGTAATATTAGAGGCGCAGCCAATTCCACCAAGCTTAATTGAATTAATAATTACAATAATTGCCGTCATAGGAGCTTTTTTGGCTCCGTCACCCCTGCAAAAATAACGGAGTCTCACGTGAGCCATTCACTCGCCTTTACGATGCCGCTAACTGCGTCCAGTGACCTGATTTACGGCAGCTTGAAATTAGTTTATCGCGACGGACAATATATTGACTACATAGCAACTTCGGGTTGCCAGCAATGGCAGCAGCCGGGCGATGAATGGGCAAGGGGAAAAGGGCCGATTCCAGCAGGCTTTGACTACAGAATCCCCACAACTCCCTACTGGCTGCCGACACGAGGAATAGAAGGATTTTTCTTTCACATCACACCGGATCCAGTGTCAAGCTTGGGTGATACCAGAAGTGAGCTAGGGATTCACTTCGATGCCAATGCGCCAGGAAGTGCTGGGTGCATCGTGCTCAAAAATTTCTCGGGATGGCAAAGATTTTGCGATCGCATGGAGGCGATCGCAAAATCCGGCATCAAGTCAATTCCACTCTCGGTTAACTATCACTAAGGCAATTGTGGCTGATTTATAACGTGGCCGTAGTGCTGAAGGATCATCTTACCGTCGCGATGCCCAGCAATTTGAGCAACTTGTGGCACCGACAAGCCACTTTCGAGAGCTTGACTCAGAAGAGTGTGTCGCGTAGCGTAGGGCTTTCTGTAAGGAATATCTAAAAACAATAATGTGGGCATCCAACATTGAGAACGAAAATTGCCATGATCTATAATTTGCCCCTTGGGGCTTTTAAAAATTAGACCACAAGCATTCTCGGTAATTATTGAGCTAAAGAGAACAAAGACACGATCGGACATCTTCAAAGTGCGGACAGATTCTTTGGTCTTAGGAGATTTACAAATTTTCTGGTATTTCCCCCGCTGCCGAGACACCGACTGCCTGATAAAAATCAAGCGCTTTTCTAAATCAACACTGTCCCAAGTTAACCCGACAGCTTCCCCAGTCCTCACTCCCGAAAAAAGTAAAAATCGCACAAACGGTGCGTAAGTGACATAGACCCGATCGACATGATCTAATATTTTTTCGATTTCAGCGTCTGACAATGGCGCTTTTTTCTTGTCCGATCGCCGTCGTTCATCTTCGGTGGTAATGCGGGAGCGAACCTTCTTCAAGGGATTATCCACTGGCTCAACAAAGCCTTCTTCTACGGCCCACAGCAGGCACGATCGCAGCATCGATAATCGGCGGTTAAAGGTACTGGCAGCTAGCTTGCTAAATTGAAGCCATTCAATATTATCGAGCGAGGGATTTTTTGCCTTGACAAGCATAGCTCGTACACAGGCATAGTGATCGGCTGCGGTAGAATTTGGCAGATCAAGGGAGAAAACCCACTTGTCCCAAATGTCGAGCCATTTTAACTTCCGTCCTCCTTTGGCTAGCGGAATTTCAGCGCTACTTTTATGCCGATACTTTTCTAATGACGAATCAAAATGCCCAGCAAGAACATCATTTTCAATTCTTGTAGCAATAGCTGCGACCAATTGCCGATCGCGCTTATTTTCCCATTTACCCCCTTTCAAAGGGGCGAAGGAAAACGAAACACCCTCAACAGTGAATTGCAGGCGGACGCCTTGTCTATCTTTCGATGGCTTAATATTCATTTTTAGCGGAATTCCAGCGCAAATTTAAGTTGCGGTAGATCCTACTAATCTATCAAACTGCTGGGATTCTTACCAGCTATGAACGGGACAGACGGGGCTCGAACCCGCAACTTCCGCCGTGACAGGGCGGTGCTCTAACCAATTGAACTACTGTCCCTCGTTTTGCCTTTGTTTCAGGCACAATTTCTATTATGCAGATAACTGCACCGTTTGTCAAGAGGTTTTTTGAACTTTTATTTGGAAGCCCAAAATCTGAGTCTCTTGCAGGGGACTGAAGTTGTTGTCGCTCACCAAAATCAGACCTCTGCTACCATCGGCTAAATCGGGGCCAAATGTCAAGCCCTCAATGTTGTCTAGGGGGATTTTCAGGGTTTCCAAATCCAGCAGCAGCCGTTTTTGAGCGGGAGAAACCTCGCTGATAAGGCTTTTGAGGCTTGCGATTGCTTCAATGCGATCGGCTTTTTCCAAGGAAATCTCAAAAATTCTGATCGTCGTGCCGGTTTCCAGGGAGAAAGCGCGCTCTAAACTGATCAAGCGCTTGTCGTCGATCGCCAATAAATCCACTAAACCGTTGCTAGTTAATTTTCCCACAGGATTCGCGCCGGCGGGTAGCGCTTCGGTGATGTAGAGAAAAGAGGCATCTGGATTGCCGCTGACCGCATCGTACCGCAAAATCCGGCACGGGCTGCCTTTTTCCAGGGAAGTTACGGCGCCATCTTGAACTGTAGCGTTTTCGGTGGCGGTGAATAGGTATTTGCGATCGCCAGTTAAAGTCAAACTTTCAAAGGCGAGATTGTTGCGGATGCCTTTGGTGCCTTTGGCATCGGGCAAAAATAGGTCAGGAATTAAAAGCGTTTTCAGCAGTTTACCATCCAGGGAGAATTCTTTGATGAAAGGAGCGATTTGGCGATCGACATCTCCCTCGGAAGAAACAAACACGCTCTTGCCCGTAAAAGCTATCCCTTCTGGATCTAAACTTAATTCGGGAAAACTTTTACCGTTTTCATCCAATAAAGTCGTCACACCAGTAAATTCAATCTTTTCTTTTTCCAGTTTACCAGATGCCAAGTTAATTTTTAGAGAATAAAAGCGAGCCGGAGCCTTGCTGCTGCGATCGTCAGAAATGGCATAATAAACTTGTTTATCGGCATCATAGGTAATTGCCGAAAGCCCGCCAATTTCCGTTCCTTGCAACGGAGAACCTGTTGGAAATATTGCTCTCCCAATAAAATCTATTTTAGTTACAGCGAAAGACTGGGCTGACAGGTGGAGCGAGATAGCAACTGTTGCGGCTATCAAAAAACAGGCAATAAATATAGTTGCTTTTGCTAAATTTCGCATTTTACTTAATAATTAATGGTTTAATTCTAGCGCGTGTTTACCCAAGGTCCGGCAGGGGTTTAAACCCCTGCCTCATAGCGAAAGTCGTCTGAAGACGACTGTGGAATTTGACATAAATTGTCGGTGGAATCTGACGAAAAACGTGAGGAATCTTAGTTTTCTTTTAGAGGACTTTCGCTATGAGACAGCAGGGGTTTAAACCCGACCTCATAGCGAAAGTCGGTTAAAACCGACTGTGGAATTTGACATAAATTGTTGTCGGTGGAATGTGACCAAAAATGTGAGTAATCTTAGTCCTCTTTTAGAGGACTTTCGCTATGAGACAGGGGTTTTTAACCCCTGTCGGACTATCGGACAACCGCGAAATTTATGGCGCTTTTGGAGCGTTAAATCCTGTCTAACAAGCGTCAACCTTCCCATTTAACTATCAACTATGTTCGATCCAACAAAAAATTAGTCAACCAATCTTTAACTATATAAGTAGCGCGACAGTCGTCCTCATTGTAGCGGACGATCGCCTCCAAGAGATCTCGATCGCCCGTTTTGAGCCAATCATCGTACCAGCAGACACACTGAGCACCATTAGCCTTAGCATCGCGCCAGTCAAAACCCAACCAGCGCGCAATCGGTTTCAGCGCGTAACTTTCCACCGGCATAATCGCTTGTTGCGTCACTTGCTTGTGAATATCCACAAACCGTTTCAGCACCGGTTTCCACAGATAAGCTGGAGTGTTGTAAAGTTTAGCCAGCCGCTTAAAAGTCTTGACTTCGTAGTCGCAAAAGTGGAAAATCGGAGCAATGGGATAAGCCCACATTAATTCTAAAAATTGCTCCCAGATTGCACCTTCCTCTGCTGCTGATTCTGCCAGGAAACCGTGAAATTTTTCAGTTTTGTTGTACCTGTCCACAACTAAGACTCCGTGAAGATAATCTAAGTTTAAGTCGGGTTCCGCTTCAATGTCAAAGTAGAGTTCGATTGGGGCGATCGGCAAAAACACCGATTGAGAATAAGGAATAGGCTTGCTGCGGAGAATTGGCGCAGGCTTGGAAGGTGAAGCAGGCTTATTTTCTGTATTCTTTACCAGCTCAATTTTAGGAATTACTAAACTATTATTTGGATTTTCTGGTATTCTTATAAACTGATTGACCGCTGCCACAGCCGAACCTACATCCGTTACATCCGTTACAGAATCCGCTGCCGAACCTCTATCCGTGACATCGGTTAAATCCGTTAAAAAATCCGTTTCTGAACTTCCTTCATCTCGCAGCAGGGGTTGATTGAGCAAGTGAGATTGAGCTTGCCGCACCACATCAAAAGCCACTTTATCGGGAAATTCTGGATAACTACCTAGCAATTGGGAACTAGCATTAGCGAGAGATTCAACATCAGTAATTTCGAGACTCTTTAGTCTAGCATAGCGGCCGGCAGTAACTCCGGGCAATAGTGAAAGATGTTTAATAGATTCGGCTTCGGCGTGACAGACAGTATACCAACCGCAAAGATTGCACTTTTGGCGGGAAATGAAAACCTCCGGCTTATCCCGATTTTCGATCATCTCAATGCAGTCGTCTAAAATGTCGAACATCTCAGGAGTCCGCCGATCGAGATTAACTTCCCA
Source organism: Oscillatoriales cyanobacterium (assembly GCA_004293365.1). Lineage (GTDB taxonomy): Bacteria > Cyanobacteriota > Cyanobacteriia > Cyanobacteriales > Microcoleaceae > Microcoleus. The sequence continues at coordinate 71,606 of RDYN01000018.1, read as the reverse complement.
AAGCCCTTTTTTTCGTAGCATCAGCCACGCACGATCTGGCATTCTTTCCTGCATGGAAGCTAATACTTGGGCGTGAAAAGCTGCAATAATTTGATAGTCTAATTTTGGTCGCTTGCTAAGCCAAATATCCGCAGTTGCATAACTCCAATCGCCAAATTTGGATTGTCCGGGCTGCTTGATTAATAAATGCGGGCGGCTGACTAAGGTAATATTTGAAGAGTGAAGGGTGGAGGATGAAAGATGCAGGGGAATTTCGGGAATTTCGCCAAATTCGGGGAAGTATTGACTGTCAATTCCTACCAGAGAATCTTTTGCGCCGCTGGTTTTACCGAATTCGCCCCGGATGAGCACTCCTCGATAAATGCGATCGACTCCTTGCTGCATTAAACTCAAGGTAGCGGCCGCCCCAGCTTCCCAATCTCCTCTACGATATGATGGTTGTTGGTAAGTCTCGTGTTCTAAAACCTGCTGCTGGTACGTCCCGCTGTCGCGCATCAGTTTCAGCAGAAAGTCGCTGGGAGGATCTAGTTGTTTCCAGTCTCCGCAGGTGTCTAAAAATGCTCGGAGATGGCATCGCTGATAGGAAAGTAAGAGTTTGTCAGTTATTAACATTTAGTGTTGGCAAAACATAGAATAATTAGAAGTCATTAGTCATTGGTCATTAGTCATTAGTCATTAGTCATTAGTCAGGGAGCATTTTGGCGGAATCCAAAAACTAGATTTTACGACGACTTACTGTCCTCAAATATCACTACAAATTCCCCAAAGAGATGCTGAGGGAGGAAGAAGGAGGAAGAAACCTTTTTTAGAGAGGTTTTTGACGATCGACATTTATGCAATATTAAGGCTATCAATAATTCCCCAGAAAAGTATGACAAAGGACAATCACCGGCAACAATTCCCAGCTTTGGCCAATAAAGCTTATTTTAACTACGGCGGACAAGGGCCGCTCCCTGAGCCTGCTTTAGAGGCGATTTATGAGGCTTACAAGCGGGTGCAGCTTGGGGGGCCGTTTTCGGGGGAGGTGGGGGCTTGGGTGGTTCAGGAGGCGATGCTGACGCGACGGGCGATCGCATCTGAGTTGGCCGTACCTGCTGAAACCATCGCCCTGACTGAGGATGTCACGGTGGGCTGCAATATTGCGCTGTGGGGCATTGACTGGCAAGCGGGCGATCGACTGCTGCTTTCTGATTGCGAACATCCGGGCATTGTAGCTAGTGTAATGGAATTACAGCGCCGTTTCAACATTGAGGTTGATGTTTGTCCGCTGGCGGCGACTTTGAATGAGGGAGATCCAGTGCAGGTAATTGCTGATAGTTTGCAGCCAAATACTCGCTTGTTGGTAATCAGTCATATTTTGTGGAATACCGGTCAAGTTTTGCCTTTGGCTGAGATTGTGAAAGTCTGTCATGAACCCCCCCTAACCCCCCCTTGGCAAGTATTGAATGAACCCCCCCTAACCCCCCCTTATCAAGGGGAGGGACAAGAGGATTTGCCTGTGAATAATCACAAAGTCAGAGTATTAGTTGATGCGGCTCAATCTGTCGGGGTTTTGCCTTTAAATTTGATTGAGTCGGGGGTTGACTTTTATGCTTTTACTGGTCATAAATGGTGGTGCGGCCCGGAGGGTTTGGGCGGACTTTATGTGAGTGCGGATGCTTTAGTAGATTTGCAGCCAGTGTTTATCGGTTGGCGGGGAATTGTGACGGATTCTAGTGCTAAAGTGCTTGGATGGAAGCCTGGATCTCAGCGCTACGAGATTGCGACTTCGGCTTATCCTTTGTATTCTGGTTTGCGAAGTGCGATCGCCCTGCAACACGAATGGGGTGCGATCGAGCAAAGATATGCAGAAATTTGTCGTTTGAGCAAGTATCTTTGGCAGCGTTTGTCGGAAATAAGTCATGTAGAATGTTTGCGGAAATCAGCGCCGGAAGCGGGTTTAGTTTCTTTTCGATTGACTAATGGGATGCCACACAATCAGTTAGTTGGTTTGTTGGAGAAACAGGGAATTATGGTAAGGACAATTCTGAATCCTGACTGCGTGCGGGCTTGCGTTCACTATTTTACCACTGAGGCGGAGATCGATCGGTTGGTAGGGGCGATCGCCATACTGTAGGGTGCGCCGCCGTTGTTAATATATTGTCGGGTCGATCGACAGCAATAAGTAAGGTTTGTAGTGAGGACTTTAGTCCTCTGAAGCTGCGGACTGAAGTCCTCACTACGAACCGTTTTTAGGGCGCTTCAACTCTAAAAAATATTATTTCAAACAAGCATTCTATGTTGATTTTTTGCGTGATTTACCTGATAATACTGTTTCGCCCCTGTGTTTTTCTGCGATGATATGGTCTACCTGATGAGACGAGAGGGCGAGTGTTTCTGGGATTAAACAATATTCACAGCATCCTGTGGCGCGATCGCATATCATGCGTCGCAAACTAGCTGAAACGTAGGTTTTGCTCATGCAGCCTCGCTCATTTTCACCAAAGCTTGCGTTTTTGCAATGCGTACTAAATGTTCGACAAATTCGTATTGTTGCCACAAACCCTGCTCGATCGGCGTGAGTCCTTCTGTACGGTTTTTTTCTAATAAAGTATCGATTTCTGCTTGAAGAGAGTCGGACAAACGCAGGGCTAATATTTCTTGTGGCGACGGTAAACTTGCTATAAATTCTAAGATCTGTCTGAGTCCAGAAAAACCGTTTGAAGGATTGGCTTCGACTTCCCTCAATCCCAGCATCAAAATCTGTGGTAATTCATCTTTGAGAGGATCTAATCGCAGTGCTAGTTCGTCGGAAATTTGAAGAGTAATTGTTGCCATTTTTTTTAGTTGCTGACACTCTCATTTAATTTTAGCATAATATCAAGTTCGCTCGCTCTTTATGTAAAGGGGATTCGCACGCAGTCAAACACAGGTGAGTTGATTTATATTCTAATGGCTATGATGTGCCTTGGGGTAGAGTCGATTTGACAGACCGCGATCGCCCATCCGATCGTCCCAACCCCCACATCCACGAATTTCGCTATAATTGGGAACAAAAAAGATGGGAATCTGGATTGAAACAATTTTGGTGGTATCCCAGAGATGTTGATTAACTAAAGGATAAATTATGGATGCCTGTTTTGAAATATTGCTTTCTACAAGACAGACTCTTGAGTATTTAGAATGTCATCAGGAAACTTTTACTTGGGGTGGTGTAGAATATCCTCAAGGCGAAAAATATTACCTCTGGGGCAAGCATATAAAATTAGTAGAGCGACAAATTCCGCCCCATATAATCAAGCTTTTGCCTTCCGTTTGGGGAAATATGGAATGGCTGAATTTTTCGGTGCAAGGGAAAGGATTGGACTTGTTAGAATCCGAGGTGAATGGCTCGGAGATAGATTGGGAAAGCAAAAGTTTTGATGAATTTCTCAAAGCGATTTTGACAGAGCAACCTCAATGGGTTGTAATATTTGAATGGCACTGCGATCGCATAGATAGTCTGTACCAACAGAATGTTAGTGAGTGCATCTGTCAGATTAAAAATAACTTGAAATGGGATAATAAGAGAGAGGGATTTCTCGTACTATCTTTACCGGAAAATGAGGTTGGCTCATCTGCGAACACTACTGAGTGGGAGTTTGCGGAAATCTGGGCTGATAGTCTGATATCTCCTCCTTATATCCTGATGCTAGTTAAGAAAAAATCAGGGATATTTTGCATTCATAATCCGGCACAAAACTATAAAGTTATTTTTTCTAGTGAGAATTACGAAGCTGCTAAAATGTGGCTGCTAGAGGATGAATATGAGCGTTTGAATAATCGCATTTTGCAAGAAGTATGAAGAGATGCAGCTAAAATGTCGCCGATCAACTCAAGTGGGACTTACCTCCAAGGGAAGATTTAGCAGTAGAGGGGTGAGATTACAGGGCATTGTGCTAAACTAAGAGTTAGAGTGCATATATATTCCCTATGACTAACCAGCGCCTAGCATCCTTCCAAACAGCCTTCCAGAATCTTCAGTTACCTCCCTTGAGCACCGCAGAGCAACTGAATAGATTTCATGTGGAATATGGTACTGAAATTTTAGAAGAATTAGATCATTTGGTTGAAGATTGCTCACCAGACGATAACAAAATCATTTTTACAGGGCATCGTGGGTCAGGCAAATCGACATTGCTGGGTCAATTCTGCCAGGATACGAAGGATCGCTACTTTGTAGTTTTCTTTTCAATCGCTGACATGATTGGAACATCAGAAGTGGATCATGTCACCATTTTGTTTGCTATGGCAGTACAGCTTATGGAAGCAGCAGAAAAACGCCAGATTAAAATCGGTTCTAAAACAAAAAAAGCTTTTTATCAGTGGCTTGATGAGCATACTAGAACTGAGGAAACTTCCTTTGAATCTGGCATGGAGTTAGAAACGAGTGGAGAAGCTGGTGTCAATGCTTTATTTGTCAAATTCTTTGCCAAATTGAAAGCAACTTTGAAGGCTAACTCTGTGATTCGTGAGGAAATTACGACTAAGTTTGAAAGACGGATTTCAGAGTTGATCGATCGCATTAATGATATCGCTGTTGCGATTCAAGCGGGGTGCAGACAAGAAGTTCTGGTCGTGATTGACGATCTTGATAAACTAGATTTAGAAACGGTTAATCGCGTTTATCGAAATAATATCAATGCGTTATTTCAACCTCAATTTCGGATTATTTATACAATTCCAATGGCGGCGACACGAGATCTGTCGTTGCGAGGAATTATTCAGAATGCTACTAAAAATAAGATTCAATCCATGTGGGCGACGAAGTTGTTTCCGCGTGGAGAAGATAGAGTTGCCAATGCCTCTCCTGTCGCAGAAGCTGTAAAAGTATTTGAACAAATTCTTTACAAGCGAATCCCCAAGGAGTTGATTGCACCGGAAGCAACTCAGATGATGATTGTCAAAAGTGGTGGTGCATTGCGAGAATTTATTCGTTTGGCTAGTCTGTGCTGTGGGTTATGTTTGAAGCAATTACGTCGCACACCAGACAAGCAAGATTTGATAATTACGCCTGAGATTTTGGAAAATGCTATTAAAGATTATCGAATTAATTTAACAGAACCCCTGGGACAAAATCGCTATCAAATTCTAGTGGATGTATACCAAAATTATTTACCCAAAGATGGGATGGATCAGGATTTCTTAGATTTATTGCACACGCTCTATATCCTAGAATATCGCAATGACGATTTGTGGTTTGGAGTTCATCCAGTGGTTCAGGAAATATTGCAGCGGCGTGGCTTAATTGGAGCGGAGGGGTAAATGCTTGACAGTGAAATCGTGGACGATCAATCAATTAATGAGGATAGTTACGATGGTCTTGTCTCTTTAATTGAAGCAAGTAAAGGTGTATTGTCATTGTTGATTGCTTCCTGTAAACCAGGAGATTTTCAAACCCAGATTATTAATCGTTACGAGGCCGAACTTGCTCCCAATATCTCCTGTTATCGAGTGGTATTGAATCAACAAGAACCGAGTATAAGGGCTGCATTGGAGCAACTGGTTAAGGATTGCCCAGAGTTAAAAGAATCCCACGCATCAGCCGCAATTACTGTAACGGGAACGGAGGCTTTGATGGAGTTTGTGTCACAAGCTGACTCTAATCATCGGTCTGAGTTAAGCCGTTTTTTCGGCTATTTGCAATGGACGCGGGAGGGGTTACGGGAGTTTCCTTATCCCATTGTACTTTGGGTAACACCAAATATTCTGAGTCGCTTGAGTCGGGAAGCGCCGGATTTTTGGAGTTGGCGGAGTGGTGTATTTCGATTTGTAGCACCGGTGGTGCAAGAAACAGGTGTGGTTAATTGGAATGGGGAAATTTCTCTGCTGATTGAGCCTGAGAGAAGAGAGACTTTACCGCTAGATGAACTGTTAGATCAGGTAGAAAACCTGGAGCAACAAGCGATGGAAACTCCTGCATTAGCAACGCTATACAATCGAGTTGCTAATAGTTATGCAAGCCTGGTAAACACGCGCAAACCAGAGGATTATTCACAGGAGCTCGATCGGGCAATTCATTTCTTTGACAAGTCACTTGCTTTGCAAAGAAAATTGAACTTACCCCAGGCGGAGTCTGAGACTTTGTTAGAGTTAGGCGATCTTTACCGTGACTTAGGATTGTGGGAACGGGTATTCCATCTATATCAGCAGTCTTTAGAAATTGCTAGGAGTTTGAAAGATAGCCTAGGAGAGGCTGCTGCTTTGGGACGACTGGGGAATCTTTACCAAGAATATCCTCAAGGCTATCGGGCGAATAATTTAGAACGGGCGATCGCATCTTACGACGAAACCCGCGCCCAAGTCTACCTGCAACTAATTAACACCCTGCTGAATTGCCACAACGGAGACGAACCGCAGATTTTACAGAATAACTCAGAATTATTAGATCGTGGATTTCTGGAAACTTGCAAGTCAGTAGCGGCAAAGTTAACAGAACAAGGAGGCGAAAATGGCGCTAATTTCCTCCGAAATCTGGCAAGTCATTTAGGGCAATTCATCGATAACAGAATCAGGGGAGAAAGCGCTGATAATATCGAATGGGCGATCGCATTTTACCGAAATGCACTAGAAGTTTATACCCTTGAAGCTTTTCCCGAATATTGGGCGATGACGCAAAATAATCTGGCAAATGCCTACAGTAACAGAATCAGGGGAGAGAGGGCTGATAATCTAGAAAAGGCGATCGCATTTTACCGAAATGCACTAGAAGTTTATACCCTTGAAGCTTTTCCCGAATATTGGGCAATGACCCAAAATAATCTGGCAACTGCCTACAGTAACAGAATCAGGGGAGAAAGGGCTGAGAATATCGAACGGGCGATCGCATCTTACACTGCTGCATTATCCGTCTACACCCCCGATGCCTTTCCCGAATATTGGGCAAGGACGCAAAATAATCTGGGAGAAGCCTACAGTAACAGAATCAGGGGAGAAAGGGCTGAGAATATCGAACGGGCGAAAAAGTGTTATGAAAATGCTTTAACAGTCAGAACTCGTGAGGCTTTCCCGCAAGAACATACAGAAACTTTGTTTAATTTAGGTAATCTTGATCGAAACAAGCAGTAATGGCAATTAGCTGATGATACCTACTCCCCTGCCCTTAAAACAGTAGAATTTTTAAAGGGTTAAATTCATTAATCAATCTCGACTTACCACTCCGACAAAAGAAACCGGGTTTTTACTTAATCTGTCGTCTTCAACGCAGTATTATCGCAAAAACCCGGTTTCTGAGATCCTAATTAGTGACTGTGCCCCTGCCCGCCATGAGAATGTCCGTGATCGTGAGAATGCCCGTGCCCGTGAGAATGCCCGCCATGAGAATGCCCGTGTTCCCCATGAGAATGCCCGTGCTCCCCATGAGAATGACTGTGCTCGCGGTGTGTGGAAGCCAAACTCGGATTAACAGCAACTGCCGTCTCATTCAACAACGCTTCAATCTGCGGATTTGCCCACTCAGCCGCCATTTTCAGAAACTCTGGACGATCGTTCACGCAAGGCAATTTGCGGTAAGTTACACCTTGACGCTGTTTCTGCAAAGACTCAATCACGTGGTCAACATCTAACAAAGTTTCGTGATTTTCAGTCGCAAATCCGATCGGCATAAACACGATCGCAGTTGCACCCAAATCAATCAAATTCTTCGCAGCCAACGTCGCATCCGGCTGTGTCCATTCAATCAGCGGCGTGTCGTGATTCAGCCAGCCCACCGAAATCAAAGGATAGCGATACATCAAACGTTCCCGCACGCGATCGTACAAAGCTTGACTTTCCACAATCCCCGAAGTAAAGCCCTTCGCCTTGTGCGGACAACCGTGATTCATCAACACAATCCCAATTTGAGAAGGCAAATGCGCTACAGCCAAATCATTCTTAATCTCATCTTCAACCATATCAGCCATTAGCTGAATGTAAGCCGGTTCATCGTAAAAAGAAGGAATGTAGCGCTGTCCTTTTACCCAATGTTCCTTACCATCAAATGTTTGAGCTAAAGCCTTATTCACCTGTTCTACAGCAATGCCGCTGGTGAAAACAGAATCAACAACCAACAGCGGATAAATCAGAATCTTATCAAAGCCTTCAGCTTTAATTTGCGGAATTACTTGTTCCGGCAAAAACGGCGCGCAAAAGTTAAAAGCTTTGAACACTTTTACCCGATCGCCCCATTTTTCCTGCAAATTCTTTTCAATCCCCGCCCGCTGCTGTTCAAAAATAGCATTGTGCGGCGAAACAAATTGACCGTGCTGGTGACTCCATTCGTGCAAGTCAAAGATTGCTAAAATCTTGGCCAGCGGCGGATAAATCCAAGTCGGTACCGGGGCAAACTTTGCCGTAAGTAAATTTAAAGCTTGTTCGTTGTAGTTGGCAAAATCGTCGTAGCTTTCGACTTCGCCGTAACCCATCAGCAAGACAGCAACCCGGTCATTACTTGCGGGTGCAGCAGATATTTTGAACTCGATTTTTTCTGGAGAAGCAACCACTTTGTATTCCTCAATTTTATTTATTATGAACTACCCGACGCTGACCTACGGTACAGCACGGGCTTCCCAATTCAATGACAACCGCCAAGCGAACTCCGTAGTCTTTTTGGTCTTACATTGCCTCCAAGGGCAGGAGTCCTGGTTCCCAAGACCCATACTTTTTCTTGCAACACGCTCCGTTTAGCTTGGTTTTTGCATTGGAGGTAATGGTCAAGATGCTTCACTACATCAAAAAATTTGCTCGTTTCGTCATCCACCCCGACGCTGTTCCCAGTGGCGAAGAGGAATTCGACTTTGGGATGGAATCGTCAACTTGCTGGCATTTATCCCGTCGCTCACCCTCGATTGAGTAGAGTGCGGGGCTTCTGCTGGTCAAGCTAAATCGGCTTTTTGGTTCCGACCCGAAACTCGTAGGGTGGCTAGAACTAGAATCAGACTTTGTTAAGCCTGACAGGGAATGGGGCCAGGGGGGATAAGTTTTATGTTTTCTTAAGACTCTCTCGCCTTGCCTCGGATTCCGCAGGTTTGGAGCGTTCCCAGCGTTTATTTTGGGGGGATATTCTTCAAACTTTCCGCTATCATGAGTTTAACATCCTATCCCCCCGTATGGCATATAATTAGTTATGGTGTACAATAAAGTAAAGTTATGTTAAGCTCTTGATTAATTTTATTGAAGCATGATGAGACTGGTAATTTGCCCCGGAATCCACGACCCAAAACTCACTGATTGTTTCCTAGAGGGACTTTCGGAAGTTTGGGGAGACCTAGAACCCCGGCAAAATACCCAGACATTCTACTCTGTTAAGATTTTTCCCGCTCATAAATATCCGCCTTTTTCAGCTCTTGACATATTGCACTTTCTGTGCAGCCAAGACTTAGCAGGAGAAAGTTTAGTATTTGTCAGCTTTTCGGCAGGAGTAGCCGGGGCGATCGGGGCGGCTTGGATGTGGCAGCAAATCGGCGGCCGAGTTGGGGCATTTTTTGCCCTAGACGGCTGGGGAGTACCCCTGGGGGGCAATTTTCCCATCCACCGCATCAGCCACGATCGCTTCACGCACTGGAGCTCGGCAATTCTCGGCTGCGGTGGAGACAGCTTTTACGCAGATCCCGCGATCGCACATTTAGATTTGTGGCGATCTCCCCAGACGGCAAAAGGCTGGCAAATCAGCCAAACCTCCGCCGGCATCGAGACAGCCGCACCGACAACCGCAGCACAATTTTTAGTCCACCTATTGAAACAGTACGGAGTCCAGTCAGTTGTTTAATTTAGATTTAGTATCATCGGCGATCGCACCTATTGTCACCGTTTCTCGCTTAGAAAATCCTCTTTCTTCAGGTAGAACAAACAGCCTCAAACAGTGGTTAATATTTAGCGCCTCAGCATTTTTAGTCTCAATTCCCGTCTTCGTGCAAGCACCATTAGTGCGTTTATATCCAACCATCAGTTTGCTCTCAACTATCCCCTGGTTCGTACTTAGTTTAATCCTAATTTTTCGCCCCAAAACCCAAGTTTGGGGAGACTTATTATTAGGCTTTGCCGGATGTTGGCTGGCAGGTTCCATCTATTGGGGCTGGTTTAGATGGGAACCAATTTTGCACTTACCTATAGAATCAATTGGCTTGCCCTTTGCTATTTGGTGCTTGAACAAATCCTGGGGAAAAGTTGGCGGGTATTTTTACTTGGGTTCGCTATTTGGCACTGCTATTACTGACTTATATTTTTATTTAACTGGGTTGATGCCCTACTGGCGCAAAGTCATGCACGCGGAACCGGAATTCGCGATGCCGATTTTTCAAAGTGCGATCGGGCAAATCGACACTCCTTGGGGCATAGGCTGCGCTTTAGTTTTAATCGCTGTGCTGCTAACAGTCGGTTTGCTGAGTTTGCGCCCTAGCCTGCACTGGCGCGCCTTCAGCGGAGCAGTTTTGAGCACGCTTTTGGTGGATGGTTTGTTTTGGCTGGCTGCTTCTGCCGCTTAAAATTGCCACAGTCTATCTACATTGTAGGGTGCGCACTGCGCACAGAGAGACCTAACAAAAATGGCGAGGCTTATCTAGCACTTCTCAGTTGTAGGGTGCGTCAGTCTGAAGGTGAGCACAAAAAATTTTGGTTTATAAACTGACGCACCTTACTTGTTGTCGTTAGGAATTCTATTTTTTATTATCCCCCATGTTCACTTGATATAAGTCACAGGATAACCAGGATTAGTTGGATTGCCGATTAACCGCTGATTTTTACAATCCACAAGCAAATCTAACTTCTCCAAAACCACCTGACCAATCAACACCTCATCACCTGTCACCAGAGCATCCTCCGTAGTCCTGCGTCCATCAATTTCAATTAATATAGCCTCCGTTACTCCTACGGTTTCTTGACGACCATCAGCATACTTAACAACTTGCTGTCCTATAATCCGCAAACCTAGCTGCTGTAACATCTCTCCTGAAATTACTAGGTAAACCGATCCTGTATCTACTAAAGCTTCTGTTTCACACTCGCGCAACAGCCGAGGCGCGAGCAACCCACGGCTAACTAAAGCTTCATCTATGGCATTTGTCAGCTTTACCTGAGTCTTAACTGCCCCCATATTCTTGATGCCATCCAATTCTAATTTATTTAATTCTTTCATACTAAATTTCCTTTGAATCTTTTTATGCTTACATTATACGATTCCTGCTAACCCAGACGCGATCGCCCCAGAGTAACCCAGATTTACTGAACAATTATGAGTTAAAATCTAAAATCTAAAATCCAAAATCTAAAATCTAAATCATGGCTTTCATTTCAGTTCGCGGTGTAGAACATTATTACGAGTGGATAACAGCAGACAATAGCGCCCAACCCAGCAGCAAACCAGTGATGGTATTTCTCCACGGCTGGGCTGGCTCGGCTCGCTACTGGGAAAGCACGGCGCGCGCTATTGCTGATGATTTTGATTGTTTGCTGTACGATATGAGAGGTTTTGGCCGATCGCCCTTACCGCCATCACCTCCTGAGTCCAGCTACGAACTTGAAACCTACGCCCGCGACTTAGCCGAATTATTAGAAGCTCTGAATTTAAGCCGCGTCTTTCTCAACGCTCACTCTACAGGAGCATCTATTGCTACTTTATTTCTCAACCTTTACCCCGAAAAAGTAGAAAAAGCCATTCTCACTTGCAGCGGCATTTTTGAATACGATGAGAAAGCCTTTACAACTTTTCACAAATTCGGCGGCTATGTAGTCAAATTTCGCCCGTCTTGGCTGGCTTCTATCCCGTTTGTCGATCGCATCTTTATGGCCCGGTTTTTGCGCCAATCTCTCCCCACAGCGGTGAGTTTAGCATTTCTCAAGGATTTCTTAATGGCCGACGAGGAAGCTGCGATCGGTACAATGGTGACAGCAGTCAGCAAAAGAGCAGCCGAGGAAATGCCCCAGGAATTCGCACGGTTGAGCGTTCCCACGCTGCTGGTGGCCGGAGAGTTCGATCGAATTATCCCCGCCGTCATGGGAGAGCAAGCAGCCTCTCTCAGCAAAAAAGTAGAATTTGTTATAATTCCCAATACAGCTCACTTTCCGATGCTGGAGGATGCCGCAACATATTTGCAGCTAATCCGGGACTTTTTGCCAGCAGCGGCTTAGCTGAGTTGTTGTTCATCAAAAAATTCTGTAGAAACCCCGTCGTTCTGCGACGGCTTTTACTAAAATAGAGGTGGTCGTTGACCCACCCGCGACAACGGAGACATAAAGCCTAACACCAAAGTTCGTCCACACAAGTAGACGACGGCGAGGAAAAGTTGGTAGACCGGGAAAAGCTTGAGAGGCAATGGTAAACATCCTTGAAAGACATAAACTTTCATAAGTTTTTTGGTTTTTTTTGACTGTTTGTTTAAAACCGCAGGGCTTGCGGGGCTAGTCTGTGGAGCGAACATAAGACCAAATCCCATTGAGGGTGGAGGCAGTTGCTATGAAGCAGAAAAACCAAGAAGTGATTCTTGGAATCACCGTTGCTTTAGCGGGCGTGAGGATGTCAAGTAATGTACGATCGGGGAAGCAAGCTTTTACAGCAGCTTTTGCTCCGATCTTAATTTTTAATTCCTAATTTCTTAAAGCGAAAGGTGGTATCATGAACGACCTCGACCAATACTATAAAGTGCTGGGACTCTTGCCGGGAGCTTCCCGAGAAGAAATTACTCAAGCCTACAAGGATTTAGCGTTCATTTGGCACCCCGATCGCATCCCTAAAGATAATCCTAGACTACTCCAAAAAGCTGAAGAAAAGATTAAGGAAATTAATCAAGCTCGCGAACAATTGCGATCGATTCAGCCAAGAGGTCAAAATCAGAACACTCAGCACAAAAACACTCAGCACAGAAATACCCAGCAACAAAACACCCAGCAACAAAACACCCAGCACAGAAATACTCAGCAACAAAACACCCAGTACAGAAATACTCAGTATCAAAATACTCAGTATCAAAATACTCAGTATCAAAACACCCAGCAACAAAACACTCAGCAACAAAACACTCAGCACAGAAATACCCAGCAACAAAACACCCAGCAACAAAACACTCAATATAGAAACACCCAGCACCAAAACACCCAGCACCAAAACACCCAGCCACCACCAGCAACGCCAAAAGAACCGCGCTACTATTCCGAGCCCTATTCAGGAAAACCTGCTGGCAATTATGCGGGAAACTATGGTGGAAACTATACTGCAAATCCCACCGGGCCCTATTCAGATGCGTCGCGCTACCAATCGCAGCAACCGCACCCATCTCAGTCTTACCGACAAGCAGCACCGCAAGCTCCCGATTTGAGCGGTTCCAACTTCAAAGGAGCTTCCTTAAAAGAAAAGGATTTTTCAGGGAGAAACTTGAGCAATGCAAATTTGAGTGAAGCCGACTTAAGCGATACTTTTCTGCACAATGTCAACCTCACAAGTGCGAATTTACAAAAAGCTAACTTGTTTAGGGCTAACCTGTTAGGAGCTTGTTTGATTAATGCCAACTTGAGAGAAACCAATTTAATCGGAGCGGATTTGAGCGGTGCAGACTTGAGCGGTGCGGATTTGACGGGTGCTAAAATCGGTTATGGCGATCGCGTTATGGTAAAACTCACCGGAGCTAGATTAACAGGTACAATCTTACCCGACGGTACGGTACACAGTTAAAGGATTGAGTTTTTCCTCACTTCTCAAGCCAAAAATCTAGTTTCGGCAAATTGTTACTCCCAACTTTTATCACGATCTCTAGAACAACCCCCATAAAATAGGTTCGTAGTGAGGACTTTAGTCCTCTCAATTAGAAGAGGACTAAAGTCCTCACTACGAACCTATAGCCGTTAAGTTATGTCAAATTATAAGCTGTTCCACATTTAACTTGCACACTTTAGTATTACCTTTGTGTTTGAATTTTATCCCGATTTCTTCATCTGCTGCTTGCTCGCAGACAGGTAATACCAACCGATAAAACTCATTAAAGGAAATGGGTTCAAAACTTTAAATAACAGCATTTCGTTGTTTCGATCGATAAATTTCATAGCCTATGCCAAAAATCCTCTTCGGGACTTACGCACTCCGATGGAACAAACCGGGTTTTTTCACGAAAATATTCGCTGGGAGTCTTTAATATCGGTAAAAAACCCGGTTTCTGGGCCCCCATGCGTAAGTCCTATTTTTTTTGTGATAAAATCTTAGGAATTCGTTGTTGCTGCTAATTCGGTTGTCTCAGATTGAAACAGGAGTTTGCCCTCGCAGGGAACTAAAGTCTGGTAGAAAAACTTTTTACAGCGATTGTGTTCATCGGCAATTACTACTCGCGCCTCGTGTCCGGTGCGAAATACCTCAGCGCGATCGCATTCTTCATAGGCAGCAATAATCACAAAATCTCCAGGATCGCACAAATGAGATGCTGCACCGTTGAGACAAATGACACCACTTCCCGGCTCTCCTGGCAACACATAGGTTGACAAGCGGTTCCCATTACTAACATTCCAAATTTCCACCTCCTGTAAAGGCAGAATTCCCACCTTATCGATCAATTCATTGTCAATGGTGACGCTACCTACATAATTAACATTTGCATCCGTTACGCGCACTCCATGTAGCTTAGCGTGCATCAGTCTAATTCTAGCCATTGTTTTTTTCCTGTACTGTATATGTCAGTCGATTTTATATTTTATATTTTATATTTCAATACTCGGACAGTTTTAGGCAGAATCGAATATCTAAAACCCTTACTGGCTATAGTGTGAACTATTTTTTCTTTCCTTTGAGTTTAGCCTTCAGTTAAAAAAAAAATTAAAAATGCAAAGGCTTGCGCTGTAAAGCTTACAGAGGCTTTAAAAAACTGTCCGAAGTATTGGTATTTTATATTTTAGATTTATACCAATTTAAAAAAATAATGCAACAGTATTCTTGTCCCCCCCCCCGCAATACAGCGGGGGGCTAGGGGGGGTCGAAGAGTGTTGCACGATTTTAGAAAAATGGTATTACTTCCAGTATTAAATTTGGGAGCTTGAACTTGAGTCTCAAATCTAAAATTGAGGAATTTCTACTGTCATATCACCAATAGCAAACTATTCTCTCTAAGAGTAGCTTACTGCATCCTTTCCTTGAGTGCACTACCAATTACTTCCGGCGGCGCAGCTTTCGCCCAGCAGCCAGCATAGCACCTCCCGCCATCAAACCTCCGACAGTCATCGGTTCTGGAACCGGTTCAGCTTCTACCGTCTCCACAGAACTGCTTTTAACCAATACAGCCACCGATTCGGGAACTGTATCAGCTTTTATGGTTCCCACAGAACCGCCTTTAATAAATACAGCCGAATCAAAATTACCGTCGCCCACATCTTTCATGCGAATGCTGAGAACATTTGTCTGATTTTGCTTGAGCAAACCCTCAAACCCTAAAACTTTAGTAAAACCGTCTAGCTTAATGATGTTAGCCGCAATACCTTTCAAACTTGGGTTGTTAATATAGTCTGAGTGATCTGTAGAGCGATTATTTGGATCGGGAACGAGATTATTAATTGTAACTGTTTTGCCGTCGCTCAATTTTGCTAAGTTACGACCATTCAGCAACAGTTCAAAATCGTCATTATATTCAGAACCGCCGAACTCAGGAAACTCCTCTGAACCAAATACATACTCAAAGAACAACTTTTCAGCAGTGTCGTCAGCAAAAAATCTGAGGTCTAGCTGAGTTAAATCCCCAGCTTCGCCCTTTACTCCAAAGTCCGTGTTTAAATCACTGCCGTTGGTCATTAGGTTATCTTTCCGATTCTGACCCGGTATATCGGTGACTTTGCCAGTGCTGAGAACAACGCCTGACTGCAAACCAAAAGGGTCATTAGTAAAAGTACCAAAAGCAGCCTGATTTCCGGTAATTAAAACAGAGAAATCACTCAAGCCCGCTGTATTCTTTCCTAATAAATTTTTTTTCAAGATCTCAGTGTTATTAGTCGCGCCTACCGAAAATGCCATTGCTGGTGATGCCAAAAAGCTCAGAGCAGCAGTCAAGGTAGCAGTTAAGGCAGAACTTTTGTGAGAAGTTATCATATTTTTT
Organism: Oscillatoriales cyanobacterium; assembly: GCA_004293365.1. Taxonomy (GTDB): domain Bacteria; phylum Cyanobacteriota; class Cyanobacteriia; order Cyanobacteriales; family Microcoleaceae; genus Microcoleus. Next base: position 55,554 of record RDYN01000018.1, on the reverse strand, counting down.
GGGTTAAAAAACTAAGATTATTTAAGGTATAACTTCATTTTCACATTAGATAAGCATCAATGTCTAGTGCCTTTACAATGACTTTACATCTACGTAATTTTACGGCTTGGGGGGTTAATGATTTTAGCTGTTTATTAGCAGTTATTCAATCTATAAATTTCAGGGGAAAAATACAAATCCCAAAATATACGTACACAGACTAATAATTTTAGGAAGTACGCACAGGATATTAAAGAAACCGGGTTTTTATGTGGTTTGCGATCGCCCTTGACAAAAGATTTTGCCCAAAAAACCCGGTTTTTGGGTAAATCCGCCATTGACATCAAGTGGGGTCGATCGACCTCACTCGATATCACAACTAATGACTAATCACTAATCACCGATCGCTAAAACCCCTTTGCTTCTCCTTCCCCGCGCGGATCGGCCGCCCCTTCCAACCAACCGTCACCAGTCAGGACGATCGCATTGGCATTTCCCCAGCCGTCGCGTTCAAAAATCTGATGTCCCCGCCTGCGTAACTCCTCAAGCGTCCCAGCCTCAAAACCTCCGCGTTCCACCATCAGGCGATCGGGCTGCCACTGATGGTGAATCCGGGGTGCAGACACAGCATCGCCGACATTCATCTCGTAAACCAACACGTTGAGGACAATTTGCAGCACCGTGGTAATAATCGTACTGCCTCCAGGAGCCCCCGCAGCGAGGCGAAATTTGCCATTTTGCGTCACGATAATGGGCGTCATGCTGGATAAAGGAGTTTTAAGAGGGGCGATCGCATTTGCCTCACCGCCCACCAAACCAAACAAATTCGGCACTCCCGGCGCAGCAGCAAAATCATCCATCTCATTGTTGAGCAAAATTCCCGTACCCGCCGCCACAACCCCAGCACCAAAACGGCCATTCACCGTAAACGTCAAACTCACAACATTGCGCTCTTTGTCAACTACCGTTAGGTGCGTAGTTTCCGGCGACTCGTAGGCAAAGCGGCTCAAAGTTTGAGCGTCAACAGCTTTTACCTCCCTCGAAGGTTTGGCTTTGGACATTTGGATTTGCGATCGGCGAAATTTGCCATAATTCCTGCTAGTCAGAGCTTTGACAGGTACGCTGACAAAATCTGGATCGCCCAAATATTCGGCCCTGTCAGCATAGACAATCCTCATCGATTCCGCCAGCAAATGTAGCGTATCTGGGCTTTGCCTGCCCAAACTCTTGAGATCGGTATCGCCCAGAATATTGAGGATTTGCAACAGATGAACGCCGCCGGAAGAAGGAGGCGACATCGCGCAAAGTTCGTAAGTGCGAAACTTGCCACAAATCGGATTTCGCCAAATCGGCGTATAGTTTTTGAGGTCTTCGAGAGTGATGATGCCACCATTTTTAGCCATGTCTGCGGCGATCGCCCGCGCAATATCTCCGCGATAAAAACTTTGGGGATTTTGTGCAATTTGTCGCAATGTCCGCGCCAAATCTCGCTGTACCAAAACCTCCCCCGGTTGGTATAAAACGTCACTACGAGTGAAAATATCCCGTGCCGCCCGATTCTTGTTAATCGCATCCTTGTGTTGGAGAGTAGCCTTTGTGAAGCGGGAACTTACTGGAAAACCCTTTTGGGCAAGGGCGATCGCCGGAGCCACCACCTGGGCCCAAGGCAACTTACCGTACTCGCGGTGCACCGTATAAAGTCCAGCCACAGTACCCGGAATGCCCGCCGCCAAATGCCCGTCCCGACTTGCCCTTGCCCGCACCTTTCCTTGCTTGTCCAAATACATATCTCGCGTTGCTCCTTTGGGCGATCGTTCCCGGAAATCCAGCGCTTGCACAGTCCCCGTTTCTGCCCGCCGCAGCAGCAAAAAACCCCCACCGCCGATACCCGCCGAAAAAGGCTCCACCACCGAAATCGCCAAAGCCGTAGCAGCCGCCGCATCCACCGCATTGCCTCCCTGTTGCAGCACGCTCAGCCCCACCGCGCTCGCCAAGGGGTGAGCCGAAACTGCCATCACCTGTTTGCTGCGCTGCTGCTGCAAGTTTGGCTGTAGCTGCTGCTGGCACCCACCTAACAGTATTACTGCCAGGAAAAAAGTATAAATTCGCACTTTATCGCTTAACTTTGAAAACATTTCCCCCCCTCTGTCAGTTAATATTACAGTGACAATTAAATGACCTCATCCTAAAGACATAGATTTAATTTAACTTCAGATCGGAATCATTAACAGCCACAAGTTTACTCAAACTCAAATATGTTCAGTAGGGTAATTGTTAAATACACTACATTCTAATTTAAATTGTCAGCAATTTTAAGCATTATCAAAAAAACTTATAGCCAAAAGTGTTGCAGCCGAGCGGGAAGATTGCTAGTATGGCTGGATTAATTATTAAATTTTTATTAATGAATACTCCGATCAAAATTTGCGCTGATTTTAAGGAGCAAAGCCCTATCCACTCATAGGCTGGAGCTTTTGTTCAAGTCAGGGCGTGGAGCTAACTTTCCCAAAAACCGCAATCCTTGAACTTAAAGCCCAAAAAAGCGTTAGTGAACTGTTCACCCAACTGTCCGGAGTGTTGGTTAATCGGAATCTATTGAAGCAAACAATCATCTCAAATAAACATCTCCATCAAGCTTTATGAATGCAGAAAATATCGGCGCATTCATCCCCAGATTCAACCTCAAAAACATCAAGAATAGAGATATTGCAGGTGCAATCGACAACAAGTTAAACACAGAAAAATTCAAAACTGCTTCGCCCACTATTCTCGCACCCAGGATTGTCAAAAAAGCAGCAGCACCTGCCATTAGCACAAATTTTTCCCGCGAAAAAGTTAGCATCATCATGCCGGCATTCAACGCCAAAGACACCATAGGCGAAGCGATCGCCTCCGCACTCCAGGGGACTCACCGGAATATAGAAATCCTAGTGATTGACGACGGTTCCACCGACGGCACCGACAAAATAGTCACCGACATGGCGGGGCAAGATCTGCCAATTAAGTATTACAAAAATCCGAAAAACCTAGGAGCTTACAATCTAGAAATTTAATGCTCGAAGCAGCAACCGGAAAATTTATCGCATTTTTAGACAGTGACGACACCAGGGAACAAAACAAACTAGAAGAATGTTTGAATCTCCTATACAAACACCCAGAAGTTAAATCAGTCGGTCACGCCCTCCGCTATCTCAACAAGGACGGCGAGAAAGTCAGCTACATTCCCACATATCCTACAAGTCGGGAAGAATTGCAGGATGTTCAACAAAACGGCGCGCTTCCTTGGGTTTTTCCCACAGCTTTAGTAGTAGAACGAGAAGCTATCCTAGAAATCGGAGGATTTTTAGACAACTGGAAAGTAGGTGCAGATACCGAACTGATGGCCAGACTAGCTCAAAAGCACGGGATGCTAAGCACAAAGATGCCCTTAGGAAACTACCGAGTTTTGGGCAATTCGTTAACCGATAAATATTGGTTGAACAAGCGTCTAGCGATAGACTGCGTTAAAAAAAACCAGCAGCGCAGAATTCGCGGTGAATCAGAGTTAACATTGAAGCAATACCAAGAAATCTTTTTCCAAAATCTGTCGCCGTTGAAAAAACTCAATAAGTTCAGAGAGATTGTGGCAACTCGCTTCATGAGAAAAGCCGGAGAAAGCTGGTTAAATCGTGAGATTTTGCCTGCTCTAATTTACGGAATTGCCACAACAGTGCTGAACCCTCAAGCCACTGTACACAAAATTCAGTGGATGAAATATCAGAAGCGATTAAATCAAGAATTTCACTAATTAGCTATTGGGCTGCTACATCTAGCCTACCGAACTCTGCCACTTTCTAGCAGTAGCTGAACAGTTAACTGGACTCAGCTAGAGATTCGACTTCTAGGGTAGGTAATACCCGCCTGTTTGTTGACAACTCGACTGGTGGACAATCTCTGCATCAGTCGAGTTGTTAATAAAAATTGGTTCTTTGCACAGGCCCTCTAAAATGCGATCGCCCTGGCAAAAGCCCTCAAAGGATTGAACAGAGGGGAATTCGCCAAAAAAATTAGCTGTCAAATCGGTTGCGATACCCATATTGAGGGTTTTCCCCCCGCTAGGCTGATCCCACTCAGGCTTCCAGCCTGTTATATTGGCTATAGGTAAATAAGCGCAGTACGGCTGTATAAATCAACAGCCTAGCTACTAAGTAGCGGAAAACACGGCTAAAATCCAAATTTTCGCACTATTCCCTAGCCAACTCTGTTTCTGCTACACAAAACTTAGCTAAACTTTCTCAAGTCTCACTATTCAATCAAGATTGCTCTTGAAGGGTCTGCCTAGCGGTCGCTTTTAGCCATGAGTCACCCACTATTTTCAGCCAATTTAACGAGTTGTGGACTTCCTTCTCGACCTTAACAGGCTGGCTAGTACAGACAGAACTGCGGTTTACAAACCGGATAATTGAGCCTTGGTTTTCGGCATGGCAGATATTATAGCCTTTCTAGACTTATCTTTTCCAGCAAGTTTTGACTAAGTTTAGATAACTATTTCGCCCTGTAAGTTAACCTCTTGTTTCCCCCAAGGCAGGAAGTTTGATATAGGAAGTTAATTTTTTAAATTTCCTGTCATAAAACTTAATAAAGCTGTATAATCCTTTGCGGAAAGCACTGTTGATTCTATGTAGATAGACGAACGATGGGAAACAGCATCCTATTTTTGCCCTTGCTGGCATACACGCCAGGGGGTGGAAGCTGGAATCATCTAGCGCGGGACATTATGCTTTGCAACTTAACTGCTAAAACGCGAGCTTTCATCGCACTAGATCCCAGTCAGTGCGTTTGGCAGCCAGCAATTTTCAGTTTCAGCGGAAAATCCTTACTTGCTTCGTATTCTAATTTCAGGGGTCATATGTGGCGAAGACGATACTTCAGCGAACAACTACCAAACCACAACTAATTCAAGTTATGAACAGCCCAAAAGTCAGTGTAATCATTCCTGCATTCAATGCAGCCGAAACCCTGGCCGAGGCCGTTGCCTCCGTAGTTAATGGCAGCCACAAGCATCTAGAAATTTTAATTGTTGATGACTGCTCGACGGACAATACTAGCAAAGTTGGTGCTAGGCTGGCCAAGCAAGATTCGAGAATTAAGTTCTATAGAAATCCCCACAATTATGGGGTTTCCAAGTCAAGAAATTTAATGATCAAGCGGGCAACCGGCAAGTATGTAGCGTTTCTAGACAGCGACGATACCTGGGAACCCAACAAGCTAGAAGTTTGTTTGAAGATGCTCGCAGACAATCCCGAAGTCAAAGCAGTTGCTCACGCTTTGCGGTATTTAGACAAGCATGGCAACAAGTTGAGTTACGTTCCTACCTATCCTACAACTAAAGCAGAAATGCAGGCGATTAAGCAGACAGGCGAAAGTCCTTGGGTTTTCCCGTCTTCTGTGGTAGTCGATCGCTTCATTCTGCTCAAAGAAGGCGGCTTTGCAGAAGATTGGCAGGTAGGAGAAGATACAGAGTTATTTACCAAAATTGCTCAAAAGCACGGCTTGCTAGCGGCGACAGCACCTTTGGGAAATTATCGAATTAGAGGAAACTCTCTCACCGATAAGCACTGGCTGAAAAAGCGCATAGCTTCTGAGTGTGTCAAGGAAAACCAACTGCGGCGCTTGCGGGGAGAAAAAGAGTTATCGCTCAACGAGTACGAACAGTTGTGCTTTAACAATTTGCCCTTTTTGCCAAGGCTCAACAAATTCCGAGAAGTTTTGGCACTGCACTACATGAGAAAGGTGGGACAAAGTTGGTTGAATCGGGAGATTGTACTGACTCTGATTTATGGCATCGCTACCACAGCCCTCAATCCTCAAGCTACTCTGAACAAGTGGAAATGGATGAAATCTCACGAGAAGTTGAGCCGTCAAACGACAGAAAGCACCCGTCATGCAGCAGAATTTAATCCCCAGCGATCGTCGGAAGTCAGCGGTTTTTCCTAAAGGCTCTTGTATTTGTATGCAGGTTTTGATCTAAGACGGTTCGATCTGAACCGTCTTGGAGATAAAAGCCTCTGAAAAATAGATACGCTCGATCGCGCGACGCCAGAGCGATCGCAACAAAGCGTTAACCATCGCGTATAGTGTTATATTAAGCCGCCAGCCTCAGCCCGAGCGATCGGGAAATAGCAGGGTGTACCCGCCGTGCTATTTGCTGCCAAAACACTTAGAATAAATAAGGTGTAAGTAAAAAGCCAAGTTTTTTGAATTTTAAAATGGGTAGCAAACCTATTTGTTAGGCAGAAAGTAAAAGCAAAAAGTTAACAAAAATTATGCTTTGTACCTTCTACCTGATACCTTCAGAGAACGATCGCCTTTTTACTTTTAACTAAATTGAATTTATGGACTGGCAAGAAATTTCTGGCAACTGGGTATTAATTCCCTCAAACTCAAAACCGATCGCGATCGTACATTTTCTCGGCGGCGCATTTGTAGCTACTGCACCGCAACTCACCTATCGGTGGCTGTTAGAGGCTTTGGGGAATCAAGGATATGTGGTAGTAGCAACGCCGTTTGTCAATACCTTGGATCATATTGCGATCGCCCGCGATGTCCTCAACAAATTTGAAAATGCCCTCGACAGGTTGCGCGCCACCAAATTGCTCAAATCTTCCTATCTCCCCGTCTACGGCATGGGGCACAGCATGGGATGCAAACTGCACTTGCTGATCGGTTCGGTGTTTGACGTAGAAAGAGCCGGCAATATTCTGATCTCCTTCAACAATTATGCGGCATCCGAAGCAATCCCGATCGTCGAGCAAATTTCCCCCGTCTTTAACGTAGAGTTTACCCCTTCCCCGCAAGACACCAACCGCCTCGTGCAAGATAGGTATCAAATCCGGCGCAATCTGTTAGTCAAATTTAACGGCGACAACATCGACCAAACCCTGCTGTTAACAGGTTTGCTCAAACAGAGATTTCCCGACATGATTACATTCCAGACTCTGGCGGGCAACCATCAAACGCCCTTAGGTCAAGATGTTAGCTGGCCTGTCGGTCAAATTTTTACACCCTTCGACGCTCTTGGCCAATGGGTAAAACAAGAAGTGTATCGAGAATTAAATCAATTAAAACGGACAATTCTGCTTTGGCTGAACCCTTTATCCCGCGTTTAAAAGCGGATGAGCCGATTAACCCAAAAGTTCGTCCGGCAATTGCAAAATATCATCTTCGTCCGCCGGATCGGGGATAGGAGTATAATTTTTGACGATCGACAGACAGTTACGACCATCAGCCGTTCTCGTATAACTGAGACTGTCTGCGATGTCTTTCATCAACTTGAGGCCCCGCCCGCCGGAAGCTTCAGGATCGATCGTTTTCGACATATCTTGAATTTTTTGGTCTAAATCAAAGGGAGGGCCAGAATCCCAAATTTTAATTTCTACAGATTCAGCAGACACCAATACGTCAATCTCCACCGGCAAATCCGGCCGTTGGCCCTCGTGGGCGTGACGCACCGCATTTGTAAAGCCCTCAGCCAAAGCCAACTGACAGCGTATCCACACACTTGTAGGAATTCGCTGCTCGTACAACTGAGCAAACCAGGACAAAACTGGCTCTAAAGCACTCTGACCAGTATTGACTTGAAGAGCCGCTTTCTTTAGGGGTTGCAATTTTTCGGAACCTTGTAATTCAATCACGGTCTGTCACTAAAATTATAGTTCCTTGACACTCCCCAGCTATCGAGGCGTGGGGATTCTTTGATCTACGAGCCGACTTGCTCTAATTGGATCTCTCCAACCAAAGTAGAGGTCGATTCTTCCAAAGCGTTACTTGCCTCTACTGCAAAGGTTCCGGTATGCCCTACCGTACCCAACCCCCGACTTAGGATATTTCTAGCGGCGTTTTCATCTCTATCCATCAAACACCCACATTTACAAGCGTGAGTCCTGGTGGATAGCGTTTTTTTGACAACTTCACCACAAAGGGAGCATTCTTGACTGGTATATTGCGGATTCACCGCAACAGTTACGCGATCAAATACTTTTCCAAAATATTCAAGCCAGACGCGGAACTGATACCAAGATGCGTCGTTAATAGACTTGGCTAGACAATGATTCTGCACCATGTTTTTAATTCTCAAATCTTCGTAGGCTATCAAGTCGTTTGACTGAACTACGCACCTTGCCAGTTTCACAGCATGGTCTTTACGCTGCCTGCTTATTTTGAGATGGCGCTTACCTAAAATCTGTCGGGCTTTACCTCTGTTTTTTGAACCTTTAACCTTTCTAGATACTCGACGCTGACTGCGTTTGAGAACACGTTCACCTTTTTTCAGGAATCTAGGGTTTTCAACGGTGACTCCGTTTGAATCGGTATAATACTCCTTCAATCCAACATCTAATCCAATCGTCTTACCTGTTGGCTCTGTATTTTCCTTTCGATTAACATCAATACAAAATTGAACGTAGATACCGTCAGCGCGTTTTACCAGTCGAACCCGTTTAATCTGGCTGAAGGAGTAAAAATGCAAATCGCGAGTACCCTTGAGTTTGAGTTTGCCGATTCCTTTTTTGTCGGTAAAAGTTATCGACTTTCTGTCCGAAGCAAGTTTCCACCCAGTCGATTTGTATTCAACAGAACGACAGTCTTTCTGGAATTGTGGATATCCTTTTTTGCTAGGAATCTTTTTCTTGCTGTTTTCGTAGAACCGGGAGATAGCTGCCCAAGCACGTTCTGCACTTGCCTGCCTTGCCTGAGAGTTGAGTTCGTCTGTAAACGGAAAAGTTGCTGCTAATACAGCACAGTATTTGTTCAAGTCGTACTTGTTCTTTTTAGGATTGTCCATCCAATAGCGCAAGCAGCTATTGCGGACAAACTGGCTGGTACGAATTGCTTCACCTACCGCTTGGAACTGACTTGATTTTCCGTAAACTTTGAACTCAAAAACTAGCATTGCTCTTACCTCCAATCTTATGCTACCGCAGTCAGCACAAAACAGGTAAGCGTGTAATGAAAAGTTACAATTAAAGCCGTCCTAGAAGGACGGGGTGTTAAACCCAAGTTCTTGATAAACTGGGTGAAGTTCGACCCAACAAAAATTTGCATCAAATTTAAAGGTAAATTGAACTTGATGGCTGGCCGGCAAAAGCATTTACCTGAAAAGCGATGTTATAGAAACACTCGGTAAGCGTAAAACTCAGTGGCTTTAGCCCGCTCGATACAAGCGACCCGGGGGAATGCGAGTCCCCGCGATATTTGGTCTAAAGTGCGTAGGTTTTGGTATAATCGAACTGTCGGGGTTAGACTCCCTCGCCATAGTGAAACGGTTGCAAGACACACTTTTAGGCGTAAAGAACTGGGCAAAGAGCGGCGAAAACTCTCAAAACAGCTAGGGATATCCAACAGAAAATCCCACCCACAGAGAAACAAACAATGCTTGACCGGAAACGTAGGGCGGGGCACACCCGAACGCTAGGCTCGTACCCTAGTACGCTTGAGGAGATAGACTAAGAAAGGATTCACTAAGTTAGGCTCGTTAGTTGGCGCTGTAGCGCGGGTAATTGGTTTAAGCATTGCCGTCAGGATAGTGGGTTTTAAAGTCGTTCGCAGATCCAAGAATCTCAGTCGCTTCAGCGCTGAGAGTGTCAATAGACTATACTCAATCTCAGACAGTCGCCCTCACAGGATATATTTTAAATGACCCCCAGACCTTTGAAAGACTTGTAGTACCAGAGTGCCATGTTTCAAATTCTGGTTATTGACGATGATACGGCTGTTCAAGAACTGCTGAGAAGAACCCTGAAAAAACAGGGTTACGAAGTGACAGTAGCAAGCAATGGCGAAGACGGCGTAGCCCAGGCGCAAAAAATGCGTCCGGCGCTGATAATTTGCGATTGGATCATGCCGCGCTTGACCGGCATTGATGTTTGCCGTCGAGTTAAGGCAGATCCGGAACTGTCAACTACACAATTCTTTTTGTTGACTTCTTTGGGTTCGATCGCCGATCGAGTCAAAGGGCTTGACGCCGGTGCCGACGATTTTATCTCCAAGCCGATAGAACTCAACGAATTGCAGGCGAGAGTACGCGCCGGATTGCGGCTGCACCAACTCAGCCGAGATTTGAAAATTGCCAAGCAAAGCCTGGAAGCAGAGTTAGCCGAAGCAGCCGAGTACGTGCAATCGCTGCTGCCAGATCCGATGACGGAACCTGTCAGCATCGAGGCAAAATTCATTCCTTCCCGGCAGTTAGGCGGAGATTGTTTCGACTACAACTGGTTGGATGCCGATTATTTGGCGATTTACTTGCTCGACGTAGCCGGTCACGGTTTGCGGGCGGCCCTGCCTTCGGTGGCCGTGCTGAATTTGTTGCGATCGCGCGCACTGCCCAACATTGACTACTACAAACCCAGCGATGTTTTGCGGGCCCTCAACACCACCTTCCAGATGAGCTACCAAAATGACAAATATTTCACCATCTGGTACGGCGTTTACAACCGCATTACTCGACAGCTAACTTATGCCAGCGCCGGCCATCCCCCGGCCGTGTTGATTTCCCAGTCCCCTGCGAGCACTGCTAAAATCAAGCAATTAAAAACCCCCGGAATGCCAGTCGGGATGTTCCCCGACGCCCCCTATGTCGATAATTGCTGCGATGTCGAGGATTTAAGCACTCTCTACATCTTTAGCGACGGAGTATACGAGATTCACCAACCTGACGGCAATATCTGGGGGCTAGACCCTTTCATCGATCTGCTCGCATCTTACAACGGTGGAACTGCCGACCAGTTAGAGCTGGTTTTGAGATACACTCAAAAGTTGAACGCTAAAGCAGTTTTTGATGATGATTGGTCTTTACTCAGGATCAACTTTGGCTAGCTGACCTCTTGCACCACATTGACGACCAAATAGCAAGAAGGCAGCAGCCAAAAAAATTACTAAGTTGAAAGAATTTTGCTATTAAAAGCATCCCGGGTCGGAAAGATCTCGAAAACTCGATCCATGCTGGTGAGTTCAAATAAAATGCGGATTTGCTCGTTGATAGAACAGACGACTAATTGACTCCCAGCGGCCCGGACTGTTTTGAGCGCCAAGACTAAAGCGCCCAAACCAGAACTATCCATAAAAGTCACATCAGTGAAGTCTATCAATACCACATCGGCTCCCGTGGTGCCGTCTAAAATGCCAGAGGGCTGAATAATTTTAACTACAGGACTCATATTTTGCGGTGGGAATGTCAGAATTTCTAGCCAGACTAGGCTAAGTATAGCTGCGAGATGGACTCCGATCCAAATAAGAAAAAGGGAAAATAAGAGAACGGGAGAATATTTTTGAGTGCAAGAGATGGCGCTCTTTGCGGATGGGAACGCTGATGATACTCCCAGCGCTTCGCCACCGCGAGTGAATTTTGAGAGGGGGACAATTTTTGTTTTGCTGAATGCAGAATGGCATCAAACTAAGCTAACTTTGGCGCGGTAGAGGAGTTTATCGCCTTGTGTATAGCCTGTATAGCGGACTTTGACGGGTTCTCCAAGCTGGGCTGTTCCTTCGATGAGCTGGTGCTGTTGCGGGTTGTAGGGAATCTCTGCTCCGACTGGGGCGATCGACTCTATGCCCCAATGCTCCAATAACTGCTCGACTGGCCGCAGCAACGGCAGCAGCTTCTGGGCCCGCAAGTTATGATTTTCCTGAGCTTTGCTCGCAGCAGTCGGCCACTGCAACATCCAAGATTCTAAAATTTGCACGCTAGCGAGCTGGAATTCCTGCATCAAAGATTCTCGCTGCTGTGCGATCGCAGCTTGGAGGCGCTGATATTCTTGTTCTAAGGCTGTCGGTGGTGCCTTTTCTAACTCTACAAAGTCTGGCGCCAAGGTTGCGAGCAGTTCATTTAAGGAAATTTGCAAAGCTTGACTGATTTTGAGCAGGATGTCGGCTCGGGTTTTCAAAGCTAAGCCGCGACGCAGGCGGATGACCTGAATTTCGGGAACTCCTGCTTTTTGGCTGAGTTCTCGATCGCTCGAAATCCCGGCCTGTTGCATCAGCCGTTGCAGTTGAAGAGCATAATCGGGAATATTAGCTGCCACGAAAAATTCATCCAAATTAATAAATGGACATATTCTCGATCGTAAACTGTCACGAGCCTTAAGGAAATACATCTTTGGGGCGGACTAGGAGCAACGCCCCACAAAAGAAGTGGCACAGGCATCTTGCCTGTGGCGGGCAAGATGCCCACCCCACAACAGAAAGTGGCACAGGCATCTTGCCTGTGGCGGGCAAGATGCCCACCCCACAACAGAAAGTGGTACAGGCATCTTGCCTGTGGCGGGCAAGATGCCCACCCCACAACAGAAGTGGCTATTTGACGGCAACTTGTTCGCGAGCGGCGGCTGTTGCAGTTGCCGCAGAAGCTTGCAAATGCGCTTCTAGGAACCACAAACGCTTGTCAATTGCCCGCGAAATTTCGGTGTACAAGTCGGCGGTGTCAGCGTCGCCGAGTTCTGATGCTTTGTCGATCGCCACTCGCAGGTGTTGGGCGTAGGGTGCGTAGCGATCGGCCAAAGCAGTGACGTATTCTTTGCCGTCTAGGATGTCGAAAGGAAATTCTGGCAGGATCGAATCTGCGGCTGCTGTGCGGGCTGTTCCGACAGCTAAACCGCCTAAAGCTGTGATCCGTTCGGCAACCGTATCGACGTATTCTTCGAGTTCCCCGGCCATTTCGTCAAACAGCAAGTGCAACTGATAGAAGTCCATGCCTTTGACGTTCCAGTGGGCTTGCTTGACTTGAGTTTTTAAGTCCAGAGTGGTTGCTAGCGTGGCGTTGAGCAGCCCGACTATGTTCGAGCGGGTGCCGGCTGACATATCAATGCGCGTCGGGTAAAGGTGTTGTTTGTGGTTGTTGGCAGTCATAGTTTTTGAGGTTGTTAGTGGTGATTGTCGATCGAACATCTGAGACTGTTTTGACAGTTTTGGGCGATCGAATATTTGCCTGTCGTGAATGCTCAGGCTAGGTGCATTTGCAACACAGCACGGGGAGCTCGGCGGACTTTGCAGCGAATGGTTTCTAAACCGAGACGCTGGCAAGCTTCGTACCGGTGGCAGCCAGAAAATCCGTAATACTGGCCATCTACTTCTAGCACGTCGATGGGTTCGTTTAAACCTACCTCGCGGATGGAATCCATGAGGGTGGCTACTTTAGTTTGGTCGTTGACTCGGGGCAGGGGGCGGCGAATCTGGTTGAGGGGTATTTCTTCTATCCTCATGGCGGCTGTCTTTTTTGCTTCTTGTTAAATCATACTCGTTATGACTTCGACTTGGCAAGCAAAATCAGGAATTACGCAAAAATAAGGTTTGGACATGATTACTCGGTAAAATGGAAACAAACCAAGCAACTTGCAGGCAACCCCGTCAGGAGCTCAACGACTTGCTGGTTAACCCGCATTACCCAAACCGCGGGTCAGTGTGGCGGTCGTCCCTGCATTCGAGGAATGCGAATTCGAGTCACGGACAATTGACAATTCGCTATATTAGGGCTGCTAGGTGATATTAAGGGCTTAGCTGCGATCGCACATTTGTCGATCGCTTGTCTATAAAAGTAATTTACTGCATACCCAATAAATTCGCTGCGATCGAATGCCATGATGAAAACATCCCAACCAGATATTATTGTGACAAGCCAAGAGGGGGAATATCTGATAATCGTTGAGGTAAAGCTCAAAGACATAGGTATGGGCGATCGAAACGCTATTGAACAGCTTAAACGCACTATGGCATCCATTGGTTGTTCAGTTGGACTTGTCGTAGCTGGCGATCGTGTGATTCTCCTCCGCGACTCCTTAGAGAAGTACAATGGTGAGTCAATTGATGTAGTTGGTGAAGCGAAACTTCCCGATTATTTGCTACCACCTGCAGATGAGCAATGGAAAGGCAACCCTGCTATTGAGTTTGAATCGCGAGTTCAGCGATGGCTTGAGAAACTGAAGCTGACTGCTAGTATGGACAACTTCCCAAATGACTTAAGAAACCTACTAGGCGAATCAATAATTACCCTTCTCCAAATTGGCGAAGTGAGGGCTGGTGGGCCTAGATGGAGTAAGGTTGCCAAGTGAAGCCCAAGGCAGTTTTAGTTGAAACAAATTGGGTAGTGGATGTTGTTGCTCCAGCCTACTTACGGTAGTGGTGCAGAAACGCCGGACTTTCGCACGATCAATTATTATGCAGAAAGAGTTGCATGGAATTGCATCATGGAAGAAAGCAGGACTACCACATCCGCACCAACCCAGTTAGTCTGCGGTTAACTCTGCGTTACTTGCTTCTTGAGAGTCTCGTAAACCTATACCCATAATGCTGTCTCCACCTTTTGCCTTAGATAAACGCATTGCCAATGCAACCTCTGGCAAAGTTTTGCCATATCCTATGCTTCCAGTTAATCCGGTCTTATCTTTGTAAATTCTTTTTAATTCATTGAGTAAGCTCACTTTATAACGCGATTTGAAGAGGAGGTTGTCACCCTCGGCAAAAATTACACTGTTGTTATCCTTCGTCTCTTTGCGTATCAAGTTCTTCAACGCATCAATTGCTCCTTTTACGGTCTTACTCCGTGTCCTAACTTCATCCTCGCTTGATTTCCCAAATGCCATATCCAAATAGTCACCAGTAGAATCACCATCAAACCCAAAATAAAAAATTGTCTCATCTTCTTCGACAGTTATTTCAAGAGTTTGGATATTTACGAGTTGACCATTTTGATCGAGAAAAGCACCTAATGATTTAGTCGTAAATTGCAAAAAGGCAAATGCTAACTGAGAGGATAAACGAGATTGAATAGCTGTTATTTCTTTTGAATATCCATTTTTTTGAGAGGGATGAGCTATATCATTACGCACCGAAGTAATTAGCTTTGTGAGATGCTCTAGCGTTTTTAAGTTAACAAAATATTTGGGGTTTTTGGCAAAAATATCTCTAACTTCTTCTAGTTTTACACCAAGTGTTTTATTTTCCAACTCTGCTGTTTTAACAATGGTAAGAATAATATTTGCAACCTCTTCAATGCTAGCAGAGGATGCAAAAACGGAATGGCGGTGGCTATATGATTCTTCAGTTACCTCACCCAACAAACGAGAATGAACCCCAGATAGCAGTGACTCTCGCAAATGCTCAAGGTCAAGCCCAGATGGTAATAAATTTGTCAAACTACTTACGAGTTCATCAATAATTGAACGGTGGCGTAGAACTTCTGTGTAATTTAGCTTGCCAAAAGTATCAAACTCCCGTATCGGCGGAAAGTTGCGATATTGTATCTTGACACCTTCTTTCTCAAGTTCATGATAAAAAAGACCAGCTTGCTTTTTTCTGGTCGGATCATCCTTAGAAAAATCGATTTCCAGTGAATAAATATTTTTTATATCAAGTACATAAGCAAAAACCGCAAGGATAGATTTGAGAGATGAAATACCATTTGTTAAATCAATGTAACTATGTGCGTTGTCAATCGGATTAACGATCGTCCGTAATTGCTCTACAAGATCTCTAAATTTTTCATCATTAGAGTCTTCTATTTTAGCGACATGATGTACTAAACTCGTCGAGGAAATCTCATGGTAGCTCAAAGCATTTTGCCAAGATGTTGAAGCTGTCAGAGCTTTCAATGATTGTTCTGTATGAAAGATATGTACTTGACGAAAAGTTAAATCGGGGTTTTCTGTATCTATTCGAGCCCGAAGGGTAGCTGCGATAATGGCATTGATCATTGCAGGTACATTTGTGTTCCCTGCCAATATTAACTTAAATGATTTTTGAGATAGGTTCATTTTTATCTTATTGTATTGATTTTTTTCGTTTATACCACAAATTATGTGAGAGGCGGCTAGTTTCCCTATAACTGGTTATCATAGTAACATTTTTTATTGACTTCTGCAAATTTGGTGATTAGCCTGACTTTCCTGCCTCCAACTCAGGAATTCTGGCAATAAGCAGCGCCCTAAAACAAGATCGATCGCGAATCTACAAAAAAATGCAGCATCTGCTACTAAATCCTATCCATTCAATCCCGCAATAATATTGACACTCATAGCCAAAATAGCGGTGTTGAAAAAGAACGAGAGCACGCTGTGAAAAAGCACCAGAAATCTCATGGAACGAGAAGTAGTCTGCACGTCTGCAACGAAAGCAAGTCATCCCAATCCCAAAGGAAAAATATAAAAAATCTTTGTAGTCTGGTTCGTCGTCGCCCGGAAAATCCAAACCCCCCGCCTGCGAGTAGCTGCCGTGCTGCTTGCTGCGGTTTCCGTAGTAGCCGTGGGCGTAGTGCATCGTGAAGATAGTGTGCACCTGCATCCAAGAGCCAACAATTGTCAGCACAGAAAGCCCCAAGTGCAGCAAGAGCAAATTTGGGGGCAGGCCTTTGGTATCGCGCAGCAAGAAGACGATCGCCAATAAGCTAGCACAAGCGGCGGCCACGATCGTACTTAAGATTGTCAAACGGCCAGCGTCCAACTGCTGAGCGTGGTGGCGCATCAGTTCGGGAGTGCCTTGCAGCATCAGCATCCAAGTCAAAAGCAGGAAACTCACAGCGCCCGCGTTCCAAATGCACAGCATCCGAGTCAGCAGGAAATAGTGAGGCGGCAGGAAAACAGCGGCTGCTATGGCGAACAGAACAGACGCAAACAGGCGGTGCCGGACGCTCCACACCCAGTGCATTTGAGATTTGGAAACATTTCTCACAGTAATCTAGCCTAAGTTAGGCACAGTAAGGGTTAGAAAATCCTAACTACTGTTATTTTGCCCAGAAATCCCAAAAAATAGCGATGAATTGGTAGCACGCAATACAGGTGAGATTTTTCATGCCTTTCGATAGATCGATCGACCTCAACGTTCTAGGTACAGTGGGACAAAAGATAAATTGTGGTTTGATACTATGGCATCCTCCCAACCCCTCAAAGGCATTGAATTGATCGACTGCGCCAAAGCCAACGCCCAACAAGGAATCACCACAGCCGCCGAGCTATGCGGCTACGGAAGCGACCTCAACACCTTTGAGCGGGAACTCAAAGAGGCTTGCCAAAACATCGGCGTCGAAGTCAAGGAATTGAACGACTTGATTACGGATCAGCAGATGATGCAACAAGGAATGGGCATCGAAATCGCTCCAGACACTCCCTCAGAACTCTAGGATCGCGATCTCCAGCACACCAGGAAAGAGAGTTAAAACCGCCCAGACAGGAGTATTGTCAGTCTGTTAGCTGAGGCAGGCTAGAATATTTTGCATGGGAGCTTCTGACTTTTGGCAGGAGTCGTGTTTCCTCCCGCGAAGAGGGTGCTTTCTGGAGGGTGCTGAGATTGTTAGGAGGACTGTCGTGTCAGATCAGCAAGACCGAATAATGCGTTTGTTTATAGAGGAGGCTAAGGAGCACCTCGATACTCTAGAAAATGGTTTGGTGGATTTGAAGTCCACGATGAAAGACCCCGAAAGCGTCCAGGAGATGTTTCGAGCCGCCCACTCCGTGAAAGGAGGGGCGGCTATGCTCAGCTTGGATAGTATTAAAACAACCGCTCACCGCTTGGAAGATTGTTTTAAGGTACTCAAGGACGGGCCCGTCAAGCAGGTTGACCAAACGGCAGAATCTCTATTTTTAAAGGGAGTTGATACGCTTAAAGACTTGCTGGCGCGACTGGAAGGGCCTTTTGGCTTGAGGAATGAAGAGGGAGAAAAACTCGTCCAGCAGGTGATGCCAGTTTTTGCTCAACTGGAAACTCATCTCAACAACTTGGCGGCGGGCAAAGTTGCGGCGGTTGCTACTGCTGGAACTCGTGCACCCGGGGCGGCTCCAACAGCGGGCGCCGCGCCGGCAAATTTTGCTGTTGAAGTGATGGTTTTGCTTAAAGAGATGTTGCAGGTGTTCAAGCAGAAAGAATCTGCTGCTAGTCGCGAGGAGTTGGCTGGTGTCTGCGTTCGCCTCTATAAGTTGGGAGGTAAAATTGAGCCTTGGCAAAATTTAGTTAAAACTGCTAGAGGGGCGATCGTTAATCCCAAAAACTCTTATAAAGTCTTAGCTCCGCTGATTATCAAAGAGCTCAAGGATGCGGGAGATTTGGTGCAAACTGGGAAAGTCAAGACGATCGCTCCGAGTAAAAATTTGCTACTTTTTGCAGCAAGCCCAAAAGCAGCAGAGGTAAGCGCAACCGCAGCCCCAGCAGCAGCGTCGAAGCAAGTAGCTCTTCCGGCCGAACCGAAGGCGGTAGTCAAGCTTTTGCTCAAAACTTTCAACAAAAAGCAACTCTCGGAAATCGCCAAGTTACTGGTTCACGCCATCAAATCCTCGAACTAGGAGTTGTTGCAGTAGACCTCTTGCAAAAGCCCTTTTAATCAAATTTTGGAACGGGCTCTCCTGCCCATTCCACAAGAAAAAAAACTTTTTGTGGGATGGGCCCTCTTGGCCCGTCCTAGCTATTTTTGCAAGAGGTCTAGTAGAAGATAGAGTTAAGGCAATATTTTTGAGAAGTAGAATTTTCTGATGCGTGCTGGCAGCGGGCTAATCCGGCAACGATAAAAAATTCACTATCTTCGAGATTTTTGCCCTCTAGCTTCTAGTGTTGGGAAACCCTGCGTTAGAATTAAGGTATATATAGATCGGCGTGCAATGTATTGTACCCGAATAAAAAATCGATCGGGCTTTAGAAGGCGGTAGCTGTGAAACCAATTCGTTCATTAGAAGATGCTTTAAACCGCTGTCAGGCGATGGGAATGCGCTTGAGCCGCCAGCGTCGATTTATTCTAGAGCTTTTGTGGGATGCAAAAGAACACCTCTCGGCTCGCGAAATTTACGATCGCCTGAACCAACAAGCAAAGGGAATCGGTCATACTTCTGTTTATCAAAATCTGGAAGCTTTGTCGAGAGCCGGGATTATTGAGTGCATCGAACGCTCGGAGGGACGCTTGTACGGGAATGTCAGCGACTCTCACTCTCATGTCAATTGTTTGGATACGGCTCAGATTCTCGACGTTCATGTGGAATTGCCGATCGACTTGATCGAACAAATCCAACAGCAAACAGGTGTCAAAATTGTAGACTACCGGATAGATTTCTACGGATATAGATCGGCCCTGCCAGCTACGGAAGCATCAACTGCTAGCGATACGCCACAAGCTTCGTAACCGATGAGACAGCCTCTGTTAGAAGCAAAAGGGATATTCTTGCTATGGCTGTTGCAGGTATAAAATGATTTAAGTATTGAGAAGCGCTCGATCGGGCACAGATAGCCATCGCGCGCCGGAATTCGCCACAGTACGCGAAAAATGAAACTCGATGGGCCTTTTGGCCGATCGGGAAATAAAATTTAGCAATAAGCAAAAAAAATAGTTCGACCCGCTACACGTACCAAGTTGAGACAAAATCCGGGTTTAGTACCCGCTTGATTTTTTAGTCGGCCCGAATCGAAGGAAATTTTGTGTAGCAACATTTTCAGAACCCTGCCAAATTTATCTGTGGAGTCAAATCGAAAATCGAAGATCGAAAATCGAAAATCGCTAGACTGACGGGGCTTTCTACTGTTTTTTCAGCTAAACTGCACCGGGAAGCAGTGAATAATTGTTGGATAACTGGTATGATTTACGTGCTTCTTGAGCCGAAAATGCTCGGAAGCAACCAGTGGGGCGCGACACGAACCTCACTATAAAACGCCGTAGAGGGAAAGATTGCCAGTACCTTGAAGGAAGTTCTCGATCTCCTTAACAGGAGTTCAGAAGCTCACATCGCAATCGATGATTTGATGTGGGAGTGTCACGCAGAGAGCGCATTACAGGACAAGCTGAAGTAATGGCGAGACGACAATCTGACCAATTCCACACACCACCCAAATACAACCCATCTTCCAAACCGACGGCACAGTTGAGTGCAGAGGCGACAGGCGATGCGAGTTTTTCTAACGAGGCGTCGCCGGGAGAGGGGAAAAGAACTTTTTGGCAGTGGCAACTGATCTGGCTGAGTCTCCTGGTGGGATTTGGAGTAACGGGTGCTGCTGCATTTCTGTGGTTGCTGACGATGCCGCCGCCACCGAATTGCCAGCAACTGTCGCCATTGGCGGCGGACGGAGAGCGACTTTACTGCGCTCAGCAAGCTGCTAAATCGGGCAAGCTAGAACAGCTAGAATCGGCAATAGGACTGGTGCAGGCTTGGCCGAAAGAACACCCGCTATACTCGCAGGGCCAACATTTGATCGGGGAATGGTCGAAAGCCATGCTCGCATTTGCCAGGGCAAAAATTGAGCTGGGCGATTTGAAGGGCGCTCTGGCGATTGTGGCGAAAATTCCGAAAACCAGTCCGTCTTACCCAGAGGTACAGGATGCTGTGACTGCTTGGGAAAAAAATTGGCAGGAGGGGCAAAAACTCTACGATACAGCGCTAGCAGCTTTGAAAAGTGAGGATTTGAGGAAGGCATGGGATTACGCTCAAGCTCTGTTTAAGCTGGAAAATATTTTCTGGAGTCAGAAGCGCTACAACGAGCTGATTCAGCAAATTTCTCTGGAAAGAAACGGCTGGCAGCGCTTGCAAGAGGCTAGAAATTTGGCGCAGGAGGGAACTCCGCAAAAGTTCGCTGAGGCGATCGTCCTGGCTCGCAAAATAGACCCGCAGCTTTTTGCCCGCGGTAAAGCAGAAAAGGAAATTGAGGGCTGGAGCCGGACTTTGCTGGCAATGGCGACTAAGCGGTTGAAGGGGAAGGACCTTCCGGGGGCGATCGAGGCTGCTTCTGTGGTGCCCCAAGATTCGCCGCTGTTTGCGGAAGCTCAAGATTTGATGCAGTTGGGTAGGGCTCAGGCGGTGATGTGGAACCAGTCGGTATCGACGCCACTGGCACAACATATTTTTACTTTGCTCGAAGGGCAGGGGGCTGCTAGCCAAATTGCTCCGGGCCGACCTCTGTACAAGCAGGCTCAAGTTCAAGTTGAAAGTTTACAGGTGCAGTTTCAAGATTTACTGCGGCTGCAAGTGGCAAGCACGATCGCGAGTTTCGGTCAAATCGGGGCGCTTCAGATGGCGATCGAGCAAGCGCAAACCATCGGGCCTCGTCAGCCGCGGCGGGTTCACGCTCAAACTTTGGTGGCTACTTGGCGCCGCGAAATTCAGCGGATCGAAGACCAAGCTTTTGTGAACCTGGCGAAGCAGTTGGTAGCACCGGGAACGGTTGAAGGACTTAAGGGCGGCATTGCTCAGGTACTTCTGATCTCTCAAAACCGTCCCCGCAGAGTAGAGGCGCAAACTCTCCTGGCTCAGTGGACGAAACGCATAGAAGTTATTCAAGATCAGCCTTTTTTAGATGAGGCGATCGCCCTGGCCAAGCAAGGAAAACTGACCGCGGCTATTGACAAAGCTTCGGAAATTAAGAGCGGTAGGACTCTTTACGCTAAAGCTCAGGATAATGTCTATCAGTGGGTGAGCGAACTGCAAGTTGCTCAAGATCGTCCGATTCTCGATCGAGCTGCGGAATTAGCATCTCAAGGTAGTCTGTCGGCGGCGATTAATATGGCTTCCCAAGTCGGTTACGGTAGGGCGCTGCACTCAGAGGCAGCAGGTGCGATCGGGCGCTGGAGCGCCGAACTCAGAGCCAACACTGCGCCGCCGCCGGAGCCCGCTCGCGAGTACGCGCCGGCTCCGCAACAGGAAGAGTACGCGCCGGCTCCGCAACAGGAAGAGTACGCGCCGGCTCCGCGACAGGAAGAGTACGCGCCGGCTCCGGAGCCTTACTATCCGCCCGCCAGACAAGAGGCTCCGGCTCCGGCTCCAGAACCTTACTATCCGCCCGCCAGAGAAGAGGCTCCAGCTCCGGCTCCGGAACCTTACTATCCGCCCGCGAGGGAGCCGGAACCTTACTATCCGCCGGCTCGGGAGCCGGAACCTTACTATCCGCCCGCCAGACAGGAGGCCCCGGCTCCGGCTCCGGAACCTGCTCCTCCTCCGGCTCCGGCTCCGGAACCGCCGCCTTCGATTCCTCAGCCGGCTGGACCTCCTGATGCTAATTTGATTCCGGAGTAATTGGGTTTTGGCACGATCGACCTCTTTAATCTCAAATTTAAAATCGAGTGAGTAATTTGCAACTGCTGTCGATCGATCCCGACCCCATTTTCCGACTGGGGCTCAGAGTCGCCTGCGAGCAGTATCCAGACTTGGAAGTTGTCGCAGATGTGGATACGGGAACCGAGGCTTTGGGGGTTCTGGAAGCTCGATCGATCGCCTCTCTCGGGGCCAAGAAGCCCGTTGATTTGGTAATTTTGGCTGTTGAGAGGTTAAGTTTGCGATCGGGTCTAATACAGACGCTGGCAGTTTGTGGCGAACTCAAAAGCTTGTACCCCAACCTACCGCTGTTGCTCCTAGGCGGGCCGCTGACACCGGAGCAGTTGGGGCAGTTACAAGCTGCGGGCGCGAAGGGCTATTGTCCTAAAGATAGAGATATTTCCGAGACAATAGAAGCTATTCGCGCCGTAGCATCTGGCGGCACTTATTGGCCGACAGATACGCCAGCTAACTCTCAAATAGAGCTAAATTCACCGACGGTTAAAACAATAGAAAATTCCGCAGCCAATCCAGAAGAAAATGCTGAGAGTCTGACAATTGATACGCCCGTACACAAAAAAATTCTGGCTTATTTTTGTGTGTCTGGATTGCGAGAAATAGATGCAGCTTTGGCAATTGTCAAAGCTGATTTAGAACAGATTACAGTGACAGATTCGACAGATTTAGTCACTATTTTAGATAGGCTTGTAGTCAGCGGGCGCCGCCGAGAATTGCTGGCTGCTCGTTGGATTGTCAGTCAGTTATTGGAAGAAAAAGGAGAGAAGTCCGAGGGAAGAAGGAAGAAGGAAGAAGGAAGAGGGGAGAAGGTAGAGGAATACGGGAGAAGTGCGAGGGGAGAAGGAATACCAGAGAGTTTGTGGAATAATTCTCAGTTGCAAGTCACGAATTCCCGAGGTTCGGGTGAATCTTTGGTGCTGGCAAATAATTGGCAAGGCAGCTTGTTTGACTCGGTGGCTGCTAAATTGCAGTTTAATTTGATCAATTTGACTGGCGTGCCTTTGGAAATCGATATTTTGCGATCGACAAAACAGCGCGAATTGATGAATTCCATCCTGCGGAAGTTACGCGAGTTGCTGGAGGAATTGCTCTTGGGGCAAGTGCAGCAAACTCAATTGTCGGAAAAAATGCCTGCTATTTTGCGGGATTTGTGGGAATCGACAATCATAGATTTTTTTGGCAGGTACTATACGCTGCAAACGGCAGAAAATCTGGTTGTTGACAGCAGTCAAACAAGCTTAAAACTACTGCCAGAAAGTCAAGGGGGAATCGCTGCTAATTTATGGGGAGGCAGCGGCATAGAAGTGGTGCCGGTGCTGCTCGCAGATGAAAAAGCAGTTGCCACGGAAATCCTTGACAAAATTCCGATGACAGTTGATTTATTTGCACATTTGCTATTTGAAATTCCGCTAACAGTTGACAATATTTCTTGTATTGCTGGCAGCCCGCAAGCGATGCAGCGAGCTGAAGCTTTATTGGAAAATTTGGTAATTCAAGTTGCTAGCTCAGTAGTGCAGCCTCTGCTGAATAATTTTGCGGATATTGAGGAAATCAAGCAAACTTTTTACGATGGCAAGTTAATTTCCACACGAGAAATTGAGCGGTTTCGGAATGATTTATCGTGGAGATACCGCTGGGATAGCTATTTTGTGGAACCGAAAGCTATTTTTGAAAGCAGGTTTTGGCTGTTTGTTTTGGGCGATTCAGGAATTAAGAGAATTTCTATTTATGCTCCCAGAAATCAGGAGTTAGCACAGTTGTCTGGGTTGCAGTTGGCTTTAACTTTGGTGCTGGAAACTCGGGATGCGATCGCACCTAGGGTTCGCGCGGTTATTTCGCTGTTGGGTAGGGCTGTTGTTTACGTTTTGACGCAGGTTATAGGGCGGGGAATTGGTTTGATCGGGCGGGGAATTATCCAGGGAATTGGGAATTCTTTGCAGGATAGCAAGTTTGGAAAAAATGGGTGATATTCTGCGGAAAAATTAACGATTACAAGGTTCGTAGTGAGGACTTCAGTCCGCATTCATGAAGGACTAAAGTCCTCACTACAAGGTTCGTAGTGAGGACTTCAGTCCTCAAGAAGAAGGACTAAAGTCTTCACTACAAACCTGACTTCAGTCCTCAAGAAGAAAGACTAAAGTCCTCACTACAAGGTTCGTAGTGAGGACTTCAGTCCGCATTCATGAAGGACTAAAGTCCTCACTACAAACCTGACTTCAGTCCTCAAGAAGAAGGACTAAAGTCCTCACTACAAACCTGACTTCAGTCCTCAAGAAGAAGGACTAAAGTCCTCACTACAAACCTGCTAATTGGTGGTATTATAGATAAGGACTTACTTAATGCTATAAGGTTGACTTTTTATGAGTATTATGATAGCGATTGATGCCGATCGCATAAACAGCTTAGATTTGTCTCCGGTGCGGACTGTTATTGAACAGTGGCTCGCCGAAGGGGCGATCGCCCAAAACGAACAGCAGGTACAATTTGAAATAGAGTATCCGCGCGAAGAATTAGATCCCCGAGAAATCTCGGAACTTCCCGAAGTGCGGCTGTGGTTTATTCGCTTGGATGCTTGTTATCCTTGGCTGCCGTTTTTGCTCGATTGGAAAGCCGGAGAATTGGCCCGCTATGCCGCGATGTTGGTGCCGCACCAGTTCCACCGCACCCAAGGCATTCAATACAATCCCGAAGCTTTAGAAATGTTTTTGATGAGCAAAATTTTTGTGTTGACTGATTGGTTGAACCAGCAGGGAATCAAGAGTAAATCGAAGTTGATGGCGATGTCGCAGATGTTTGGTTACGATTTGGATGATACTTTTTTTGATGTGATAGTTCCGCACAAATAAAACCTCGCGCCTCTCATTAACATCATCCTAATTGGGGAGATGACTCTATACCTTAAGACTGACGCAAAAAGGTAGAAACCCAGAAAACCGCGCTGTTGAAACCTATACAAACAAAACCGGGCGACGCGGGTTGAAGAACAAGTAGTAAAAATTACGTTTTACATAATTTTTTTCAGTCGGCGCAGGCCGACTTTGTTTGTATAGACGCGGTTTTAACCGCCGTGTTATCTTAATAAATCTTAACAGAAACCGCAAAACGGCTTAAATACAATACTTTAACTAGCTCGCGTAGCAATCCTATTGGTTGACTTTACACTTTTCTGAAAATTTAGAGTTAGTTTAGATAGATATAAGTAGGTGAGAAAGTTCTTAGTTGCTGAAACCGATGCGGTCGATTACTTCTTCCTAATGACGACAGAACTGATGGGTAATCGGTAATCCATGATGGGTAATCGGGAATTCTATCCGTTACATCCGTTAAATCCGCTACAAAATCCGCTGCCGAACTTCTTCCTTCTTCCTTCTACAACGATCGCCCGATTCAATCGATCGAGGAAATATCCCATGAAAACAGATTACCTCATCGTCGGTAGTGGTTTATCAGCACTGGTTTTCGGAGCCTTGATGGCAAACTCCGGCCTCATCGTGTACATCCTGGAAGCTCACGAGCATCCCGGAGGCTTTGGCCACACCTTTACCATGGCCAAAAAATACACGTTTAATGCCCAATTTCACTACGTTTGGGACTGCGGCGAAGGACATACAGTCGATCGAGTCCTCAAAAAACTCAATCTCGATCGCGATGTCACCTTTGAGCGCTACGATCCGAATGGCTTCGATCGCATGAGAATGCCTGGGTACGCCCTCGATATTCCCTCGGAAGCAGAGGAATTGATCCGGCGATTGTCGGCGCTGTTTCCCGAAGCAAGCGAGAGAATTCGCAAATTCGTCAACGAAGTCGAAAAAACCGGCGAAGGACTCAGAAAACTCGCTCCTCCCGTCAAACCAATTGAATTAATCAAAAATTTCGGTGACGTATTCTGCGCTGTCCAACACCTCAACAGCACACTGCAAGACGTTTTCGATAAATTCCAACTCCCGCAAGCCGCCCAAACTTTATTAGCCCTGCAATGGCCGGACTTTTTGCTACCTCCTAACCAGTTGTCTTTCTATGCTTGGATTGCTTTGTTTCGAGGCTATCAAGAAGGTGCATTTTACCCGACGCAGCATTTTGAAGATGTTATCAATTCTTTAGTTAAAGTCATTGAATCCAACGGCGGGAAAGTTCTGCTCAACCATGAAGTCACGAATTTTAGGGTGAAAGATAGAACTGTTACGGGAGTTGAAGCGATGGATTTGACTACCCATCAAACCCATGAATTCACGGGCGAAACCGTGATTTGCAACCTCGACCCCAAAAGAGCAGCCAAGATGATTGGTGAGGAACTGTTCTCTAAAACAGTGCGGCGGAAACTCGACTACGAGTATTCTGCATCCAATTACATGGTGTACTGCGTTGTCAAAGATATCGACCTGCGAGACTACGGATTTGGCAAGTGGAATACGTTTCATTCGGAACACTTGGATCTGAATGAAGCTTTTGCTCAAATGTATGACAAAAATGATTTTTCTCGTCCGAGTTTTGCAATTACCACGCCGACTTTACTAACGGAAGCGCGGCGGGATTGTCCCGAAGATTGTCAAATTGTGGAATTTCTAACTGTTGCTAATTACAGTTATTTTAAACAGCTTTGGGAGACCGATCGCAAAGCTTACAGGCAGAAGAAACAAGAGATTTTAGACTCGATTTTAGACGTAGTTGAAAAACACTATGTTCCAGATTTCCGCAAACACATGGTGTTTCATATTACCGGAAGTCCTACGACTAACGAGCGCTTCTGCTGGTGTCCTAACGGCAATTCCTACGGTTCTACCCTGACTCCGAAAAACATGGGGGTCGATCGGCTAAATCACGAAACATCCCTCAACAATTTCTATTTTTGCAACGCTTCCTCGGGCTATCCAGGCTTTGCGCCGACATTTTGGACGGGGGCGCTGCTTTATCAACGTTTGTCCGGCGATGCGATTTTAGGGTGAGGAATCACAGTTAAATAACTGCGATATTTGGTGGCTTGGGTTGAGGTTTGGGCGATCGAAAATTGGCTGATATCTATGAGGAGATGGCTGTGCCTATTGGTGTCAGCTTAGCATCAAATCTAGCATGGATCTACTGTTTGATGCTGAGGCCCCGATCCCCCCTAACCCCCCTTAAGAAGGGGGGGACAAGAGCTTTAAAGTCTTCCCGATTCTCCCGGCGCCCCCCTTAAGAAGGGGGGGACAAGAAGTTATCAAAGTCCCCCTTCTTAAGGGGGATTTAGGGGGATCTGGTCTCGGCGAGCGACGAGAAATACAAAAATTTTTCGTTTTGTCCCCCTTAAGAAGGGGGATTTAGAGGGGGATCGAGACTCCGCTACAAACGAGAGATACAAAGTTTTTTCGGGTTAAATTGACACCTCGGAACATTGCCGTGTCCTGCGGGGAATACAAGCATTCAATTAATAACAATCCCACATCAATTTAGGAGAGAACCATGAGAATTGCAATTGTTGGGGGCGGAGCTAGCGGTATGGCTACAGCCTACTGGCTCAACAAACAGGGACACCACGTCACTGTGTTGGAAAGTCAGCCGATTTTAGGCGGACACATTCGCACGCTGAATAAAAATGTTTTGCCGAATCAATCTGAGTGCAATGAAATATTAGAAAATGGGGTGCTAGAATTTCCCACTGTGTTTTACAATTTCGCGGCTTTAATGCAGGAGCTAGGCGTTGAATTAGAACCCGTGCAGATTGGTTCATCGCTATTTTTTAAAGATGGCGGTCACTTTTTGTCAGCGGTTGCTATTCAAAAAAATTTTACGGGAATGCAACGCTTGATTGAGTATTTGCAACTCGACAGTCTCTACGCTCGTTCGGCTGGATTTATTTTGAAAATGCGGTTTGCCAAACAGCACGATTTCTACAATATGCCGCTTTCTCAGACTTTGAAAAGGTCGTGCGTCCGCAATGATTGGCTGAAGTTGCTGACGATGTACAGCTATTCTATACCGTTTGAATTGCTGGACGATTTTCCAGCCCAATTGGCGATGCCTGTGCTGCGGGAATATGCTTCGGTAAATTGGGTGAGGATTAAAGGCGGAGTTTATTCTTACATTGAAAAGATTCTGGAGCGGTTTAAGGGCCATATACTGCTGAATGTGGAGATTGCCAAGATTTTTAGAAGTGCTGATGCTGTAAAAATTGTGCTGGCTAATGGGGAAATTCAGGAGTTTGATAAGGTGGTTTTTGCGATGCCGCCAGACCAAGTGATGAGGCTGTTGGCTGACCCGACGGAGGCGGAAACGAAGCGGTTTGCGGCGTGGAAACCCAATTATGCCACGACTGTGCTGCATTCGGATACTTCGATGTACGATCGCTACGGTATTCGCAAGTTATCGGAATTCGATTTTTTCGAGACGGACAAGGGCTGGGGCTACAATGCGAGCTTGAATCAGCTTTGCGGCATCACATCGCCGCGAGAGTACAGTTTAGCGTTTAAGTTGGAGGAGGCGATCGACAAACAGCACATTATTCACATTCAAAAACATCACACGCCGCTGTATACTGTCGAGTCTTTTCGATACCGAGACGAAGTTATCGAGACTAACGGCGAGAACAACACTTATCATGCGGGAGCTTATTTGGGGAATGGCTTGCACGAAGGAGCGATTACCTCTGCTTTGCGAGTCGCGAAATTAATCGGGTAAGCTCAATAGTGAGGCGACAAACTCGGGAAAATAGCGGTAAATTTCTGGTGGCTGGAGCACCCTCACAAAAGTAATCATCTCTGCATCAAAAGTTAAACCACTGCGAGAGTAGATTTTTGCTGAATGCTTAGGCTGCGACACAACCCGTCACAGTTAAATAGACACCATATTTCAAAGGTGCAGCGTTTGTCGATCCGCCGGCTAACACAGTACCCTCAAAGTTGGCTCCGATGAAAGTTGCGCCGCTCAAATCGGCTTCGCTCAAGTCGGCATAACACAGCCTAGCCCAATCGAGGTTTGCTTGCACCAAAGAAACTCCCACCAGATTTGCTCTGGTTAAATCTGCTCCCGTCAACTTGACGCCCCGCAACTGAGCACCGCTGAGATTGGCTGCTACCAAGTTCGAGCTTTCCAAGTTGACCCCGTTGAGTTTGGCTTCGCTGAGGTTTAGGCCATTGAGGTCTATCCTGCTGAGGTCGATGCCGTTGAGGTAAGCTTTCCTGAGATTGATGCCTGTTAATTCAGCGGCAAAGAGCTTTGCACCGCTGAGCTTGGCCCCCGTGCAGTTAGCCCAGTTAAGGTTTGCTCCCGTGAGGTTAGCGCCCCGCAGGTTGACGAATTGCAAGTCTGCCGCACACAAATTAGCGTTCCAGAGGATGGCGCCCCGCAGGTTGCTACCGATGAGTTGGGCGCCGCTCAACTTCGCCCTGGGAAGTTTTGCTTTGACGAGGTAAGCTCCGCTGATATTGGCTTTCGTAAGCTCTGCGTCAGCTAATCTGACTTGACCCATTTTGGCAAAACTCAGATTTGCCCTGCAAAGGTTTGCGCCGTTGAGTTCTGCTTTGGCCAGATGCGCTCGACTGAGGTTAGCGGACGACAGGTTAGCCCGCGAAAGGTTTACTCCGTCCAAGATAGCTCCGCTGAGGTTGGCTCCGCCCAGGTCGGCGCCAGCAAAATCTCTACAGCCATTTTCGTAGTCTTTGAGTAGCTCGGTTACTTCCATAGGGGTCTGATTCCTAATAGCGAAAATTTATCTAGAAATACTCACTCTTTATAAAAATTTTATATCTAATGGAGCGGTGGCGATCGCACTTTGAAGAAAGCTGAAAATTAACTTTATATTTCTCAATATACTGAGTTATTTTTGCAACACAGAGGGCTGTTTTTGACTGTCAACCGTAAAATAATGGTTTCACGGGGATCGGTAGGAAGGCAACGCTTGGGGAGGCACACAATAGGCTTTCGGGTAAATCAAGGGTTTCAGATGGCGACCTCAAAACTGTCCGGTTAAAATTAATTTCAGACCTTGTACCGATGAGGGATTGATGGATATGCCTAACGGTAGATGCTATTTGTGCAAAACCTAGCTGATAATTTACCAAAGATTATACTAAACTAACAGCGAGTAACATCTGTGTGAGGCAGCTCGCTTTACTTGCGCTCAAGCAGATATTTCAATCTATGTTATTATGAGTAAAAATTGAGGAATCTTCATGTCAAAAGAAAGAAAAAGCAACAAAGAAGTCAAAAAGCCCAAGAAACAACCTGATGGTGTTGCTAAGCCGAAGAATGACAAGAAAAATTATGGTAGCACGGACGATCGCAAGTAGAGATAGCTGCCATTCTCGGGACGGCGATTAATTTTGTGCGATTGTCATTGCTCTCAACTTTCAACATATTTAACTATCCCATTTTCGGCTCATCCGAAAACTGGTTTATTAGATCGTATCCGCCGAGAATGCTCGCAATCATAAGATTGGCTTGTAGTGAGGACTTTAGTCCTCAGATTATGAGGACTAAAGTCCTCACTACAAACCTTGTCTATTATGAGTAATTGAGAGGACACGCTCTTTTATTTAGGGTATCTGCTGCACTCAGCCTAAAGTATATTCAAATCAGTTTTTAGCTAGGAATATCAAACTATTGCATTGCCGATCGCACCTAACGCTATTTGTTAAGAATTTATCGATAAAAACATATAGTTAGAGCATCAAATCCCATCAAAGCGATATCTCAGTCACAGCAATATTACCGCCAAAACAGACATCAACATCAGTCCCCGGCGCCCGATCGCGATTTCCATACTCTCCCACATAATAAAAGTATTCTCCCTCTTGGCGGTAAACCACAGGTAGCGGCTCAGTTGAAGGCTGACAAAACACAATTTCCGGTTCCGCACTTCCCGGCGCTAAATGCGGAAAATTCACATTCCAAAAACACCCAGACTTAGATTCCCGGTTGAGCAAATCGGCCAACACCCGCGATGTCCAGCGAGTCGCGACATCCCAGTCAATTTCCAGCGGCCTTTTAATCCTGTGGGAAATCGCGATACCCGGAATACCGTGCATTGCTGCTTCCCGCACAGCCGCAACCGTACCGGAAATATACACGTCAACGCCCAAATTGCCGCCCGCGTTAATTCCCGAAAGCACTAAATCCGGCTGGGGACAAACGTGATGGAGAGCGATACGCACGCAGTCTGCGGGTGTTCCCCCTACAGCATATTCAAATTCCGATCGCCGATCGACATGAATCGGACTGTGAGCAGTCACCTGATGCCCGCAGCCCGACAATTGCCCCTGAGGGGCCACCATAATTGCCTTGCCATCTACAGCCTGCAAAAGTGCCTGAATCCCTGGAGCGTCTATGCCGTCGTCGTTGGTTAAAATTATCGTCATTGAAAATTTGTCCTAAATTTGACTATATCCGCCAAAATTGACCTAAAATCCCAAAACTCAAGGAAATGTCAACCTAGTTGTGGTAAAGTTTTGTGTCGATTGCTTTGCGTCAAAGCAATTTGCAAGTTCAGTTAAACGCGCTCACAGCTATGTTTTTGTTACCAATTCTACCCTTAGCTCAAGCAATCCCGACACCTCCCGCCCAAGAACTCATCATCCAGCCAGAAGTCCCGGTACCGGAAAATGAACTGGATTTGCCACCACCGCAACCCAGCAGCAGCCCGCTGAAAACCGTGACAGTGCCCCAGCAAGTGCGCGTTTTGCCGGGAAAACTCGACAGCATCCCCGTTTTCAACAGCAACAGCCCGGAAGTTGTACAAACCGAAGGCATTTTGCTCTCCACATTTCCGCAAGAAGAAAAACAAGTACCTTCTGCACACTTAAACTTTGCCTTCAAAGGCCGATTTGACATCTTCGCCCACCACATTGCTAAAGCTAAAAATCGCGCCGAAACCCGCACTTTATTTCAAGGCATAATTGTCCACAATCCCAATTCGGAACCTGTTACTTTAAATATCCTGCAAGGAGCGACTTATTTAACTCGCCCGGATGCTTTGTTTGTCGATTTGCCGTCGTATTTAGAAAATCGATTCGGGACTGTGTTTGCGGGGCCTGGCAGCCGCATTACGAGCGATGTGCTGCGGGGGCACAGACAAGCCATTTTGCCTGCTGCGATCGAGATTCCGGCGAATCAAAGCCGAATGGTGATGAATTTGCCGATACCTGTGGGGAATGTCACGCCTTCTTCCAATGGGCGATCGACTTTAATGCGAGTATCGAGCAGCAATTCGGTTTACGTAGCTAGTTTGGCGATGTTTGCTCCTCAAACTAAAGAAGGAGTCGAGCAATATCCAACTTTAGAACAGTGGGAAAATATTTTAAACACCAAAGGTTTAGCTGGGCCGAGAGATTTGGCTCCCACTGCTAGAGGCGAAAATCCACTGCAAAAAATTTACGGGCGCGTGGCGGGAGTCGCTGAAGGTTCCGAGTGGAAAGCTAAAATTACTGACAATTCGAGAACCGATTATTTAACTGTTCCCAAGCGCGGCGAGTCATTTTCCTATGCTTTGAGCACTACTGATACGGGTACTTTTGGGACGGGTCAAATTCAAAGCGCTAAAATGTTAGCTCGCTATCCCGATACTGCTTATTTTGCTCACGGTAATTACGGGATTCAATACAATTTAACTTTTCCACTTTATAACAAGTCTCGCGAGTCGCAAGCTGTGAGCATTAGAATGCAAACACCGATTAAGGCAAATAAGGAATCGGGGGGATTGATGTTTTACGATCCGCCGGAAAATCGCATATTTTTCCGAGGTACGGTGCGGGTGATGTTTAATGATGATACGGGGAAGACTTTGACGCGGTACATTCACATTGTGCAGCGGCGGGGACAGCAGGGGGAACCTTTGGTGAATGTGAATATGAAGCCGGGGGAACGCCGTTTGGTGCAGGTGGATTTCTTGTATCCGCCGGATGCGACTCCGCCGCAAGTTCTGACTGTGCGATCGAGTAATTAGTTTGTAGGGTGTGCACTGCGCACGGGTTGAATTAGATATCATGCCGACATCGATCGATCGGACGGTTGAATTAGATATCATGCCGACATCGATCGATCGGACGGTTGACTTAGATATAGCCTTTCTCAAAGAGATGAGGTATGACTGAAAGCTTCTATAACTCTTAAACGTATAGGGCCCAAGCCCAACTACGTCCGCGAACCTTTCTGAGAAAGGCTATATCATGCCGACATCGATCGATCGGACGGTGCGCGTTGCACACCCTACAGTATCGGATTAAAGTGTCAAAGACTGAGGATTTGTCTCAATCAATTTCGCCAAATCCTGCAAGAAAGATGCGGCGTCAGCACCGTAAATAATCCGGTGATCGCAAGTAATATTAACTTGCATTTGCCGCTTGACTCCCATCAAACCTTCTTCATTAGCTACGACTTGGGGGCGCGAAGAGCCGATCGCCAAAATCGAGCCTTGATTCGGGGGCAAAATCGCGTCAAACTTATCTACTCCATACATTCCCAAATTGGAAAGAGTAAAAGTTCCCGTGCTGTATTCGTCAGGTTTTAGCTGCTTGGCGCGGGCGCGATCGACTAAATCTTTCCAACTGCGGGAGAGAGAATAGATGTCCAGGCGATCGGCATTTTGCAACACCGGCGTAATCAAACCGCCGCCATCCATCGCCACCGCTACCGCCACATTAATATCAGCGCGGTGTTGAATTCCCGACTCCACATAACAAGCATTTAGCAGAGGATGTTTTTGTAAAGTTACTGCTACTGCTTTTGCCAGTAAAGCCGTCATCGTGACGCCTTTGGACTTAATTTGTTTGTAGAGTTTGTCGAGATTGTCAGTAGTAATTGTATAGCCGACGCGGAAACAGGGCACGCTCAAACTTGCTTCCATATTGCGGACAACCGCATTTTGCAGCGCATTCATCGGTACTCTGTTACCGGAAAGCGCTACCGCTGGAATTGGTGCGGGTGCGGGTTTGGCTGCTGCGGGTGCGGGTGCTGCGGGTGCGGGTGCTGCGGGGACTGTTACCGGTTGCTGAACCGGGGCTGGTTGGGCTTTCCCGGCTGCTGCTTCCACATCTTCTGCAACAATGCGACCGTTGGGGCCGCTGCCTTTGATTGAATTTAAATCTACTTTAAACTCTTTGGCTAATTTGCGAGCGCGGGGAGAAACGACGCTGCGCCCGTTTTGGCGGCTGACGTTTTGCTGCAAACCCGCTGATGCTGTAGCTGCGACAGGCGCTGGGGCGGAGGCTGCTGGGGCGGAGGCTGCTGGGGCGCCTGCTCCTTGTTTCTGGGCTTCTGCGATTTCGGCTTCTGTTTCTGCTACTAGGGCGATCGCAGCTCCCACTGGGGCAACTTCGCCGGCTGGTACAATAATTATTGCTAGATAGCCTTCGTAGAAAGACTCGACATCCATGTCGGCTTTGTCGGATTCAACTACGACTACCGTTTCGCCTTTTTCTACTTTGTCTCCGGCGGATTTGACCCAGGAAACAATTTTGCCCTCTGTCATGGTAGAGCTCAGGGCTGGCATGAAAACTTCGCGAATCATCTGTAAAAAGTCCTTGTGAGTTGGTAATTGGCGATCGGTATTTGGCGATTGATAATTGGCGATCGGCAATCGGCAATAATTATTATTATGCCAGCCTCTAGTCCGAAGATGTGCGGCTATCAACTCAAAATTACCTACCAATTACCAATTATCAATTACCAATTACCAATTTCTAATTTCTAAATATCACCTCGAATTTCTTCGACAATGCCGTCGCGGAGGAGAACTTCTACTTGCATTTTTTGAATCAAGTTTTCTCCCAGCCCGACGGTGAACGTGCCGTCAATTTGACCTTGACTCACTTCTTGTTCGAGGTCTAGCACCTGCACTTGCTGAAGCTGTTGCAGGTTTTGGTTTTTCTGTTCTAGCAGTTCGCTTTTTCTTTGATTCACCTGCACTTGAATGTTTTCTATTTGCTGCATTACTTGCGGGCCGGGGGGTTGCAGGCTTGACTTTTGGATTTCTGAAACCATCCGCTGCCCTTGCATTTCTAGTTGTTGTAGCTGAGAATCTATTTGATTGATTTGGGCTTGGAGTTGCTGTTGAGCTTCTTCTTTCCAGCGGGGAGTAACGACGACTTTAACGTTAATCGATCGCTTCAAGAGTAATTGTGGTTCCATAAATTTGTTGCTTGTCAATTGGGAATTAGGAATTAGTCATTAGTCAACAGTCATTAGTTCGCAAATATTTCCGTCTGACTGAGGACTGAGGACTCGGACTCGGGACTCGGGTGTTGGTGTCAACTTAAGGTCAAACCTATTATCAGTCTTCTGTCTGGCGATTCAGGCCAGATCCCCCCTAGCCCCCCTTCTTAAGGGGGGGATAAGAATCTTCTCTTTCGTCCCCCGACTATACGGGGGATTTAGGGGGAGCTTGCCTCTGCTATAAACGAGAGATACAAAGGTTTTCAGGCTGTTTGTTGACACCAGTGGGGACTCGGGTGTTGGGATAATTTTTGCTTTTCCATTCCCCAAGTCCAGCGAATATTTCAAAACATCCCGTCAATCATATCGCGGTAGTGTTCCGTCACAACCGGACGCTTAATTTTCAGGGTCTGGGTCAACATTCCATTTTCCATCGAAAACGGCTCCTGAATCAGCCGGAACGGGCCGATGCGATCGTCCGCGCGGTATCCGGGGCGATTTTGCACCTCCCGGTTTAATTCTTTGCGGAATAAGTCTTGAATTGCCTTGCTATTCCAGTCAATTTCGTGTATGGGAGGATTCTGAGTTTCGGCCCATTTCTGGACGGCTTCTTGATTGGGGACAATTACCGCGCCGATCGATTTTTGGTCTTGACCTACTACCATAATTTGGTCGATGTAGGGGCTGCGGACACAGGCGTCTTCGATGGGCTGCGGTTCGATATTTTCGCCGTTGCTGAGGACGATCGTATCTTTGGCCCGCCCAGTCAAAATTAAGTCATTTCCCGGTGTCAGCCAGCCCAAATCGCCGGTGTCGAACCAGCCGTTTGAGTCAATGGCTTTGGCCGTAGCTTGCGGATTGAGATAATATCCCTGCATGATTTGCGGCCCGCGTCCCAAAACTAAACCGCGCTGGCCTGTTGGCAGTTGCTGTTTCGTTTCCGGGTCAACTATTTTAATCTCGGTACCGGCGATCGGCTGTCCGGCCGAACCTTTAAGATTGTGCCAAGGGCGGCGGACTGTCAAAACCGGAGATGTTTCAGTTAAACCGTATCCCACTAACAAACCGATATTTGCGATTTCAAAGAAATTGTCTAAATGCGCGGCTAAGGAACCTCCGCCACTAATCGCCCACTTAAAACGTCCTCCCGTAGCTTCCCGGACTTTTTGGTAAACGAGTTTTTCGGCGATCGCGTGTACGGGAGACAACAGAATGCTTTTAATGCGGGCAATGAGTTTTTCGGAATCAGAAGCAGGTTTTAAACTGAGAGTTAAACCTTGGAAAATGCGGCGGGCTTCAATGTATTGCTGGCTGGCAGATAGCAGAAAATTCACCAATTTTTGTTTGTTGGGTGGCTGTTCTCTAAATTGCTTTTGTACTGCCTCGTAAATCGATTCCCAGATGCGCGGAACGCTGACCATGTACTGGGGTTTGCAGGTTTTAAAGTCTTGTTTGAAATAGCGAATGCTGGTGTAAATTTGGGTGCATCCTTGGGAAAGCAAGAAGTATTCGACTGTGCGTTCGTAGGCGTGCCAACTGGGGAGGATGCTGAGGGCTGATTCGCCCGGTTCGGGTTGCAAAATTGTGCCGAAGGTGGTGAGTTGGTGCAGCAGGTTCCCGTGAGTCAGCATGACGCCTTTGGGTTTGCCGGTGGTGCCGCTGGTGTAGAGGAGGGTTGCAAGGGTGTGCGGACTGTGGTTCGCAGGTTTGAAGGGGCGGTTGGCGCCGGTGGCCATGACTTGGGAAAATTTGACTGTGGTTAGGGTGGGGCTGGTTTCTGGTTCCTCGTCGGAGAGAAGGACGATGAGTTCGATCGGCAAATCGGGGAGGCGGGCTTGCAGTTTTTTGAGTAAAGCCAGGTTTTCGACTACTAAGGCCGTACTGCCGCTGTCTTGGATGATGTAGAGGAGTTCTTCGGGGTCAGCGGTGGCACCTCTAACGGCGTTGGCGGCCCCGGCGGTCATGATGCCTTGGTCGGCTATCAGCCAGCGGGGGCTGTTGTCGGCGAAGAGGGCGACGCGGGGAGGGACTGCTTCTTCTGAATTTGCGTTGATGCCGAGGGCTTGTAAGCCGCTGGCGAATTGTTGAATTTGTTGGTAGAGGTCGCTGTAGGTAAACTTGATTTCTGGGTTGCTGTGGGGATCGTGGAGGGCGACGGTTTGGGGAAATCGCTGTTTGACGATCGCCCAGATTTCCGGTATCGATCGAATGCCGCTATAGTCGATCGTCCGGCTGAGGTTGGCGCGTTCAATGTCGCTCATTTGATAGGATGTGTTGTTCATAGCTGTTTTTGGGATTTGTGTGAGTTTAAAGCGTTGTTTCTGAATCTATTATTAATTTATATGTGAAGGGGCGCGATCGAACCGGGACAGTTTCCCTACCTGTCTGTACCTGGGAGAGGCTATGTTTTGTTAGTTGTTGTTATCTTTTCATCGATCGGGCTGAGGCAGAAACCGGGTTTTTTGCAAAAATCTTCGATCGCCACCTTTAATATCGATGAAAAACCCGGTTTCTTTGGTATTTGATACGCAATTCTCCATTTAGCAAACAAAGTTAAACAGAAACACATGAATTTACGAAAGTTGATAATAGTTGCTTTAAGTGCGATCGTAGCATTATCTGGAAGTGCACTGTCTGTGAAGGCCGCAGAAGTGCGATCGGCAAACAAAACATTTGCTGATTGGTGTCGCGAAAAAGATACTTTGAGTCCTGAAACTAAACATACAGTTGATGTGTTGTTGGAGAAAGCGGGGACTACTGACTGTGATGCGGGCGATCGGAAACTTTCGAGTCTCACGGAACTCTTTCTCATCAACAATCAAATCAGCGACATCAAACCCCTAGCATCCTTGACTAAAGTGACTGTGCTCATTCTTAGCGACAATCAAATCAGCGACATCAAACCACTAGCATCCTTGACTAAACTAAAAGTTCTCGACCTCGACAACAATAAAATTAGCGATCTTCAACCGCTAGCATCCTTGACTAAGGTGACTTCGCTCATTCTTAGCGACAATCAAATCAGCGACATCAAACCACTAGCATCCTTGACTAAACTAGAATTTCTCAACCTCGATAACAATAAAATCAGCGACATTCAACCGCTAGCAGCCTTAACTAAACTTACTTCTCTCACCCTCAAAAACAATAAAATCAGTGACATCAAACCGCTAGCATCCTTGACTAAGCTTACTTCTCTCATCCTCGCCAAAAATAAAATCATCGATGTCAAACCGCTAGCATCTTTAACTAAATTGATAATTATAGACCTCGGAAACAATAAAATCAGGGATATCAAACCACTAGCATCCTTGACTAAACTAAGATTTCTCGAACTGCTCGGAAATCCGATCGCACTCAAGACTTGTCCAGTCAAGCCAGAGTCTATCTGTGACTGGGAACCACAACCTAAACCATAAAACTTGAAAATGATACCCGATCGCACTTCAATATTTCAGTCGCGATAGCTGTGGTGCTGATAAAGTACGATCGCCCATTCTATCCGCACATCGGCTTCTGTCGGGGGGAGATTGTCGGAAAGGTCGATCGTAATTTGCATGATTTAAGGTACTTTTTAATTTCTAGTTTATCTTTAAGTTTCACAATTTAGCAATCCTACCATAGCGCAATTATTAGCTAAATCTGCCAAATCTTGCCAAGTGTGAAAATAAATGTAGCGTTTGTTTGCTGCCCGATCCATTCAGATCGTGTCCGATCGATTACCAATAATAAAAACGGTTCGTAGTGAGGACTTTAGTCCTTCTTCTGAGGACTAAAGTCCTCACTACAAACTTTTCTTATCGCGGTCGATCGACTGGACAAAATATCACTTCTCAAACCGCAGTTAACGCTGATACAACTGTTCATAAACAGCTCCAGTTGTTGTTTTAGTCGATAGCCGTCCAGGGGTTGCCGTTGCAGCAGCCCCAGCGCTGATAATTCAAGCATTTATATCAAGTTGATATTCTAGTCTGAATTATATGACTGTATGCGATTTAATGGCGATCGGGCAAATAGCTAGTTTTAAAGAATCGGGAAATTTAAATACACATTTAATAAAAATTGTCAAGTTTATTTAGATATATTGTTTTAAGCTCAAGAAAGAGCGATCGCTTGATAGACTACCACCGCGTTTATGTGCGATCGCCCACTCGCGTGAGATTTTAGTAAAAAACCGAGCTTGTCCATTGCAAAGTTGATACGTCCGCCAGCGATGGGTTTCCCACCAAAAGGAAACTCCAAATTCTTTGCTTGAATCCCGTTAAATACCCCCACTCAACGCTCAATTAATTCCAGGAATTCCTGCTACAAATTAGCAACATTTCTTTACATCAATCGTTCTGGAATGCACAACTTATAGAGAATTGAAATCTTTTAATATTTAATTAACCTATCTACGTGTATTTACGGATGCATGGCGGAAGCCTGCGGGGCTTTTCTTCACACAATCTTCACAATTTTACGCGACTATACGGATAATTTATAAAGATTGTGTAAAGATGACCCTGTAACTGTAGCCATAGGAGCCATTTTGTAAGTTATGATTGGAACCAGCGAAAACACTACTTACGCAATCACCGCACTTTATTAGAAAAAACCGAATTCCGACATCTCAAAAGTTGTCAAAAATGTTGGGATATGAGGTTTTCGCAGCAAAACTCAAGAAGCATTTTTCAGCCGGCTAGGTGGCCCTAAAAAATAAAATATTAGCCCAGTCTGGTTAATTATCAGTCAATAAAATTAACAGAAAAATTCAACAGGGAAAGCTATGAAAACAAGTTCAGGGGTACAAAATTACTGCGAGCGCTCCCCAGCCTCATTGCCAACTGTTCCAGCTTTTGAGAAACTCTTGGAGGAAATCAGTCCCGAACCGACATTAATTGCCA
The DNA here is from genome assembly GCA_004293365.1 of Oscillatoriales cyanobacterium. Taxonomy (GTDB): domain Bacteria; phylum Cyanobacteriota; class Cyanobacteriia; order Cyanobacteriales; family Microcoleaceae; genus Microcoleus. The sequence goes on along the minus strand of RDYN01000018.1, from coordinate 15,536 downwards.
AATTAAATACAGCCTGTGAAATTTGCGAGTTTCAACTCGGAGATGAAATCACCCAATATCAAACACCGGATAATACCAACAATTTAGTTGAACAAGCACAGAGCGATCGCAATTTTTATTTAGTTTGTCAGGGAAGAGTCAGGCTGCTAGCGGTAGAAGCCTCTCAACAGCAAGAAGTTTCGGTGACGGTACTGGAACTCGGAGCAGTATTTGGGACAGACGACGTATTTATTGCCAGCGGACTGCCTTACAGGGCAATTGCAGCCGGAAGCTGCCAACTCGCTCGAATTAACTGCGCCAAATTGCAGCTAGTTTTAAAAGAATTTCCCCAACTGCAACAGCACTTGCAGCAACAATTCCAACAGATACAGCGATTAATTTTTTTCAAAACGCAAACAGATTTGCGATCGCTTCCTGCCCACCAACAACAGCTTCTGTGGCCGCACTTACTTCCTTATCTAGAAGAAACCCCAATTTCCGCCGGAGTTTCCATTGCTGAACACTGCCAAAAAACCACCAATCATTTTTGGCTTGGCAGTGGTAAAATTCAAGGTCAAGCACCGCCAAGTATCGGGAGTGACTGGAGATATTCAGACGTGCCGAGCGACTGGAAAGCGGCAACAGACCTGCTAATTTACCAACTTAGCTCAAAACAGTGGGAAATGGCAAAAGCCACAATTGCTTCCGACAGCAATACCCGCCCCAAAATTATCCGCAAACCTCCGAGTTTAACTTTAGTAACTGCGCCAAAAGATGCCTCCTCTACCTCAAAAACTGAGCCGTCAAAATTAACCGCAGTCGAGTCTCCCAAATCGGCATCCGGAATCATCAGCTTCCCAAAGCCCAAGCGGCGCCGATGGTTGAGCAGCGGACACCCTTTCATTCAACAACAGAGTACGGCAGATTGCGGAGCTACCTGCTTGGCCATGATTAGCGAATATTGGGGTAAGAAATTCAGCCTGAATTACTTGCGCGAATTGGCAGAAATCGGCCGCAGCGGCGCCTCGCTAAAAAGTTTGGCAAAAGCAGCGGAAAGGATGGGGTTTCAAACCCGTCCGGTGCGAGCTTCTTTGACTCCGCTCCGCAATCAAAATCCCTGGATAGCTCACTGGCAAGGCAATCACTACGTTGCAGTTTACCGCTTTAAAAATCAACAGGTTTTAGTTGCCGATCCGGCGGCGGGCAAGCGGTGGATGAGCATTAAAGATTTTACTGACAGTTGGACTGGGTACGCCCTGATTTTAGACCCGACAGCGCAGCTATACCGCAACCACAGTGCCGAACATAAAGGCATCAAAGTTAAGAATTTTCTGGGCATAATCTGGCCCTACCGCGCTACGATCGCCCAAATTTTGGCAATCTCTTTGTTGATCCAAATGTTTGGGATCGTTACTCCCCTGTTTACTCAGGTAATTCTCGACCAAGTAGTTGTCAGCAAAAGCATTGTTACTTTGCACGTTTTTGCGATCGGACTGCTGCTGTTTAGTGTTTGGCGATCGCTCTTGGGGGCAACGAGACAGTATTTGCTGGATTACTTGTCCAACCGCATCGATCTGACTTTAATTAGCGGGTTTATCAGTCACACTCTCAGTTTGCCGATAAAATTTTTTGAATCTCGTCAGGTGGGCGACATCTTGACGCGGGTTCAGGAAAATCAAAAAATTCAGTCGTTTTTGACTCGCCAAGCGATTACGGCTTGGTTGGATGCTTTGATGGCTGTGGTTTACATCGCACTGATGGTTTACTATAACTGGCGTCTGGCTTTGTTGGTGCTGGCTTTGATTCCGCCGATCGTAATTTTGACTTTGGTGGCAACTCCGTTTCTGCGCCAAGTATCGCGGGAGATTTTTAACGAAGGTGCCAAGCAAAATTCATCTTTGGTGGAAATGATCGGTGGGGTGGCGACGATTAAGGCAACTGCTGCCGATCGAGAAATGCGCTGGCGCTGGGAAGACCAATTAACCTGCATGATTAATGCTAAATTTCGGGGGCAGAAGTTGGCGAACTCTTTGCAGGTAGTTGGGGGTGGGATTAATACTTTGGGCAGTACGGCGTTGCTGTGGTACGGGGCAATGCTGGTGATTCAAGACGAATTGACGATCGGTCAATTTGTGGCTTTTAATATGATGATCGGGAGCGTGATTTCTCCTGTGCTTTCGGTGGTGGGACTTTGGGATGAGTTTCAGGAAGTGTTGGTGTCGATCGAGCGTTTGGATGACGTATTTTCGGCAGAACCTGAAGAAAGCCCTTACAAACCAATGCTGGTACTGCCTCGCATTCACGGAAGCATCAAGTTTGACAATGTTTCTTTCCGCTATGCTCAGGATGAGGAACGCAATACGCTGCAAAATCTTTGCTTTGAGGTGCAAGCTGGAGAAACTGTGGCAATAGTCGGCCGCAGCGGTTCCGGTAAGAGCACTTTGGTGAAGCTGCTGCAAGGTTTCTATTATCCAGAAAAAGGGCGGCTGACTGTTGACGGCCACGATATTCGCCACATTTCGTTGCAGTCGCTGCGAGTGCAGTTGGGTGTTGTCCCTCAAGATTGTTTCTTGTTTTCGGGAACGATTTTGGAAAATATTACGCTGTACAAAAATTTGGAAAACCCCGCCAGTCATGGCGAAGAAGGAACATTTGGTGATTCTGCAAGCTTGGAAGAGGCGATCGAAGTGGCGAAGCTAGCAGAAGCTCACGCTTTTATTCAAGATATGCCGCTGGGTTATCAAACTCCTGTGGGGGAGAGGGGTACGAGTTTGTCTGGGGGCCAGCGCCAGCGAATTGCGATCGCCCGCGCTTTGTTGGGCGATCCCCGAGTTTTGATTTTGGACGAAGCAACTTCTTCGCTGGATACCGAGTCTGAGCGCAGGTTCCAGCAAAATCTGGCTCGCATCAGTCGCGATCGCACTGTCTTTGTCATCGCTCACCGATTGTCTACGGTGCGGAATGCCGATCGCATTTTGGTTTTAGACAAAGGCATTTTAGCCGAACAAGGCAACCACGACGAATTAATGGCCCAACGCGGGCTTTACTATCACCTAGCTCAGCAACAACTGGATCTTTAAGTCATTAGTCATTGGTCATTGGTCATTAGTCATTAGTCATTAGTCATTAGTCATTGGTCATTAGTCATTAGCAACCAACACAAGACTAAAGATGATTTTCAATTACCAATTACCAATTGGGAGCATCTCAGTTTTGCAAGAAGCATTTTTTAAAGAACGGACTTCAGTCCGCACGTGCGTTCCTTTTTTGAGCGGGGCATCACTGTAAATGCAAAACTGAGATGCTCCCTACCAATTCCCAATTACCAATTCCCAATTACCAATGCCCAATTCCCAATGCCCAATGCCCAATTCCCAAGTCCCTATTTGGAGTAAATATCATGGTTTCACAAGATGGCAAAGAATTAAGCACGAGTCCTGACGAGATAGCTGAAGTCTATGGGGGCGTAGCTTTAAGGCAAGAAAACGAAGCCAGAAAAACAGACCGAACTTTAGAAGTAGTTGAATCTAAAAATCGCTCTTCTAAAACTAATGACTATATCTATCCGGCTCAATTCCGGCAGCCTCAGGCTGATAATTGGTCTACTTCTTTGCACTCGGTACTAGACCAACCGCCAGTATCTTTTCCCCAGCGGTTGATATTAGGAGGACTGGTGTTTGCCGTAGCTTTTGCAGCGTGGGCAACTTTGGGAAAAATAGATCAAGTCGGCCACGCTCAGGGTAAATTAGTTCCCAAAGGTGATGTTTACAAAATTCATCCGACGGAGCCGGGAAAAATTATTAACCTCGCGATTAAAGAAGGTCAAAAAATCAAAGCTGGACAGTTATTAGCGGAATTAGACCCGGAAAATGCTTCGAGCGAGGTGGAGCGTCTCGATAAAATTCTGGACGCTTATCAGATTCAATTGGTGCAGCAAATTAGTTCGATCGAGAGAACTCGACTGGAGGCTCAGGCGAGCCTCGCCATTGCTGCTGCGGACAAGCGGGGGGCTCAAGCTGCGATCGACAGATCTCGCGCTTCAGCAGCCACCACGCAGTCTCAAATCGAGCAATTGCACGCAGATGTGGTGTCTCAGAAAGCGCGGCAGGAGCAGATCGAACCTCTGGAAAAGCACGCACAAAATCTGTTGTCGCAATTGAAAACAGATATCACTTCTCAACAGACGAGGCGCGATCGCGTGAAACCGCTGCAAAATAAGAGTCAAGACTTGCTAGCACAATTGCGAGCAAAAGTGGCGGCCCACAAAGAGCGGATCGGGCGGCTCAAACCTTTGGTAGATGAGGGAGCGCTGTCTAAAGATGTATTGTTTCAAGCTGAAGATGCTCTGCGGGAAAGCGAAAATGCGGTCATTAGAAGCCAGTTGGGGGAGAAAACTCAGGCTGACGATCGAGTTTTTGAGGTCGAGCAAACCGTGCGCGACAGACAAAGTGCTGCGATCAGGAGTCAACTGTCTGAGGCGACTCAGGTTAAGGAAAGGCTGTTTGAAGTCGAGCAAGGTTTGCGCGATCGCACCAGTTCGATCGGCAAAATGCAAGGCCAATTAACCGAACAACTCGCAGAAGTCGATCGGCTGCAAGCCGAAGCCGCCAGCAAACAAGCAGCAGCGCGCCAAATGCAGTTAGAAAAACAGCAAAAAGTTCAGCAGTTGGAAATGGAATTAAACCAAGTCAAATCCAAAATTGCCGAAACCCAAACCCTGCTAGCTCAAGCCAAAAACAAGCTCAAACAAAGATTTCTCTACGCACCAGTCAGCGGAGTAATTTCCGCGCTCAACATTCACAACACCGGCGAAGTCGTGCAACCGGGTCAAACTATTGCAGAAATGACTCCGAATTACGCTCCGCTAGTGCTGGAAGTGAGTTTACCGAACCGAGAAGCGGGATTTGTCAAAACCGGAATGCCGGTACAAGTCAAATTCGATGCTTTTCCCTATCAAAATTACGGCGTGATGCCGGGAAAAGTTGTCTCAATTTCGCCGGATGCCAAAACCGACGAGCGATTGGGTGTTGTTTACCGGGTGGAAGTGAGTATCGATCGAGACTCAGTGAAAGCCAACAATCAAACCTGGAAACTCAAAGCGGGCCAGACAGCCACGGCGGAAATTATCATCCGCCAGCGGAGCATAGCCGACATTTTGCTCGATCCGCTCAAGCAACTACAAAAAGGCGGCATGAGTTTGTAGTCAGGTTTGTAGTGAGGACTTTAGTCCTTCTTTCTGCGGAAGGGAGTCCTCACTACAAACCGCAGTCAACAGTCAATTAATTTACAGGTTTGTAGTGAGGACTTTAGTCCTTCTTTCTGCGGACTGAAGTCCTCACTACAAACCCCAGCCATGAGTTTGTAGTCAGGTTTGTAGTCAGGACTTTAGTCCTTCTTTCTGCGGACTGAAGTCCTCACTACAAACCCCAGCCATGAGTTTGTAGTCAGGTTTGTAGTCACGACTTTAGTCGTTTTTTCTGCGGAAGGGAGTCCTCACTACAAACCCCAGCCATGAGTTTGTAGTCAGGTTTGTAGTCACGACTTTAGTCCTTCTTTCTGCGGAAGGGAGTCCTCACTACAAACCGCAGTCAACAGTCAATTAATTTACGCAAAATAGGATAAAACGATGAATTCGCAATTTAACCATTCTGCCAATCATTCCCAAGTTGGAATCAAACCCGAACAATTGGATGAGATAATTTCAGCGATTCTGGCAGGAAAGTATTCTTGGGCTTGTTTTTTGCTTTTGCGGTGCACGGGTTACAACCCTCTCGACTATATCCCCTACCGCACTTCTAACCGCTTGCTCAAGGAAAATACCCAAACGAGGAAATCGGAAACTCAGCCGGCGCTGGGCAAAATTGCGGATTTAGATTATGTGGAAGTCGTGAGGGAAAAACGAGCCGGAGTTCGAGGTGGTTGTGCAATTGAGGTTGTAAGCGAGTTGCACTCAGATACCGCAGGTTTTGTCACCCAAGTCGGCGGCGAAGGTTCCAATATCTCGGCGCCGGCGGTTGATGTTCCAAATCAAGGATTTTTTGCGGGATTTAAGACGCGCTGGTTTAATTTTGGGGGCAAGTAATTTAGTGGTGCGACAACCCGATTTTGAGCGTTGAGTCGCTACAAGCCTGGTTTTTGCAGTTTTCTGCCAAAATGGCAACACGGTTGTGCGATCGTCCCTGATAATGTGTTTGCGACTCAAAAAAGACAAACCGAGCTGCCATTCATGCTGTTGAGCTGGAGCAGGGTTTGTCTGTACGGGCGATCGATCGAGCCAAATACTAAAATCTAATTCCAGTCTCGTTCGTAAAGTATAAAACGAGGCTGTTTTTCGTGTTTGAATGCAGACCGTCTTGGACGCATTCATTACTCTCACCAGCCGGGTTTTTCAACAGCGATCGAGGGCTACAAGCAAGTATTTTCCTCCATCAAACCCAGTTGATGCGTCCAGGACTCGTAGAGATATCTTCTGTAGTTGTGGAGCAAATAGTTAACATATATTCATGAAGTTACATTGAGATTTTCATTTTAAACAAATCTGCCAAATTGGCAACACAGCTCTAATTAGCCCAGATATATTAGGTACATCGAAACAAAACAAGGTTGCTTCAAACAACCGCTAAATTAAAAGGACAAAAACCATGATTATTTCTGACCTGAACCATGTCGAAGAAGTTGCAGTATCCACCAGCGTAGTCGGCGGTTTTGACTTAGGCTATGACTACTCGAACGTGCAGTTTTACGAAAATTTCAACCTGAATAAATACATCAGCTCGAAGGTGTTTGTTTACGGTCATGCAGCCACTGCTGAATCTAAAGCATCCGCCTACGGCCCGGGCACTATGACTCAGACCTTCAACAACGCAGAGACCACACCTTACAGCTCTTCCTCTAGCGGTGCTTCGATCGCAGCTACTTCTGGTTTCTACTACCGCTGGTAATCACCACATTGAAGCCAGACTCTCTATCATCTGGGAGTTTAAACTCAATCCATCGCATCGCCGCAGCAGTTTGACCGTCAAAAAGTCAGTAAAACCCTCACGGTAACTACAGTTTAAACTCCCGACAAAATTTTGCAATTTTTACACAAAATACACTGAATATCGCGGAGAAAAACCATGATTATTTCTGACCTGAACCATGTCGAAAGCGTTTCTGAATCCACCAGCGTAGTCGGCGGTTTTGACTTAGAAAATGACTACTCGAACGTGCAGTTTTACGAAAATTTCAAGCTGAATAAATACATCAGCTCGAACGTGTTTGTTTACGGTCATGCAGCCACTGCTGAATCTAAAGCGTCCGCCGTAGGCCCGGGCACTATGACTCAGACCTTCAACAACGCTGTTACCACACCTTACAGCTCTTCCTCTAGCGGTGCTTCGATCGCAGCTACTTCTGGTTTTAGCTGCTACTGCTACTAACCACAGCGCAGACAAGCAGTCAGAAACCCAGCTATGTAAAGCAATGCAAAAAATGCGGGAGCGAACTCTAGATAAGTAAGTCACAAATGCTTGCCAAACTTTACATAGCTGTTTTGAACTGTGCCAACATACTTAATGGCGTTGGCTGGCTTGCTTTCTCACATCAGTTAAGCAGCCACTAAAAATTGTTGCGGTGAAAAAACATGATTATTGATGATTTAGATTATGTAGAGGCAGTTTTAGGAGCGAGCAAACTTGTAGGTGCTGGTTATACGCGCGCTGCTGGTAGCGCTCAGACTTTTGCTACCTATGGATTTGGCAGTGCTGATGCTAATGCTTTTGCTATTGGCCAAAATACCTCGACTGATGCTAACACTTACACAAAGGTGTATGTTAGCCCTTATATGGCTTTTACTGAAGCCTCAGCTACAGCTAACTCTTACGCTCGCACTGGCAACAGTTATTCTGTCTCCTTGAACGATAGCAGATCTTTGTTCATCTCTAGCGGTCAGCCCTAATGATTTGCGATCGCGGTTGGCAGTTTCATCAGAAATAGTAATTCCAAGCTGTCGCACGTTTAAATTGTATATTCAGGGCGGGCGGGACGCCCACCCCACAATAGTCTGATTTTTTTTGATATGCAATTTAAATGCAGAACAACTTACTGCTGTGCCGACGAGTGTCAGGTGAATTTCAAATTTTAAAAGGCGTTTTGATAATAATGGCTAAATCAAATTTAATAAATAATCAGCGGGACAGCCATACAGATAAAAGGAGATAAATCGCGATGCCTTCTTTAGATTCATTAGCTCCTGAGCCCTTAAATAATATTGTTGGAAACAGCAATAGTTTAAACACCTTGAATTCGCAGGCGGCGAATAACTCTGGTACGGGCAGCACCAGCTCTTCCAGCAAGTCTAGTTCCTTTGTAAATAGCAGCGGTGCGGGCAGTACCAGCAGTGCGACAGCCACTTCGCCGATCGGAAGCAGTAGCAGTAGTAAGACTGCTTACGCTGCGGGGGCTACATCTAGCAGCGGCAGCGCGGCAGCGAGTGCTTCTACAGTCGCGCCCCCAACTACTAGCGCCACTGCTTCGGCGCCAGCAGCAACACCTGCGCCTGCGCCAATACCAATACCAACACCTGCGCCAATACCAATACCAACACCTGCGCCAGCGCCCGCACCAACACCTGCGCCCTTAGGAGACAGCAGCGGTGCGAGCAGCACCAGCAGCGCGACAGCGACTTCTCCGACTGGGAGCAGCACCAGCACTCAGACAGCATGGGATCCCGGTGGTACTTCTAGTAGCGCGATCGCCTCAGCTAGCAGCGGTTTAGAGACTCCGCCGGCTACGAGCGCCACTGCTTCAACTCCAGCGCCGACTCCAGCGCCGACTCCAGCGCCAATACCAGCGCCAATACCAGCGCCAACACCAGCCCCGACTCCAGCACCGACTCCAGCACCGACTCCAGCGCCAACTCCAGCACCAACTCCAGCACCGACTCCAGCGCCGACTCCAGCGCCGACTCCAGCGGCGGCTGCTACAGACTCTGCACCGGCAATTAATATCACAGCGCCAACACCAGCGCCAACACCAACGCCAACGCCAACACCAACACCAGCGCCAATACCAATACCAATACGGCTAACACCTGCTTCAACTCCAACACCAGCACCAACTCCAACTCCAACACCGTCAAATAATAATGACGGTGCGCCGCTTGCTGCGGTGACTGGCGGAACTTCTAGCAATTCAAGTCTTTCTAATTTGTCTCCAGAAAGTACCGGTGGTGGTGGCGAGAGTACGATCGTTGCTGAGCCAACAGATAACAGTAGCAGCAATTTGTCGATCGCACTTCCCGCTAACAGTAGCAACAACAGCAATGCCGATACAACCCCAGCGCCAGAAATCACCCCCCCAGAAAATCCTGCGGAATTAACTGTCACCTACGACAGCAACGGCGGCGGATATTGGCAGGGAAGCAGCGACATTGATGTGATTGCTTGCGGTAGCGGGTTCGATCGCGTTTTTGCTGGAGGCGGCGACGATTTTGTCAAAGGTAACAGAGGTAACGATGCGATCGAAGGAGGGGATGGAAATGACACTTTGCGGGGAGGAAGAGGTCAAGATTTGCTGATTGGCGGCAACGGCGACGATTTTCTGTGCGGCGACTTCGGTATCGATACGTTGATTGGAGGTGCCGGCGCTGATACGTTTGTATTTAGACCTGAAACAACGAGTTCTGTGGCTAATCTATTTTTAGCCGATATACTGGTTGATTTCAATGCCGCTGAAGGTGATAAAATCGGCCTGACAGGCGGACTTTCTGCCGCAGATATTGCGCTGGTGGCGTTTGATACTGACGGTAACGGTACCGCAGACGCAACTTTGGTCAAGTTTAGTTCCAATAATGGCGATCGAATTTTAGCCGTTGTTTTGGGGACAGTAAACGCAGCAGGTACAACAACTTTAACCAATGGTGATTTTATCAGTTTGCTTGCATAAAACCTTGTAGCTAACCGTTAACACGAACTCCCCCGCAGGAAGCCTCGTGGGGATGAGCTCAATCAACTTCTATAGCTTGAGAGAGAAATATGAAAGACTTTTACCAGCCATTGATAGAATCCAGTGAAATCATCAAACTACTCAGAAAAGAGCGGCAATTAAAGCCATTTTGTCAACAAGTTTTGCAGAAAAAAGTTATTGACAAAGCAGCCGAGGAACGGGGGTTAACTGTGACTCCCGAAGAAATTCAAGTTGCCGGCGACAAGCTGCGGCGCGAGAAGCGTCTGGAGAAAGCGGCGGATACGATTGCGTGGCTGGCGGAGCAGATGATTTCGGTAGAAGACTTAGAGGCCGGAATTTGCGATCGAATCCTCTCCCAAAAATTAGCAGAACACTTATTTGCCAAAGACGTAGAAAAGATTTTCGTGCAAAGCAAATTGCAATTCGATCAAATAATTCTTTATCAAATAATTGTTGCGAACGTACAACTTGCCCGAGAAATATTTTATGAAATTCAAGAAGGAGAAATCAGCTTTTTTGATGCAGCCCACCTTTACGACATTGATGAAAATCGCCGACATTTATGCGGTTGCGAAGGCAATGTTTATCGGTGGAGTTTAAAACCAGACATAGCCGTTGCCATATTTAGCGCTAAACCCGGGGAAGTGATTCGTCCAATTGAAACAGAGCGAGGATATCACTTGTTCATGGTTGAAAAGTTTATTCCAGCGGAATTAACCCCTGAACGCTATCAAGAAATATTGCACAATCTGTTTAACGAATGGCTGGCTAATGAAGTCAACTATTTATTGTACAATTGTAAAGTATAGGGTGCACGCGGAGCACAGAGTCATAATTTATCATTCTCAGGTTAGGGCATTGAGTCCTACCATATAGAGCTTCTCAGAAATTGAGGTACGTAGTTGGGCTTGGGCCCTCTGAGTTTAGTGGTTATATAAGCTATCAGTCATAGGTCATCTTTTTGAGAAAGGCTATATAGAGGTTCTGCGTAATTTCTATAATTATTGCCGTTTAATACTGCAATTTAGATTTAACTATCTTACAAAAATCGACAAAATGACGAAAAGTATTCAGTTGCCCTGGCTTCTCTTCAATTCTTTTCAATAGCTGTTCCAAATAAAAGGGCTTGAGTACATCTCCGGGCCTTGTTTTAGAATATGTAGCATTTTTAGCTTCAAATAACACTTTCAAATAAGCTCCGTGAAACTGAGCGTGAGTATTAAAATCTAGATATTTTCCCATTTTTTCAGGACAGTCAACTGAAACATTATAATACTTAGTATAATCTAATAAAAATTGATTCTTAGGATGTATTAATTTTTGAGAATGTGTTGCATAAATATTACGATTTCCCAGCAGCCAAGTTTCCAAACAGCGATTTTGAACAATTAGCACAAGTTCTGTATTTTTTAATACTAGCTTTTCCCGATCAAAAAAATCATAAATTTCTGCGTGCCTTTCAGCAACAGTATTTTCCTCCGCATCAAAACACACTACAAAATAGTTGTATTTTCCGCTTAAGTTAATTTCCTCAATCGAAGGAGGAATAAAATCATATAATGAAGGATATCCTTCCCCACTAATCAAGTAATAATTTTTGTCCTTCACCTCATCGTAACTCTGAACTCGTGTTAATTCAGGTAATAAATGACTTAGCCAAGCTGGATAAACTTTTCTCTCCGATTGCATCCCTTCGACTAAAAAATACAAATTCATTCAACTTTAATTCCTTCGCTATATTCTTCTAGATTAATCAATTGCGTAAAAGCCTGATGTCTAGATTTTCCCAGGTTCAAATCTTTCGCATCAGTTACCGTTACTACACCTCCTTTGCGAGTTACTATTTTCCAGTATTCCATGCTGATATTGTTGATAATGTACGGATGATGACTGGTGAGGATAATTTGAATATTTCGGTTTTGCCAAAGTAAATCAGTTACAACATCTATACAGTTAACTCCCAAGCTGTTTTCAAATTCATCGATCAGAATTAAAGTTCCTTCTGGCGACAAATACAGTTCGCTAATAAGAATTAGCGTTTTCAGCATTCCAGAAGAAATGTTATTTTGAAAAATCCAATCATTGATACCTGTCTCTTTTATCTGAACAGGAAAATTGGGAAATGATGGATTTTCATTATTTTCAATTGCTTCTATTTTAACATCTTCCACTTGATGAAAAATTTCGATAAACTTTGATTTTATCTTATTGAAAACATCTGGATAATGCCGAGCAATCAAAGCCAACTTAAGAAGAATTGGTATATTACTCGCTTGAATATCTTCCAGGGCAATATTGTCCTTGATTATCGATAGTACCCTTATTGGTATAGCGTAAATCCCATTAGACGATCTCGAATTATCGCTGTAAATAATTTTATTAAACCCTTGCTGAACAGGTGAAATATCTTCTTCTTGGTTTAAAATTTCAACTACACTTTGAAACGGCGATAACTTGGGTGTTTTATTTCCTTTAAATATAATATCGTTAGGTGTTCTTTCTATAATAACATTTTCTTCTTTAAATAGATGTTCTCGAACAATTCTAAATTTATTAATTTCCTCTTCAATCTCATTAGAAATCATGGAAAAGTTTTTTTTAGTTTCAAATTCGCCTTGCCAGCGATACTCGACATTTTTTACTGTCGAAAATGTAATATCCCACGCTAAGCCGTTTAACGAAGCACCATTCGCTATCTCTTTTAGCCCCAAAATTCCTTTAAGTATTTGAGTTTTGCCAACGCCCGATACTCCAACTAGCAAGGCAAGATTGGAAAAATAGATTGGTTCAAAACGCCACTCTAATTCATTATCCCAAAAAGCTACTTTTTTAATTCTCATTTCCCCTCCTATCCATTAATCATCTGCGTCCATAGCGCGCTAATCCGCCGACATCTGCGGTTAAAAACTGACATAATTTTGCCGCCACCAAGCGCGCACAAACTTAATCTCCTCAAACGTATAACCTTCTTGCAAATACTCATAAATTGCTCTCAATCTTTCATCTCCAATAACTTCAATTGCTTGTACAATAGCCTGCTGGCGTTCCGATTCCACCAACAAATTTATATCAACTTCCTTGCCCATATCAATTAATTCTACCAGATGTCCCGCAATAGTAGTCGGACTCATGCCCCGCGCGTTGGCTATGCCTTGAACTGTCAAACCTTGGCGGTACAATTCCCAGGTTTGCATCTGCGAATAAGACGGAACGTTAGCAAGAGTGGGAAGATTGGCGGCGGCAGAAGATGCTGCACTTGTTGGCAATCCTTGTTCTTTGCAAAAAGTGTGAATTGCTTCTAAGAAAACTTTGCCGTACTTATCTCGCTTGTTACTGCCGACGCCGTAAACTTCCTCAAATTCTGTGAGAGTTTGCGGGCGTTTTTCTGCCATGTCTCGCAAGCTTCTATCAGCAAACACTACGTAAGGCGGTACGAATTGTTCGTCGGCAATTTGTTTGCGGAGACTTCGCAATATGGAAAATAAGCCTTCTACTTCTACGGCTAAAGACCGCACTCTTCCCTGTACTTCTCGCGGCGCTTCGATGGCGATTTCTACTGTGCGCTGGCGTTTCATGATTTCCCAACTTTTTTCGTTGAGTTTCAAAACTGGAAAGCCGTCTGTTTTTTCGTCTAAGAAACCTTGGTTTATCAGCGAACGACTTAACTTTTTCCACTCGTCGGCACTTCTATCTTTGCCAATGCCGTAGGTGGAAAGTTGGTTGTGCTGGTATTGCAATATTTTTTGATTTTTTGAGCCGCGCAGCACGTCTATAATGTGATTCATGCCGAATTTCTCTTGGCATCGGGCGATGCAGGAAAGAAATTTCATGGCCTCAATCGTCCAGTCTTCTACGGGTTTTTTGTTGCAACAGTTGTCGCAGTTGCCGCAATCGCCGGGAAATGAATCGCCGAAATAACTTAATTGGACTGTGCGGCGGCAATCGCTGGATTCTGCATAGTTGATTACTCGCCTTAACTGTTGGCGGGCTATTCTTTGTTCTTGTTCGTCTGGTTTTTGTTCGATGATGTATTCGATGGTTTTGACATCGCCGAATCCGAAGAATAAGGTGCAGTGGGATGGTTCGTTGTCTCTGCCTGCGCGGCCTGATTCTTGATAGTATCCTTCTAGGTTTTTGGGTAAGTCGTGGTGAATTACAAACCTTACGTCGGGTTTGTTGATTCCCATCCCGAAGGCGACTGTGGCTACCATTACTTGTACGTCGTCGCGGATGAAGCGGGTTTGGTTGGTGGCGCGATCGCTATCGCTCATGCCGGCGTGGTATGGTAAGGCTTGAATGCCGTTTTGCTGCAATTTGTAGGCAACTTCGTCAACTTTTTTGCGGCTGAGGCAGTAGATGATTCCTGAACCGCCTTTTTTTTGGATGATTTGCAAGACTTCGGCAAAACTGTGCTTGGTTTTTTGGCGGACTTCGTAGTATAAATTGGGACGGTTGAAGCTGGCGACGTGGATGTAGGGATTTCGCAGGTTTAGCTGCTGGATTATGTCTTGGCGGACGCGCTCGGTGGCTGTGGCGGTTAGTGCCATAATGGGGATGTCTGGGTAGCGATCGCGCACTCGCTCCATTTGTCTGTATTCTGGTCGAAAGTCGTGTCCCCATTCCGAAACGCAGTGGGCTTCGTCGATCGCAAATGCCGAAATTCCTAACTTAGAAGCTACTATATCTAAAAACGGTAAAAATCTCTCGCCCAGCAAGCGTTCGGGCGCAACGTACAGCAGTTTAATTTTACCTTCGAGAATTGCTGTGGAGCGCGATCGGGTTTCCATAGCGCTCAAAGTGCTGTTGAGAAAAGTCGCCCCAATCCCATTATCCTGCAAAGCTTCCACCTGGTCTTGCATCAGGGCAATCAGCGGCGAAACAACCACCGTCAATCCCGGTTTCAACAAAGCCGGTAATTGAAAGCACAAAGATTTGCCACCGCCAGTCGGCATGACAATCATCATATCGCGTTGTTGGAGAGCAGCTTCGACAATTTCCCGCTGCCCGGGGCGGAAAGAGTCGTAGCCAAAGGAATGTTTGAGGGATTGTTCGAGGGATGAGGGCGCGAGAGATGTTGGCGGATTCGACCCTGACATTTGCAGTAATTGGTTGTTGACTTCTACCTTATTCTAGGTCTTTTGAGCACAAATACAGTTACAATATTTGAGAATCTCAATTTAAGCAGATAAACCGATGCCGAAAGCAATTTGGAATGGTGCCGTTTTGGCCGAGAGCGATAAGTGCGAAATGGTAGATAATAACTATTATTTCCCGGCGGATGCCATCAACCGCGAGTATTTCAAGGATAGCAGCACTCACACTACTTGCGGTTGGAAAGGTGTTGCTAGTTACTACAGTGTTGAAGTCGGCGGACAGGTTAATAAGGATGCTGCTTGGTACTATCCTACTCCGAAAGATGCTGCTAAAAATATTGCAGGATATGTTGCTTTTTGGAAAGGAGTTAAGGTAGAGGCTTAACTTTGTTTTGTCGGCGGGTTTGTTAGCTGGCGATTCCGACAGGCCGCCAGGGAATTAATTCCCTGGCTCATAGCTGAAGTCGTCTTAAGACGACTGTGGAAATTAGGGCTGAATAACATAAGTCGCGATGA
>RDYN01000131.1 GCA_004293365.1 Oscillatoriales cyanobacterium | reverse complement strand
AACAATTAGGGCAACTAATTTCTAATGTCATATCACGCTATGGGAAACACTTCTCTAATTATAGCTTACTCCGATCCTTTCCTTCAGGGCACTACCGCCCATTCCATAAGCAAAAGTCCTAACTCCTAATATTATTGGCTTAGGTAAAGGAGATATGAAAGTAAAAATACAACACAAAGCAAGATACACGAAAGCCCAAGTTATCGCTATTATACAAAAAAAACTAGCAATTCTGGTATTTATCAATTTAGCAGCTTTACTGAGAATGATACTTAAAATATTCCCGATCTTCATAAGCTTATGTCCTACAAAAAAGTAAGGGTTGCTGAGATATTTCTCTACTTAATTAGGTAGAATTTCAGTGTTGGCAAGGCAATTTAGGTAGTAGAAAAAAACAGACGGATTCAAAGCTGTTGATACAGCATCTAATGCCGGAGTGGTATCTAACGGCTTTTTCGCTCGTCCTCAGTAGTTATGCAACTACTCTTACAACTAGATACACAGCTCTCTTACATTATTCCGTACAAAACACTAAATTGGTACAAGACGATCGCACGGAGCCGTTTAACTTCTAATTCACAACACAGTCGCCGCCGGAGCAACTCACAATGAACCGCAAAAACACAGTTTTATTAGTAACATGAGTTTAAAGAATCAGATGTCCACATTGGGAAATTATTTAGAGTGAATCAAGCGCCAAACCATGCTTAAAAATACACTAACACAAGGTGCTAAAAAGCTGCTATGCGGTAAATAAATCATATCCGGGTTGTCTACCCTCGATAATTATGAGATTTAAATCGCGACTAAACAAACAAAGTTAGTCTTCCAAGACCAATAGATAAAAGGAGTATTCAAACCGGATTTGCAATTGCAAGAAGTTTTATGACAACTTTTGACCACCCAGCGGCCGCAGCATTGCTCACCATCGCGCTCTGCGATCGAGCCACGCGATCGTACTGTACAAAAGTACGATCGCTCAATTCGCTCTATAAGCTCTCGGTGTCATACCTGTAAATTACGGAAACTGTTTGCTTAAATGACTATAGAGAAAAATTGAGGAGGCTGAATGAAAACCGCGATCGCCCTACCAATTGACCAAATCACGAAATTGTGCCAACACTGGCAAATTATCGAACTCTCCCTCTTTGGTTCTATCCTTCGGGACGACTTTCATGCAGAAAGCGACATCGATATCCTAGTTGCTTTTGCCCCCACGGCCAACTGGGGTCTACTCGATCACGCCCAAATGCAGGAAGAACTCGAAGCAATCCTCAGCAAACCAGTCGATCTAATCAGTAAAAGGGCGATCGCAGTTCCAACCCAATTTGCCGTCAAGAAATTCTCTCTACCGCTCAAGCTCTCCGCAGTCAAATAGTCGCGATCACGCTTCCAATGTACTATAATTCAAATACCAACCATTGTTGAAGTGTTTTTTCATATTTCTGCAATAACTTAAAGAAAAAGCCTGCCAACTCTCAGTCAGCGATCGCCTTGCGTTACTAAGTGCGATCGTTCAATTTCCCCACTTTGATAAGCACGGTTTTATCATGTCGATTAAAACAGTCGTCAAGCGTAGCTATCCCCTAGGGAATCGCCTAACTGCCCCTCTCAAAAAAGCCCCCCTCCGAACGGTGCTGATTGTACCGTTTGTGCTGCAAATTGTGGGGACTGCGGGGTTGGTGGGGTATCTTTCCTATACAAACGGACAAAAGGCGGTTAACAACCTGGCAAATCAGCTAGCAGCACAAATTGGCGATCGCGTCGTACATTACCTCGATACATATCTGTCCGCACCCCATTTAATCAACCGCATTAACGCGGATGCGGTGCGCCAAAAAACCCTAAATTTACAAGATTTACCGCAACTCGAACGCTACCTTTTGTTTCAACTCAAACAGTTTGAATCGCCGACAACCATTATTTTTGGTAGCAAACGGGGAGACTTCGTTGCAGGCGATCGCACTATCGGACAGAATCTGATTATGCGATCGGATGAGTTGGATCGGGGCATCATCAATATGTATGTTCCAGACTTGCTAGGTAATAGAACCAAACTATACAAAACTTTTCGACAACCTGATGCCACAAAAAGACCTTGGTACCAAGCTGCTAAAGCTGCGGGAAAATCCACCTGGACTAATATTTTTCAACTGGGTAACAATACAGATTTAGTAATTAACGGCAATCGACCGATTTATAATGAGACGACAAAGGAACTGCTAGGAGTATTTTCGGTAAACCTCAACATTAGAAAAATTGCCAATTTTCTCGATAGCATAAAAACTAGCCAGTCGGCAAAAATTTTTATTATCGAACGCAGCGGGTTGTTAGTAGCCAATTCCGGCCCCGACAATCCCTATATTGTGAGCAACCAGCAGTTTAATCGATTAAAATTAACGGCAAGCCCAAATGCTACAATCCGCGCCACGGGTCTATTTTTAACGAATCACTTTGGCGATTTTTCCCAAATTAATGATGTTCAACACCTTGAATTTGAAATTGACGGCCAATCCCAATTACTCAAAGTAGTACCTTACAAGGATAATTTTGGTTTAGATTGGTTGATTGCGATCGTCATCCCGGAATCCGATTTTATGGCAGAAATTGACGCCAACAATCGCACCACAATTATACTGTGTACTGCTGCCTTAATCGGAGCAATTGTTGTCGGCATTTTCACAGCTAAATGGATAACCAAGCCAATTTTACGCTTAAATACGGCCGCCAAAGCTCTAGCTAACAATGAATGGGATACAACTGTCGAGCTTGACCGCAATGATGAAGTCGGGCAATTGGCAAAATCCTTTAATAATATGGCAGACAAACTGCAATCTGCTTTCAAATCTCTCCAATCTTTAAATGCTGCCTTAACCGACAGTGAAAGCCGCCTGAAACAAATCCTCGAAGCTATGCCGGTGGGAGTATCAGTTCACGACTCTACCGGGCAACTGATTTACATAAATCAGATAGCGCGGCAGTTAGTAGGTATCCAGAGTGTATCAGAGTCTATAACCGAGCAACTCGCAGAAGTTTTTAGACTTTACGATGCAGGAACAGATGAATTATATTCAATTGAAAAAAATCCTGTAGCCCGATCGCTCAAAGGAGAAACGGTGAGAGTGGAAGACATAGAAATTCGTTGGTCCGATCGCACTGTGCCTTTAGAAGTTTGGAGTACGCCGCTGTTTGATGAAGCTGGCAACATTATCGGCGCGATCGCGGCTTCTCAAGACATCACCGATCGCAAACACACCGAAAAGTTACTGAATAACTACAATCGCACTTTAGAGCAAAAGGTGAGCGATCGCATTGCCGAACTCCAAAAAGCAAAAGAAGCTGCCGAAGTCGCATCCCTTGCTAAAAGTGCCTTTCTTGCCAATATGAGCCACGAATTGCGAACTCCCCTCAATGCCATTCTCGGCTACACTCAAATACTTTTCCGACAGCCAAATTTTTCTCCCCGCGACAAAGAGCAAATTCGCACGATCCAGCAGTGCGGTTCTCATTTGCTGACTTTAATTAATGATATTTTAGATTTGGCTAAAATTGAAGCTGAAAAGCTCGAATTAACTGTTAACGATGTTTGTTTGCCGGATTTCCTCAATGACATATCAGAAATCTTTCGGCTCAAAGCCCAAGAAAAAAGCCTAATTTTTGTCTCCCAAATAGCAGATAAAATTCCTGAGTTTGTATCGGTAGATGAACAGCGGTTGCGTCAAGTTCTCCTAAATTTATTAAGTAACGCGATTAAGTTTACGGATGAAGGTAGCATAATTTTCAAAGTAGAGGTAATTGAAAACAGTCAACCTGTTGCAGGAATATTGAGCGCGCGCCCGGAATCAGATTTTTTATTTAATGCAAGCCCCGGCTTCCCAATTACCAAAATCCACTTTCAAGTTAAAGATACAGGCATCGGAATTACTAGCGACGCAATAGAACGAATATTTCTACCTTTTGAACAAGTGGGCGAAATCGGGAAGAAAACAGAAGGTACGGGTTTGGGATTAAACATCGCCCAAACCTTAGTTGCGCTGATGGGAGGCGAACTCAAAGTCGAAAGTTGTTGGGGTGTTGGGAGTACGTTTTGGTTTGAGATTGAATTGTCGATTCCCTACGGGATAGCTTCGCTTCACGCAGATTCGCTCGTACCAGTTTCGCCACCACAGCAACCCGTAATTACAGGTTATGAAGGTCAACGGCGTAGAATATTAGTTGTTGACGATTGCCCAGAAAATCGCTGTTTGATGGTGGATATTCTAGCACCGCTGGGTTTTGAGTTAATTGAGGCTGATTCTGGTGAAATAGGTTTAGAAACAGCGATTTCCGAGGAACCGGATTTAATTATTGCTGATTTGTTGATGCCCGGAATCAGCGGTTTTGAACTCTGCGCTCAATTGCGCTGTTTGCCAATGTTTCGGGAGACGCCAATCTTGATTGCTACTAGCGGGCTGTTCGAGTTGGAGTTGGAAAAGCAAGAGGAAATAGGCTACAGTGATTTTATCAGTAAATTTTTTATAATCGATGATTTTTTGGCAAAAATACAGAATTATCTGGGACTGATTTGGATTTTTGAGGCTTCGGGCGATTCCCGACAAGATAGCTGCGCCGCTCGTACTTTCTCTGAATTGGCGATCGGCTCAGAAGACGTAGAAATGCCTCATGGCGAAGAGTTACTCGATTTGTACGAAGCCGCTCAAATCGGTAATTTCGAGCAGATTAAGCGCGAAGCACAGCGCCTGCAAGAGTTAAATCCCACCTATGCCCTATTTGCTCGGAAAATTTGGCAGTTAGTCGATCGCTATGACGATGACGCGATAATTAAACTAATTGAGCCTTACTTAAATCCGGGCGACTAAAATTGCTTCCTAGTAGGAGTTCAATCCTCATAATCGGATTTAACAACGAGTTATAGCCTCAATCCTAAAAATCGTTCGGAGCGAGCCAACTTGCAGTATAAATAGGGCTTGCTGAATAAAAGTAGAAAGCTTGCCAGATAAGGTGTTTAAGCTTTTTTTGCTTGAAAAAGTGCAAGTTATAGGATTATAGAGGCTCAAAACCCTTGCAATGAAAGTTGTTAGTTTATGGCTTGCATTTGGGAATGCAAGCCATAAACCTATTATTTTTTAAGCTGTGTAGCCTCGTTTTTCCACTACGTACACTTTTTCAGCAAGCCCTAAATAGTAAGGATGTGAGACGAAAAATACGTAAGTAAGTCATTCCCAGTGAAACGTAAGCGTTGGGATGCCTGGGCGATCGCCATCGCTGGCATTTATAGCAGTTGTACGTCACGGCAGCAGAAACCCGGTTTTTCACACTCTAAAGTTGATATAATCCAGCAAATTTGAAGAATAAATAGTAGAATATATTTCTATCAGGGATCCATCTCCTACATCCGATCTGTTGCACCAAATTCTACCAAACTCAAGCATCCGAGTAACAGCGATGCAACAGATCGGCTTTCAGGTTGAGTTTGTGGCAAGCAACTCTGTTTCTCTATTCAATACCTTCCCATATTCTTGTATGTTGGGTTAAGATACTTCCAATCAACCTACTTTATCTGAAAAATGGGTTGAAAACCCCGTCCTTTTAGGACGGCTTTAATTGTAAAACATTGTTGTACTTGCGAGCTATTTTGTGCCAAATAAGTTAGTATAAAAGAGGAGGTAAAGCAATGCTAGTCTTTGAGTTCAAAACCTACGAAAAAAAGAGTCAGTTCTCTGCTGTAGATGAAGCAATTCGTACAGCCAAATTTGTTCGCAATAGCTGTTTACGCTATTGGATGGATAACAAAAAGGTGGATAAGTACGATTTGAACAAATACTGTGCGGTACTTGCTGCATCATTTCCGTTTGCCTCCGAACTCAATTCTCAAGCAAGACAAGCGAGTGCAGAACGAGCATGGTCTGCTATCTGCCGCTTCTACGACAACTGCAAGAAAGGAACTCCGGGCAAAAAGGGATATCCAAAATTTCAAAAAGATTGTCGCTCTGTTGAGTATAAATCAACGGGATGGAAGCTGGCAATCGATCGCAAATCAATCAAGTTTACTGACAAAAAAGGAATCGGCAAGCTCAAGCTAAAAGGAACACGCGATTTGCACTTCTATCAAATCAACCAAATCAAACGGGTGAGATTGGTAAGACGCGCAGACGGTGTATACGTTCAATTTTGCATTGACGTTGACCGAAAAGAAAACATAGAACCGAATGGTGATACCATCGGGTTGGACGTTGGGTTGAAGGAATATTACACCGATTCCAATGGTGTAATGGTTGAAAACCCCAAGTTCCTCCTCCGGAGTGAAAAAGTTCTTAAGCGTTGTCAACGCCGTGTATCTAGAAAAATAAAAGGTTCAAAGAATAGAGGCTCATCTAGGCAGATTTTAGGTAAACGCCACCTCAAAATAAGTAGGCAGCGCAAAGACCATGCAATCAAACTTGCACGGTGCGTAGTTCAGTCAAACGACTTGATAGCTTAGGTCGATTTGAGGATTAAGAATATGGTGAAAAATCATTGCCTAGCTAAGTCAATTAATGACGCATCTTGGTATCAGTTCCGTGTTTGGATTGAATACTTTGGAAAGGTATTTGAGAAAGTAACGGTTGCGGTAAATCCGCACTACACCAGCCAAGAATGCTCCCTTTGTGGTGCAATTGTCAAGAAAACGCTATCTACAAGAACACACGTTTGCAAGTGTGGTTGTACGCTTGATAGAGATTTTAACGCAGCTAGAAACATCCTGAGTCGAGGATTGGGTACGGTAGGGCATACCGGAACCTTTGCAGTTGATGCAAGCAACGCTTTGGGAGAATTGGCCTCTGCTCTGGCTGGAGAAATCCTGTCAAAATAAGTTAGCTCGTAGATCAAAGAATCCCCGTGTCTTTAGACGGGGGAGTGTCAAGTGAGCCATTTTGTTGATTTTCAAACATAAAAATATGCAAACTCAGGCAAAAAGCAAAGTATTAATCGTAGACGACCAACCCGCTAATATTAACATATTATCATATTTTTTGGTGGAATACGGATTTGAGATTTTTGTAGCTACAACGGGAGAAAAAGCGCTAGATAGAGTCACAAAAATCTTGCCAGATATCATTTTGCTAGATGTGATGATGCCGGGAATAGACGGATTTGAAACCTGTCGCCGCCTGAAATCAATAGATGAAGTTAAGGACATTCCCGTAATTTTTATGACAGCTCTTTCCGAGGCTGCGGATAAAGTGAAAGGGTTGACTTTGGGTGCGGTAGACTACATCACTAAACCGCTGGAGCACTCCGAGGCGATCGCGCGCATCAACGTGCACCTGCAACTGCGGAACCTTACCAAACAATTAGAACAACAAAATATGCTGTTGCGAGCGGAAGTGCGATCGCGCCAATTAGCCGAGTTAGCCCTGCGCTTTTCCGAAGAAAAATTTGCCAAAGCTTTTCGCAGCAGCCCCGCCGCCATGACAATCGCCACACTGGAAGAGGGATATTTAACGGAAGTCAACCAGAGCTTTTGCAACCTCAGCGGCTATTTTCCCGAGGAAATCTTGGGAAAAACCGATCGCGAAATCAATTTATGGGAGAATCTGGGCGATCGCGATCGTTGCTTAGAAATCTTGCAAAGATCCGGCGCTATTTACAAACAAGAATTCCAGTTTCGTACCAAGTTCGACCAACTCAAGTTTGTCCTGGTATCGGCCGAAATTATTAGCATTGGCGACACCAACTGCATTCTGATGATGACTTACGACATTACCGAGGAAAAGCGGGCCCAAGAAACCTCCTACCGCCGCGAACAAGAATTCAGAGCCTTAGCGGAAAATTCCCCGGATATAATTGCCCGATTTGACAAGCAAATGCGCCACCTTTACGTCAATCCAGCAGCCGAATTAGCCACAGGAATCCCCGCCGCAGCATTCACGGGTAAAACCCATCGAGAGTTAGGAATGTCCGAGGAAGTGGTGGTGCTCTCGGAAGCAACTTTGTGCGCCGTATTCGCTAACGGCACCGAAGAGTGCTTTGAGTTTAATTTTCGCACAAAATCAGGCACTAAATTTTATCAAGTTTGCATGGTTCCTGAATTTAAGCGCGATCGGACAATTGCATCTGTCCTATCTGTCAGCCGCGACATCACCGCCGTCAAACAAGCCGAACTGGAACTGCGAAAAAGCGAACTGCGGGAACGAGAGAAAGCTACTCAATTAAAATTAACATTAGACAATCTCAGACGCACCCAATCTCAACTGATTCAAACCGAAAAAATGTTAAGTCTCGGGCGAATGGTAGCAGGAGTTGCCCACGAAATCAACAATCCCAATAGTTTTATTTTGGGCAATATCAATCCAGCCCGCCACTATTTCCAAGATATCAACAATCTCCTAGAACTTTACAAAAACAAATATCCAGAACCCGGAGCAGAAATAGAGCAACTAGCTGAGAGTATAGATTTAGATTTCTTGCAAAAAGATTGGTCGCGGCTAATGCAGTCAATCGAGTCTGGAGCCTCGCGCATCCAACAAATTGTTGACACTTTAAAATTTTTCACAAAACTCGACGAATCCGGAATCAAAGAAGTAGATATCAATCAAAATCTCGATCGCACTCTACTATTTGTCCAGCACCGAGCGGGTGGTAAAGGGATTAGCAAAAAAAGCGAAGGCAGCATTATTTCTCAAGAGATTGAGGTAATTAAAAACTACGGCAACCTGCCGGAAGTTCCCTGTTACAGCAGTCAGTTGAATCAGGTGTTTGCCAGTTTGCTCAATAATGCCCTTGATGCCCTAGAAACTCAACCTTACCCCAAAATAGTGATTCATACTGAGGTGGAAACAGCAGAATGTTCGGGAGTTGGCAAAGGCAAAGCAGCAAGAGCTTACAATCAGTTGTCAGCAGCAATTCCTGCCGAAAATCCTCCCAGTCAATTCGCAGTGATTCGGATTGCGGACAACGGTATTGGTATGAGCGAAGAAGTGCTAAAAAAGATGTTTGACCCATTTTTTACCACAAAACCTGTAGGGAGCGGCACGGGATTGGGTTTATCTATCAGTCACCAAATTGTTGTCGAACAACACGGCGGTCAAATTAGTTGTATTTCTGCGCCGGGGAAAGGGACAGAATTCGTTGTGAAGATTCCTTTACAACAGGTAACTTGCGCGCCGGAGACTCGACACCCGGTTTCTTTGTAAGTCAGTCCGTAGGGTGCCGTTTCGGGGCAATATTCTTAAGTAGCCGGTCAAAAAAATCAGCCCGAAACGGCACCCTACAATAACTGCTACAACCACAAATAATTAACAACCCCGTAGGGTGCCGTTTCGGGGCAATATTCTTAAGTAGCCGGTCAAAAAAATTTGCCCGCTGACGCACCCTACAATAACTGCTATAACAAAAAAATAATTAACAAGCGCACACAGCAAATGAAATACTTCTTCTTATCCGACGGCTGGAAAGTGGGGCGCGTCTGGGGAGTTGGCGGCGAGTGGACAGCCGCCGGCTGGAGACGCCAGCCGGACATCCAACAGCTCAAGCTCTCCCTTTTGGATCGCAACGAAAAAATGTGGCTCTACCGCGTAGAAGACGCCGTGCTCATGGTAGAAGTCAAACCCTGTGCCCCCCCCGATCCCGCAGATCCCGCAAAAAATATCGGCAGCGTCACCCTCACCAGGCTGATCGATGCCGAGCAAGTCCTCGAACGCCTCGGGACGATCGCCACCAGGTGCCAAATCGAGAACCCACAATTAATGTAAGGCCGAACATATTGCAATCGGTTCTAACTCCGCACACCTTTATGCTTTTCAAATTGAAGAAGCGATCGACACTATCGATCGCTTCTTCAATTATTTGATAGTTTTGTAAAGTTCCCTAAACATTAAATCAGCAAGCTTCCGAGAAGTCGCGTTTCGAGCATCGGCTAGCTGGCCGCCGCGTTTTTTGGTGCCGTTAGCCTCGAATGCACGCCCGACAAAATACTCCCTAAGCTCCAATTGGACGCTCGTATAGTTTTGGCCTTTGAGTTTCTGCGGCTCAATTCGGGAATGAACGTAAGTCCACAAGCTCGATCGAGTATTCGCGCATCCAGTCCAGCTTCCGCCACCGCCGCCAGCTTTGACTTTGCCGCTAGACCTTTCAACTTTCCCCATTCCGCAAGCCTGCCGGAAACGTCGCAAGGCTCTTTTCTTCGGCAGGCACAGAAAATCTTGAAATGGATAAGTGCGGCACAAAATCCACCCTCTCTCCCGGTAGCCCATGCCGAACCGATCGAATACTTGATGGTACTGTGCAAACTGACTGTCGCCCAGCAAGTCAATTAATTGATGCTCCAAGCTTGCTTCCATGTCGTGAAGATCGCACACGGACGCGGCAAGCTGGCGAGTCAAATCGGTTATGTTTGCTCCCAGTTCCGCCGCCCGCTTAAAGTGATTGTCCAATCTTGACAAAACCTGTCGGTTTAAGAAATCGCAGCGGTTGGCGAGCCATCCCCAAAAAGCCGGCGGACAGCCAATTTCTAAAAATCCGTTGTGACGCTGGCTTTTGACCTTGGCTCGCGCCGGGTACTCCGAAGAAAGCCGGCTTTTGAGAGTGTTGATGCAAGCGGTTTGCTTACGGGTGATGCTTTTGATTTCTAGAAGAGAGCGCCTGATTTTTTTGATTTGCGGATCGAGTTCCCTGACCCAAAATCTGCGATCGTAAGTTTCCAGATAGTGCCGCCGATAAAGCTCGCACATAATGAGAGCATCAAACTTATCGTCTTTGTTGTCAGTTCCGCCTAGAGCGCGACGAACCGATCGCACCATGCCTTGGTCTGCCACAAGTACGGTGATTCCTATTTTTTGAAGCTGGTCTCTCCAAAAATACGAATAAACCCCAGTGCTTTCAAGGATTGCAATAGCTTTGTTACTACTAATACGACTTAGAAAAGCTCCGATTTCATTACTTTTGTAGACTGCATGAACCTCGCCAAATGATGGCGACAAGTAAAAATCCCTCAATGCAACTTTAGGAAAGTTATCAGCATCAAGAAATACTGCATCTACGCGGTCTGAAGATACATCAAGTCCAACTACTATCATTTTTAAAACTCTTACATAACCCACGAATCTCCCAGGGGTGTTAACCCATTTCCGCACAGGGGCTTAGGAGTTTTTAGCGCGCGGCGAGGTTGGAATTCGCCGCGCGATCGCATCTGCTTTTGTTCCCGCGAGTGTTAGGGGATTCTTTGAAAAAACCCACATCTTTACTAAAGAACTACAGCTAGCACGGAGGTTGCGACCCTTTCCCGCGACTCCCCCTTCATAAGGGGGGGAGTTTCGGCTGTTGAGCCAAACAGCCATCATCAGGCGGACTATTTGATTAAATTCACGGCTACCAAACCCACATAGATATACAAGGCTTGTGGGTTTCCCTTCATTTCTGGGGGAAGTTCCCCGCCCCCAGAGCAAACTCTGAGAATGTCGTTTGCTAAATTTACGGCATTCGCGAAGCAGGCGCTGCGCCCGCGTTGACTCCCTAGCAAGCCCTTGCGTTTTGCTTCCTTGATAATTTCAAAGCACTCCTGCATCTGAAGGCGATCGAAATTATCTTTGAGGTGTCTTTGGCAATCAGAGATTAGTCGGCTAGTTGTTGATGGCGTCCTATCTTTCATCGCTCCTCTCCTTATCAAGTGATTCAAAGATAAACCCTTCGGCAGGCATTCTTTTGGCAAGCTCGGCAAATTTTTGCATGAATTGATTTATTTCGTCCTCCGTCACTGTCGATTGCTCGCTCAAAAGTTGAGCGGCTAAAAATGAGGCTACCTGTTGTGGAGTTTGGTTTAAGTGCTGAGCAAGTACGGCTAACAATAAGCAGTTGGTATAATTCATCGAATACACCGCCTGCTTTTGTTCAATTGGCAAATTTGTTGCATCGCATTCATTGCTACCATCCGGGATGATTCGGATTGAATTT
>RDYN01000130.1:3869-16012 GCA_004293365.1 Oscillatoriales cyanobacterium | reverse complement strand
TTTCTGAGGTATAGCTTCCGCACGTGGGGGGTGAGAAACCGGGTTTCTACGATTTTTTTAGTTACTCAACGAGAAATCTTCCCAGAAACCCGGTTTCTGAGGCGATCGAGGTACCTCAGCATAAATGCCTTAATATCACCCAAAAGTATGATTGATGGACAAAAAGTTGCGTGTTATATTTCTAATTAATTCTATACAAAAATACTTTTACCGAAAAGGAGAACAAAAAATGGACACACCTACAGACCGCCTACAAGAACCAGTCGGAGCCAGAGAACTCGAATCTATACCTGTATCTGGAAAAGTTTCTGCCGAAAAAGTTGCTGAGGTTAACTTTGATGCGACTCCTTTAGAAACCCCTGCTTATACTCAGGATAAAGTTAGCGTTGAGGAGTTGAAAATTAACGGCGAGGATTTGGTTGCTAAAGTTAAAGAGCTGATTCACGAAGGCAATATCCGGCGCCTGATTATCAAAAATGAAGAGGGACGAATTTTGGTAGAAGTTCCTCTGACGGTGGGAGTAGTGGGCGGAGTCATCAGTGCAACTTTGTTCCCAGTAATTGCAGCAGTAGGAGCGATCGGCGCATTAGTCGCTCACATGACGATTATAATTGAAAGAAAAGAGTGAAAAATTGCCAAGGCCAGTCATGCTGATGTTCGGTTAATTTCCTGTCATAAAGCTGGTTTGATCGTTCGGACTTTAGTCCTCTTTTTGTGAATCATGACTTACGCAAAAAGTGTTTTTACGCGGGAATTATAGGCGTAAGGTGTAAGGCTGGCGCACCTACAAAGTTAGGCTGTGCGTAAGTCGCGATTTTGCAAACATCGGCTAAGGAATGAGAATTAAATAACTTACAATTTTTATGCTTGTTGTGGAATGGGCGTCCCGCCCGTCCAGAAAGGGCAGGCGGGACGCCCATCCCACAATCGGCGAGTGTAAATTATTTAATTCGCGCTCCTAAGAAACTGTTTGGTGAGCTAACTTAACTTTCCCTAAAGCCGTCTTCCTGCTGTCAAAGAGTTTCATAACCCCGGAGGAAATGGTCTCGATGACATCGGGAGCGCAGTAAGACAGAAACTCTTCCGACGAAATGTGACCGGCAAAAAACTCTTGAGCTTTCTTCAAAAAGTTTTCGGTTTCCGCAAAGCCGATAGATTTGATAATAAACGTAGCCACGGGAGAGTTTTTAATATCATAGGGAGATTCTTGATTGCGTCCTATTGCTAACAAATCTA
Organism: Oscillatoriales cyanobacterium; assembly: GCA_004293365.1. Taxonomy (GTDB): domain Bacteria; phylum Cyanobacteriota; class Cyanobacteriia; order Cyanobacteriales; family Microcoleaceae; genus Microcoleus. The sequence continues at coordinate 14,776 of RDYN01000130.1, read as the reverse complement.
AAACCTCTTTTTCCAACTGACTTTCTAAGGGGTAAGCGATTTGTCTGTTGGGCAAGTAATCTTCCAAAGCCGATGTTTTAAATCCTGGTGCGCGCAATTCTCCCATCATCGTCGAAAGCGGAATGTCGCGCCCCAAACGGTAGGAAAGAGCTTCTAAAATGGCGATCGTAATTAGTTTGATACCTAGATAAAGTTTGGCGACTGCGATATTTTTTCGAGTTTGGGCAATCATGTTAGCGTAGGTTTCATCGTCCGGCTCTTGCATAAACTGCTGGAAAACCAGTTCGGGTTTGAGGAAGTTCAAAAATCCTTCCATTTTTTGCAGAGATTTGCGATATCCGCCCACGGTATAGGAATTGACATTGCTCAATTCGTGGTTGGTTTCTGGCATCAAGTTCCAGGTATTGTCTAAGAAATTAGAGGAATTTGGCGAGGCAAAATTCTCTACATCCCGATTTGCTAACCTGACAGAACGCTTGACAATTTCTGCGATTTCGGTATCAGTCCATCCGAAATCCAAATCGCGATTTACAGTTACCAACCGCTGGTGCAAAAGTTCGATCGCGCTCAAACCGCTGGGCGAAAGCGGACGAAAAGGAATAGTAGCTTCGATGCAAGCGGCAATTTGGGCGATCGTACTTGCTGACAAAAAAGGCTCCAAAGATTTGCCAGCAATTACGGCACTCAAGAATTCGTTTTGGCCGGCAAACGGAGAGAGAGTTTTACCGGGAACAAACCCAAAGACACAGGCCACGAGGTGATACATGGTATCGTCGGGCAGTTCGGTTTCATCTCTAATCACTAACTGCGATCGCACCTCTTGGACAAAAGGACAAAGGGCGCTGCTAATATTGAAACTCACACCCTGATCGACTTGCACGTACACGAGGTCGTGAAACAGGGCAGCCAGCACCTCGATCGGATCGACTGACCCCCCGACCTCAAAAATATGTTCCGACGTGTGAAAGTAGCGCCAAGGCCCCCTCATGGTTTGAATGATTAGCTCTGCTATCTGCTCCTGCTTGGGAATGTCTACTCGACCTCCCAATTGCTCGATCGACGCTACCAAAGCATCGAGACACCGTTTTTGTTCTCCGAAAAGCTCCATTTACGCACCTCCACTACATTCCCTGATTGTCTTGGGCTTGATTGCATGGTATCAAAACGCGCTGCGATCGTGCCATCGCTCCTGAGTGAAAAATTGCCGAGTGTGGGGAGAGGGGGAGAGTGGGAGAGTGGGAGAGGGGGAGAGGGGGAGAGTGGGAGAGGGAGAGCGAGAAGCGGGCTAATTAAAAAATCAAAATTTGGCGGCGATTTGCAGAAGTCGGGCGATCGGTATCATCAATTACACCTGACATTAAGTATGGCTGTCGCTTTCGGGTCAGGATGCTTTTGTGACAAGACTTTTTTGACAATAGTTGAATTTGAGAAGCGGGGTGAAAATACGAGCAATGGTACTGGTATCTTTGGCGATGTTCACCTTTATCTTTGGCGATGTTCAGCTTTTAGACAGAGGTAAAAACTCGATCGATCGCTGCAAGATTAACTAGGAACTGAGCAATTTGGGAGACTAGGTGGCGTGAAATTCGTGTCCGACCCGCGAATAACAGTCAAAATCCGCAAAATGAACGAGCGGGTGCGGTGGCAAGAAAAGTCGATCGCCGATCGGGGAATCGACCAAACTAAGATGGTTTTGGACGATCGAACCGCCGACAGTCCAGAATTTTCGTTTTTAGTTGCAGGCGACAGCGGCACCGGCAACCACCGCGGCCACAACCCCGAGCGCCAAGTTGCCGAACAGATGCTCTCGGAACGGCAAAGTTGCCGTTTTGCTCTGCATACGGGCGATGTAGTTTATCTGGTTGGTTCCAGCGAATATTACTTGCAAAACTTTATTCGCCCCTACCGAGAGTTTATCGTCGGCGGCGAGCAACCATCTCGGATTGCTTACGATCGCATGGTGTTCAACTTTCCGTTTTTGCCCGTACCGGGAAACCACGACTACTACGACTTGCCCATATTCTACGGAATTCTGTCTGCGACTGCTTGGCCGCTGCGGAGGCTGCTGGGTTCCAAGTTGGATCTCGATGTGGGCTGGCACGGTTCCGAGATCGGAAATGCCTACGCTAAAGCCTTTCTCGACTACCTGAGGGCTCACAAATTGCCGGGAGAACTCGATCGCCACCTAGACGCCCACTACACCGCCAGCACCAGCACAGGCCGCTGCCTCCGCTACCAACCCGGACGCTTTACCCGCTTACCCAACCGCTATTACACGTTTCGCAGCGGCGGCATCGACTTCTTCGCCCTCGACTCCAATACCTTTAACGAACCGTTGCCGATCCCAAAAACCTCTGAGGGCGAGATTCGCCGCCAAAATTTGGAACTCGATCGGCAAAAGTTGGAAAAAGAAAAATTGGAAATGCTCGAAATGTGCGATCGGCTAAACCCGGAAATTCCCGAAGCAGCCGAACAGCTAGACGACTTGGGCGCCAAATTAGAGCAAGTTGACGAAATGCTGATGGATATCGACAAACAACTGTCGCCCGACAGAAAAGCCGACACCGATGTCGAACAGCTCGAATGGCTCAAAAGGCGACTGATTGAATCTTGGGGCGATTCTCAGGTGCGGGGGCGGGTAATGTACTTGCACCATCCCCCCTACGTCACCGAGGCGACAAAGTGGAATCAAGCTCAAACTTTGGCAGTTCGGCTGCGATTGCGCGAGGTTCTCGATGCGGTGGCCGATGCAGTTGGGGAGGAGGCGCGGGGGCGTCCCCTAGTAGATTTGGTGCTCACAGGCCACGCCCACTGTTTGGAATACCTGCGGACTGGGGATACCGGACACGGCGACTCTGGGATTAATTGGATTGTCTGCGGGGGAAGCGGCCACAGTCTGCGGCGCCAGCGCCCGGAAGGGCCGATATTGCAGGAAGCATCGAACCCGGAAGCTTATCGGCTGGCGCTGGCGCCCGGTTCCGAAACAGGCGGCCGGCGGATAGCGGAATCTTTGCTATTTGTCGGCCGCAGCGGCCAAGGTTCCCACAAACGCCGTCCTTATTCGTGTTTGCGGATTGATGTTCTTGACGGGACTCCCCCGAAGTTCCGAATCCGACCTTTGGTTGTCGAACGATTTGAGGGTAAATGGCAGGAAATCGCGATCGAACCTTTTGTGATTTAACTTCGTTTCTAGGTTGGTAGTGAGGACTTCAGTCCGCAAAAATTAAGAAGGACTGAAGTCCTCACTACGAGCCAAATAGTGTTTTCCCGAAGCCAAAGGCTTAATTCCTGAGTTTTAAACTCTCTCGATTGTCTCAAACGCGGAAATATTCAATTTTTGCACTCAACTTAATTCAGGAAAAAAATTCAATGATTGCTAACTTAACTCCCACCGGCTGGGAAATTATTTACCACCGCGCCCACGCTTTGCTCGCCGCCCAACTTGGCGGACAGTGGAAGCGATCGAAATCTCCGGTTCGCCTCTACGAAACCATAGCCGCGATTTCTCACCACGACGATTTAGAGAAAGAATGGGAAGAAAATATCTTGACCCAAGCCGGCGCGCCCTTAGACTTTACCTTGAGCACGGAAACTTCTGTGCCTAAGATGCGAGGATTGACCGAGAATTCCCTATATCGCGGTAGGTGGGTAGCAATGCTGATTTCGATGCACATGAGCTTTCTGAACGAAGGTAAGCGGGGAGAGTCGAAGGAACTCAACGAATTTTTGGACGAACAACTCGCCAACCAAAAAAAGTGGCGCGAGGAGTTGAAGATTTCTCAGGAAGAGGCAGAATCGGCTTATGCTTTTTTCCAGTGGTGCGATCGGCTATCATTAATTCTTTGCAGCGGCGAGTTGCCCGCCGGAGAACGAGCTTTAGAAATTAGCGTCGGCCCGGACGGCAAGCGCTACGATATTGTACAGAACAGCAACGAACTGGTGACAGTAACTCCTTGGCCTTTTGAAGACGATAAGTTTACTGTTAACGTCGAAGCATCCTATTTGGATAAAGTCAAGTTCGACAGCAACAAGGAAATCAAGGAAGCACTGCACAAAGCTCATAAAAAACAGTTACAGTGGACTTTTGTCAAGTCTTAATCAAACCAAATAGCAGAAAGACTGCACCGTTCAAGGTTCGTAGTGAGGACTTCAGTCCTCATAACTTTATAAGGACTAAAGTCCTCACTACAAACCAATTTAATTGTTGTAGCTCAACAGGAAATAATATTACCAATTCCCCATTCCCCATTCCCCATTCCCCATTCCCCATTCCCCATTCCCCATTCCCAATTACCAATTACCAATTACCAATTACCAACTATGAAACGTTCAGCCTGCCTAATCTTCAATCCCGTCGCCGGCAACAGCGACCCCGACCAAGACTTAGCGACAATTCAAGAAATGTTAGAGCCGTTTATTGACTTAGACATTCGGCTGACAACGCCAGAAATAGACGCAGATCAACTCGCCCGCGAAGCAGTGAAGAGAGGAGTTGAGGCAATTATTGCTTCCGGGGGGGACGGGACATTATCAGCAGTTGCGGGCGCCATTGTGGGGACAAATATCCCTTTAGGAATTATTTCGCGGGGAACTGCAAATGCTTTTGCGAATGCTTTAGATATTCCAAATACAATTGAAGCCGCCTGCGAAACTATTTTGGGAGGGTTGACGCGGGTGGTGGATGCGGGGATGTGCAACGGTGAAATGCCGATGGTTTTGTTAGCTGGAGTGGGTTTTGAGGCGGAAACTGTCGAAATGGCCGATCGCGAAATGAAGAATCGGTGGGGAATGCTGGCTTACATTCTCTCGGGAATCAAACAGTTAAACAATTTAGAAAGATTTGAAGCCGAAATCGAAACCGAAGATAAAATCATCACCGTTACTGCTGTGGCCGTGACAGTAGCGAATGCAGCGCCGCCTACCTCCATTTTAGCTCAAGGCCCGGCGGGGATTATTGTTGATGACGGCTTGCTGGACATCACCCTGGTGGCGCCTCAAAATAAAGCTGGGGCGATCGCAGCTTCTTATCACCTCTTGCAAACAGCTTTGAGCGGCAATCCTACCGATCGCGACGACATCGGTTATTTGCGCGCCAAAAAAGTAAAAATTAGTGCCGATCCTGCTCAAAAAGTGGTAGTAGACGGGGAAATTGTCGGCATGACTCCGCTTTCTATTGAGTGCATTCCCGGAGGTTTAACTATTTTCATACCGCGAGTTGAAGAAGAGATACCCGTGGAAAAACTGACAGGTTTAGCTGACATTGAAGTTGTTTTGAAATAGAATTAACTTTTAGACAAATCCATAATAAGGTTTGTAGTGAGGACTTCAGTCCTCAGAACTCAAGTGTTAGCGAAGAAGGACTAAAGTCCTCACTACGAACCATCTTTTGTTTTTAGGCCTCTAAGATTTGCCGAATCCGGCGTTCCAAACGTTCGAGGTCGAGTCCGCCTTCATCGCGACTGATGCGGCGCACGGTGACGTTAACATTGTTCAAATCTGCCAGCAAATCTTGGAGGATTTCTTGTTGCTGGCGAGCTTGAGTTATTTCGCGCGGTTCTTGCACCAAATCGCGAACAATTGTATCTTCGGCGCGGGAAGCAACGATCGGGTCTGCTTCGCCGTCTACGTGCACGAAAGTGCGCCGGCCCGGGCCGCGTTCTTCTTCAATTGGGATTACTGCTGTGACTCGATCGGATCGCACATATTTGCCAAATCCTAGGTGGACTAAGACGGAAGATTGTATTTTCATAGATAGCAAGTTTTATTTGTAAGTTATCTATATTTTAGCTTTTGCATTCAGGATCTAACAACTAATATTGCCGTTAATTTTACTACAATTTATGTCGGTTTTTGCTCTATTTTATAGTTGTCATATCTAGTGAGAAATGCTAATATTTGCTGCAATAGTTCAACAGTATCATATCCATTTCGGTTGGATCGGAATTATTTAACCACAGAGAGCGCAGAGAACACAGAGAAAGATCGGAGAGAGATGAATAATTCCGATGTTAACAGGTTTGATATCATTCAATATCTGGGTTGAATCAAATAACTAAATAAAGTACGATTCCACAGTCCTCTTGAGAGGACTTTCGCTATGAGACAGGGGTTTAAACCCCTGTCGGACTGTCGGATTGTGCGAATATCTGTGGAAATCTCGGACTGTCGGACTGTGCGACAGTTGGCTGATGCGTTAAGATAAAATTACAGCAGTTTGCTGCCGCAGCGCATTTCAGGGACACAGCCTGCCGATTCTAGATTTGAGCGTTACTCCCACGGAAAAACAGGAAAGCCTAAATGATCCCAATTAGTCTCGACTTAGTTATCAGCCTCCTGACAGCCATTCCCTTCGGCACCATCAAAGACAAGCTTCAGCGCAACGAAACAGTCATCAAATTATTAAAAAGATTTAACCTCGACCCCGATGCACCGCCCGCCGATTTTAGCGGAGTTTATGTTTATACTTTAGTCGAGTACGGCGCTGGCAAACCCAAGCAGATTTTAGAACTGTTTCGCCAAAAAGAGATTGAATCAGCATTTCGTAAAGCCTTTGAGTCCGATAGCCCAGCCATTTTAATTCAAGCAGGCGATGACTTTCTCAATGAGTCTGCTTTGGGCCAAGAACTTCGAGATTTAGGCATTGACCCCAGACGGGAGTTTATGGCATTTGCCGCCGTGTTTATGGAAGTCGCAAAGCGGACGAGATCGATCGGCGATGTGATGGTCGGAAATGCGATCGCCTCTTTGCAAAAACGCCTATCTATGGTACTCGATCGCATCGATCGCCTTCCCACTCTCGAAGGAATCCGTACTGAATTTGCAAGGTTAGAATCCGAAGATTATCCCGCACTTCCCGCCGCAGAATCAACTAATATTCAAAAATCTCAAGCCTTTATTTTATCACAAAAAGTTCGAGGTTGGTTTGAAACACTAAATTATCAATTTGAGAAATACGAAATTTGGGGAGATAACTATTTTGAATTGATTATCAATGTTCCGGTGAGACGCAAAAAGTACGATCGCATTTTAGTGCGCGGAATTGCCGGAGAAGCTGGACTCAGGGACATCTTAGCCTTGCGCGAATCCGTGGAAAGACAGCGCACCGATGAAGGTTGGTTAGTCACCGCCCGCCGCATCAGTCGCGCCGCGCGGGATGAAGTAGAAAAAGATGAAAATCGCGATCTAGCTTGCTATACTTTCGATGAATTGCTCGATCAAGATGCCGATTTTACCGCTTATTTGGATTGGCTAGAAACTGAAATTACCAGCCGAAAAATTGATACCAAATATGTGCCGCTAGCTTGTACAAAAGAAGAAATTGACCCCGATACTCACCGCAAGATAGGCGTGAGTCATTATGGCGAGCGAGATGGCTGGATCGAAGGTTATATTGACCTGTGGTTGGATGACCCCGTAAAAGAGCATATTTCAGTTTTAGGAGAATTTGGGACGGGGAAAACTTGGTTTGCGATGCACTATGCTTGGATGGCGCTACAACGCTACAAAAAAGCTCAAAAGAGCGGCTTAGAACGTCCGCGTTTGCCGTTAGTAATTCCGCTGAGAGATTACGCGAAAGCAGTTAGCGTCGAGTCGCTATTTTCCGAGTTTTTCTTTCGGAAGCACGAGATACCTTTGGCGGGTTATTCGGCCTTTGAACAACTTAATCGCATGGGCAAGTTTCTGTTGATTTTCGATGGTTTTGATGAAATGGCCGCTAAGTGCGATCGGCAAGAAACCATCAACAACTTCTGGGAACTAGCAAAAGCCGTGGTTCCCGGCGCGAAAGTCATCCTGACTTGCCGCACCGAACACTTTCCTGAAGGCAAGGAAGGACGGGCATTGTTCAATGCAGAACTGCAAGCTTCAACAACCATTTTAACAGGCGAAACTCCCCAATTTGAAGTATTAGAATTAGAGAAATTTAACGACGAGCAAATTCGGCAAGCGCTGTCAGTTCAAACAGAAGCAACTACTGTCGAAAAAGTGATGGGAAACCCGCACTTATTGGATTTAGCGCGGCGCCCGGTGATGACCGAGTTAATTTTGGAAGCATTACCCGATATTGAAGCTGGAAAACCAGTGGATATGTCGCGGATATATCTGTATGCGGTGCGGCGGAAGATAGAGAGAGATATCACAGCCGAACGCACTTTTACTTCGCTAGCAGATAAGCTTTACTTTTTGTGCGAACTCTCTTGGGAAATGCTGTCTACCGACCAAATGAGCCTCAATTATCGCGGTTTTCCCGATCGCATTCGCAGCTTATTTGGTTCCATCGTCCAAGAGGAAAAAGACTTAGATCACTGGCACTACGACATGATGGGTCAAACGATGCTAATCCGCAATGCTGATGGCGATTATACTCCGGCGCACCGTTCGTTGTTGGAGTTTTTTGTCGCTTACAAATTTGCGGCAGAATTGGGAGTTTTGGCAGCAGATTTTACCGAATTAGTTGCGCCGGAACAGTCTTGTTTAGATCGTAATGCAGGGCCTCAAAAATATGCTTGGTCTAATTATTGTCGGTTGCAAGCCCAGAAGAGAAATAAGGGTGAACTTATCGCAGCTTTGCAGGGATTTGTTGCTGAAGATTTAGGACAACTCCGTCAGAGTTTCGGACACGCGCCGCTGACAAAAGCAGTGATGGATTTGTTGTTACCAATGGTAGGGGCGGTGTCCTCGTGCCGGCCCTGCCTCGATGTAGGGGCAGCTACGGAGGAATTATTAGAAATTGTGGAAGCAACGCGGGGAAAAACTGAAAGTGAGGTAGGTTATGTGGGAGGGAATGCGGCGACGCTGTTGGTAAAAATCGATCGCACTGCGTTAGAAGCAAAAGACCTTTCTCGTGCAGTTCTTTTAGGTGCTGATTTTACAAATGCTAGTCTGCGCCACGTCAATTTTGATGAAGCAAATTTAGCTAATTCTACTTTTACTAAAATCTTCAGCAGTGTTCGGTCAGTAATATTTAGTCCTGATGGCAAATTGTTAGCTACAGGTGATAGCGATGGCATAGTTCGCTTGTGGGAAGCTAGCAGTTGCAGAGAAATATTGACCTGTAAAGGACATACCAACGTGGTGGAGTCAGTGGCCTTCAGTCCTGACGGCAAAATACTTGCTAGCGCCAGTTATGACAAAACGATCGAGTTATGGGATGTCAAAACTGGTGAATGTTTAAAAGTTTTGCAGGGGCATACCGAATCAGTAATGTCAGTCAGCTTCAATCCAGATGGAAATATACTCGCTAGCGGGAGTTTCGATCGCACGATAAGGTTATGGGATATCCGCACGGGTGAATGCTGCAAAATTTTGCTAGACCATGCTAAAGTTGTATTGTCAGTTGCTTTCCATCCTGCTGGTGAAATACTTGCTAGTGGAAGCAGTGACAAAACAGTGAGGCTGTGGAATGTCGGTACTGGTGAATGCCTCAAAATTTTGTACGGTCATACTAAAAACGTGTTTTCTGTTGCTTTCAATTCTGCTGGTGAAATACTTGCTAGTGGAAGCGGCGACGAAACAGTGAGGCTGTGGAATATCGGTAGCGGTGAATGTCTCAAAACTTTGGAGGGACATTTCGATCAAATACGGTCGATCGCCTTCAGTCCCAATGGCGAAATACTCGCCAGTGGAAGTTTCGATCGCACAGCAAAACTGTGGGATATCAACAGCGGTGAATGCTTGAATACTTTGCAAGGGCATAACGATCGAGTAGGGTCAATCGCCTTCCATCCTGGGGGTGAAATACTTGTTAGCGGCAGTTACGATAAAACGCTGAAGCTGTGGGATATTAACAGCGGTGAATGCTTGAATACGCTGCAAGGGCATAGCAATCAAGTAAGGTCGATCGCCTTCAGTCCAAACGGTGAAATGCTGGCCAGCGGCGATGACGAACAAACACTCAGGCTGTGGGATGTCAACACTGGTGAGTGCCTCAAAATCTTGCATGGGCATCTCGATCGGGTAAACTTAGTTGCCTTCAATCCTTCGGGTGAAATACTTGCCAGCGCTAGTTACGACCAAACACTGAAACTGTGGGATATTCGCAGTGGTGAATGCCTCCATACTTTGCCAGAATTTGGCAATGAAACACGATCGATCGCCTTCAGTTCAAATGGTGAAATACTTGCGAGTGCAGGTTATGACCAAACGGTGAGGCTGTGGGATATCGGTACTGGCGAATGCCTCAAAACGTTGGACGGGCATAACAATTCTGTACACTCGGCTGCTTTCAGTCCTTTGGGCGAGATATTTGCCAGTGCAGGTTTTGGCGGAACGGTGAGGCTGTGGGATATCCATACTGGTGAATGCCTCAAAATCTTGCAGGGGCATAGGAATTGGGCACCTGGAATCGCCTTTAGCCATAACGGTGAAATACTTGCCACTGGAAGTGTCGATCGAACAATCAGATTGTGGGATGTCCGCAGCGGTGAATGCCTTCAAATCTTACAGGGGCATACTGATTGGATACGTTCAGTTGCCTTTAGTTTTTCGGGTGAAATAGTTGTTAGTGGAAGTGTCGATGGAACGGTAAGATTATGGGATATCAGTACAGGTGAATGTCTCAAAATTTTGCAAGGTCATACCAGTAGAATTAACTCAGTTGCCTTCAGTTCAACTGGAAAAATTATTGCTGCTTGCAGTCGCGATGGCACAATTATAATTTGGGATTTTGAGACTGGTGAGTGCATCAAAATACTGAAAAGTGAAAGACCTTATGAGGAGATGAATATCACGGGTGTTACGGGTTTAACGGAAGTTGAAAAAGCCACGATCAAAGCTTTAGGGGCTGTAGAAAATCGATCGTAGGATTTACTCACGGGTAGTCAGAAACCGGGTTTTTTCGATAATACTTCGTTGTGTCTAGTAGATTCGGCCAAAAACCCGGTTTCTTGGGTCGAAGTGCGCACGGGTAG
>RDYN01000130.1:0-3862 GCA_004293365.1 Oscillatoriales cyanobacterium | reverse complement strand
CCGGTTTCTTGGGTCGAAGTGCGCACGGGTAGTCAGAAACCGGGTTTTTTCGATAATACTTCGTTGTGTCTAGTAGATTCGGCCAAAAACCCGGTTTCTAAGATACTTTACTGACTAAATTGCTGAGCGTAATAACGAGCGTATCGATCGCCCTTTTCCAACAACTCCTCATGAGTACCAGATTCCATGATTCTACCTTTTTCCAATACCAAAATTCTGTCAGCTTTCCGCACAGTCGCCAAGCGGTGTGCAATAATAAATACAGTCCGATCGCGCATCAATCTTTCCAAGGCCTCCTGCACCAAAGCTTCCGACTCCGAATCTAGCGCCGATGTCGCTTCATCGAGGATCAGAATTCGGGGATCTAGCAAAACTGCACGGGCGATCGCAATTCTTTGTTTTTGGCCACCAGATAAGTTGACACCCCTTTCCCCAACCCAAGTTTGATAACCGTCGGGAAACTCGCTGATAAATTGATGGGCGTTGGCAATTTGCGCCGCTTTTTCAACATCTTTTAGTTCATAATAAGACTGACCAAAAGCAATATTTTGAGCAATTGTACCCGAAAATAAAATGGTTTCCTGCGGCACAATTCCAATTTGCCGCCGCAGCGTATTTAATGTCACATCTTGAATATCAATCCCATCAATTAAAATCTGTCCGGCTTGCGGATCGTAAAATCTGGGTAACAAGTTTACTAACGTAGTTTTCCCCGCGCCAGATGCACCCACGAGAGCGATCATTTCTCCCGGAAGCACCAGCAAACTCATATTTTGCAAAATCGGTGTTTCCGAATTATAGGCAAAATTAATGTTCCGGTATTCAACTTTTCCCGTAACGTGGGGAAGTTCGATCGCCCCCGGCTTTTCGACGATTGCGGGTACAATGGCTAATAGTTCAAAAATGCGATCGCTAGAAGCCTCTCCCTGCTTAAAATCGCCGTAATTTGCAGTGGTAATTGCGATCGGGTCAATTAACAGCGCTACTCCGGCAATATAACTGATAAATTGAGTACCAGTAAGGTTTCCTTGGGCAATTTGCCAACCACCCAGGAAAAACAGCAAAATCACGCTCATCGCTTCCAGAAAGCCAACTACCACGAACTGAAGAGCTTTTACTCTTTCCGACAAATACTTAGCGCGACGGTTTTGTTCCGCTTCTTCTGCAAAGCGAGCAATTTCGTAATCTTCAGCCACAAATGCTTTGATTAAACGAATGCCGCTGAATACTTCTGTTAGCAAAGCTGATAAATCGGAAATGCGATTTTGACTTTGGCGCGAATAACTCAGCAGTCTTTCGCCAAACCAGCCAATTAAGATAGCCATCAACGGTGCAATAATTAATGCACCCAAGGTCAATTGCCAGTTGAGATAAATCATATATCCCATGACAGCAATTAGCTGCAACACACAGGGAATAAACTGATGAAAAAATTTATTTACGACTTCGCCAATCCGGTCAATATCTTCGGTGAGACGGTAGGATAAGTCTCCGGTTTTTGCGGTTTCAAAGTAGCCGATATCGAGTTTTTGGAGGTGGGAGTAGACTTTTTTGCGGATTTCTAAAGCAATAGTCAAGGCTGCTTTTGCCATCAGCGTATCTTGACCGTACTGGGCTGTACCGCGAATCAAAAATATAACTGCGCTGAGTGCCGCAATTTGCGCGAATCCTTGTAAATCTCCTTTTCCTATAAATTTGGCTGTTTCGCCCACCAGCCACGCGATTATCGGCCAAAATATGGTAAATACTACGGTACAAGCTAGTGCTTTACCGATGGTTTGTTTTTGGGGACGGAGGTAGGGTAAGATTTGCCAGTATGTCGATCGAGTTTTCAAGATATTTTACCCCTGCAAGTTCTGTTTTTAGAGATTAGGGTTAACGCATTTCGATCCCCCATAGGGTATTTTGAAACCCGGAGATCCCCCCTAACCCCCCTTCCCAAGGGGGGGACAAGATTCTTCTCAAAGTCCCCCTTCTTAAGGGGGATTTAGGGGGATCTCTGCGTAACCTATAGAGATATCTGAGCCAGAATATGATAGCAGCGATCGGCTAAACACTCGACAATCATTCCTGAGCATCTGCATGAGTCGCCTGCACCTTAGCCCCCGCAACAACTGCGCCCCGAAAGGCGGCTGACTCTCCGGGTGCAAGAGTAGCTGGTTGAGTGTCGATAAATCCGTTGTCAATCAAATTACCTGACTCGTCCAAAACTTCATAATTAACTTTCACATTCTTGATTGTTTTGCAGCCTTGATTGAACACTTTACCGCTAAAAATTTTTCCATCATAATTTGCCTGGACAATTGATACTTTTGCCGCCATGTTTGCACCAGCAATGCAAGTTTGGGAACTTCCCGAAGCGGGCGGTTTTTCGCACAATTTACCCAAGTCTACTGTTTTACCGTCGGGAGTTTTCATGTAGCAAAACGGCTCGTCAATTTGTGAGTTTTGAGCAATTGTAATTGTAGAGGATGCCAGCAAATGGCTAGTTGAAATGAGGGATATTAGCAAACTTGATAATCCTACTGTTAAATGTAAAAACTTCATGTTTCTTTTCCGCATTTTGTGACATTAATTGTACAAGGTAATTCATGTCATGTCCAATAAATCGCTATCACAAAAACAGTTCGTAGTGCGGACTTCAGTCCGCTCTAAATCTGCGGACTGAAGTCCGCACTACGAACCTTACTTATGGCAGCATAAAGTTTACGATTACCTATGGGTAGCATATAATTTGCAGCTTGCGACTAGGCTAGATCCCCCCTAATCCCCCTTAAATAAGGGGGGGACAATAGTCAGCGTCAAAGTCCCCCTTTTTAAGGGGGATTTAGGGGGATATAGACTTCGATACCCAACTAGAGATCCAAAGGTTTTTAGGCGATTATTGACACCAATGAATGCACAACTGACGGTATGTTATAATGAGCTATCAAACTTTAGAAAGTAAAGTCATGGTCGCGACTCAAGATAACCCAAAACAAAAAACGGTAGCAATGACCGTAACTTGGGAGAAGTTGCCAGATGACTTCCAATTAGAAGAAAAACCAGTGGAGAATACAGGTCAACCGCTAATTGTTGGAGCGCTGCGAGAAATCTTAGAATAGAGAGGATTAATCGGCCCACTCATGCTGATTGCTAGCAACTTTGGCATTTGCGCTACTGTCAACGGCGAGTTAGTCATCAAAGCACCAGATTGGGTTTATGTACCTTCGGTACTCCCGGTAGAATCGAGAAGAGACCGCAAAAGCTACACCCCAAACTTGGAAGGAGAAATCCCAACCATTGTGATGGAGTTTTGGTCGGAAACAGACGGTGAGGAATATTCTATTAGACGTACTTTCCCGCCCGGAAAGTGGTTTTTTTACGAACAAATTCTGCAAGTGCCAACTTACATCATTTTCGATCCAGAATGTGGATTGCTGGAAGTATATCGCTTGCAGCAAAATGGCAAATATGAACTAAAATTTCCTGATGAGGAAGGTCGCCATTGGATAGCAGATTTTGGTTTGTATTTGGGAACTTGGCGGGGGGAGAAAGAACAGCGTACAGGTTATTGGTTGCGCTGGTGGGATGAAGCAGGAAATTTGCTTTTGTGGGGTGTAGAACAGATAACAGCAGAACGCGATCGCGCCGATCGCGAACGTCAACGGGCCGATCGCCTAGCTGAATATTTGCGCGATCGGGGCATTAACCCGGACGAGATTATTTGATAAGTTGTACGCCATATCTGTAGGGTGCGCAATGAGCACCTTACGACTGTTTGATAAGTTGTACGCCATATCTGTAGGGTGCGCAATGCGCACCTTACGACTAATACCATTTTTTTAAAGTTATGACAGACTTTTGCCACCGAGAGAAAGCA
>RDYN01000129.1 GCA_004293365.1 Oscillatoriales cyanobacterium | reverse complement strand
GGCTTATACCAATTCACTATGAAGGTCCACGACCTGGTTCGCCTAAAATCCTTTCCGGTAAAGGATCTATTCCATGCAGCGGAGAAAGAAAAATGGTATGAGGACTTCAGTCCTTCTTAATCTTTGCGGACTCAAGTCCGCACTACGAACCTAGACTTCTGTTTTGCGAAAAGACGTAATCGCCAAGACTAAAACAGTTAAGGTAATTCCTAAAATCGCATAACTCGGCAACGAAAAAATAGTGACTTTCAAGATATAAGGCAATTCTCCCGCTTTCCAATTCCACCGCTTCCCGAGAAAGACTAACAGCCAGCGATGAACCACCGCTGTTTGCACGAAAAGACAGCCAACTCCTAACAACCAAACAGACATTCTTTGCCGAGAAAAAGCACAATGTTTAATCTGAAAACATAAATCATTCAGCAAAAACACAACCGCAGGTGCTAACATCACCAAACTGGTGGGCTGTGAATAGTTAATCGCAATACTCAAACAGGAAATTAGCACCATTTCAGACAAGTAAATACTTTTTGACCAAGCAGTGCGAGATTGTTCTTTGTAAAAATACCAACTCACTAAACCAATTAACAACAGAACAATCAAGTCAGAAAATAGCTTAGCAACTAACGGACTGTGCGCGAAAAATCTCGGCCCCAAAACCCTTAAATCGATGCGACTCATAGAAATATAAGCATTATTTGATGAATCGTTCAACCACAGTGGAAAACCGCGAATCGCATCCTGTAGAAATCCTGTTAAGGAATTGCCCGTTACAGCTAGACCGATAAATGCTAGAAAAATTACCGTGAATATCGAGATAAAAACTAGCTTAAACCGTCTTTTGATTAAAAAATAAGGAATAAAAAAGATAACTAAGGTTGGTTTAAACAGGGCAGTTCCCAATAAGATTCCCGCAGGTATATCCTGATTTTTACTGGCAAAAATAAACATCCACAACAGCATCAGGGCAATAAAAGTTGCCACATTGCCAACTTGCAGGTCGAAGACGAAACCGTAGAGCAATACAATTGATATACTGCAAATAGTTCTCAAAGCTCGTGACTGCGACTCCAACAGAATATTTGCTCCCCATAAAACTAATGCTATTGCGATCGGATGCAGTACAATCCAGATTGTGAATGCAGTCTTCATCGGGAAATAACCGAGAAACCATAGCAGAGGAATGATATTAGGTGGATACACAAAGGATGGAATCAACCCGCACACTTTTGTGATGCTACAGAAACCGCTGTTAAATACCTCGACATTAAACGGACTCAAATGCTGGTGTGCTAACTTAGCCGCTACATAAAACCACTTAAAATCCCAGTAAGGCGGTTCTGGCCGATGAGTTAGATCGTAAACCAGCCAACCTGTATAACAGAGGAATCTGGTGAGAATTAATACAACCACTGCTTGGCAAATAAAGTTAACGATAGGTTTAGAAAAAAAATACCTCAACTTTTGGATAGAAGGATGTTTTAAAAATAAAGAATTTTGCCATACTTTTTTGTCCTGGCCTAATCGCCAATTACGATTGAGAAAAAAAGCAACTGCAATGATAATAAACAAATTCCACAATCCAAAACTAATCATAGAAAATATTCTCAACTAAAAAACTGCATTCAAACCTACAATATAGACTCTTATTCCCCATCTCTACCTAACTCTCTTTTCCCTCTTCTCTCTGCGTACTCTGCGCCCTCTGCGGTTAATAAAAACAAATCTCAGTGTCACACCCAAGCATTTACGTTACCCTAGTAAATCAAAACTCTCCCCAACAAATCCATGCTTGCCCGCATCCAAGAACTAGCAGCCACCCTCGCACCCCGCTTAATCGAAATTCGCCGCCACATCCACTCGCACCCCGAACTCAGCGGCCAAGAATATCAAACCGCCGCCTACGTAGCCGGAGTGCTCGCTTCCAGCGGAGTCCGCGCGATCGAAGGAATAGGCAAAACAGGAGTCCTCGGCGAACTCAAAGGTAACAGCAGCGAGTCCCGGTGGCTAGCAATTCGCACCGATATGGACGCTTTACCGATTCAAGAACGCACTCACTTAGAATTTGCCTCGCGCAACGAAGGAGTGATGCACGCCTGCGGCCACGATATCCACACTACGGTTGGTTTGGGCGCAGCGATGATATTGTCTGAGTTAAAAGAAAAACTTCCCGGTAACGTCCGTTTCTTGTTTCAGCCGGCGGAAGAGATTGCCCAAGGTGCTCGCTGGATGGTAGCAGATGGGGCGATGCAAGATGTTGATGGCATCATCGGAGTGCACGTTTTTCCGACGATTCCGGGCGGTTGTATCGGTATCCGCCACGGGGCCCTGACGGCGGCGGCAGATGACCTAGAAGTGATTGTAATTGGCGAATCCGGCCACGGTGCGCGCCCTCACGAGGCGATCGATGCAATTTGGATTGCTTCTCAGATAATTACTACTTTGCAACAGGCGATCAGCCGCACGCAAAATCCTTTGAGGCCTGTGGTTTTGACGATCGGGCAAATTAGCGGCGGACGCGCGCCGAATGTGATTGCCGATCGCGTAAAATTATTGGGAACCGTGCGATCGCTGCATCCAGAAACCCACGAAAAACTGCCGGCTTGGATCGAACAAATTGTCTCCAGCGTCTGCGAGACTTACGGCGCTAAGTACGAACTCACCTACAAGCGCGGCGTGCCCGGAGTCCAAAACGACCCAAAACTGACGCAATTAGTCGAAACTGCGGCTTTAGAAGCTTTAGGGCGATCGCGCGTTCAGATTTTACCAGAACCATCCCTCGGCGCGGAAGATTTTTCAATGTATCTAGAACACGCACCGGGAACGATGTTTCGCTTGGGAGTGGGACTGCCTGACAAACCGAACTATCCCCTCCACCACCCGCAGTTTGAGGTGGATGAAGCCTCCATTGTGACCGGCGCTGTCACCTTGGCCTATGCGGCCTGTCAATATTGGAAGCAGCAAGCCAGTAAGTGATATCGTTTCCGTTAAATTACCTAAAATTAAGATAGGTTCGTAGTGAGGACTTCAGTCCTTTTCCAAATTAGAGGACTGAAGTCCTCACTACGAACCTAATAATCTAATAGCGACGCACCTTACCCAATATTTACTGTAGCTGTAGGGTGTGTCGCGATCGACAATCCCTCAACTAATAGCGACAATCTAATAGCAACGCACCTTACCAAATAACTAACTAACCGTAGGGTGCGTCAGGGGAAAAATGTTTAGTCTGTGGTCGTCACATTTAGCCCTGACGCACCCTACAAAAACCATAGTATAATAGAAAATATTATCGTATAAAAGCCATGTCTCAAGCAACATTAACTGATGTTTCGTTAGATCCCATATTAGAGCGCTTGACGCAACTTGCCCAACTAGAACCTGACTGGGATTCTTATGGTGCATTAGCAGTTTCGCCCGTTGCTTTTGTAAAAGCCTGTCAGTTGCTTATTCATATCAAATACTCTCTTTCGCCTTTAGTTGGCGATCTAATTTTACCCTATGATGCAGCACCAATTGCTAATGGTAGCCTACAACTGGAATGGCGAAGCCCATACGGCAATCTAGAAGTGGAAATTAAACCTGATATGAGTTTCAGCTATCTACTAATTAAGGGAGAAGGAAACGAGAGAAAATTTGAGGAGAAAAACGAGGTATCATTATCTGAAGTCCTGAATGTGGTGTCTCAGCTATTGATTCCATAAGTCAGGATGAGATAATGCTAGAAGAAATTGCAGACAATGATATTCTTTATCGTCGGATTCCTCATGTACATCTTTATGAGGATGGTACTGTAAAATCAGTTGCTTTCCAGGTTAGAGGAAAACCTGATAACAGTATCTCAGTTGAGTTAGCGAGGCTAACAACTCCCCAGGAAGTTTTAGCCCGTGCGAGAAATCCTGACACTACAAAAGTGGGTGTGTTGGTAGCAGGATATGCCCGTTCTTTAGGTTTCATTATCCGCCACGATCCCTTGCAGGATAATCCAGCTCATTGTCTTATTGAGGGGGAAAACAATAAAGTCAAGTGTAAACTCTTGGCTGAGGCTACAACTATTTTGACTTTGCCTGAGTAAAGGCGATCGCGCTTTTTGACAATTTGGGATGTAAGGGCGATCGCGTGATTTAATGATACTTGTATGCGATTCAATTAATTGATGAGTGGAATTAAGCGCCAAATCACCCTTGACAGCCGGCACATTGCTAAACACCTGCCAGACACGCCACAAATGAGAAGATTGCTAAATAAAGGACGTGCTGCTCATATTTTTAACGATGAACCTACGATGAATCAGGTAGCTCAAGCCATAATAGAAGATGGAGACTTTACAGGTACGATTCGGGGCTACGATCGTTATGGTATGTTTTTTGTTGAATCAATTGGTTATAGAGTTGACCCGGATGGTAGCCGTCTTTTACTTTATTACGGAGAGATAAAAGTTGATGCAGAAAACAGATACCACGTTACGCCTAGAAGCAGACCTAGTAAAGAATAACTGGCAGTTTACAGAGGTATGGATCGATCCAAATCTTTCACCGCCTTATCTGCTTTTGTTACTAAGTGATGCTGAGGGAAATTGTCGGATTTACGATCCGGCTGAGGGTTATAAAGTTGTGTTTTCTAGTCAGAGTTATGATGAGGCGCAGTATTGGCTTTTAGAAGATGAGTATGAGCCTGTAGAAGGGCGACTGAGAATGTCAGAGCTAGTTTGAATAGTTGATGTTGAAAGGGCGATCGCCCTTTTCACAAGTTGGGAGATGATGGGCGATCGCACTTTTTCTAAAATCTGGATAATAAGGCTTACTTACTTTCTTCTAATAAACTTTCAAGCATTGGAGTCAGAATTTTCACAACCGGATTATTTGTAAGTTCCATTAGTGCGGCTACTCCACCTGCTTTCAAAGCTTTAAGTACCTTTTTCTTCACATCGGGCTTTTTTTGAATTTCTTCCATAGCTTTTGTAGCAACTTCGTGTTTCTCGACATACGTTTTTGTTGAGTAAGTCTGAGATAACTGATCTAAAAGCTCCTGGATTTCTTTGGCTGCATCGGCAAGAGTTTGCCTTTGTTCCGGTGAGTAATTGTTAATAGTTCCACCTATTTGCTCGGCCTCTACTTTCTCACTGTAGCCAACACCTATTGAAGCCTGACTTTGGTCGAGATTTATTTTACGTTCTGACATAATATCTCCGTATTAAGAATTAACTATTGTTGTCTGTTATCTATTTGGCCACCTATTTGTCCAGATTGCAATTGCTCAGCATAGCCAACACCTATTGTGGCATGAGTTTGGTTAATATTAATTACCTTGATATCTTCTGTGTCACTCTCCATAAATTCGCATAACTGTGAAATCACATCTCTGACGCCTGATTTATCTGCTGTGACAAATATCACATTGTCTCCAGAATTTACGTATAATTCAAGTCCTATTCGCTTCGGCTGCATCAAGTTGTCAATAACTCCACCACATCCTAATACAGAGATTGCTATTCCACTTTGTTGTAGAGTTTGATCGCTTTGGTTAACTAAAATAGCGCCCAAAATAAGCAATATTAAGATAACTAAAGGATGGACTTTATAAGGTGTTTTGACATTTGCAAATCCAAATCCAGTAACATTGCGAAATTGATAAACATAAGAACCAAATTTCACGACCTTTTTGGTAACGAGTATAGGTTCTGGTTTGTCTATTACAAGAACTTTATCATTTTGTCTCTGTACGTTGTTTCCCGTACTTATACTCATGCCTTTCTCCTCCCTAGTGTATTTAAGGGTGTTATATCTTGCAGGTCAGATATGCTGACTGAAGTTAATATTTTTCAACTTTTACCTGCATAGCGCACCGCTATAGCTTGACTGGAAGGAATTATTTTATAACTGTATAATTGTCATTATGTCTGATTTTATAATTTTTGTCTATTAATATTGCGTAGCATTTAGTATTGATTTATTTGATTTTAGTGGCCGTGAATCAGTAACAAATAGTAGGATTAAGTTGCCAAAGTATTAAACAGTAGGATAAAGTAGGATAGAATAGGCAAAACCAACCTGCCTACAACACCTATGGAAGTTCAAGAAGTCTTAAAATTGGCTGACGACATCATATTCTCCCAAACCGGAAAACACCTCGATAATCTACAAGAAGGTATATTGCGTGGTACTTGGCAGCGCCAGAAATATCCAGAGATTGCCAAAACTTGCTACCGTAGCGAAGCTCATGTTAAAAAGGTCGCCTCAAAATTATGGAAGCTTTTATCAGAAACATTAGGCGAAGATATCAATCAATCTAATTTTCGATACACAGTGGAACGATGGCAATTGTCCATAGTTTCATCACATTTTGGCGACAATGCACAAGTTGGTAAGTTCAAGGTATGTGGAAACAATCCTGAATCCTTAGAAACCCCAAACTTAAAAAAGCAAAATCAGGAAACCTCTAGCAAAACTCAGCCCAAACAGCGACTAGACTTATCCGATACACCAGAACCCAACTTATTCTATAATCGCACATCCGAACTCACCACCCTCAACGGCTTATCCGGCATTGGTAAAACCGCCCTAACTCTCCAACTAATCCCAGAAATTCAACACGAATTCGATTATATTATTTACCGCAGCCTCCGCAATTGTCCAACACTGAAAACCCTCCAAACAAACTTAATTAAATTCGTCTCCCAGCAACAAGAAATCGAATTGCCCTCACTTATTGAGCATTTGCGTTCATCCCGCTGTCTCATCATCCTCGATGACCTACAAACGATTTTCACTCCTCGACAACTCGCAGGCCACTACCAACCGGGCTATGAAAATTACGGCACATTCTTCAAACAACTAGCAGAATCATCCCACAACAGTTGCTTAATTCTCCTCAGTTGGGAAAAACCCAGAGAAATTGCCGCCCTAGAAGGCGAAAACCGCCCCTGTAAATCGCTGCAACTCAACGGTTTGGGCGCGGAAGCAGGGGAAATATTCAGAGAAAAAAGATTAGCAGAAGAAGAGAAATGGTCACAACTGATTGACCTTTACCGAGGCAATCCCCTCTGGTTAAATATAATTGCAACTATGATTCAAGATTTATTCGGCGGCAGCGTTTCCGAGTTTCTCTCCTATGATACCCTATTTTTAGGTGATTTAGAGTCTCTGCTGCACCAGCAGTGCGATCGCCTATCTGAATCAGAAAAACAAGTGATATCCTGGTTAGCTAGTGAAGCCGAACCAGTTGAAATATCAAAAATTTCAGCCAATCTCGAATTATCCCCGTCAGCCTTATTACAAGCTGTGCAATCCTTGGGACGGCGTTTATTAATTGAAAAAGTGAAACAAGGTGAGAAAACGCTTTTCACACTCCAGCCTGTATTCATCGAGTATGTGAAAAACCAGTTCCTGAAGGTTGGATAGTTTCAGGGCTTCTCATGGGAGGCTAGAAACCGGGTTTCTACGAAATTTTGTGTTGAGTAGCGAGAAATCACGCAAGAAACCCGGTTTCACCAGGACACAACTATTTTGGAAGGTGCGTCGCTACTCGAAAAGTTGCTCTTTTTTAGGGATTTTCTCAGGCGGCGCACCCTACGACTATTATTCCGGTTGTTAGTTGAGTGAAGTACAGATGCTGGGGTAGGGAAACGTCATTGTCTATTAGTGTGAACTTAAGCCGAAAGACCGCTTAACCCGAAAGACCGCCAGGGGTTAAAACCCCTGTCTAATAGCGAAAGTCCTCGCTATGAGGACTAAAGAAATCATCAGTCCTCTTCAGAGGACTTCAGCTTTGAGGCAGGGGTTTCAACCCTTGCCGGACTTCGGGTTTAACGCGATTGTTGACACGCCTTTTGCGATTGCAACGCTCGTGAGCTCGCAATGACACGCTTACATGAGGAGAATTCTCGCAACCAAACCAGCCTATCTTGGGGAATTCCGCTCTCCGCAGCCGCCAAATGTGCTAACGTACAATGAAAAATCCCCAAATTTCAACTATCGGGAGATAGATAACCGTGTTCGCTCAAGCACCTCCAACTCCCAATTACAAATGGTTTAGCTGCATTTCTAGCACTGTTTTCGCCGCATTGTGCCTGTTGCCCGTTTTCAGCGCTGCTGGATACGCCCAAACTCCCCAAAATAGAGTCATCAAAATCGGCGTCGTGCAGCGCTTTGGCACTAAACCAACCGATAAACTCACGCTGAAAGCATTACCGGGTGACAGCTTAACATTGAGTTACAAAACTCCTCAAGGCATAGAAACCAAAACTGCCGCTAGCATCAAGCTAGAAATAGCCAATAAACCTCTGGAAGCGCCATTAGTAGAAGAACGAGTTGTTCTGAGCTCCCACCGCAGTTTCGAGAGTGCAGAAGATAGCGCCAATCAGTGGCGCGCTAAGGGCATTGATGTGGAAATTGCTCAACCTTTGCGCTGGCAAGTTTGGGCGAAAAGAGATACTTACAATTCTCCTTTGGTGCGGCGCTGGCTGTTGCAAAGTTTGCAAGCTCAAGGTAATAAAACTGCTTTTTTAGATACGAAAGTTTTTAAACAAATACCTCAAACCTTTTGGGTTTTAAATGGCTTTCGTTTCAACCGCAATGAGTTGGATGTGACGGCGGGGAAAAATGTAATTGAGGTATTGGAACAAACTACCCAAGAGGCGACAGCTATCGATCCAGAAAAAGCTATTCAACAAACTCGCCGTTACGGTGGCAGTTTGCACTTACAAAAAAATTCTTACGGTACTTATACTTTAGTCAATAATGTGCCGACCGAAACTTATTTGCGGGGAGTTGTTCCTCACGAAATTGGTGCTTTTTCGCCCTACGCTTCGATTGTCGCTCAAACTATTTTGGCGAGAACTTATGCGCTGAGAAATTTGCGCCGGTTTGCTGTGGATAATTACGAGTTGTGCGCTGATGTTAACTGTCAAGTTTATAAAGGTTTGACCGAAGTTTTCCCGCAGAGCGATCGCGCGATCGCCCAAACAGCAGGTTTAGTCCTAACTTACGAAAATCAGCTCGTAGACGCGCTCTATTCAGCGTCTAGCGGCGGCGTAACGGCAACTTTCGGCGATGTGTGGCACGGCCCAGAACGTCCATATTTGCGATCGATCGTCGATTCCCCCAAAAACCTCTGGGACTTGACAAAGCAGAGCTTGTCTGACGAAACCAACTTCCGCCGCTTTATGACTCTCAAAGCAGGGTTTAATGAGGAAAAAGAAGAAACCTTCCGCTGGCGCGAACAAGTCTCGCTGACATCGATTGGTGGATTTCTGCGGCAGTATCTTCAGAAGAAAAAGCACCCGCTAGCTAATTTTAAAACTCTCACAAAAGTTGAAGTGGTGCAACGCTCGGCCGCCGGTCGAGTTTTGCAAATGAAGGTACAAACTGATTTAGGCCCCATCGATATCGATAAAGATGAGATTCGCAATGCTTTTTATCCGCCGATTAGCACGCTGTTTTACCTCGAACCGATTTACAATCCTGACAAAACTCTCAACGGTTATGCGTTTGTCGGAGGCGGTTTCGGACACGGGGTGGGAATGAGTCAAACTGGTTCTTACAATTTAGCTAATTTAGGCTGGAATGGCGATCGAATTCTGAGTTTTTATTTTCCCGGCGCTCAAGTTGTGCCCCTCAACGATTCCATTACATTTTGGCGGGAATAGTTTATAAGACAATACGCTTGGGTTAAGACAGATCCCCCCTAACCCCCCCCTTAAAAAGCAGGGTGGTTTTATTGTCGGGATAAGAAATTAGAAACTAAGGATAAAGGTACGTAGTTGGGCTTTAGCCCTCTTTATCTATACGTCTAAAGAGGGCTAAAGCCCAACTACGTACCTCTCTCCGCACAATAAATCCACCCTGCCTAACCCCCCTTAAAAAAGGGGGAACAAGAATCTTCTCAAAGTCCCCCTTCTTAAGGGGGATTTAGGGGGATCTCCGGGCGATAAACAGTGTTAACCCAAGCATATTGGTTTATAAGACAACACGCTTGGGACAAGAAAACCGGGCGATTTCAACCGCACGTCGGATCTTCGATCGCCATCTTTCAACACAAAAACCCAGTTTCTGAACGTAA
Source organism: Oscillatoriales cyanobacterium (assembly GCA_004293365.1). Classification (GTDB taxonomy): domain Bacteria; phylum Cyanobacteriota; class Cyanobacteriia; order Cyanobacteriales; family Microcoleaceae; genus Microcoleus. The sequence goes on along the minus strand of RDYN01000129.1, from coordinate 9,702 downwards.
TTAAGCTGAAACAGCTCAATTACGCAAACAAGAAACCGGGTCAATTAGCGCATCGCGCCTGTGAATCCTTTATTAGTAGAGGGATTCTTCTTGGTGAGTTTCGATCGTACAATCAGACTTAGGATAAGCGACACAGGTCAGAACAAATCCGGCTTCGATTTGGTCGTCATCCAAGAAAGATTGGTCAGATTGGTCAATTTCGCCAGCAGTAATTTTGCCGGCGCAGGTGGAGCAAGCTCCAGCGCGGCAAGAATACGGGAGGTCGAGTCCTGCTTCTTCTGCTGCATCAAGAATGTAAGTATCGTCATCAACGTCAATGGTCTGGTTGATTCCTTCGGCTTCGCTGATGAGGGTAACTTTGTAAGTTGCCATGCACTAAATCCTCTCAAAAATTCAACAATATTGATAAGTTTTCCTAATGCAAACTTCAAGGCTCTATTAGCTTTGAGGTTAGCTTCTAGGTTCGTTCCCTTTATGATAGTAGGGGAAAGAAGTAAGCTTGCAACACTTATTTACAAAAAATTTGAATGGGATTAGTTATAACTTTTTCTAATTTCATCTTGATTACTTATACCTATGTTGGGCTCAGCCGTGTGATACTGTTGCCGCAAGACTTACGCCAAATAACCCGATTGCGGAAAAAAATCCTGTTTTGAACCCGACAACCAAAAAATCCGATTTTGCTATGGGGTGTGTCCTCGACTTTCAGCGAGACTTGCTGGAATTTGTCCCCGCAGCCGTGGACAGTGGACAGTTGACCTGTGGTAGGGGCGGTGTCCCCGTGCCCGCCCTCCTAGTTGACCGCTTGACAGTTGACCTGTGGTAGGGGCTGTGCCCCCGTGCCCGCCCTCTTATGACAGTTGCACAGTACGGGCATCAAACCATTTATGCTTAACTGATATGGGCTTTGTTCATGAGATTATTGATGTCCGCGGCCGATGTGGCGGTTGCGATATACCGCGCCAGACTTGGGTGCAAATCTTTAACTATACTAAAATCTAAAATCTAAAATCCTATGACTCAAATTAATACTGGCATTGGTTTTGCAGTAAATGCTCCCCTTCGCGTGGGGATTGTGGGTACTGGTTTTGCGGCTAAGTTGAGGGCCGAGACGCTGGTAGCTGACGCCCGATCGCACTTAGTAACAGTGGCGGGCCGCAACCCGGATAAAACCGCAGCATTTTGTCAAACATTCGGCGCCGAGGCTGAGGTTTCTTGGCGCAAGCTGGTAGAAAGAGACGATTTAGATTTGGTAATTGTCTGTACTGTGAACCGGGATCACGGGGCGATCGTCCTCGCGGCGTTGGAAAATAACAAGCACGTTGTGGTCGAATATCCTCTATCTTTAGACGTATCTGAGGCCGAAAGGGCGATCGCCCTTGCCGCCCAAAAGCAAAAACTCCTCCACATCGAACACATCGAACTCTTAGGCGGTTTGCACTCCTCAATCAAAGAATCCTTACCATTAATCGGTAAAGTTTTTTATGCCCGCTACGTTACTATTACCCCTCAGCGTACCGTAGCGCAGCGCTGGACTTTTCAGCATTCCCTATTTGGCTTTCCCTTAATCGGGGCAATTTCTCGACTGCACCGATTTACTGATTTGTTCGGAGAAGTGGGAACCGTTAACTGTCAAACTCAATTTTGGGACACTCAGCCGGATTTCTACAAAGCTTGTTTGTGCAACGCACAGTTGCGTTTTACCAATGGTGTTGTCGCTGAAGCTGTTTACGGAAAAGGAGAGACTTTTTGGCAATCAGAAAACATTTTTACTATCTACGGAGAAGCCGGAACCCTGATTTTTACTCCCGAATCCGGTCAATTGATTCAGGGAGAAAATCGGCAGACTATCCCAGTAGGAACGCGGCGCGGTTTGTTTGCTAAGGATACCGATATGGTGTTAGACTGTTTGTTAAACGGTACGCCGTTGTACGTCAAGAATACCAGTAGTTTGTACGCTTTGAAATTAGCGGATGCTGCGAGGCGTTCGAGCGAGACTAGGCAAAAATTGGCGATCGACAATTCATCTAACAGTTCGAGCGAAATATGAGTTCATTCAGTTGACAGTTGACAGTTGACAGTTGACCTCGGGTGCATCTCAATGCAAGCGAATATATCCGTAGGGGCTCTCGCATGACCGCAGAAAATAGGAGATGATAACTAATAACTTATATGCGGTCATGCGAGAGCCCTCTTCCTTGCGCCAGATGCACCCGTTGACCTCTACCTGGAAGTCCGAGAATTGGAGTAATGAATCATCTGTTTTAAATTTCTCCCGCTCGGGGCTCCGGCTTTCAACTAATTTTTCCTGGTAAGCTTGAGGAATAGGTAATCGGATAAAAGTTAATAGGTAATGAAAAAAGGTAATCGGCAATCACCGAAAAACTTGTGGTTCAAAACCTTTCCTCCCCATTAGCCATTAGCCATTACCAGACATAGTTCATCTATCTAAAAAAGGCTAGATATTTTTGCAATCAAATGGCAGTAACTACACATCAACTGATTCAGTGGAAACAGCAAGGGCGCCGAATTGTGGCGCTGACCGGTTATGATTATGCGATCGCCCAACTACTAGACCAAGCAGGCACTGACATCATCCTCGTCGGCGATTCCCTCGCCATGCCAATATTGGGCTACGAAACTACGCTACCCCTAACCCTCGATGAAATGCTGCACCACGCTAAAGCAGTCCGTCGCGGAGTCAAACAAGCATTAGTTGTTGTGGATTTGCCGTTTTTGACTTACCAGGAAAGTTCCCAACAAGCCATGCACTCGGCCGGGAGAGTTTTGAAAGAAACCGGCGCTCAAGCTGTAAAATTGGAAGGCGGATATCCAGCAATGGCGGCCACCGTTTCGCACCTAACATCCGCCGGCATTCCGGTGATGGGACACGTTGGTTTAACTCCCCAGTCGGTACACCAACTCGGTTACAAAAAACAAGGCAAAACAGCCGAATCTGCCGATCGCATTCTCGCAGAGTCGATCGCACTTCAAGAAGCCGGTGCCTTTGCGATCGTCCTAGAACACATTCCCCCAGACTTAGCGGCTCAAATTACCCAAAAACTAACTATTCCCACCATTGGTATCGGCGCGGGGCCGCACTGCGACGGACAAGTTTTGGTTACTTCCGATTTGTTGGGACTTTCGGAAAAACAACCGCCTTTTGCGAAAGCTTACGTCAATTTGCGATCGACAATTACCCAAGCTGTCCGAGATTATTCCCTAGAAGTTAGAGAACGAAAATTTCCCCAATTGTAAACTATAAATCGAACTGACTCGATCGCCAGCAGACTGAATACTACTTAGCGGGTTGTTGACACGCCTTGTAGGAGTTCGCACCCCTAGCAGCATCTGTTTTGTCGATCGCGATCGCCCGCAATTACCGCTAAAATTGGAAAATCTCAATTTCATATATCCCTTGAGAGTCTTCTGTCTCAAGTCGCTAGGGAACTCCAATAATTATTGTGGAACAGGCAGGATCCAGGTTCTTGACTTGGTTTTTTGCAGATACCTACTAGGGAACTCTCAAATTTGGACGTTAGTTTGAGCGCTAGCCGGCAGCCGGTTGACTCGATCTAAAATGTCAAATCCCAAATCAAAAATCAAAAATCGCCAATCCCGATACCAAAATGTGATAAAAATCACTGACAGCAGGCATCACCTAAATGTAGAAAATGGTGGCAACCAACAACTAGCTTCAAAACGGGCAGCGAAGTGGCGGTTAAGCTAAAAAAAATTGTAGTTCCGTTCAAAACAAATTGAAATCATCGCTCGAACGTGTTAAGGAGGCTAATTGATGGTATATGCAGAAAATTGGTCGCAGCCGTCTATCTTGGAGCTAGCGCGATCGGGCAACTTTCAGGCCCTGAATTACTGGATTGACAGCTTGCTGCGACCCGAGGGGATTTATGCCCGCGTCGAACAGGCCGGGGCCGGCTGCGTCCAAATCCTAGTTGAATTCCAGCGCGGATTTGCACCAGAGAATACATTACTGGCAAACACTCTCCGCGAAGGCTTAGTTAAATTTATTTGTCACCAACTCTGGAGACTCAACTCGCCAGCAGTAGAAGGAGTGCGAATTCACGCGCGCTTGGCTGGGGAACCAGAGATTCTCTGGAAACAGTCAGTCCGAATTGTGACTCCGGCAAACCGCAACCAGCGGCGTTACCGTTCCCTATTGGTCGTCGATTGGGTTAAATTTAAAACATATCGTTCTCTACTGCTAGTGGGCTCGGCACTGGCATCATTTATTTTAGGGTGTTGGGTTAGCTACCACGAGGCTGTAGCCCTACGGCTAATGTCTCCAGCCTCCGCTTACCAGCAAGCAGCGGTAATGTCGGGGCCGCCTCCCAAACGTCCCGATGCGGTGCAAGCGGCCTTAGAATTAGTACCTGTAGTGCAACAAAAGCAGGTTGCTAATCCCTACGACCCCACCGTAACGCTGATGTTCGGAGGAAATGTGAATCTATCGGATGCGATCGCCGCATCTGCTGGCAACGATTACCATTGGGCTTTTGCCAATATGGACGAGTACCGGCAAGCAGATGTGTCGATGGTTAATCTAGAAAACCCCCTGACTCGCTCTACCTTGGGTTCTGGCAAAAAACAATTAAATTTTAAAGCCGATCCAGAATCGGTGAAAGTATTAACAGCAGGAGGAGTGGATATTGTCAATCTGGCAAACAGCCACGCTATGGATTACGAGGAACCGGGGCTGGTGGAAACTATAAATACTCTAAATAATGCTGGTATAGGGCATCTGGGAGCCGGTAGAGATATCAAAGAAGCAAGGCGTCCAGATATTATTGAGGTTAAGGGTCAGCGGATCGCGTACCTCGGTTATTACGATGCTGACCTTCATGCTGCCGACCAAGGTAAGGCTGGCACCAACCCCCGCCGTAACAATCGGGTGGCAGAGGATATTCGAGCTCTCAAAGGTCAGGTAGACTGGATTATTGTGAATTACCACTGGGGAGTCGAATTGGCAGATTATCCCGGGGACTGGCAGATAGATTTGGCTCGGTTCACGATCGATCAAGGTGCAGATTTGGTAGTGGGACACCATCCCCATGTCCTGCAAGGTGCCGAAGTTTACAAGGGTCGCCCGATAGTTTACTCGCTGGGTAATTTTATCTTCGGCGCGAATGCTCGCAGCGATTACGATACCGCAGTCCTGAAAGTATCGCTCAAAGACAGGAATATGAAGGTAGAATTTTTGCCTGTGGAGGTGAAAAAGTTTCAGCCCAAAGTGGTGAATGGAGCCGCGGGCGATCGTATCCTCAAACGTGTCGAGCAAATTTCTAGTATTTTCGATCGACCGATGCGCTCTTCTGTGGTTCTCGAAGCCCCAATCAACCCCGCATTGGCGCCAAAAACTCCAAATTCGACCTTACCAGGAGCAGCACAAAACGGTACCTACGGGCCCGGGTCGGCTTCCCCAGTCCCCCCGACAGGAGAAACCAATCTGCCAGGCCCAGGACAACCCAAACCTACTCCGATTTTGCCCGCTGTACCGGCTTTGCCCAAACAGCCGGACAACTCCTCAGTTTTCCAGAACGGGACAGGGCCTGCTAGGTCGTCGAGTCCGCCTCCGAGTCAAGATTTGCCACCGCGCGTCCATCGCACAAAACCTCAAAATCCCAGCCGGGAACCAGATCCGTTTACCAAAGAACCATTCATCAAAGAACCGTTCATTTCGCCACCATCTCCGAGTTCGGGAGGGGTACTCAGTCCCCAAAGCTCTCTTCCCCCAAGGGGCGATGTATCTTTCAAAGTCGCACTCAAAGAGCAGCCGACAAACAGGGTCGTTCCCGGCAAAAGCAGCCACCGCGGCTCGCAGCGCATCGCCCTGCCTCCTATAGCGGAGAACGTGGGGACGGGGGTAGCAAAAGGGTGGTAATGGGCGAAAATCAACTACCAGCGACCAATTATTAACGACCGATTTACTAACAACCAATGATCGACGACCTACTACCAATGACAAATGTGTTTGCGATCGCGCTGAAGCAAAAGCAGTACAAAACCTATATCCTCTCCGACGAAACCGCTAACTCTACCCTAGAAGTTGTGCCGGAACGGGGCGGTATTGCCACTAGCTGGCTGGTTGAAGGCAAAGAAATGTTCTACTTGGACGCGGAACGGTTCGCCAATCCCGCTCTAACTGTACGCGGCGGGATTCCCATCTTGTTTCCCATCTGTGGCAATCTGCCGGACGACACTTACACCCACAAGGGAGTGGAGCGCCAGCTCAAACAACACGGCTTTGCTCGCGATTTGCCTTGGACGGCGACGGAACAATTTACGGAGGGTTGCGCGGCTCTTACCCTGGTACTCAACAGCAGCGAGAAAACTCAGACTGTTTATCCCTTTGATTTCCAATTAGCTTTTACTTATCAAATTAAAGGCAATTCTTTGGAAATTGTGCAGGAATACACCAATCTTGGTGACGAACCAATGCCCTTTGCTAGCGGCTTGCATCCTTACTTTTTAGCTCCAGACAAGACAAATCTGCGCTTTGAGATTCCAGGGATGCAGTACAGAGATCACCACACTCACAAGAAAGGTTATTTCACAGGGGTTTTTGACCCGACTCTGGATGAAATTGATGTTTCCTTTGACGAACTGACCGGTCTTGCTGCTACTGTCACTGACGCGGCGCGGGGCTTGCGGCTCACCGTCAGTTACAACTCCAGCTATGGGAAGTTGGTTTTCTGGACTGTCAAAGGCAAGGATTTTTACTGTTTGGAACCTTGGACGGCTCCTAGAAATGCCCTAAATACTGGCGAACACTTGATTTATTTGCAGCCGGGAGCGACTTGCGAGATGCTGGTTCGCATGACTGCAACTTTTTTTTGAAAAACACTTGCTATTTGAAATGATGGGTGCTACTATTAGAAATTGTGTGCGGTAACAATGTTTTTGCGGGTCGCTAGCTCAGCGGTAGAGCATTCGGCTTTTAACCGATTGGTCTCGGGTTCAAATCCCGGGCGACCCATTTTTTCAGGCAGAACGTCAAATGTAGAAAGCAGAATGAATTCTAGCTTTCATCGGGAATTCAGGGCAAGCCCAGCGGGCTTGCCCTGAATTTATTTTTGAGCAATGTGGATTTTTGAGTCTAAATTGAAATCTGGAAACATAATGCGCGATCGGCAACAAATTGTCTTAAGATTATCGTAAGAATTGAGCTTGTTCAAAATCCACTGCCCAGAAACACAAATAATTAGGAGGAATATCTATGGCGCTTGTACCTATGCGACTGCTGCTCGACCACGCGGCTGAAAACGGTTACGGCCTACCGGCTTACAACGTCAACAACATGGAGCAAATCCAAGCGATCATGCGCGCTGCTGACGAAACCAACAGCCCCGTGATCTTGCAAGCTTCTCGCGGCGCTCGTTCCTACGCGGGCGAAAATTTCCTGCGCCACTTGATTTTGGCAGCAGTTGAAACCTATCCTCACATCCCCATCTCCATGCACCAAGACCACGGCAATGCCCCCGGCACTTGCTATTCTGCCATGCGCCAAGGTTTCACCAGCGTGATGATGGACGGTTCTCTGGAAGCGGATGCTAAGACTCCCGCCAGCTACGAATACAACGTTGAAGTAACTCGCGAAGTTGTCAAAGTTGCTCATTCGATCGGCGTTAGCGTTGAAGGCGAACTGGGTTGCTTGGGCTCTCTGGAAACAGGAATGGGCGAAGCAGAAGACGGCCACGGCTTTGAAGGCGCGCTTTCCCACGATCAATTGCTGACAGATCCTGAAGAAGCTGTTAATTTCGTCGAGCAAACCGGCGTTGATGCTCTCGCAGTGGCGATCGGCACTTCCCACGGCGCTTACAAATTCACCCGCAAGCCGACTGGCGAAATTTTGGCAATCAGCCGCATCGAAGAAATTCACCGCCGCTTGCCGAATACTCACTTGGTAATGCACGGTTCATCTTCTGTACCCCAAGATTTGCTGGAAATCATTAACAGCAACGGCGGCACTATCCGCGAAACCTACGGCGTACCTGTGGAAGAAATCCAAAAGGGCATCAAGTGCGGCGTTCGCAAGATCAACATCGACACTGACAACCGTTTGGCGATTACCGCAGCGGTGCGCGAAGCTTTGTTTGCTAAGCCAGATGAGTTCGATCCCCGCCACTTCTTGAAGCCGTCGATCAAGTATATGCAGAAAGTTTGTAGCGATCGCTACAACTCTTTCGGTTGCGCCGGTCACGGTACAAAGATCAAGCAAATGTCTTTGGATGATTTTGCAGCTAAGTATGCAAAGGGCGACTTGAGCTCTTCTGCTAAGAAGACTGTCGCTGTTTAATAATTTGAGGTTGAAGATTTTAGATTTATCTGAAGTCTAAAGTTTAGATGGCCGGGTAGCTGTGAAGTTGCCCGGTTTTTTTGTGTGGGGAGAGATGAGAAAGATCGCCCTTAAAGACTAATCCGGCGGTAAACTTCAGCCATCGGCAGTTCTATATTTAGGGCTTGCTGAATAAGCGCCATCAGGTGGCGCTGTCTGAGTTTCGATCGCGCTACCCGTGCGACTTGTGCAAGGAAAACAGGTAAAATAGCACAGAACCCTTGCATTACCGTTGACACTCGTGGTAGAAGTTCACGGGGGTAGCAAAAACCCAAAAAATCTGATAAGGTGAGGCACATGGAGAAGACAGTGCCGGAATTAATGGCAGCAATCAGCCCAGCAGAGTGGGCGCAAGTGCCAGATAGCGTCCTCGAACAAATTTACGAATTAGTGCGTAGGATGGATCGGGTTGAACTTGAAATAGCGGAACTGAGAACAGAAAACGAGCTTCTCAAAGAGCAATTAGCCAGAACTTCGGCAAATTCATCACAACCACCATCGAAGAATCCTCAAGGATTTAAGCCCAATCGAAAGGAACCCACCGGCAAGAAGCGGGGTGGGCAACTAGGACATTCGGGACACGAACGGAAGCTATACCCGACCCAAATGTGTCAAGAAGTAATCAACCATTACCCGCAGCAATGTAGTGGATGTGGAGGCATCCTAGGGATTGAAAATAGTGGTCAAGCCTACCGACATCAAGTAGTGGAAGTCCCACCAGTACAGCGGCTCGTCATCGAACAAATGTCCGTCGGCACTATCAATCGTCTACGGACAGAAGTGAGTGAGGCAGCGCCGCGATGCGGTCACAGAAGCCCAACATTACATCCAGCAGCAGCCGACTGTGGGAGTAGATGAGACTGGATTTCAGCAGCGGAATGGAGATGGTCAAAATGCCACCAAGACCAGTGGTTGGCTGTGGGTGGCAGTAAGACCATTGATCCAGAGCAGCAGTCATAAATCATTTGTAAATTTTTTACCCCACCCCAACCCTCCCCTTACTAAGGGGAGGGGGCAAGATATTTACAAATCATTTGCGATCGCTATAGTACAGCTCGGCGTAAATACACAGACTATTAAACAGCCAAGACTTTACCCTTATATGTCCACTTAAAAGGTTTGGCCATTGTTTGATTAAAGTAGTTAATAAAATTGAGGATGCGATTTTTCAGATCGTACTGACTCGTGAAACTTGCTCTTTTTAGTAATTTACGCACCAAAATACTGAACCAAATCTCTATTTGATTAAGCCACGAAGAATGTTTGGGTGTGTAATGGAAAACAATTTGATGTGTTGGGTCACTTAAAAAAACAGCGCGGGATTTTATGGATTGAAGTATGCCACTTTT
>RDYN01000017.1 GCA_004293365.1 Oscillatoriales cyanobacterium | reverse complement strand
CTCGGTGATTGACTCGATTCAGGTTAGGTAAAATACTGGCTATTGGTTCGTAGTCAGGACTTTAGTCCTTTCTTTGATGCGGACTAAAGTCCTCACTACGAACTATTGTTTTAGGGTTAATTGACCGGATTTTAGAGGGAAAGCTTTTTGTTATTTCAATTGCATACTTGGGGCGCGCTAAGAGTTCGCGTCCCGCAAGATTTTAATTCTAGAGAGATAGTTTAATTTAAATGGCGAGCCGATCGCACTCATTTACTGAAAAGAAAATCCCAATTCCTATCAATCTGTAGTTTCGGGAGTTTCGGGGAGAGTTTCGACTACATACTCCGGTACATACTCAGCCACCTTTTCAGGTACATTCTCGGGCAATTTTTCCGGCAATTTATAGGGCAAATTTTCCGGTGGATTTTCCAGTCTCACTCGCCGGATCGGCAGATTTGCGATCAGTGACATAGCCCGCTGGTCGCTTTCGAGACCGAACTCTGACTCAGTGGTATCAATTTCCACGTAGCGAGACACCACCTCTAGAATTTCTCGGCGCATAGACTCAACCATTTCGGGGCTGAGTTCTGACCGATCGTGGGCTAGAACGAGTTTGAGGCGGCGTTTTACATCGTCGCGGCTGTTGTCAGGGATGCGCGGGAAAAGTCGTTCGAGAAGTGTGTATATCATGGTTGCGGCGGGTTTGTCAATGGTTGGGCATAGAAAAAGTCAGGCGATTTTAGATTTTAGATTTTAGATTGGGGAATGACTTATTCCCGTCTGGTTTGGAGTCGGGGGAAGCAGTTTGATGCTTTTTGCGAAATGGTTTTACTCCGGGAATTTTTCGGCTAGTTTTTGCGATGCAGTGGCTGCTATTAAAGGTCGATCGCCAATAGGGCAGCACATCACATAATTTTAGTATTGAAAAACTTGCGGAGACGAGATAAAAACGTTTCCCGACGAGGAGTGAGATCTAAAAAATCAACTTTTTCGCCTTCTAAACGGCGGGCAATATTGTCGAAGGCAGTACCAGCTAAAGAGGTGGTTTCCGACAATACTAATGGTTCGCCTCGGTTGGTGGAAACGATGACGCGCTCGTCGTCGGGAACGACGCCTAACAGCGGAATGGCGAGGATTTCCCGCACGTCTTGCACCGACATCATATCATTTGCCAGCACCATTGCGGGCCTGATCCGGTTGACGATTAGCCTGATTTTTTTGACATTGTTGGCTTCCAGCAAGCCGATGACTCGATCGGCATCGCGGACAGCAGCGATTTCTGGAGTCGTGACAATGATACCTTCTTGCGCCGGGGCGATCGCATTTTGGAAACCCTGCTCAATTCCCGCCGGAGAGTCGATCAAAATATAGTCATGTTTTGCTCCCAACATCCCAACAAGCTGCTTCATTTGATCGGCGCTGATGGCATCCTTCATGCGAGTTTGCGCCGCCGGTAACAGCACCAAACGCGGCTGCCGCTTATCTTTCACCAAAGCTTGCTCTAACCGGCACTCTCCGGCTAGAACTTCTAATGCCGTGTAAACAATGCGGTTTTCTAAGCCCAGCAGCAAGTCTAAATTTCTGAGGCCAAAATCGGCATCAATTACCGCAACGGTGCGCCCCCGCTTAGCTAAAGCCATGCCGAGATTAGCTGTCGATGTGGTTTTTCCGACTCCGCCTTTCCCTGATGTAACAACAATAATGCGAGCCATAAGCGATTTTAGATTTATTGGTAATTAGTCATCAGTCATTAGTTATCAGTCATTAGTTATCAGTCATTAGTTATCAGTCATTAGTTATCAGTCATTAGTCGTGGGCAATTAATCTTATTATTTGTCGTTCGTTGGCATTTTTTTTTGAGGATTTGGCAGCAATCTTTTATTCATTGAATCAACTCAACACTCAAAACTCATAACTCTCATTGTTCTACGAATGATCTCTGAATCAGCACTAAAATTTGAAAATTTCCTTGACTAACTGATTGAGCCAAGACCAAAATTATCAAGCGCCGACTTAAAGAGCAACAGTATTGTCAACGATCAATGACTACTAACGTTCGCGAGCGGGGACGCTCGCACTATGACCAATGACTAATGACCAATGACTAATGACTAATGATTCTTGACTAATTACCGCCGATTAACTGCGATTTGTCAAAATCAGAGGCCCTACCGATCCGAATCCCCTGAGGCGTCACATAGGCGACTTCCGGGAAAAACTGAGCGGGTGAGGTTTCTGGGCCTCGGGCAACGTACTTAGCAATCCTAATCACCATCGGTTCCATCTGCAAGGCCATAATCACGCTGTTGGTGTTGCCGCCGGCACCCGCGTGTACGACGCCCCGCAAACGCCCCCAAACCAGGATATCGCCTCCGGCGACGACTGAGCCGCCAGGATTTACGTCTCCCAAAAGTACGATCGTCCCTGGGTGACGAATTTCTTGGCCCGATCGCACAGTCATCTGCAAATATAAAGGTTCCGCCAGCGATTGCGGTTTTTCGGCGGATTTAGCCAGGGTAGAAACCGGAGGCTGCTGTTCTACAGAGTAGCCTGCCGTTGCCGCAGCTACGGCAGTTTGGCGGCGGCTGGTGTGGACTCGTTTGAGTTGCAGTTCCGCTTCCAAGAGGGCACCGGCAATTTCTTGCAGTTGGCGGATATCTAAAAGTCGATCGCTCCCCATCAATTGTACTTCTGCATTCGGCTGCCAAAAGCGTTCTCCAGCATTCAGCCTGAGTTTTAGCTGCTGGCAAAGTTCAGTCCAAGTCGATGCCGTACCAGTTGCGGGCTCGTTGTTGGTTTCTGGGGGAAGTAGCAACAATAGCTGTCCGTCTTCAGTCTTGAGCCGGACTTGCAGATCTAAGCTAACTTCGGGTGTTGATTGAGGAGTGGGGGCAGCAGCTCCGGCGGAGGCATCGGGTGTCATGGGACTGTTCGATCTCGGGTAGCGAAAGGTTAACATCAATATTAGCTTGAGTGGTCTTTTGCCTCAGTCTTTGGGGCGAAAAGTCGGGTTTTTTTATTTTTAACCGCAAGTATGGCAATTCTATTGCATTTTTGAACAAGATTTTTTTTTATTTACCGCAGAGGGCGCAGAGTACACAGAGAAAGAAAATTAAGAGAAGAATACAGTAGCTGTAAACTGCGTAATTTACCGCTAAAAGTAGCACATTTAACCACGTTTTCTAAGTTATGTAATTATTAATTTACAATTACTATGCAGCAAATAGAACGTTATCGCGGCAGTCTGATCGGTTTGGCAGTTGGCGATGCTTTGGGAACAACTTTAGAATTTTGTCGCCCCGGAACCTTTGAGCCTATTAACGATATGGTTGGCGGCGGCCCTTTTCGCCTGCAACCGGGACAGTGGACGGATGATACATCAATGGCACTTTGTTTAGCTGAAAGTTTGATTGAAAAAAAAGGTTTCGATCCAGTCCATCAATTAGAAACTTATCTGAAGTGGTGTATAGACGGACATTTGAGCAGTACGGGCGAGTGTTTTGATATTGGCAATACGGTTCAACAAGCACTTTGGCAGTTTGAAGATACAAAAAAGCCTTACTGCGGTGCTACCGAATCTTGGACTGCTGGAAATGGTTCGATTATGCGTTTGGCTCCCGTACCTTTGTTTTATGCTAAAAATCCTTTAGAAGTCATAGAAAAATCTGGAGAAAGTTCTCGCACTACTCACGGCGCTGCTACTTGCGTCGATGCTTGCCACTATTTCGGTACTTTAATTGCGGGGGCTGTCAATGGAGTTAGTAAAGAAGTTTTGCTTTCGGAAAGATATTGTGCGATCGCCGAATATTGGGCCGCGCACCCCCTGGTAGCAGAAATCGATGAAATAGCGGCGGGTTCTTTTAAACGGCGACAACCTCCTGAAATTAAGGGTACTGGTTATGTCGTTAAGTCTTTGGAGGCCGCACTGTGGGCGTTTTATAACAGTTCGTCTTTTGCCGAAGGGTGTTTGTTGGCCGTAAATTTGGGCGACGATGCGGATACAACTGGTGCGGTTTACGGACAGTTGGCGGGGGCTTTTTACGGCGAATCTGCTATACCGCAAAAATGGCTCTCGCAATTGACCGATTTTACTCTAATTGCATCTTTCGCCGAACAACTCTTGACTGTAGGACTTACGCACCCGTGAGTATAAACCGAGTTTTTATGCAACACTAGCCGTAGCCGTAGGGTGCGTCGCGATCGAAAATCCCCGCATAAAAATTGACAATCTCACAGAGCCGCACCTGACCAAATAATACCGAAAAAGGTGTGGTTCTTGATGGTCAGGATGTCGCAGCCTATTTCACCCAAAGCAAATTAGTGATGGGAGTTACCCAATTTAAACATAATTGGCATGGAATAACTTGGATGTTTGCAAGTGCACCAAACCGTGATATGTTTGCTAAAAATCCTGAAAAGTATGCTCCTCAATACGGTGGATATTGCGCCCAAGCTGCCAGTGAAGGCAATCTTGTTGTCACCCAGCCTGACGCCTGGAAAATTGTTAATGGGAAGCTCGATCTCAACTACGACAAGAAAGTACAGGCACAGTGGATGGGTGATATTCCCGGTCACATTGCTTTAGCAAACAAGAATTGGCCGGCTATTCTGAATAACAAAGAACTGTTTCGATCGGCTAAAATAAAAGTTATGCACGGGTACTCATGAACCGTTTGGTTGAACCATCATACTTGCCTCAAACTCACATCTTGCACCACTGCTAATAAGTTTTTGAAGGGCGGGTTCTCCCGCCCACCCCACAATAAATCTGATGTCTGGTGGCACAGGCCCGAAAGCCTTTGGTTGACAAGGGCGGGCGGGACGCCCACCCCACAAGCAATCTGAACTCTGGTGGCACAGGCCCGAAAGCCTGTGCTTGACGCCAATTCATAAAAATTTCTGAAAAAATATGACTTCACGGCTTAATTATTTGGGCTTGCACCGTCGAGACAGTGCCTCCAGCCACCGGATACCGATCGCCAATACCGTCATGTTCGGTTCGGTTATTTTAGCGGGTGAGTTAAAGTCTCTCTTCCTGCTATTTGGGATTTTATTGAAGCCTCGCGTTTTGTTCTATCGCGATCGGGCGATCGATTTCGTGAAAATCTCAAAAGTTTAGTTTTATCCAGTTTAAGAAGGAAAAAGTGCTTTATGGAATTTAAAGATTTTATGGCTTTGGTTCATCCTGTTTTAGCTGTGGCGATCGTTTTTCCGATGCTGGGTATTGTGCTGAATATGGCTTGGCAAACTAGGCAGCGCCGCCAGCAAATTGCATCCGGGGATAAGAGCAAAATTCCCCCAGCAGTCGGTTCAGAACACGTCAAAGCAGGTAAAATTCTGTCGGGATCTGTGGTAGGAGTGACGCTGTTGGGTTTGGGCTACGCTATTTTTGAGCATATTTTGAGCAAGGATGTTTGGAGCAAAAACTCGTTTCAGGTCATTTTCATTGTGCTGATGTTTGTGGCCACGATCGCCTCTTTGGTCATGTTATATCGATCGACACCTGCTATGTGGCGCGGCGTATTTGCGACATTGACGGGTGCTGGCTTGGTGATTCTTGGCGCTCAAGATGGCGTTTTTCGGCGCAGCGATGAATGGTATTGGTCTCACTACTATATTGGTATAGCTGCTGCGCTGCTGATGGTTTTCTCCCTGGCGATCGTTCAAGACATTTACAAAGATCGATCGAATCGCTGGCGCACTGTCCATGTCATCTTGAACTCGATCGCTGTGCTGCTGTTTCTGGGACTGGGAATGACCGGAACCAGGGATTTATTAGAAATTCCTCTGAGCTGGCAGAAACCTTATATTTATAGCTGTGACTTCGCCAATAAGACTTGCCCAAAGCCTTGAGCGATCGGATTACTTTTTAGGTACGTTGTTGCGCTTGAGCGCTCTTTCATGTTGTGGAAAAGAGCGCCCAAGCGCAACAACGTACCTTATATTTTTAATCGAAAAAGCTCTTGACATTTATCGCAATCTGTGTATTATAGCCAGTTCCGATGTTGTTACAAAGAAATATTTGCAAATCTTAAATTTTTATTAAATTAAGTATTATAATTGTCGTAACTTTCAACTAAGTATTTATTCTCAATATCATGATAGCGGATCAATTTCCTTGGCTGACCGCGATTGTCATGCTACCCCTCGTAGCTTCCCTCGCCATCCCTTTTCTGCCCGATACAGACGGCAAAACCGTGCGCTGGTATGCGCTGGGCGTAGGCATTACAGACTTTGTATTAATGTGCTGGGTGTTTTTGACGCACTACGATCCCAGCATCTCCACTTTCCAAATCGTCGAGCAATATCCCTGGATACCTTCTTTAGGCCTCAACTGGTATGTTTCGGTTGACGGGCTGTCAGTTCCGCTGGTGTTGTTGGCAGGATTGGTGACGACGCTATCCATTTTTGCTGCATGGGAAGTCGATCGCAAGCCGCGACTCTTCTACTTCCTAATGCTGGTGATGTACTCGGCACAAATCGGAGTATTTGTCGCCCAAGACATCATGCTGCTGTTCATTGTCTGGGAATTAGAACTAATTCCCGTGTACTTGCTAATCTCGATTTGGGGCGGACAAAACCGCCGCTACGCAGCTACCAAATTCTTGATTTACACCGCCGGCGCTTCCATCTTTATTCTCGTCGCTGCCTTAGCAATGGCATTCTACGGCGGAGGAAACCTCACCTTCGACATGGTAGAACTCGGCTTGAAGGATTACCCGCTAGGTTTAGAAATCCTACTTTATGCGGGATTGTTGATTGCCTTCGGCGTGAAACTCGCGATTTTCCCCTTCCACACATGGCTGCCTGACGCCCACGGCGAAGCATCTTCTCCTGTGTCGATGATTCTGGCCGGCGTGTTGCTGAAAATGGGCGGCTACGGACTGATTCGCCTGAATTTGGAACTTCTTCCGAAAGCACACGTTTACTTTGCACCGATTATGGCGGTGCTCGGCGTAGTTAACATTATCTACGGCGCGCTGAATTCCTTCGGGCAAACGAACATGAAGCGCCGCTTGGCGAACTCGTCGATTTCTCACATGGGATTCGTGTTGTTGGGTATTGCTTCCTTCACGGATTTGGGAATCAACGGGGCGATGCTGCAAATGATTTCCCACGGTTTGATCGCCTCAGTATTGTTTTTCCTGGCTGGCGTGACTTACGATCGCACCCACACCATGATCATGGACGAGATGGGCGAGATTGGGAAAGTGATGCCGAAAGTGTTTGCCTTGTTTACGGCGGGCGCGATGGCTTCTTTGGCACTCCCCGGTATGAGCGGTTTTGCTAGCGAACTCTCCGTGTTTGTGGGCGTCGCAACTAGCGATATTTACGGTACTTCTTTCCGCGCAGTAATAGTGTTCCTGGCGGCAGTGGGACTGATTTTGACACCGATTTATTTGCTCTCGATGCTGCGACAGTTATTTTACAACTGCGGAACATTGGCAGCTTGCGATCTTGAAGATCTAGATTTGCGGAATCAGCGAGAAAATCTGGATGCAGCGGTTTGTTTCGGTAATAGTTGCGTTTTGCCTGGTGATGCACCGTTTATCGATGCTAAACCTCGCGAAGTGGCGATCGCATTTTGCTTCTTGATTCCGATTGTCGGCATTGGTTTTTATCCAAACATGGCGATGCAGGCTTACGACGCGAAGACTGTGGCTGTTAACGCCGAAGTCCGCCAATCTTACACCCTCATCGTTCAACAAAATCCTCAGATTTATGCGAAGGGCTTTTTGGCTCCCAAAATTGCCCAAGTTTCAAAAGCACCTGCTTTGGGCAAAATTACAGGCTCTGAATCTGCATCGGCTTTTGGGATTGTCAAATAATTTTATCCAATTCTGTTTTTGCTGAAAATTGGGCGATCGCTTTTGTTAAAGGGCGATCGTTTTTTTTGTAGAAGGAAGTTCGGCAACCAAGTAAGGGTAGGGTGCGTCGAAGAATCCTAGGGTGCGTCGCGATCGCAGATTTATGCGAAAAAATCGACTTTTCGAGTAGCGACGCACCACGCAGGATGCACCTTAGACTTCTTCCATTCATTCACAAACTATTTTGATTTAAAATGAATCTGCGTCGATCTGTATTTCTTTGATTGACATTTGCGGTTGACCTATCATATCATTTCATTTCTGGTCGATCGCCATAACAAAAACGGTTTGTAGTGCGGACTTAAGTCCGCAGCCGAAGAGCGGACTTAAGTCCGCGCTACAAACGGATAAAGTTTATTATACAGTTGAACAATATTGCGACAAAACAATTTTTCCCCTTGTTTTCTCAAATATCATCTAAGGAGCGCAAATTAAATAATTTACACTCTTGAAAGTGGAACGGGCGTCTCGCCCGTACAGAAAGGACGGGCGTCTCGCCCGTTCCACAAGAAGCATAAAAACTGTAAGTTATTAAATTTTCATTCCTAAGGTGCGTCGCCGCTCGAAAAGTCGATTGAATTTACGGATTTTTCAGGGCGACACACCCTACAAATACTAGGGCAGTATTTTTCATAATTGTAATTTGCAGGCTCTGATACTAGCGCCGAATTTCTGCAATAATCTGGGCTAGATTTTCCCTAGCATATCCCACCTCAAGCATCGATTTATCTTCCAGCCCCGAAGCAACTTTCGTCAGGATATTTAGCGGTGCTTCCGAACCTACAGTTTTCAGGAACAACACTTGCAGCCGATTTTTAACTAATTCTACAATTGAGCGAGTGCGAGCCTCTTTACTTTCTTTTTGTTGAGCAACACTCGTACTAAGATTGTGAGTTTTTAACAGCCACATTCTTTCTATTCCTTGCGTTTTGACTATCTCCAAAATCTCCACTTGAATCTGCTCGACTAATCTTTCGGTTACATATTGCACGATTAAAGGCTGAAGCCTAAAAACAGTTTGCCCGCCTGCACTGATTTTTTCGATGAGAAAGCGACGGCCGAGAGAATCGAGATTTTTTAGCAAATCGGAAAGGGACGAATTGACTAACATCTGCTCTCGCAAAGTAGCTAGGGAAATCGGACTTTGAGCAATAGCCAGCCAGTAGGAAATCTCTTGTTCTGAATTTGACATTCGATCGAACTGCTGCGCGAGTAAATTGCTGATGTGTTCTTCAATAAATAACGCCGTCGCTTCCAAAAATTTGACAATATTTCCCTCGAAAAACTCGTGAATCGTTGTCGCCACAATCTTCATGGCTAACAGATTGCCTCCGTACCGGGCTAACAATATTTCCCATTCTCTATCTGGGGCGTACAAACCTTTTTCTTTGAAAATACCTCGGGCTATTTCCTCGGAAATAGCCGGCTTTAAAAACCGGACTTTTTCTCCAGCTAGCAAAGCCATTTCCGTAGGTTCTTCGGCACTAACTAGGACAAAACAGCTCTGGTGATTGACTTCACAGAGCCGCACAATTAAATCTCGATATCCTTCACAGCCTTCGCGGTAATGTCCCGCTAGTTCTTCTGGTTTGAGCACTGCTTCAAAATCGTCTAAAATTATCAGACAGCGCTGCTTGCGGAGATACTCGACTAGGCGCGAAATTTTGCCGTTAA
This sequence comes from Oscillatoriales cyanobacterium, assembly GCA_004293365.1. GTDB lineage: Bacteria > Cyanobacteriota > Cyanobacteriia > Cyanobacteriales > Microcoleaceae > Microcoleus. Next base: position 46,117 of record RDYN01000017.1, on the reverse strand, counting down.
AGTCGATCGCCTGCGAGGGATCCGCTAAGGGCAGAGCGGACTTTTGTTGGTTAGCAAAAAGTTGAATTAAGCCCGTGAGGAAGTCGGATGCTGTTGGTGCCGATCGCAGCGATCGCCAAATCACAAAATCAAACTCCTGCTGTACCTGTTTTGCTAACTGCACCGACAGAGTTGTTTTGCCGCTACCGGCCAAACCCAGCAGCGCTACTGCGCGACAATTATCGGATACAATCCACTGCTTTAAAGTAGTTAATTCTTCAGTCCGCCCGTAAAAAACTGTAACATCCGGTGCTTGGCCCCAATCTTCCTGTCGGCGCGCGATCGGCATATTGAACAGAGATCCTTTACCTCGACTAAAATCAATCGAACCCTGCTCCGTGTGGTATGAAAATAGCAACTGATGCCTCAATTCCGAGAGCTTTCCAGGGCCGTTCCCCGCAATCTGAAACTTTTTGTAAACTTCGCCTAGTCTTTTGCGAACTGCGATGTCGCTAATGCCAAGCTTGGTTGCGATGGTAGCCGTAGATTGCCCGTCGAGAGCCATAAACACAGTCTCTAACTCGGCATCTGTGACACCGCGCTCTTTCGCGATCGTTTGCACAAAGTTTTGAGGAATCGGAGTAGTCAAGGTAGGAATCTCGCCTGTACTAAAAATCTATCTTCTATTATATTCTCTGAGTTCTCGCGGGCGAACAATTGAATCTGTCAATCTTCAGCTTGCTTGTCGGTTTTTCGGGCAGTTTGAGATATTTATACCCTATCATCGATTTTGGTACTACTTCAAAAAAAGAATGCAACTGAATAAACTGCGATCCAAACCATGATGCAATCAGTGATGCAATCAGTCCTATTATGTCAGATAGAACAACAGCCAGCGAACAGGTTGGTAGTGAGGACTTCAGTCCTTTCATTGGATGAGGACTGAAGTCCTCACTACCAACCCGATCATTATTTTTTTACCGGACATGATATCATCTGTAGCAGCGCTCTATCAGCCAAAAACCTTCGTACTAGCGCGGTATTTTTCGGCAGAAAGCAGCCGCCAACTCCCATCACCCAAAAGTTCCAAAACCTGCTGGTGATATTTCAACAAACTCAATCGGTGGCCGACACTCACAAATGTAGTTTTAGTGGCTTGCAACTGTTCGTATAAAAGTTGCTCGTTCTTCAAATCCAAAGCACTTGTCGCCTCATCCAAAATAGCATATCGCGGTTGGGTCAACAACAATCTAGCAAAAGCTAAACGCTGCTGTTCTCCCAGGGACAAAATCTCTACCCAATCTAAAGCCTCATCAAAACCGCCCAATCTGTCCGGCAAATCTGCTAAGTTTACTAATGCCAAAACGCGGCGCAATTGTTCCTCATCAACCTCGCTGCTGGTGTTGGGATACAGAAGTTGCGATCGCAAACTGCCCAAAATCAGATAAGGACGCTGCGGCAAAAACAGCATTTCTGCCAATTCCGGCCGCGCCAGACGACCCGTTCCCGAGTCCCACAAACCCGCAATAACCCGCAGCAAAGAACTCTTCCCAGAACCGCTTTGACCGACAATTAACAGTCCTTCTCCCGGCGACACCGCTACCGACAAATCCTCAATCAAAGTCTTTTGATGCTTGGGAGTATCTAAAGTAACGTGTTCCAGCGTCAACTGAGAATCTACTACGACATCTATAGTAGTTCCTCCTGCACGAGATACCGCCCTTTCTGCTTCCAAAGTATCTGTAAATACAGTCAAGCGATTGATGCTAGCTGCAAAAGAACTAAGGGGTTCAATGCGACTGACAATCAGTGAAAAAGCGGCTAAAACCTGACGGAAAGCAAAACCAGCCTGAGTGATGTCTCCAAACTGGATCGTATCAGTTTTGTCGGCAAAGTAAGCAGGAGCGAGAAACAAAGCCGGAATAATCACCACAGCATACCCGTATCCAGTTGTAAAATAATCCAAATTTCGCTGCCAGCCAATTAGCAAATTAAAATTGCGGAATACTTCCACGAACCGCTGCTTTATTTGCATCGATTCTCGCTCTTCCCCCCCATAAAAGGCAATGGATTCAGCATTGTCGCGAATGTGAACCAGTCCGTAGCGGAAATTAGCTTCTTTTTTAAGTTGCTCGAAATTCAGAGGCACTAATCTTTGACCAAAAATCAGACTGGCGGTCGTGCCCAACATAGCATAGATAATCAGGAAAATCGAAAGTTGTTTCGAGATTGACCACAGGATACCTGTGAAAGATATAATAGTAATTATTGAAGTCAGAATCGCCAGCATAAATGTCAAACTTGTATCAGTGAACGATTTGACATCTTCAGAAATTCTTTGGTCGGGATTGTCGATTTCCTTGTGTGAATTTATTTCGTAATAAGCCCGATTCTTAAAATACTTGTTCAGAAACTTATTTGTCATCCATTCCCGCCAGTAGAGAGCGAATTTATCTTGGGTGTAGCGGTAAATTACCACAATGGGAGTGCCGACTACAAAAACCCCTGCATAGACAAAAAGATACTTCCAATAATTGAGCTGGTCTTTCTTTGATAGAGCTGTGTTGAAAAAGTTACTGACGTAACTAATTATGACATTCAAACCGCTGACAGACAGGGACAATAACAGCAATAAAGCCAATAATGCCCACGACTGCCAATGCGCTATAACTCTGCCTTTGATTAATACAAAAGCGCTGAAAGGAATAATTAGCATCAAGGCAATAATGAGCATTGCGGGAGAATGAATAATTCCTTGCAACAAACTAACTAACCCAGCAGCAATATTATTGAAAAAAGCGGGAAAAAGAGCGGCACCCCCCAAACATACAACACTGATGAGTACAAACATAGCAGCGAACAGAAATATTAACAACAGCGCTACTAATCCCAGAAAAATCCTGCCTCCCCCAGGCTCTAAAGGATAAAAGTAAGGCTGAGCGATCGCAATAAATCTTTCCCACAACTGACGGTCAAATCGATTCATCTTAGCTGTTTGCAAAACTACTTCGGCTTTTATAACATATCAAGTTTTATTAGCGATTGCCGCAGTAATTTATTTGGGAGTTTAGGGAAGAGATTGGTCTCATATCATGTCCGAAGAGAACTACCACAATTAAATTGGTTGGTAGTGAGGACTTTAGTCCTCATGAAAATTAGAGGACTAAAGTCCTCACTACAAACCAGATGGCGGTTATTTTACCGGACATGGTGTCACCCACAGAGGAATATTTGTTTTCTGAATTAAGCCGTGGAGAGGCAAACAGTTTCTAGGTTAGTTGTGGGTAAATCTAAAATCTTAAATCTATGGGATCGGCAGAAGTGGCGGTTTCGCCGATCGCCTCCGACGACGATAGATTGTAGTAAAATCGCTGGCTAATCCCCAAACTAACTTGCTTGAACACCCAATACAAAACAGCAATGACGACAAATGTTGCAGCCATTACTACAAACGGACGCTTACCAATCAAATCATTCATGACGGTGTTAACTAAGGCATCGGGATTCGCCAGAATGTCCCAAGTGTTGAACCGGATAAATCGTCCTAAATAAATGCCGATCGCCGAAAGTGCGTGTATAGTTATCTCCGTTGCCAGGATAAATCTACCCCAACCCTGTTGCTTCAAATAGTAACCCAAACCCATCACCGACAGCACGTAAGCCTCAAATCCCGCCAGCATAAACACCAGATACTGCGGAATCAGCGCCAATGTCACCACCCACACCGAGCTACCATCTTTAATCTGCTCGATCAGGTGAATGATATCAGTTAAAACGTAGGGTGCATTGGGTAAAAACGCGATAAACCAGAAAAAACCGCCCCACCAGCGGAGAGAGCGAACTCCGCGCTGCCGCAGTACCCAGATGTCTACAGCCATCAGTGCTAGCGTAATCGCGATCGCCCCCAAAACGTAAGTTGTGCCCACATCTTGCACAATGTGCTTGAGATAGGACAAAACATGGCGCGTGCTGGGCAAAAAAGTAGCGCCCAGGAGAACCAACGTACCCCACAGCAGCCAGCGCGATCGAGGTTTGCGGAAGAGCCAAAAACTCAACGCCAGCGGTACTAAACCTAAAAACAAATTCCAAGACATCCAGCGGACATTCTGTCCCATTGCTGCGATCGCTTCCAGGATTAATCCCATCATGTCAGTTTTTATACAATTAAAGGTTTCATGCAGCACCGCTTTCTCAGCAGCTTGAATCTATCTTAGTCGCTAATTTGTAGGGTGCGTCAGCTTGTGGCTCCTTGCTCAACAAAGATAATCAGGCTATGAGCTGATGCACCCTACAATAACTGTGTAAGTCTTCTTCCTTCTTCCTTCTTCCTTCTTCCTTCTTCCTTCTACTTAGGTTTTGCCGATCGGGATTTCGATCGCAAAAGTCGTCCCGCATCCGACTTCCGAGATACAGTCAATCTTGCCCTTGTGCTTTTCTACCACAATCGAGTGCGCGATCGACATTCCCAAGCCAGTACCTTTCCCCACAGCTTTTGTCGTAAAAAACGGGTTAAAAATGCGATCGATCACCGCCTGCGGAATCCCCGTACCGTTATCCGAAATTTCCACCATCACAGTGTTTCGATCTGTTACACCAGTGGAAATCACTATTCGGCCGTTCTTAGTCTCTGATAAAGGAACCGACAACTTTTGATATCGTTCTTCAATAGCATCAATTCCATTAGCAATAATATTCATAAACACTTGATTCAGTTGGCTCGCATAGCACTCCACCGGCGGCAGTTTCCCGAACTCCTTAATTACTTCAATTTCCGGGCGCCTGTCGTGACTCTTCAAGCGATGCTGCAAAATCAACAAAGTGCTATTAATTCCCGCGTGAATATCGACAGGCTTCATGGCCGATTCGTCCAGCCGCGAGAAATTTCTCAGCGACAGCACAATTTGCCGGATGCGATCGGTTCCCACCTGCATCGAACCTACAAGTTTTCTCAGATCCTCAGTCATGAAATCCAAATCTATCTCTTCAATGCGATCGACAATTTTTGCATTAGGTTCGGGATACTCGTGTTCGTAAAGATGCACCAGATCCAGCAACTGTGTAGTATACTGGTGTAGATAAGCAATGTTAGCGTGAATGAAGTTAACCGGATTATTAACTTCGTGGGCGATGCCTGCAACTAATTGACCCAAAGAAGACATTTTTTCAGTTTGAATGAGTTGAGCTTGAGTAGAGCGCAATGACCGCAGCGCTGACTCTAACTCTATAGCTCTTTCTCTTTCTCGCGCCTCGCTTTGTCGCAGAGCTTCCTCTGATTGTTTACGAGTCGTAATATCTTGGGCAAATCCAATTATTACCTTCGACCGACCCTGAGAATTTCTGCTAAAAATAGTATCCCGACTTTGCAGCCAAAACCATTCACCGTTTGCCGCCAGCATCCGGTACTCAATTTCCCTAATTTCGCCATCTTTAATTTCTGCAAATCTCGAGTGATATTCCAAAATTTTTGGCAAATCTTCGGGGTTAATTAACTGAGTCATTAGTGATGAACCCATCGCTTTAATTTCATCAAATGTATAGCCAAGAAGCGTGCCCATAGAAGAATTAGCATAGATATTTCGCTGTTCTTCCAAGTCATAAAGATACAAAATACCGGGAGTAGCATCGGCAATCTTTTGAACAAACTGCTGGCTCTCTTGCAAAGCTAATTCAGCTTCTTTGCGATTCGTAACATCAATGCTGATGCCATCGAAAACAATATCACCATTTTCTCTAGCTTCAGGACGCGAAATTATCTGAAACCAGCGAATTTGACCGGAAGGTAGCACGAACCGTCCTTCCCAGTGCCAAGGTTGCAAAGTTTGGGCTGAAACAGCAACGGATTCGTCATGATTTTGGCGGTCGTCGGGATGAATTAAATCTGTTATCAAAGCCGCATTTTGCAGAACAGCTTCTGGTTCTCGCTCAAACATTTCTCGGCAAGCAGGACTAATGTAAGGAAAACTGAAAGAGCCATCTGCACGCAACACAAATCGATAAATTACTCCCGGCACATTGCCCGACAGTTTTTGGAATCTTGCCTCGCTTTCTCGCAGTGCTGACTCTGCTTCTTTGCGCTCCGTGATGTCAGTAATTGAACCAACAATGCGGACTGCTTTTCCAGATGCGTCCCACAAAGCTTGTCCGCGACTGAGTATCCATTTGTAGGTGCTGTTGTAGCACAACAAGCGATATTCGGTGATGTAATGCGGCGTTTTTTTGTCTAAATGGTCTTGGAAAGCTTGCATTACTAAAGATAAATCATCGGGATGGGTGTTTCTGTTCCATTGGTCAAAGTAATCGAGATTTGGGATGTCTTCATATCCGGTGATTTCCTTAAATCGATCGGACAGGAATATTTCTCTTGTTTGCAAGTTCCAATCCCAAATGCCGTCATTGTTACCTTTGAGCGCTAACTGCCAGCGTTCTTCAGTTTGCATCAATTGAGCAGTTCTTTGTTCGACTCTATTTTCTAGTTCTTCATTGAGCTGTTTGAGACTTTCTTCTGCCTGTTTCCGCTCGATCGCAATTCCCGCTAAATGCCTGACAGATTCTATCAATTGCAGCTCAAAATTTTGGGGAGTGCGCGGTTGGGCGTAATACATGCCAAAAGTTCCCAAAACTTGACCCCCAGATGAGACAATAGGAGTAGACCAGCAAGCTCTCAGTCCAAAACTCAAGGCTAAATCTCGAAAGTCTTGCCACAAAGGATCGCTGGCAATATCTGTAACGATCACCTGTTCGCAGCGATAGGCAGCAGTGCCGCAAGAACCGACATTCGGGCCGATGGCTACTCCATTAATAGCAGCATTATAACTTTCTGGCAAACTGGGCGCGGCTCCGTGCAGCAAATGTTTGCCGTCTGGAGCTAGAATCAAAATCGAACCCATGACATCTCTAGATTGCTGCTCGATAATTTCAACTAAAGTATTTAAAGTATCGCCAAGAGTTGCACCCTGAGCAATCATTTCTAAAATTTGTTTTTGAGCGCTCAACCAATTTTCAGCTTGCTTGCGATCGGTAATGTCCCGGGCCATCCAAATAACAGTATTTTCCTGCATTGGCGCAATGTTAGCGGCAAACCAAATGTCTTTGTTGCCAATTTGCAGGCTGTATTCTAGTGAATTGGTCTGCTTTGTGTTGGCGGTAAGTCGAATTTGACTGAGAAAAACATCTGCTAATTCTGGCGGCATGATTTCGTGCAGAGTTTTGCCTATGAGTGCTGCCGGCGGTTTGTACAAAAGTTCGGGATTGGTGGGGGCAATTTTCAGGTAGCGTCCCTCTGTATCAATCACGAAAATTACGTCGTTCATTGCCGCGAATAAAGCTCGAAGTTGTGATTCCGAAGCTTGCAGGGCGAGTTCAGCTTGTTTGCGATCGCTAATGTCGCGCCCCACTCCTTGATATTCGATCGCCCCACCTTTTTCGTCAAAAGTTGCCCTGTCAGTCCACTGTATCCAGCGAATTTCGCCCGTGTCGAGAACCACGCGGTGTTCCCAGGTAATAGCGGGATTTTGTAGGCTTAAAGAATTGAAAATATCGCTGCAAAAGTTTCTATCTTCTTCCCAACTCAAAGGCATAAAAGAATTGCCGATCAGCTCCGATCGCGATTTATTGAAATAGCGGCAGTAGGCATCGTTGACAAAAGTAATAACTCCCGTCGGCAAGAAACGGCAAATCAGTTCGGTTTGGTCTTCGACAATCGCTCGATAGCGAGATTCGCTCTCTTGCAGCGCGGCTTCTGCTAGGATGCGATCGCTAATGTCTGTACCGACGAACAGCAGCCCGATCGATCGCCCTTTGCGATCGACCACAGGTTTGTTTCTCCAGGCTATCCAGACTTTTTCCCCATTGCGGCGGATGTTTTCATTTTCGTGTTGGAAGTATTTGTCCGGCTGTGCCAAACAGTCTCGAATCATTATGACTAACTGATTTTCCGACAGTGTAGCCGGATCTACAATTGTGCCGATCGCACTTTTGCCAATAATTTCTGCTTGTGAATACCCGAAAAAATTTTCCGCAAACTCATTAAAAAAAGTAATCTTGCCTTCATTGTCTAACTGCACAATAATGCTGTTAGCATTCTCAACCAGTTGCCGGTACTTAGCTTCGCTCGATCGCAGCATCGATCGGCCGTACATCCCCGTAAAAACCGCCACCCCGCTCAAAACTGCCAGCAAGCCGCCTCCTGAGAGCAACCACCCCCGCCGTGACGAATTCTGCTGCCATCCTCCCGCCGGAATTGCTGCCAACTGCCAGGAACCGTTGGGCAATAGCACTTCCAGCACCACCGGATTCTTCTGAAAAATCTCCTTGTCGCCGAAAAACACCTCGCCTGACACTCCCTTCCCATCTTTGCCGCGCACAGCGTATTGCAGCTTAGTTGAGGGATCGTTGAGTCCTACTTCTTGTAAAAGATCGTTTTGGTCGATGAGAACCCCTATCAATCCCCAAAAAGGCCCTGTTTCGGGTTCTGCGCCTGGGGGTGTGAGAAAAATGGGCGATCGACCAATGAACCCCACATTCCCCGCCAATAATTTCACAGGCCCAGCAAGCACAGTTTTTCTGGTGTCGATCGCCTCTTTGACCATTTCGCGCTGTGCCGGTACCTTTGTCAAGTCAACTCCGATCGCCTGTTCATTGCCTTGAAGCGGATACATATAAGCAATGGTTGTGCCTTTAACTAAACCTAGGCTGCGAATTCCTCTTTGCTGTCCCATCAGAATTCTCGCCATCGCTGCAAACTCGGCTTCGGTGATGTTTGGGTTGTGGGAAATGTCAGCCACGAAACCCCGCATTAACAACAGCCGAGAATTCAAAGAGCCTTCCAGCTTAGAACGGACTGTGCTGAGTCGCTCGATCGTGCTAGCGCGGTTGTGTTGCAAAAATCGCTCTTGCTCCGATCGGTCTAAAATGCCAACTCCGACTAAAATTGCTATTAATGTGGAAATTGCCCCTAAATACGGTGAAATTTGGAATTTTTTCAGCTTAAAGTATTCCATCTGTCGGCAGTTCAACTATATTTTTAAGTCTTTAGATAGATTTATTTTAGTTTCATTTTCCTATGCCGATGCAAGATTTCCGGCAGACGGGGCTTTTCACAAGTCTGCACCAGTTTTTTGTGTTCTAAGCTGTTGTAGATCTAAATTGTTTATTTCAATTCCCTCGGACATTCTCCCACTCTCCCCCTCTCCCCCTCTCCCACTCTCCCCCTCTCCCACTCTCCCGATCTCCCCATCTCCCCATTCTCCAGACTCGCGCACCCGAAACACGGGATTTATTGGCTAAAATAAGGTTAGCAATAATTTTTTTCAGTGCTCGGCGCTAATCATTACATAGGGGCAATTTGATGCAGGAACAGTTGATGGAAGCGATCGCACCTTACCGCGATCGAGTAGATTATCTAGAAGTTCGCCTCGAACAAAGCGAGTCAACAGCGATTAGTTTTCGCGGGCCTCAGTTAGATGCTGTCAACCGCAGTTTCAGTCTCGCCGGCGGCGTGCGCGCCTGTCACAAAGGCGGCTGGAGTTTTGTAACTTTCAACGGTTTAGCTGAGTTAAAAGCCCGGATTGAAGAAGCTGTCGTGCAGTCTCGTTTGGTAGGTAGCGAAAAAACTGTACTAGCAGATGTCACTCCGATTCAAGATTATGTAGCGGTGGAATTCGGTCGCGACCCGCGGTCTATTACTCTAGCAGAAAAACGCAAGTTGCTCGAATCTTACAACCAATTGCTGTTAGATTTCGACCCGCGAATTCAGACGACAATGGCCGGTTACAGCGATCGATTCGGGATTACTTATTTTGTGAATTCCCAAGGCACTTCGATCGCCCAAGAGCGGTTGGATGTCACCGGGCGCTTCGGGGCGATCGCCCGCAATGAAGATGGTGTCGTCCGCCAAGGGTTTGAATCGATTCATTCGCGATCGGACTACAATGTCTTGACAAATATCGAAGATCGTGTTAAGAGTGCCGCCGTTCGAGCTGTCGGCCAACTAGAAGCAAAATCGGTAAAAGGCGGTCAGTATCCAGTGATTTTAGACCCTTATTTGTCGGGGGTATTTATTCACGAAGCTTTCGGTCATTTGTCGGAAGCAGACGGCATTTACGAAAACCCGAAAATGCAGGAATTGTTGACTTTGGGCAAGCCTGTGGCGATCGAACAATTGAACGTAATTGACGACGCAACCTTGCCGGGATTGCCGGGAACTCTCAAATACGACGACGAAGGAGTGCCAGCTCAGTGCAAGCATTTAATTAAAAATGGAGTTTTAGCAGCTCGGATGCACAATCGCGAGACTGCGGGCAAAATGGGCGAAGCTCCGACAGGAAATGCCCGGGCCCTGAGCGCTACTTTTATGCCGTTGGTGCGGATGACTAATACTGCGATCGAATCTGGCGCACATTCTTTCGACGAAATGGTGGGCGACATCGCAGAAGGAGTCTATGCAGTGCGGATGTTGGGAGGACAAACCAACGGCGAAATGTTTACCTTTGCAGCAGCCGAAGGCTTCATGATTCGCGACGGCAAATTGGCCGAACCGGTGAGCGATGTCACTTTAAGCGGCAACGTATTTCAGACTTTAAAGGATATTGAGTCGATCGGCAACGACTCAGTTTATGCCTACGGCGGCTGCGGAAAAGGCGGCCAAAGCGGTTTAGCTGTCAGCGTCGGCGGCCCCCATTTGCGGATCAAAAATGTTGTAGTCGGAGGAAGATAATACAATTTTCGATTTTCGATTGGGGATGAATGATCTCATGTCCGGTAAATTACTATCACAAAAACGGTTCGTAGTGCGGACTTCAGTCCGCTCTGGGGCGGACTGAAGTCCGCACTACAAACCTTACCGTATTGGTTTTTATCCCAGTCAGGTGAACATTGCGGACCCAAAAGCTCAATAAAAAACCCGGTTTCTTGAAGAAACCGGGTTTTTTTCTACCAACTAAGAGAGGAGTGAAAAATTATGGGGTAGAGGTTGCCGGAATTCTGCATTTCTCGCGCAACCCTCTCAACCAAACTACGGGCTAATTTTAGTGGCAGCGACTTAAAGCTGTCTCATCTCATCTTCCAGCACCCGAACCAAATCTTGATTGCCGCTAGCTCTAGCCACTTCGATGCGGTGCATCAGTTGCTTTTGAATGTTAGCGCGGTGGGTTTCAGAGATTTTTTTTACATTTTGGCGATTTGTGTTCATGGTGGACGTTCCTTATATTAAATTTGGTGTAACTCCTACTTCTTTAATATAGCGCAAAATTTCAAAAAGTATCTAATTTTACAAAAAATTTACAGTTATTGACCGATCGACCACAATAGTGTATACTATTTGCCATAAGTCAATAGCGATATCTTGACAATTCCCATAAATACGCAAAGTCCGAAGCCAAGCGCTCCATTGCCGTAGAGCGCAATTGACCGATCGCGTACCTCCTCGCCGTGACAATACGGACTCTGCAACGCGCTGACACCGGTGTCGATCGCCTAAAAAAAGCGGGATGCCACCAGCGAGCGTGTCTTTAGACCTGAATTGTTTAACGCAACAGAGGCTCTGCTAGTTCATCCATCTTTTTAGCAAGTTCAACGTCCAAGTTACTGATTGCATGACCTACATCGTAAGTAAGCAGATTTACTTCAACTGAATTATAAATATTCAGCCATATAGGGTGATGTTTAATCACCTCTGTGTGGATCGCGACACTTACCATCCAACCCATTGCCTCATTAAAAGAATGAAACTCAAATTTTTTGTACAACTTACCTTCTTTGACTACCCAACCCGGTAGGCTCCTTAAGGCTTCATGTATTTCTGTTTCGGTGAGTTTATAGCCTGTCATTAGTTACTACGCTCCTGATAAGTACCTGACAAAAATCAACAATGTCATTGTTCAATGCGCTCCGCAATCTCAAAGCCTTGCGAGCGAAGCGAATTGCTTCGCTTCACTCGCAATGACATGGCTGCGTTTATTTATGTCCGACTACTTGTACGCTCTGAAAAGTTGGTGTACACTATACTCAATTGATGGTTAAGCGAAAAATATACTTTTCATTTTTGCTTGCTTCGTGCCTTTCTTCAGCAATTTTTTCCACATTAAAGTTGGGCGGAATTTTATTAAGCAGCGCTACATCTCCCAGAGTGGAATAACTGAAAAATATCTCTCCTTGAGGTGCAAGATATTGAGGAACCTGTTCGATAAAATTGAGGAATATTTTACCGCTCGGATCGTTTGTTGACACTTCGGCAATACTTTCAATTGGTTTATCTAACAAAGGGACGTTAAAAAGAATGACATCAAATAAAATGTCTGGCAAAGATTTGAACAAATCCGAATGGTAAATTTTAGCTTTGCGGGAATTTATAAACGTATTTATTCTGGCACATAGTACAGCACAGTCAGCGATATCAGAAAGGTACAGTTCCTCTACATATTCACCTAAACTCAGTCCCACGACTCCCGTACCACAACCTAACTCTAAAAGCCGTTTTTTCTTGGTCTTGAGATGTTGATATCTTTCCCGAATAGGGTTCAATAAAAATAAAGAGCTAGAACCGGGAGCTGGATGATAGACATTAGGTAGAGTAATAATATTCATATTATTAATTCTATAAGTGGCAAATTTAGTCTGTTTATCGATAAACGCCTGATGCAGTTCTAGGAAGGCTTGTGTTTGTTGCATTTTTCTGGAAGTTAAAGTGAAAGTTCAGTAATTGTACACTCAAATGATGCCGATCGTAAAGTAGGGTGCGTCGCTACGAACAATAGACATATCCCATAATTATCGCTTCACAGGCATCGGGCCTGTTTAAGATTGGCTTTTTGCCAGATGTCTAATTTAGATCTGGCATAATTATCGCTTCACAGGGATCGGGCCTGTTCAAGATTGGCTTTCATCCTGCTTGTTCAAGGTTGGCTTTTTGCCAGATGTCTAATTTACATTTGGGCGATCGTCCCCAAAGCCTCTACCAAATGCTGAAGGTGTGCGAGCTCGTGAGTTGCCATCAGCGAAATCCGAATGCGGCTCACGCTGACAGTCGGAGGCCGAATCGCCACAGCCAAAATACCCATTTCCTTGAGTTGGCTGCTAACTGCCAAAGCTGTGGCTGCATCTTTTAACAGCAGACTGAAAATTGGGCTCCGGGAATTGCTAATTGGTAATTGGCGATTGGTAATCGCCCCATATTTGAAAGTTTCGATATTTTGTTGCAACCGAACTCGGCGCTCTGGTTCTTGCTGCACAATTCTCACAGCTTCCAAAGCAGCCGCCGTGTCAGCCGGCGTCAATGCTGTAGTATAAATCCAACTCGCGGCTCGATTGCGGAGAAAATCAATTAAGGCAGCAGAGCCCGCAACGTAGCCGCCCAAACTTCCCAAAGCTTTGCTAAGCGTGCCAACTTGAATTAGGGGCAATCCCCTACACCCGAAATGTTCTGCACAACCGGCACCGCTAGCACCGAAAACTCCTGTAGCGTGAGCTTCATCTACTAATACCATAGAGTTAAATTGCTCGCCCAAAGCTAACAACTCCGGTAGCGGACACAAGTCCCCATCCATGCTAAAGACGCTATCGGTAATAATTAAACACTTGCGGAATTTAGCGCGATTTTGCTCTAGCTTGGCTTTTAAATCCTCAAGATTGCAGTGATTGTACTCTAGCGCCGTTGCACGGCTGAGTATGGCTCCGTTTTTGAGGCTCGAATGGTTGTACTTGTCAGATAATATCAAATCGCGCTGGCCGACAACTGATGCGATCGCCCCTAAATTCGCTAAATATCCCGAACTGAATACTAAAGCGTCTTCGGTTTGTTTTAAATTAGCAATAGCCAGTTCTAGCTGTCGGTGCAAATCGCGGTGTCCGCTGACTAACCTCGAACCCGTAGCACCCGTACCAAATTCCTTCGTTGCAGCCATCGCCGCTTGAATCAACCTGTCATCGCCGGCAAGTCCCAGATAATCGTTGCTGGCAAAGTTAATCAGCCGGCGGCTGGCTAATTTTACCACAGGCCCCGGGCAGCTTTCGATCGATTGTGGCGATCGATACCAATCAGCCCGACGAACAGTGTCCAGGGACTTCTCTAGCCAAGCGTAAGGGTCTGCATTCATATTGTCCAGCGATCGAGTAATAAGTTATATTGTCTTATAATCAGTCCCTGCCTATCAGAGAAGCATATGCCACTCACTAAAAAATACAGATTAGTCACCCGCAGTGATTTTGACGGTCTTGTCTGTGCCGTTTTGCTCAAAGAACTCGATATGATAGACGAAATTAAATTCGTGCATCCTAAAGATATGCAGGATGGAAAAATCGAAATAACAAATAACGATATTACCACCAATTTACCATATGTTGAGGGAGTTCATCTAGCTTTCGACCACCATTTTAGCGAAACTCTCAGACACGAAAAAATCAAAATCAACCACATCATCGACCCCTATGCAGCATCCGCAGCCAGAGTGCTGTACAAATATTATGGAGGCAAAGCAAAGTTTCCTGATATTTCCGAGGCGATGATGCTCGCAGTTGACAAAGCAGACTCCGCTCAATTTGCCAAAGAAGAGGTTTTGCAACCGGAAGGATGGGTGCTGTTAAACTTCTTGATGGACGCCCGAACCGGCTTGGGCCGGTTTAAACAATTTACAGTTTCCAATTATCAGTTAATGATGGAGTTAATTGATTACTGCAAAAATCATACCATTGATGAAATTTTGCAGCTTGCTGATGTAAAAGAAAGAGTAGACCTTTACTTCGAGCAATCCGAAAATTTTGAAGACCAAATACAGCGCTGCGCCAAAGTTTACGATCATTTAGTCGTTTTGGATTTGCGAAACGAAGATGTGATTTATGCCGGGAATCGTTTTGTAATTTACGCTTTGTTCCCCGACTGCAATATCTCGATTCACGCACTGTGGGGACTGAAGCAACAAAACACGGTTTTCGCCGTTGGTAAGTCAATCTTCAACAAAACTTCTCCAACTAATATTGGGGAGTTAATGTTAAAATATGGTGGCGGCGGCCACCGGAATGCGGGAACTTGTCAGATTGAAAATGATAAAGCTAGTAAAGTTTTGAAAGAGTTAATTGCCCAGATTGAGCAAAAGGGTTAGATTAACTTGAGTGATATTTTTTGCAGTCAGGACTTGAGTCTTCGATTATTTAAATTTTCAGGACTGAAGTCCTTACTACAAAAGGGAATGTTTAGGACTGAAGTCCTTACTACAAACGGGAGTTTAGTCCTCAAGGTTTTGAGGTTGCGGGTTCGGGGCGTTGAAATTTTCTGCACTCTTGCCTTTGACAGGTGGCAAATAATCTACTAAACCCATATCAAAAGCCACATCCGGCAAATCAGCAGCGTTATAATTTCCTGCTTCAAACAATCGCCCCGGAGTAAAACAAGGCTGCTTCAATCTTACCACTTCGCTAGGCGAAAACATTCCCCTAAACATTTTGCGTTCGAGTCCCATAATTTCCGCTCCTAAAACAACTCTCGCATTAATCTTAACAATTTTTTGCCCGTCGCTTCCCAATTAAATAAATCCGCCGTCTCCCGAGCTTTTTGGGCTACCTGAAAACGCCTGGGATCTTCGACAATTTTTCGCAACTGTTCGCGAACAGACTGAACATTTGGTTCTGCCCAATGAGGAGCATTTCTAATTTTTAGATACTGAGTATCGTAACATTCTCCGACGGGAATTAGATCGTAAGCAATGGGATAGCAGTTAGCAGTATTGGCGTACTCCGTCGGCCCGCCGTACAGAGTCATGGCGACTGGTAAACCCGCAGCAAAGGCATCCAAAATTTTAATCGCAAAACCTTCGCCGCGAAACGGAGCCAAAAAAGCATCTGCTGATAAGTATAAATCCGCTAGTTCTGTTTTAGTGAAAAATTTAGGCTTTACCTCTATTTTCGGCTTTAACTTGCCGAATTGCCTTTCCATATTTATGATATGTTCGGTTATCGCATCAGGATTTTTGCCACCATCTTTGATGATTAACTCTACGTTGGTATCATCTTGAAACTCTTGATAAAATGCTTGAATTGCGAGATCCGTGCCAAATCTATACAAGTCAAAAGAATTGGTCATGTGCAGAATATATTTTATATCTTTTTGGGTTTTTGGCCGTCTGGGAGAATAGAGTTGCGAAATTAAAGGATTGAAACCTAGAGGTATGACGGAGACTTTTTGGGCCGGACATCCAGCTTGGATTAAAACGTTTTTAGAATATTCACTGACGGCTAGGATGTGGGATGAATTGTTAACAGCATCGTAAATCCAGTAATCATAATCATCATCATTTCTGGCGAATTCGTAATTGATGGCAAAAAATTCTAAGTTGAGGTGTCCGTTGAGTTCTTTTAAAAAGAAAGGTTTCCAGTAATGAGACCATTTTAGCTGAAATAAATCTGATGGTGCGGAGTTCATCCACTTGGCTAGGAGGTGGTTTTCTTCGGCTGTGGAATTGCGGGTGACGTGAGAGGCGATTTCTGAGGGTTCGACAGAAATAGGAATCCCCATTTTGTCTAAGGTTTTCGCCAGGGATAGGGTGATGTCGGCGAAGGAATTAAAGTTTTGAAAGCCGACGTTAAAATGAACCATAATAATTAGTCATTAGTCATTAGTCATTAGTCATTAGTCATTAGTGAGTTATTGTAGGGTGCGTCAGATCGGAATGTGACGATTGCAGACAGATAATTCGCGGTCTGACGCACCCTACGGTTTGTGAGGGTTTGTTAGTTATATAGCGGTTCTCAAGCGTGGTTACGACTTAAATCTAAGATCGGCAATGGTACGATCGTGCTAAGAGGCCGATCGCACTAAAATAACTGTACAGTCGCATCCGCGCGCCACAGCCTCTGGGATGTTCCCCTGAATCACCTGTTTGAGGAGCCCTTCGCGACTGGCTCCGAGGACGATCGCATCGCATTGATCGTTTTGAGCCAAATCAATTAAAGCATCTGACACCGACTTAGCGCAAACCGCCGTCGCTATTACCTCACAACTAACCCTGCGCTTGATAAAATCCGCAGCTTGTTTTAATTCTACGCGATCGGGTTCTGCAACATCCGGCTGATGAACTTGACACAATTTAATCTCCGGTAGAGCACTGGCAGCCACGAAAGCAGGTAACAGCCGCAATGCCGCAGCTTGCTTGTAACTGCCGCGAATTGGTACTAACCAGCGCTGTAAACCCATCAGCGTGTGCAATCCCAATTCTGGCGCCGGAATGTCGGAATTAGGCGAGGAAAATTCTGTCTCTGGTGTCGCTGATGAATTTGATGTCACAAATTGAGAATTTTCTGCGTCATCAACCCCTGCGGCATTTAACTGCCATTCTGTAGGCGCATATTCCCGCGCGCTGCTAGCTGCTAAAAACTCATTTTTCGAGGGTGTTACTAATAGTTTTTCGCTCCATTTAACTAAAACTACTTCGCAACCTGCTTGCCGAATTACCGTATCGACAACATCGCCAAAAATGCGTCCAGTTGTGGATAATTCGCCTTGCCAGCCCATCAAAATTAAGTCAATGTGACGCTCCCTAATTGTCTCCAGAATCGCGTTAGGCACGTTGTGAGCTACCCGTATTTGGGTGTGTACTGGCAAGTTCCAATTGCGAATTATGCGCTCGGCTTGTTGCAGCAGGCGGCGGCTTTTTGTTGTTCGCACTGTGCTTTCTGAGGGGGAACTGTTGCGCGGTACTGTGATGATTTGCAGGCATTCTAATTCGTAATTGCGATCGCGCGCGATGGCGGCCGCCAGCCGCAGCAAAGCAGGTGCTGTTTGCGGGTTGGAAAGCGGCACTAATAATCGACCGTTTCCGACTTGGGGGGCTCGGGTTTGATAGACTACATAGGATGGTTCTGGATGGGGGCCTTGGGTGGTTTCTCCGCTGAGGCGATCGGATTCTACTCGGATAATGTCGCTGCGGGTAATAATTCCCACCAAACGGCGACCTTCTACCACTGGCAAGCGGCTGATATTGTAGTTGTTGAGCCTGTACAAAACCTCGCTTAAAGTATCGGTTGCTTTGACTGCGATCGGCTGTGGAGTCATAAATTCTTTCAGCAGCGATTTGCCGGAAAAATTGCGCTTGGTGGCATTTGCTAAATCGGTTTGACTGACAATTCCCACCAATTTGCCGCCTTCTACTACTGGAAAGCCGCGGTGGTGCGATCGCGAAAAAGCCTGGATCGCTTCATCGAAAGTCAGCAGACTCGAAAGAGTTTCAACTCGGCGCTGCATGACGTTAGCTGCGATCAAGTCGCTGAGAGTATCGGTGGCAGGTTTTGCCTTGGTTAGTTGAATGCCGTTAAACTCCAAAAGGCGATCGTACAAAGAGCCGCTGTCTACCTTTTCTGCAACTAAATAAGCAACAACAGAACAGATCATCAAAGGTAGCACCAATTTGAAATCCGCCGTAATTTCAAACACAATAACTACCGCAGTAATCGGCGCCCTCGAAACCGCGCAAAAAAACGCTCCCATGCCCGCCAAAGCGTAAGTTGCTGGCAAACCGACGCCCAGGGAATTTGCTTGCACAATTCCCACTAAATGACCGAGTGCAGAACCTATAACTAGAGAAGGAGCAAACAATCCTCCCGGAGCTCCTGAAGCAGCAGAAATAATTGTCAGAAAAAAATGAGCGACAAAAGCAATTAGACTCGTTATACCGTTAGCTTCTCCGGTCAGCAAAAACTCCCGCAATCCCGTATTGTTGCGAAAATTTTCTGGCAGAAAAGCTATTACTGAACCGCAGATTATACCAGCGAGAGCAATTCGCACAGGCAAGCCTAATTTAAGCATTCGCCTGTTAAATTGCAAGGAAGCAATAATCCCTTTGCTAAATAAAGCTCCCAGCAATCCGGCTAAAATTCCTAACAGTATGTAGAAGGGAATTTCTTGAGCTGCAAAACTGGTTGGGTACTCGCGCAGGTTCAAATTCAAAGAATCGCCGCCCAAAAGTTGCGAGACAACTGCACCGATAAATGAAGCGATAATTGCAGTCCCTAAAGTCAATCCCGAAACATCGTGCAAAAGTTCTTCAACTACAAACAAAACTCCAGCAATGGGAGCGTTGAAACCAGCAGCTAATCCCGCCGCAGCGCCGCAAGCAATCAATTGCCGGCGGTAGTCTGGGGAAGTCGGCATCAAGTGACCGATCCAGCCTGCTAAGGATGCTCCTATTTGGACAGTTGGGCCTTGCCTTCCTAAAGTTAAACCGGAACCAACTGCTAAAATTGTGGTCAGAAGTTTGGCGACTGCTACTCGCAAATCTAAGGAAAGATTGACGCCGCCGAGAGCAGCTTTGACGTGGGGAATGCCGCTCCCAGCAGTTTCTGGAGCCAAACGTTCAACCAAGAAACCTGTTAGCAACCCGCCAAATAAACCAACGCTGGGTAGTAATATCCAAGCGGGAATTAGTGCGGAGCTAGCAACTCGCCAACTGCCTAGCCATCCGACTCCTAATTTTAGCAATACGCCTGCTAGTCCGGCAACCAAACCGATCAGGCAAGCTTCAAAGATAGCGAGGCGTTTCGGTCGTAAAAACAGTTGAGATTCGATGACCCTGGAAGGTTCCCTAAGTTGTTTAGGGATAGTAATGTACGGCATAAATAGCGTAGATGGCCTGCAAATTTTCGGCTCGGTTCGACTTTAGCAAAAAATCCCTCGCTTTGGGAAAATATAATTAATTTTTAACCGCAGATGCACGCAAATCAACCCGGATGAATTCTATATATTTATGGAACCCATTTGATATGTTGCGAGCATCGACTGATTGCGATCGCAAAGCAGCAGTCGAGCATCACAAGTACCGAAGAACTATTTCCCTGATTTGTTGAGATTCACTTTGCTGAGGATGCGATCGCCCACTTGGCAAATTCAATTCCAACAACATAAAAATATTCAAAAGTCAACCCTCAACCGCCATCATCGCCAAAGATCCGACTTTTCCGAAATAAATTTTTATTTCCGGGAAATTAGTTGAGCGATCGCCAGAGATAATATGAAAAAATATATCTGATGGGGGATGCGATCGTCCTTTCGGGAGTTAAGGCTGATTATTTGCTGTCGGTTTCGGGGAATGTGACTAGCATTTTCCTTAAAAAGGCCGGTCAGCCGGACGATCTAATTGCAACTGTGCAAGGGGTGACGGATCTAAATCTCGATCGCCCTTATTTCACTTTCATCTAGGCTGTAGCGGTTGTTTTTACCGCTGATTCACGCACAATAACGCAGATATTTTCATAAAATATCTGCGTTATTCTATGTCTATCTGCGGTTTTTTGAATATCTGCGATCGAGGTCGTAGATTATTGAGGCGCGGATTGTGTGCCTTGAATTTTTTTAATTAAATCTAGCACCTTTTGAGAACTCTCATTGTCTCCTTGTTTCTGAAATAAGTCGGCGGCTTTCTGAAGATCTGCGATCGCTTCTTGCCTGTCTCCTAATTGGGCGCGTACACCACCGCGGCCTATGTAGGCTGGTGCATTATTGGGGTCAATTTTTATGGCTTGGTTGTAATCGGCGAGGGCTGCTTGATTGTCTGCTAAGATATAGAGGATAAAACCCCGCTTGATGTATGCTTCGGCATATTGGGGGTCAATTTTTATGGCTTGGTTGTAATCGGCGATCGCAGCCTGATTATTTTTTAACCTTAAGTGGGTAACACCGCGGTTCAAGTAGGCTGACGCATTGTTGGGGTCAATTTTTATGGCTTGGTTGTAATCGGCGATCGCACTTTGGCTGTTTCCTAAATCATCCCGGGCATTACCCCGGCCGATATAGGCATTGGCATAATTAGGATTAAGCGCGATCGCTCGATCGTAAGCCTCTATAGCACCCGGATAATCTTTTTGGTGGTACTTCTGGACACCCAGATTGTAAAAATCTTCCGCTGTTTGCTCGATCGCCAAAGGCTTGCCGGCCAAACGCACAGACAAATCCACTGGATCGTCACTGTGAATCTGCACGGCGATCGATTTGGTATCTCTGGCGTAAACCGCGGGCGATTCGGCGATGAAAATAGTTGCAGTTAGACCAATTAATGTCAGTGATAGTCTCTGATGTAAGTTCATAATTTTAATCAAATATTGAGTATTTTTGCAGAACTGTCAAAGCTGAAAAATTCGGTTTTTCCAGAGGCGGTAGAGGTGGTAGATTATTGAGTGAGGAGTTTATGGGTTTAGATCTTGAATTTCTTTAATTTGGGTCAGGATCTTTTGGTAAATATCTGGGTTTCCTTGTTGCTGAAATAAGTCGGCGGCTTTCTGAAGATCTGCTAATGCACCCTGCTTGTCTTTTAAACTAAGGCGGGCAATACCCCTGTTGTAGTAAGCTCTGGCATAGTTGGGGTTAATTTTCACGGCTTGGTCGTAATCTTGGATCGCACCCTCCTTGTCTCCCAATCTCGATCGAGTAACACCGCGGTTGTAGTGGGTATTAGCATCGTTGGGTTTAAGTTTCAGGGATTGGTCGTAATCGGCAAGTGCACCCTGCCTGTCTCCTAAATCATCACGGGCATTACCCCGATTTGTGTAGGCTGCGGCCTCGTTGGGATCAATTTTTACGGCTTGATCGTAATCGGCAAGTGCAGCCTGCTTGTCTCCTAATATATAGCGGGCATTGCCCCGAGCCATATAGGCATCAAGATAATTAGAACTAAGCTCGATCGCCCGATCGAAATCCGCGATCGCACCCTGATAATCTCCTTTGTCGTACTTCGCCACACCCTGCTTATAAAATTCCTCAGCTTTGGGATCGATCGCTGCAAGCTCACTCCCAGTGCCCACTCTCAAATCCGCTCGACGAGCATAATTATCAATCTGCACTGCGATCGATTTAGCTTCTTTGGCGTAAACTAGAGGGGATTGGGAGATAAAAATAGTTGCAGTTGCCACAATTAATGTTGCTGGTAGTCGGCAGAGTAAATTCATACTTTAAGTTGAAATTTGAGTAGTGGTCGAGACAGTTTGATCCTCAAAAGTTCTATCTTCCCATGGATCGCTGCGGTCAATTTTTGAGGTATTTATGGTGATTGTTGAAGTCTATTTATGATATTTATTGCCTTTTCGTAAAGAACTTTATTTCCTTGTTGCTGAAATAATTCTGTGGATTTCTGAAGATCTGCGATCGCACCCTGCTTGTCTTTTAACCTCGATCGGGTAATACCCCGATTGTAGTAGGCTAAAGCATAGTTGGGGTTAAGTTTGATGGCTTGTTCGTAATCGGCGATCGCACCTTGACTGTCTCCTGAGTCATCCCGGACATTGCCCCGATTGACGTAGGCGGTGGCATTGTTGGGGTTATTTTTGATGGCTTGGTCGTAATCTGCGATCGCACCCTGTCTGTCTCCTGACTCATCGCGGAGATTGCCCCGATTGATATAGGCATTGGCATCATTGGGCCTCATTTTGATGGCTTGGTCAAAATCTGCCTTCGCACCCTGCTTGTCTCCGGAGTTCGATCGGGCAACACCGCGATCGTTATAGGCCTCGGCATAATTAGGGTTGAGTTTGATCGCTTGATTGTAAGACTCTATAGCACCCTGATAATCTCCTTCTCTGTACTTGTCCGCACCCTGATTGTAAAACTCTTCCGCTGTTTGCTCTTTTGCCAAAGCCTCACTCGCTACCTGCGCGCCCAAATCCACCTTCGTTGACGCCAACAATCTCAAATTTTGGTCGATCGGAATTGTCAATGAAAAGCTTTTATTTTCGGCATAACTCGGTTGACAATTTACTAAACCTGTGGTTGTTGAAACAACTAATCCTGTCAACAGTCCAGTCAAGATTTTAAACTTCATGCTAATCTCCATCTTTTGGCAATTTCAAGCAACTATTTTGACATTGGCGGTTATTTAGGCGATCGCCTCCACCAACGTTTGCAAATCCGGCACTTCTAAATCCGGCTGGGCGCTGGCCGGCAGTGTCGCACCAAATCCTGTTCGATCGTATCTCCGATTTACCCAAACAGTTGAAATTCCCATCGAGGCGGCTGGTACCACGTCGTGATACAGGCTTTGAGCGACGTGCAGGAGTTTTGACGGTGGTATGCCCATTCTGTCGATCGCCATTTCAAAGTTGCGAGTTGACGGTTTGTACGATCGTACTTGTTCGGCAGTAATTACCCAATCGAATTCAACTTTTAAATGTTTGGCAGTACCAACAAACAAATCGTCATCAATGTTGGAAATTACCGCCAATTTATATTTTTGCTTGAGCGCTTTCAAAGCTGCGACAGTATCCGGGAATGGCTGCCAATTTTTGATCGACTCAACCAAACAATTAATTTCTGTCGCCGATTCAGTTTCCGTCGGTTCAAAACTAAATTTTCTACCAATCTCTTTGACTATTTCTTGCAAAATTTCCCGATATTTGATATACTCACCCTTGTCTTTTTCCAGTTCCGATTCAAACTCAGCAAACATCTCTAAAGTTCCGTCATCGCTAAAATCGATTTCGCGGTTGGACAGCAACTGTTTCAAGACTGGCAATATCCCACTTTCCCAATCTATGAGGGTGCCATAGCAGTCAAAACTCACAACTTCAAATTGATTAAAATCTAACATCTGTCATTCCTCCTATTTTATCGAGACTGAGCCAGTCCAACCTATAGAAACCGATTTTTTACCGAAAGGCGAGAGGAAAGCCCCGCTTTTCAAGGCTGGGGATGAACTCGGCTGCGACGACCGTCGCCAGCCAAGCAATTCCACGGCTGTCTTCGGCAGAGTGCGCTATTGAGTAGTAATTCATCAAAAATATTTATCTGTTTTGTTCTGGATAAAACTATGTTATCATAGCTCAATGATAGTTAGAGAAGCCAAGCTAAAACACGGTACAGCAGAGCAATATTCTGCCATTGATGACGCAATCCGAACGGCCCAGTTCATTCGGAACAAAGCCCTTCGCTATTGGATGGATAATCAAGGTACGAGTAAAGCCGATCTGTACAGTATATGCAAAGACTTAGCCAAAGAGTTTGATTTCGCTAAAAAGCTCAACTCCGCAGCTAGACAGGCTAGTGCCGAACGTGCTTGGGCTGCTATCTCTAATTTCTATAAGCGATGTAAAAAAGGTGTAGGCAAGAAAGGTTTTCCCAAGTTTAAAAAACATTGTCGCTCTGTTGAATACAAAGTTTCAGGCTGGAAACTATCGGATGATTGCAAATCGATCGCATTCACCGATGGCTTTGAGATCGGAACATTGTCGATATTCTGTAATAATGAAACACAGGAAGATTTGCATAGGTTAAAAATTAACCGCCTGCGGATTTTGCGTAGAGCAGATGGGTATTATGCTCAATTCTGTTTTGATGCCTATCGTAAAGAGCAAGGGAAATATTCAGGTAATGTTGTCGGGTTGGATCTAGGACTGAAGTTTTTCACCAAAGACCAAAATGATAATGCCGTGATATATCCGCAGTTCTTGAGAAAAGCCGCGCAGCGACTCAAGAAAGCCCAACGCCAATTAAGCAAGAAGTTTGTGAAGGGTGCTAAACCTCAATCAAAGAACTATCACAAAGCGCGAAAACGACTAGGCAAAATCCATCTGAAAATTCAACGCCAGCGGAAAGATTGGGC
This sequence comes from Oscillatoriales cyanobacterium, assembly GCA_004293365.1. Taxonomy (GTDB): domain Bacteria; phylum Cyanobacteriota; class Cyanobacteriia; order Cyanobacteriales; family Microcoleaceae; genus Microcoleus. The sequence continues at coordinate 21,575 of RDYN01000017.1, read as the reverse complement.
AATTAAACAAGCTCGAAACGTAGTGATATCTAACGATGTCGTGGTGTATGAAGATTTACAGATTGCGAATCTGGTCAAAAATCATCATTTGGCCAAGTCAATTTCGGATCCTGGCTGGTATCAATACACTCAATGGTTGGACTACTACGGCAAGATTTGGGATAAAGTAGTTGTGTCAGTATCGCCAAACTATACGTCTGTTGATTGCTCTAATTGTGGTCATAGAGTGAAAAAATCTCTTAGCACTAGAACGCATTCATGCCCTAGTTGCAAGATTGAGATTTGTCGCGATACGAATGCGGCTTTAAATATCTTGCACAAAGGATTGAATATTCTCGGTGTTGAGTGGAATAAACACAGTACCTCTGGGCAAGAGGAATCTGCCGAGAAATCGGGAAAGCATGGGGAGAAGACCACCGCTGCCGTTGATAAGCAATTTGATACTGTAAGTGGACTTCGATGAACCATGAATAAGAATCCCCCCGATTCATCGGTGGGGAGTATGTCAAGGTTGATATTCAGCAAAAATTTCAATCTTCCCAACAATATTGCGATTAAAGTCTGCCAACTCTTCTGCTGGAATCCAATACTCTTGATGAATTGAACTTCCGACAGTTTGGATGGGATATTTATTCAAGAATTCAGCCAAAACACGAAACCTCGTTACATAGCCAAAATATCCCGATGCTGCATCTTTGGTATTCCAATCTCGCGCAATTTGTATCGCGTATGCTTTGTGAAGTACGGGATAAAAGATAGGCTGAAAAGACAATCGCGGCGGAAAGGCCAGAAAATCGCTTTCTTTAATTAATTCCATTTCTTTTTTCCCGACGGCTCTAAACAGAGTTACCGTCTCTTTATCTGATATGTTTATATTTTTAAACCAATCTTTCCAAGCCTCCCAATTGTGAACTATTTTAGCCAGTTCCTTATAACCAGCAGCCTGAGGATGGGAACCGTCATTCTTGGTAAGTTCTTCGATCCAAATCTCTGATTTTTCCAGCGGGGTACAAATATCCAAATAAGGCACATTTAACTCGCCACAAACTTGGGAAAACTGAGCGGATAAAGTGGCGATTCTGATTGTGCGCTCTACATCAATGACTGGCGGTGGCCCTATCATTAAAACTGGCACTCTTTCTTTCGCAGAGCTGAGAATATAGCGGATATTTTCAAGGGATTTGTCAAGTAAGACGCGAGTTTTCCCATTTTCAAAATAAGTGTCGTTGACGCCAAAGGAAAATACTATTCTGCCGTCGCAGTAGTGAGGTAAGCGACAAGAAATTTCGCTGAACCACCGAGTTTCTATATCCGTACTGGTTTCTCCCCGCACTCCTAAATTATAGTAGGTGATATCCTGTCTTTGCCCGCTGGCTGCCGCACAAACACGTCCTGTCCAACCAAGATATTTGGGGTCGCCCGTACCATTGACAAAAGAGTCGCCGATAAAACAAATACGCATAACTATTTTTGATTTGGGATTATAGTGAGCTTGTCTGGTGTGTCAAGGCCTAACGATTTTTCTTTTTTATTTTTTGATTGTAGCACCAGATAATTGAGCCAGTAAATAGATAATTAGGGATATAAAAATTAACATTCATGTCGTTTGGTTAACGGTGCATGGATGTTATCTAATGGTTGGGGTGGTGCGTGAAAGTAAGTAGTCTCATAGTTTGGATGTGAATATTTCCCTATGTGACTCATTACCGATTACCAATTATATCGTGTCGGAGCAATTAATCGCAGGACAAACCGTTCGTAGTGCGGACTTTAGTCCGCTTTCCGGCTGCGGACTAAAGTCCGCACTACAAACCTTTGTTGTTATGGTAATCGACCGGACATGATATTACCAATTCCCATAAATTTAGTTTTTGCCGGTGACGGACAATCCCTCTACAATTACAGATGGTGTGTGGCAAGAACCGTTCCACTCGGAGTCTCCTCCTAATTCTACCAATTGTTTGAGGACGCTGTAGACGTTGCCGGCTACCATGGTGTCTTTGATTCTGCCGATTATTTGACCTTTTTTGACTCTGTAGCCGAGATCGACGTTAATTGAAAAGTCGCCGGAAATTCCGGCACTGCCGCCGAGCATTTGATCGATGACAATACCGTCGTCTAATTGAGTGATTAAGTCAATTAACGATCGCGAACCTGGTTTAATGAGAACATTAAACAAACTCGGCGTTGGATAGCTGCCCAAACCGGGGCGAAATCCGTTGCCGGTGGTGCCGCTTCCCAAGGCTCTACCGGTGGTGCGATCGGTATAAAATAGCTGCAATACTCCGCTGTTGATAAAGACGATCGCCCGAGTGGGAGTACCTTCGTCATCAAAAGGACAGCTATAGGGCCCGATATCCGGCTGCTGCTTAAGAGTGACAAGGGGTGAAGTCACTTGTTGGCCCAATCGATCGCTCCAAGGAGAAGCGCCTTCGAGTACCTGTTTGCCGTTTAATGCCGCACAGACAGTCCCCCACAGCAAATCGGCGGCTTTGGCTGTAAACAGTACCGGCACGCGCCCGGTGGCGGTGGCTACATTTTCTTTCGCCCATTCCAACCGCTGCAAAACCCGCTGGGCGCTGGTGGTTAAGTCGAGCCTGCCGCGTTCGGTTTCGCCATCCCAAATGTTGAGGAAATCTTCGCCGCGGACTAATTCTGCTGACAAGTAACCGCTGAGGGTGGTGTCGGTGTGGCTAGAATCCAAGCCTAGGGTGTTCAGCAAGCGGGTGCTTTCGATTTCGCAGTCGAGTTCGGCGGTGCAGAGGCTTTCTGGATAGGCTTCGCGGACGATCGCGATCGCCTCTTTTCCCCAGTTTACTAGCTGTTCGGCTGGGACTGACACTCCGCGATCGGGATAAACAACCGTCTCACCGGTGCCGAGTTCGATAGTTTCCGGTTCGTTGAGTTGAGAAAGTGCGATCGCGCGATCGACCAAAATCTGCGGTTCCACGGGCCCGTAGGCCACCGCCAAACCCGGCCGCCCGTCCCGCCACAGTCGCAGCGCAATGCCTTCTGCTTGGGCAGTTTCTAGCTGTTTGAGGCGGTTTGCTTCAAAAAAGACCGGTCGCGAGAGCGATTGCGATTCCAATACCTCAGCAGCTTCGGCACCTGCTTTGGTGGCTAATTCTAACAGTTGTTCTGCTGATTGGTGATTGGTCATTGTTGGTGGTAGTTGACAGTTGACAGTTGACAGTTGACAGTTGACAGTTGACAGTTGACAGTTGACAGTTGACAGTTGACAGTTGACAGTTGTTAGGAAAGCAGTTGGCAGTTATCCGTTGTCATTGGAAGCAATTATCAATTATCAATTACCAATTACCAATTACCAATTACCAATTTTTTGGCGACCGAGGCTATATCATTTATTACCAAGCATCGACTAAATAGTTAGTTCGTGCAGCAGCCAAAATCCAGCAAAAGATTCCGATTGTGGATTTGACTGAATTGCTAAAAAGTGTACTTTTTTGGCTTGTTGTTTCGCCGCTTCAAATGATGCCGCTTCTTTCTCAGTTGCTGCGTCTCTGAGATTAGCTATAATCCAGCGATCGTTAGCTCCCGTATCTAATACCAGCCTAGGGATAGGGGCGCTGTCATATCTGAGAAAAGCCAATTCCAAACCCGACATCCAACCTGCTAAAGCCGTTGCTCTCGATGAGTAGATGATTAATCCTGGAATTTGTGTTTCCGGCGCGAGGCGTGTCATCGGGAGCCCGAAAGCTTCGCCAAATCCAATATCCCACTCGGACATTTCATCAAAAGCTGCGATCGGCAAACTCACAAACGTCCATTTTTCGCCGATTAAGGCATCCGGCAGCGCTACGGGCGTTTCGGGTACAAATTGAACGCTCGGGTTCACAACCGGCTGATAGCCCGGTTCTGAGGGATAAACGTCTTGCATCCGTTCTTCCAGCCACAGGCCCAGGGCGAGGGTGCGGCGGCTGCACGCTGAGGGAATATCCAATTCCTCGCAGGCTTTGGTAATCATGTTCGCCATTTGGCGGCGGAAAAAGCGGATTTTTTCGGGTGGTTTCGGTGCAGAGGCGATCGCATCTTTAATTGCACCAGCCAGCCACAGGGAATTCACGGTTGTACTGGGGCACAATTGCGAATAGCGAAACAGAGATTCTGCCTTGTCGCCTACATTCAGCGGGCTTTCGCAAATCAACACTTCCCATTTTTTTTTCCCTCGCTCGTCTAGGATTGGACGGCTGTAAAAGTCGAGTTCCCAAATAGTAGCCATGCCGCGCTGTTAAAAATTAATCCTTTCTCATGTTACCTGACATCGGGCAGGTTTCTGATGCTGAGAATTTAAGACTGATTTTTGCTCCCGGGCGATTTTGCCGGAATACGGCTGCGATCGGATGTCAGGCATCTGGCGTTGCATCTTTGCTGCGCCGAACACCCGCCGACAATAGGTTCCCTATTTGCGATCGGCAAAAAAAGATTTTTAGTTAGTTGCAAATATCATAGATATTATGCAGTTTTTGTACTCCACGCACCAATAATAATCAGTAAAAAATTCGGTGCCGGCGGCGCTCTAATAATTAGTAAAAAATAGGTTTACACCTAACACCTGCCATCAAATGTAGAAGTTTTATTTGCCAACCCTGTTTCTGCTTAATCCCGCATTTAAAAAAAATTAATATTATAAAAGATTTACTTTGTTTTGTCAAAAGACAATTTGTCAAACTTAATTTTTGCCATTATATCATCTCTGTCAAAAGACTAAGCGTAAAACTTATTTAAGCAGTCATCATTGATTAAAATTACGTAACCAAGGGAAATTTCAAGTTTTTTAGGTTTATCTTACGTAAGCAAACCTAATCTCAAAGATTAACAAACTAAATGGCAGACCAAACAGAATCCAATTACGGGACCGTCAGAGCTTCTCACATCGGGGATATGATTCCCAACGATCTCCGAAAAACTATCGACAAAAGCAAAGCTGGTGCAGACAACTTAAGAGGTGCGAATTACCTCACCGTTGCCCCCGGCATCGTTCTACAAACACCTAGCGGTCAAACTGTAGGCTCAGCCGCAGAAGATTTAAGTGCCATTGGCAAGCACTTTAACAGTACGATGACCCGCGAACTAATGGGAGATAGCGTCCAAATACCCGATGTTTTACTGGGTAACTCAGTCAAATCAAGAGTCACCGATACTCTCAACTTTGACAGCCTGACAAATATGGCCATTACTATTAATGTTAGCGACTTTGGCGACGCAAATGTGATTAGCGATGCCAGCCAACTTAAAAGCTTATCTAGTATAATGAGTAGTGCGGCTCTAGGAGCGAAAGAAAATCGCTTTGTGGATGCAGACAATGCCGATAATCTCATAGAAATTCAATCCTCAGATGCAGCACAATCAGGAGGACTTCGCGCTTTCGGAGGCAACGATCAAATCGTCGGAACCAAGGGTAACGATATCGCTAACGGAAACGCTGGTAACGATACAATGTTTGGCGCTGCCGGCGATGATATGTTTCACGGAGGACAAGGAAACGACCTGATTGATGGCGGTGAAGGCAATGATATAATTATGGGCAATCAAGGAGACGACTACCTGCTGGGCGGAGCGGGAGATGATGTCATCCGAGGCGGTGCTGGCAGTGATATGGCGATCGGAGGTGCGGGCAATGATATCTTGATTGGCGATGCTGGCGCGGACTTCTTAATGGGGGGAGAAGGTGCAGATCAATTTATTTTGCGGGGCGATACATTTACTGCTGGTGCAGCCTTTGCCGATCGCATTCTCGACTTCAAACCCAGCGAAGGCGACACCATCAAAATTGCTTACCTTAAAGGCACATTAGGGATGGACAGCATCAGTCTTGCCTCGGTTGATGTCAACAAAGACGGGATTGCCGACACTGCCATCCTCTGTTCCTGCGGTGATGTTGTCGGGGTTATTATGAGTACAGATCCGTCAAAAATTAACGTCAGAACTTCTATCTTCATGGCCGGGCCTCAAGACTCAACCCTCAGCCAAATCGGATAGAATTTTTAATAGTTATAGTCCTGGACGCATGGGGGCCGAGAAACCGGGTTTTTTACGAAAAGAGGCGTTGTAGTCCACAGATTCGGTAAAAAACCCGGTTTCTGACTGCCCGTGCGTCCAGGAATTTTATTGGCGCTTTGCTGGAACTGCCTTTACAGAATTGGCGCTACAATCAAAAGTAAGAGTTTAGCTTGATGCCATGAGACAACTCATTCTCGAAAAGATTGTTTCAACCCTCCAACCTTTAGATTTTGTTCTCGCTTTGTGGCAAGGAGGTTCAGCAGCCCACGGCTACACAGACGAATGGTCAGACCTCGATATTGCAGTTGTGGTTGCAGATAACTCCGTCGAACAAACCTTTGAGATTGTAGAAACAACCCTCGCCGAAATTTCCGAAATAGAACTCAAATATCGAGTTCCCGAACCAGCTTGGCACGGTCAATCTCAATGCTTTTGGCGTCTCAAAGAAACTCCGCCCTTCTTGCTAATTGATTTTGCCGTTTTCCGGCGCAGCAGCCGCAACGATTTTCTGGAAATTGAGAGACACGGACAAGTCCCGTGAAGCGAAGCTATCCCGTAGGGAATCGCCTTTGACAAAGCCAATCTAATTGTACCTGCTCATTTGGATACAAACAAGCATTTTTCCCAAATGCTAGCCAGATTCAACGAAATTAAAATTCGTTTTGATTTGCTGCAACCTTTGGTGAAAAAAGAGATATATCGCGGGCATTTAGTAGAGGCGATCGGCAACTATCACGATTGGACGCTTCTACCCTTAATCGAACTGCTGGGCACGATCTACCGTCCCCACAGATACGACTTTCAACTCAAATATTTCACCCGAGATTTTCCGCCCGCAATAGTCGATCGCGTCACACCGCTTTTCTGCATTGCCAATCTCGAAGATTTGGCCGCAAAACAGCAAACAGCCGAGGACTTTTTTGCAGAAACCTTACCCCACGCAGAAGCTAAATTTAACTCTCAGAATGCCCGAGAAGTACCGTAATGCGCTAAAGATTTCGTTCCGAAAGCGATTAATATAGTAGCATCTACCTGAAAAATTAACATCCCATGACAAAACTCAGCGTCAACATCAACAGAATCGCCCTCCTCAGAAACTCTAGAAATATCGGCATTCCCAGCGTTACCGAAGCTGCAAAAACAGTAATCGCCGCCGGAGCCCACGGCGTTACAGTCCATCCCCGCCCCGATGAAAGGCACATCAAAGCTGCCGATGTTTACGAATTAGCCAAAATGCTAACCGTCGAGTTCAACATCGAAGGAAATCCGTTTCAGCCGCCATTTATGGATATAGTTTGCGATGTCAAACCCGCTCAGTGTACCTTAGTGCCGGATGCTCCCGACGTGCTCACCTCGGATAGCGGTTGGGATATTCCCGAAAATCGCGATCGCCTGTTACCAATTATTGAAAAATTAAAAAACAACGGCATCAGAGTCAGCTTGTTTATGGACGCAGATGCTGCTCTCATGCCCCTAGCAAAAGAAGTTGGAGCAGACCGAGTAGAGCTGTACACGGAACCCTATGCAACTGCTTTTCGTGAAGGGAATGTAGAATCTGTTTTTCAACAGTATGTTTTAGCAGCTAAAGCGGCTCAATCTGTAGGTTTGGGAGTGAATGCCGGACACGATCTAAATTTGGAAAATTTAGCTAAGTTTTGCTCTATTCCTGATATACTAGAAGTCTCGATAGGTCATGCTTTAATTGCGGAAGCGCTAGAAATGGGCTTGTCGAACACGGTAAAAGCTTACCTAAAAATTCTCTCAGGTTTGTAGTAGAAATAAACCTCGCGTGGGAGGGCTAGTTTTGCACAAAAATTATCACTAAACCCGCCCCTGGTATCTACAAAGCATAGGAACCTGTCATTGTAGACTGCCCGATTCTGGGCAAATTAGGATCGTGAATTAAATAATTTACACGTATTTGTGGGATGGGCGGGAGAGCCCGTCCTTTAGAGACGGGCTCTCCCGCCCATCCCACAAGAACAAGAAAAATTGTACGTTATTTAATTCTCATTCCTTAATAGCCCGAATGTGCGATCGATCCCTGCACCCTAAAAGCCGATCGCCCTTTAGAGACGGGCTCTCCCGCCCATTCCACAAGAACAAGAAAAATTGTACGTAACAGTAGAGACCGCCGTCAGGCGTGTCAAGGGCATTTTCGCGGTAGCAAGATCGATCCGGAAGCCCAGACACCGCGTTTTTTGGGTGCAGGCATTTTTTTACCCATATCGTTGGAAAAAACTTTAATTTTCCTTAACCAAATTACTCAAATTCTCAATGATATTATGCGTAGGGAGTATCATTGAAATGTCCCGACAAATTGAGGCTACTACTTAGCTCCCGCACTACCAATCTGCTACCAACAGTTTTGTCCAAGTACGGGATATTTACCTGTATCCTAGATGCTGCTGTAGCCAAGTGTGCGATCGCGCTTACTTAATCCGGTGCAAACAGGCAAACACAAGTAACCATATACAACTCCTTACCCCTGCCAAGTGCGACATGAAAAAACTAATTTTACTGACTGGAATGCTACTGATGTTGACGGCAAAATCCGTATTTGCCAGCCCTGTAGCCCCCCAATTTGAACCGAGCGAGCGGATGGCCGCTGCGGAAATTACAGAAACTGTTAATACACCAGTTACTTCTGCCTTAGTTGCTCAGCAAGAACCGATCGAGCCAACGTCAGTTACTGCGGCCCCTGTTGCCAAGCTAGAGCCCATTGAGCGAATGTCAACCTCGGAAATTAGAGAAACTATCAGCCAACCCACCACCTATATTTTTGAAGGCGTCAAAGGGCGAGAACTCACTCTCTCGCTGTGGGCGGGAAAACTGACAGCCCAACTGTACAGCCCCAACGGTCAAAATCTGGGAGTTGTTGACAAAAGTGACAATCAGTGGATAGGTCAGTTGCCAGAGTCCGGCATTTATCGCGTGCGAGTTACTCCGAAAGGTGAGACTAGCGCCTTCGTACTCGAACGCGACTTTAACGCCAAGTGGACTTATAGGCCCGATCGCGCACTTCCCATAGCATACGGGGAAACAGAAGCCACAGTCAGGCTCAAAATGTCCGGCTACCAAATCCAGCCCCTGACAGTTCCCGGAAAACAGGGACAGACAATCACCGTGAATGCTAGCAACAAAAATCTCGATGTGGCGATCGAATCTCCATCGGGACAACTCCTGGATCAAGGCGAAGGTCAAACTTTTGCTCAACTCCCCGAGTCAGGCACCTATAAGGTGCTGATAGTTGCCAACAGGCCAGTCAAATCCTCTATCAGAGTTGCGGTGCGATAGATCGAGATAGCAAAAACACTTTTGAGGCCGATCTAAATTTCACGCAGCCCAGCCACAAAAGCTCGCCCGAAACGCGAGCTTTTTTTTGCGAAAAATCAACCGCCAAGAACGTTAGTTAGGGGAGCATCTCAGTTTTGGAAAAAGCATTTTTTTTGTACAGATCGCGAGCGGGTACAGCACTGTATAATTCCGTTCGACTTAACCGGAAAGAATATTACTTCCTTCTTCCTTTTTCCTTCTTCCTGATGACTAATGACTGATGACTAATGACTAATGACCAATGACTAATGACCAATGACTAATGACCAATGACTAATGACTAATGACTAATGACTAATGACTTCTCAACCTTCGATCAGTGCTGCAAAACGTTCTTGTTTCCAAATACAGCTTAAATCCGAGTCAGCTACAGCTAGCTCTCGGTATAAAATCGGCATAAACTCCACAGCCCGCTGCAAATTGTCAAGGGCCAAATCAGCAAAGCCCAGCAGCGCATAACAGCAAGCTTGATTGTAAAAAGCGTTAGCAAAATCAGGATTGATTTCTAAGGCAGTTTCGTAGCAAGCGATCGCCTCCGAATAGCTACCTTGCCGCGCCAACTCCACACCCCGATTGTACCAAATCAAATAATCCTCAAAGATACACTCTGATGTGGGAGTGAACTTGGCATTTTTCTGATTTAAGCCGACTAATTTTTGCAAAGCAATTCGTCGCTCGCCTACAGCTTCGGCTCTGTCCGGTTTCAGAGCGATCGATCGACTAAAACTAGCCACTGCTTGCTTGTAAAGTCCCATGGAGTTGGCTGCTATACCGCGATTGTACCAAGCCTTCGCATCATCTGGATTAAACTCGATCGCGCGATCGAAACTGTTGAGCGCCTGATAGTAAAGTTTTAACTCTAACAGAGCATTCCCTCGGTTGTACCACGCCCAAGGCGCCTCTGGCTGCAAGCTTAAAGAGCGATCGAAACTCAGAACCGCCTTCTGGTAAAGCCCCATATCGATCGACGTCAGTCCCCGGTTGTGCCAAATACTCGCCGCACAGGGGTTGAACTCCAGAGCCCTGTCAAAACTGTTAAGAGCCTCCAAAAGGCGGCCCAACTTTCCTAAAGCAATAGCCCGGTTGTGCCAGCCAAAGCTCGCATCCGGCTGCACCGCCAAAGCTTCATCAAAACTTGAAAGCGCTTCTAAGTGCCGTTCTAAGTTCCCCAAAGCCATACCTCGCCCGAACCAAGCCTTGTAATGATCCGACTGCAACTTCACAGCTCTGTCAAAATTCGTCAGAGCACTATCATGATCGTTAGCTTCGAGGTAACGCGAACCCAGATGATAATACCAAGCTGCTTCCAAGTTTTGAATTAAGTTCATAATATTTTGCATCTATCTTAGGGATGATTCTACACGAACAAGGCCCGGAGTTAAACTGTAATTTCACGAAAAATCTGAAAATTTTGATACAGGGCGATCGCCCGTACAAACTGCCATTAACAACCTCAACAATTGGCTGTTGAAACCGACTATTTTCCTTTCATCAAATGCTCTTTCAGCTAACCACACTCATCACTGGTTGGAGCTGCTGCAAATCTCAGGCTGGCGCGAGTCACGCAACTATTACCGAATCCAAAATTAGGTTTGCAGTTACACTAAGAGTGCAAATCTCGTAGTGCCAATAGCTCCAACTTCTGCTTTCCAAATTCAAGCAACCACAACCGCTGTTTGAGCAGTCTCGCTCAACAGCAACCTGCCTGAACCATCAATACTAAAATCCTTCCCCAGAACAAAACCCTTGCCCATCAAGCGCTTGCAAACAACCAGCGCCGTAATGCGGCGAATTTCTTCCATCACATCAGCAGGAATCAAATAACTCAAACTCCAGATTACCGACTCACAGTCAGACCAAATCAAGCGCTCAATACTGACAATCATCAAAGCAGCTACGCTGTCTGTTGACAGCCGCCCTCTGAGATCTGCAATCAAATCTTTACCAATTAAGCTATTGCGAGTCATCATCGCTCTAGCCATCTTTCCAATTTCTTGTTCGAGTTCTAAATGATTCATGCTTGGCACTGGCTGTTATGTTTTTAAAGCACTAATCGGAGTAAAAACAGTGACTGCTACCAGGCTCTGCCCTAGGGTAGCTGACGCAGGCTCTACCGCAACTCCTTTTAACAAAGTATACCTAAAGAAATATCCAAAATGTATCTAAAGGCAGATACTAAAATTTAATTTTTTTGGCATTAATAAATGAACCAATTCCCGCCAGAGTTTTAGAACAGGCAAATTGAGTATTTGTGCTCGCTCAGAGCCGGAGGCAAGTTAAGAATTGGTAAATTCGATACTTGACACTCCCCAGCCTGAAGGCGTGGGGATTCTTTGATCTACGAGCCAGTTTGCTGAGGCAGGATTTCTCCAACAACAGTAGAGACTAATTCTCCCAAAGAGTTGCTTGGTTCAAGACCAAAGGTTCCGGTATGCCCTACCGTACCCAATCCTCGACTAAGGATATTTTTAGCTGCGTTTTCGTCACGATCCAAGACACAACCACATTTACAAGCATGGGTTCTTGTAGAGAGCGTTTTCTTCACGATTTCACCGCAGCTAGAGCATTCTTGACTGGTGTATTGGGGATTCACCGCAACCGTGATTTTTTCAAACACTTTTCCAAAGTATTCAAGCCAAACACGAAATTGATACCAAGATGCGTCATTAATGGACTTAGCCAGACAATGATTCTTCACCATGTTTTTGATTCTCAAATCTTCGTAGACGACTACATCGTTTGATGAGATTACGCACCTTGCTAATTTCACAGCATGGTCTTTACGTTGTCTACTTATTTTGAGATGGCGCTTGCCTAGAATCTGCCGAGCTTTGCCCCTATTTCTTGAGCCTTTGACTTTCCTGGATACGCGACGCCCAGAGCGTTTGAGGACTTTCTCACCTTTTCTCATAAACAGGAAGGTTTTCAACCGTAGTTCCGTTTGAATCAGTGTAATATTCCTTCAATCCCACGTCTAATCCGATCGTAGTACCAGAGGGTTCTGTGTTTTCTTGTCTATCGACATCCACACAGAATTGGACGTACACGCCATCAGCACGTTTGACCAATCTCACCCTTTTTATTTGGCTAATTTGGTAAAAATGTAGATCGCGTGTGCCTTTTAGTTTTAATCGTCCAATTCCTTTTTTGTCGGTAAAGTTGATTGATTTTCGATCGTCAGCAAGTTTCCAGCCACTGGTTTTATATTCCACCGAGTGGCAATCTCTTTGAAATTGTGGATACCCTTTTTTACCAGGAATATTTTTCTTGCAGTTATCGTAAAATCGGGAAATAGAAGACCATGCCCGTTCTGCGCTAGCTTGTCTTGCCATTGAGTTGAGTTCGTCGGCAAAGAGAAAATCGCGAGCTAGTACGGCGCAGTATTTATTTAAGTCGTTTTTACCCACTTTCTTGTTGTCCATCCAATAACGCAAACAGCTATTGCGGACAAACTTAGCGGTACGAATTGCTTCGCCTACTGCTTTGAACTGATTCGATTTTCCGTATGCCTTGAACTCAAAAACTAACATGACTTCACCTCCGATCTTATACTATACACTCCAGCATAAAATGTTCGGCGAGTTATTAAAACTTTACAATTAAAGCCGTCCTAGAAGGACGGGGTTTTAAACCCAAATCTTTGATAATAAAGAAGTAGTTGCTTCGGAGAAAAAACAGCAATGGCTGCACAAGGGCCAGATATCGATATTGCCCCCTATATCGACCACGCCCTGATCGATCCGGGCGCCACCCCCGAGCAAGTAGAAAATTGCTGCCAACAAGCAGAAAGATTTGGGTTTGCCACAGTTTGCGTTTATCCCGCCTACGTGCGACAAGCGGTAAGTCTCTTGCACGGCAAAAATCCAAAAGTCTCGACAGTCATAGGTTTTCCCACGGGAGCAACCACACCAGCAGTAAAACTCTACGAAGCCCTAGAAGCGGCAGACAGCGGAGCCGTTGAGTTAGATGTCTCGGTGAATTTAGGATTGTTGAAAGCCGGAAAAAGCGACGAATTTCATCGGGAATTGGCCGAAATTTGCGAAGAAACCGGACTAACTATCAAGGCGATTATCGAATGCTCGATGCTTTCTGATGAGGAAAAACAATTAGCGGCTGAGCTTTGCATGGAGGCGGGCGCGACTTACATCAAAACGAATACGGGCTTTTTTGGTGGGGCGACAGTTGAAGATGTACGGTTGTTGAAGGAATTTACTAAGGGAAGAGTTGGTATTAAAGCGGCCGGAGGAATTCGCACTCACGAACAAGCTATAGATTTGATCGTGGCTGGTGCGACTCGTTTGGGGACTTCTCGCGGCCCGGAATTAATCCGCCAGCGAGATAATTTAAATCAGACTCATTAGTCATTAGTCAGCAGTCATTAGTCATTAGTCATTAGTCAGTAGTCATTAGGTAATGGGTATTAGTGTGAACTTAAGCTGAAACTTAACTGGTTCCAAGGCTCTGCGAAAGGAACCCATATTTAGAGGCTCTGCATCGGCTGGGATTAGGAGGCAGAGCCTGGTAACGAGTATCAGAGTCTGGTAACGAGTATCGAATAAAAGTTGTGTGTCGTGGACTGTTTTTGCTACTGCCATTGTGAATCTAAAATTTAAAATCTAGTGAATCGAACTTACAAAGCAATTGGTATTAATCTTAAGAGTGCGCCGATCGGGGAATCCGATCGCCTGCTGACAGTTTTGACGCGGGAATTCGGCTTGATAAAAGCCGTAGCACCGGGTGTTCGCAAACAGCGATCGAGCATTGGCGGGAGAAGCGAGTTATTTGTCGTCAACGAATTGCTCATCGCCAAAGGCCGATCGCTCGACAAGATTACTCAAGCGTCCACCGTCGAATCCTATCCGGGTTTGAGCCGCAACCTCGGAAAACTATCAGCCGCGCAATATCTGGCCGAATTGGCGATCGCCAGCGCCCTTTCCGACGAACCGCAAGAATCGCTGTTCTTTTTGCTGGGCGAACACTTGAGCCGTTTGGAGCGTTTGTCCGATCGCACAGAAATCCAATCCGCCGCCCTGCTAGTCGCCCATCTGGCCCAGGGTATTTTTCACTTGCTAGCCCTAGCAGGCCTCGCGCCCCAAGTCCAAGTCTGCTGCGCCACCAGACAACCCCTCATCCCAAATTTCAAAGATCCGAAATGGCAAACCGGGTTTAGTATACCCTCTGGGGGAACCTTCAGCTTGCCAGAGCTAGCTAACTTAGAGGCAGAACTCTCTTCCCAAACCGGCAGCTTGTACAGATCCAGCTCCCGTTCCCCGCAAACGAGCGACAGCAAACACTTGACAAATTTTCAGATTAATGCTAGAGAATTAGCTGCGCTGCAACAGTTGGGTAGTGCAGAACTAGGAGAGGGGATTGCCGATCGCGCGACTTGGATATCAGTAGAAAATATTTTGCGGCAATATGCCCAGTATCATTTAGGTTGCACGATTCGATCGGGAAGCTCGATCGACACCTACTTGGAGAGTTTTGAGTTTTAAATTTTGAATGTTGAGTGAAAATCTCACCCCACCTTGCGGGATATCCGAACCAGCAAGCAGTTTCAGGTAAATTCTCAAGATTCTTGGAACACTAGATAATAAGAAAAGTTACGAGTTATTAAAATTCGAGGTAAACGCCTCAATTTGAACTTCACGTCCCCCAACCTCCACCATCCCAGGCGATCCACCCCTAATCCTATGATGCGACTGTCCGATACTGATTTGAGAATATCTGTTTTAGCTGTGACCCACCACAAGATGGAAGAACGAGAAAATTTTCCAGATTTTAACTCATCGCCCGTCTTTGCCGATCGACAATGGAGCAACGCCCAAGACCCAGAAATGGACAAATATCCCACAAATCCAGAAACAGACTGGAACAACGGCAACAGCCAACAACCCGAAGCCATCCCCCCGCTGCCAACAGCATCAACCGCAGCAGAACTCGCGGAAGCAGTAGCCGAAACGGACGAAAAAGAAACAGGATTTCTGCCGGTTCTGAAAAACCGAAATTTTCTAGCCTTGTGGAGCGGGCAAGTTTTCTCGCAACTAGCAGATAAAGTTTATCTCGTACTGACGATCGCCCTGGTAGCCAGCAGATTTCAAGCGCCCGATCAAACCATCAGCAGGTGGGTGTCAGCAATCATGATTGCTTTTACGATTCCTGCGGTATTGTTCGGGGCTGCTGCGGGCGTGTATGTCGATCGTTGGTCGAAAAAAGCCGTGCTTGTAGCCACAAACCTGCTGCGCGGAGGCTTCGTCTTAACATTACCCCTGCTGCTGTGGCTCTCAGACGGATTTGAACTCGGTCAACTACCGCTCGGATTCTGCTTGCTGCTGCTAGTCACATTCCTAGTTTCGACCCTAACTCAATTTTTCGCCCCAGCAGAACAGTCCGTGATTCCCTTAATAGTGGAACGCCGCCACCTGCTATCGGCAAACTCGCTCTACACCACAACCATGATGGGTTCGGTGATTATCGGCTTTGCAGTCGGAGAACCCTTACTAGCCTTAGCCGACAACCTATTTACCAACCTCGGCGGCGGACTCGGCATCGGCAAAGAATTAGTAGTAGGCGGCAGTTACGCCTTCGCCGGAGTGCTGTTGCTGTCTATGAAAACAGGCGAAAAAAACGAAGTCGAACACGAACCGCCGCACCCCCTAGCAGATTTAAAAGACGGTTTGCGTTACATCAACGATCAGCCGAAAGTCCGCAATGCTTTAATTCAACTAATTATTCTATTTTCCATTTTTGCAGCCTTGGCAGTTCTAGCGGTGCGGCTGGCAGAAATCCTGCCCGGTATGAAAGCGTCACAATTTGGCTTTTTGCTGGCTGCGGTGGGCGTGGGAATGGCTGTTGGAGCGACGACTGTTGGCTATCTCGGCCACAAATTTTCTCACTCTCAACTTAGTTTAATCGGCTCTGTTGGCATGGCACTTGCTCTGATGGGTCTTTCTGCATTTACGCACCATTTGTGGATCTCGGTGCTGTTCATTACGCTGTTGGGTTTGTTTGCCTCGTTGGTGGGAGTGCCGATGCAGACGACAATTCAAGCAGAAACCCCAGAAGAAATGCGGGGAAAAGTCTTTGGGCTGCAAAACAATGCCACTAATATCGCTTTGAGTTTACCGTTAGCTTTAGCGGGAGTAGCAGAAACATTTCTGGGTTTGCCAACCGTATTTTTGGCTTTGGCAGGATTGGCGATCGCAGGTGGCGTCTTAACCTGGTATATTTCCCGTAGCACTAATAGCAAAGTCGATCGACTCCCATAAAATAACAAACTCTGATTTACTTGAATGCACATCGCTTGGCTAGGAAAAAAATCACCTTTTTGCGGTAACGTAACTTACTCCAGGGAAGTCACTAACGCACTATTAGACCGGGAATACCAGGTTAGTTTCCTGCACTTTGCCCAAGAAGCGGGCCAACTTGACAGGAATAATGCGGCGTGGAGCGCGGCAAATGGTTCATGGGGCTCGTCCATGGCTCCAAGTTCCTATACCAATTCGCTTTCGCCGGCGAGTTGCAACGAAGTTTCTTTACCCTGTCACTACAAATCGCAAATTTATACGATTCCAACTCTCAAATCCCGCACAGTTTTGATGAAGTCTTTGCGGCGGCTGAAACCGGATGTTGTTCACGCTTCCCTGACGCTTTCGCCTCTAGACTTTTTGCTGCCGGAAATTTGTCAAGAATTGAATTTGCCTTTGGTGGCGACTTTTCACCCGCCGTTCGATCGCAAATTGCGGAATTTGACATCGGGAACCCAACACCTGATGTATCAACTGTACGCTCCGTTTTTGGCTAACTACGACTCGACGATCGTATTTTCTTACATTCAGCGGGATATTTTGGTGAAGTTGGGAGTGCCGGAAGAACGGGTGGCTGTGATTCCCAACGGCGTAGACGCCCAGAAGTATTCGCCCGGGCCTTCGGGGTTGAAATCAGAGTTAAAGGCCGATAGACTTTTTGTATATCAAGGTCGCATTGCCCCGGAGAAAAATGTTGAGGCTTTGCTGAAGGCCTGGAAACAATGCAATTTTGGCCCTGGCAACGTGTTGGCCATCGTGGGCGACGGGCCCCTCGCCGCGTCGCTGCAACTGTCCTACGGCGAAGAGGAGGGCATTGTGTGGCTCGGATTTGTCGCCGAGGAAGAACGCCGGATCGAAATTCTGCGCGGTGCAGATGTATTTATTTTGCCTTCTTTGGTGGAGGGACTGTCGCTGTCGCTGCTGGAAGCGATGGCCTGCGGTTTAGCTTGTTTGGCAACGGATGCCGGTGCTGACGGGGAGGCTTTGGAGGAAGGCGCGGGGATAGTTTTGAACACTCAGCGGGTGCGGAGTCAGTTGCAAACTTTGCTGCCGCTGTTTTGCGATCACCCTGAGTTGGGAATGCTGCTGGGCCAAAAAGCGCGCCAGCGGGCGATCGAGCGGTACACTCTCAGTCAGAATATTACTGAGTTGGAAAAGCTGTATGCAGAAGTTTTGCAGAAGCAGCGCGTGCCAGTTCGCGGTTTAGCATGAATGTTTGTAGTGAGGACTTTAGTCCTCGGATTTATGAGGACTAAAGTCCTCACTACAAACCAATTTTCTCTAACTTCCCGGGCGCAAATAATCCAAAAGTCTATCGCCCGAATCAGCCCGAATCAAAGCAACCACAACATCCGGCAAACTTCCCCAACTCGGATAAACAAAATAACGCGGTTCCCAGCGCGGCCCGAACTTATCTTTAAAACTGTGCAATCCCTTAAAATTATAAAACTTGCTCAAGTGATCCGAAAGATAAATCAAAACCTTTTCCAAACGCCCGGATTTCCCCGGTTCTCCGACTCCCGCCAAAGCCGATAAACCCAAATCAAATTGTACATAGCCCAACTCTTGACAGTGCTGCAACATCGAAGCAAACAAACACTCCATCGTGCCATTTTCCACCTCAGTGCGGCGCCGCATTAAATCAACTCCAACAACTCGATCGCCCACAGATATCATATTAGCAAAAGCACTAATTTTACCGTCGGGAGTGTGGATGGCTGCGGCGCGAGTTTTCTGCAAATATGCCTCATCAAACCAACCGACAGAAAACTGTTTTTCGGCACCCTGAACCATTTGCAGCCACTCGTCGCTAACAGCTTTCATTTTCCGCATCAACTCCAAACTTAAAGGAGGTTCGTAAAATTCGACTTGATTGCCGGCTTTTGTGAGTCGGTTGATTGCAGTTCGCAAATTTTGATTTGCCTTGCCTTTGAGAGTAAAATTTTTGAGGTCAACAATTGCTTCTTCGCCGATTTGCATCACTCGAAAACCGAGATTAGAATACATTTCTAGATCGTCGGGCAAAGTTTGATAAAATGCCGGATACCAATCGTTGCGATCGCAAAATTCTTGAAACCCCAGAATTGCCTCTTTGCGGTCTTCTGGGGGGCCGATGGGGTCTCCCAGGGCGATCGCGCCTCTACCTTTGGGCACGTAGGCGATCGTACTTTTGCCCGAAGGACTAAAATAATAAGATTTATCCTCAAGCAGCGCCAATCTCGCTAGCGTTGTCCGCCCGTATTCTGCGACAATTTCTTGAGCTTTATTCCGTTCCGAAATACTTCCTGCATCTCGCAGCAGCACCGGGCGCAGCAGCATAAAAAGTGCGTAACCAATCGTTACCGCACCCACAGCATAAATCGAATCGGCAAAAAAGTTAGCAAACCGAGTTTTTGGCACCAAACCCGCGTCATCCGCCGTAAAAAACATGGCAAAAGTTTGGAAAATAGCATCATCCCAATCAAAATTAACCGCTTGTTCGTTAACTTCAAAACGCCCGTCCAAAATATAAAATCCCGCCGTGCCGTAAGCTAGCGTAAACAGCAAAGCGCCTACCAAAACTCGGATTCCTTGAGCAATTGAAGGGCGATCGGATTTAGCCGTAAAACTTTTTCGCATCACCAACAACTGAAACAGCAGCACTCCCGAAAGCAAACTTTCTTCAACATCCAATCCCTTGACTAAATGAACTACAATAGAAGCAATTAACAATCCCACCGTCAGCAACCAAGCAATCCGCTTGCGCCGCAACAAATTAGTTGCCAGAGTTAGCAGCATAAATCCGATAACGGCTGCAAAAAAATGCCCGCCCGCCCGCACGGTAAAAGGAAAAAACGGTTCCAGCCAATTTCGGCGATCGGGTAAACTGGGAGTTACAGCAGACAGCAGGTTAATAACTCCAACCAATCCAGTTAAAAATGATGCAGTCCAGAGTCCAATCCTAGTTTTTTGGGGTAACACAGTTCACCTTTCTAATTTTTCGGTGCGGCCAGCGATATCTTAAACAGTTTTCCAACATAACTCAAAGAATCGGCTAAATGCTTGTGCCAATAATTCCAACCGACATCCGGGCCCACAATCCCGTGTCCTCCCGGAAATTTGTTAAACTGATTGGCAATACCCAAACTATTTAATTGTTCGTGAAACTGCTGAGTAGAAGTCAGAAACTCCTTGTCTTCTTCCCCCGCATCCAAATAAGCCCGCAGTCGCTGTCTGTCTTTTGCAGAAAGTTTCGGCACTAAATATTTAGGACTGTTAGCTTTGCCGCTTTGATCGGTAAAATAACCGCTGTGGCTGAACAAAATATTAAAATTATTTAAATATCGCAAACCGATGTTAAAAGCTCCCCACCCCCCCGAAGATTGTCCTCCCATTGCCCAAAATTTGGGGTCTTCCAGCGTTCTGTAGCGCGATTTTACGATTTGAACCAATTCGGAGCCGATCGCACTTCCCACCTTACCGTTCGGCCCGTCAAAATACTGCGGATCCCACAAAGGACTCGTACCCCGCTTGTCGTTTCCGTCAGGAGTAATTATAATTGACGGCGGCAATCTTTTGCTTTTATATAAATCGTGGAGCACAGAAGTAACAGCAGCTTTGTCTTGATAAGCGCGCGCATCTCCGTGCCCGCCGTGCAGCAAAAAAATCACGGGATAGCGCTGTTTGGGATTTTTTGCGTACCCGGGAGGTAAAATTAAGCCGTAGGTGCGCTCGGAATTCATAGCTGCACTTTTATATGTTTTTAGTTCAAATTTTAAGTCGGCATCGGCTATGATTTTCGGAGGGTCTAATTGAGGTGCTCCGGCAATAAACACGTACCAGTATCCAGCCGCACCTAGCAGGAGGATTGTACCCGCACCGATACCTAAAACTTTTAAGAGCCATTTAGGCATATTATCAATCTCTCTTTTTGTGTACTATGGCAATTAGTACATTATATGCAAATATTATTTTAGGACTGTGGTTAGGTCGATCGCACATCTTGCGCTAATGTCACCCAGCAGCAGGTTTTATCTTGGGGTGGGGGCGAGTTTATTTAATTTGTTTGCAGTGTCAGGATTGTCGGTGAGGGGAGCCCCTTGTATATTGAATGTTAAGATGTACATGATGATTGTTGGTTGGGTTGGGCGGGTTTACGAGATTATTCATCTCCGGCTATTACTGTTGGTAAAACCCGCCCCTACAGACTTATGCTATTAAATGTTTCCTTCTTCTACATCCGTTACATCCGTTACATCCGTTACACAATCCGTTGCCGAACTTCCTTCTTCCTTCGCAAATGACTTATAGAAATCCTGCACCTACAGTTGATATTATCATTGAATTGGTCGATCGCCCGCAGCGACCGATCGTACTTATAGAACGTCTGCATATTCCCTACGGCTGGGCGATTCCCGGCGGCTTTGTCGATTATGGGGAATCGGTAGAAACGGCGGCGAAGCGCGAAGCTTTAGAAGAAACGAGTTTGAATGTAGAATTAATCGAGCAATTTTATGTTTATTCCGATCCAAATCGCGACGCGCGGCAACATACAATCAGTATAGTATTCTTGGCTGCGGCAACGGGCGAGCCTCAAGCTGCGGATGATGCTAAAAATTTACAAGTTTTTGAATCTTGGCAGATTCCCAGGGAGTTGTGTTTCGATCACGAGAGCATTTTACGCGATTATTGGCGCTACCGCCACTACGGATTGCGGCCGCGTTTGTAGCAGAAGATTTTTTGACCGCAGATGCACGCAGATTAATGCAGATTAATTGTAAAGTTCGTAGTGAGGACTTCAGTCCTCAGAATTAAAATATACGCCAATACGCCACCATTAAGGACTAAAGTCCTTACTACAAACCGTTAAGGACTAAAGTCCTTACTACAAACCGTTAAGGACTAAAGTCCTTACTACAAACCGTTAAGGAC
>RDYN01000128.1 GCA_004293365.1 Oscillatoriales cyanobacterium | reverse complement strand
GATGTGGCGATCGCCTGATTGATGTGGCGATCGCCTGATTGATGTGGCGATCGACCGTCCTCACTCTTTTAAGATACAAGGGGCGGGTTCACCAATAATAGTTTCCAAAAACCGACAATCTCAAAAACCCGCCCCGGCCTATGTATTATGGACGATCGATCTGATTGCTAATGACTAATGACTGCTGACTAATGACTGCTGACTTTAGTTTGTTCGACTTCGCCGTGGGCTTTTAACAGTGCAGCAATTTTGCGGCGGATGATGATTCCCGGCTTATCTGTTAGCATATGCTGTTCTTGGGCGATGTCGAGCGGTACGTCCCAATCTGTTGTTTCTAAAATCCGCTTGTCTTCTAAAGTAACAGCGCGATCGAAGGCAATAATATCGCTGGTTTTTGCCTCATTTTCGGTATCGTTGCGGAGACAAAACTGCACCATTTGAGAAGTAGAATCGTCAATCGGAGTCATTGTATTAACGATGATGTGAACGAGTCCGTTCGGGTAAGCAATCCGCAGCTTGACGGTAAACGGTAGAAACCAAATTCCGTCTATTGTCCGCACGGTTTCTGCTTGCTCTATTTTTAAGTTTTGCTGTTGCTGTGCGGGATTGGCGACGCCCAAAACACTTCGGTAATGCAGTTCCCATTCTGTTTCTGTAAACTCCATCAAATCCGGCGCGAGATGCTCTTCGCTGCCGAAAGTTGCGGTATGTACAAAAGACGGATGAGCCATATCTAATTCGTTTTCCATCACCCGCAATCCCGCACAATTCCAAGGTTCGTAAAATTCGTGAATTTGGCGGTAGTTCGGGTCTGCTGCTTCGGGAATATCGGGAATTTCGGCGATTGGTTCGCCCAAACAAACCCAAACGTATCCGTAGCGATCGCAAGCCTGATAAGATTTTACTTTGTAGTTGCCAGAAATCGCGCCGTTTGGCTGTTGGGGAACGCGGACGCAAGTTCCTGAAGAGTTGAATGTCCAGCCGTGGTAAGCACAGGAAATGTTGCCGCTGACAACTTTTCCCAGGGAAAGTTTAGCGGTGCGGTGACAGCACCGGTCTTCTACTGCTGCGGGTTTTCCTTCGGAATCTAGCCAAAGTGCGATCGGCTGACCTAACAATACAAAAGGTTTGGGTTCGCCACCCAATTCGGCGACGGGAATAACGGGATACCAGAAGCGTTTGAAAACAGGTTGTTTGGTGACTAACATGGTTTTTTTTAACAAAAATTTACTAATTATGTATGATGCGCCGCCAGCACCGAAACCCCGATCCCCCCGGCGCCCCCCATCGAAGCTACCGCGTAGGCACAAGTCGAGTTGGAAATCAAAGGTCGTCGAGGTCATGGAAATTTATTTTTTTGCTCCTTGATTTTCTGTTAACTATGATATCAATAAGTTAAAACTATTGATAACGAAACCGCTCGGATAAAAACCTGGCCCAGTAAGGCCTATGTCTGACACAGCCAGGTTTTTAGGACTTGTGCGTACACCGCAGCCTAAAAAAAGGGGGAGACAAGAGTTATCAAAGTCCTCCTTAAAAGGGGGGACAAAAGTTATCAAAGTCCTACTTAAAAGGGGGGATAAGAGTCTTCTCAAAGTGGGTATTATTAAGGGGTATTTAGGGGGAGCTAGACTCGGCGAGCGGCGAGATTTCTATGGTTAAATGCGATCGCACTAACACCAATCAACACCGCTGATAGCGCATACCGGGCAACTGCGAAACTAATCCCAACAATTCCAACTGCAAAAGAATACCAGAAACCGTCCCCGCTTCCAATCCTGCAGCCTCCACAATTGTATCAAGAGAATTCGGCCCCGAACCCAGAGCTTTTAACACTACAGCCAACTGGGCATCCAATAGCGGCTCTTGCCTTTGGGGAGGCGGATTTGTCGGAAACAGCGACAACTGCTGCGCGCTATCCAATTTTGGCATAGCTCCGAGCATTTCCAGCAACCGGTCTTCGCTTAAAAGTCGATCGCTATTCGGGAGAATCGGATGAGCACCTTTACTCAGCAACTCCAAACATCCAAACGATCGCTCATCATCCAACCTTGCCGTCAAAACATACACATCCCGGCAAAAATCATTAGCTTGATAAGCAGTAATTAACGCCCCCGATTTATGCGGAGCTTCTATCACAATAGTAGCGCGGCTCAAGCCAGCAATTATCCGATTTCGGCGCGGAAAATTAGTTTTATTCGGTTGAGTGCCCGCCGGATATTCGCTAATTGCTAAACCCTGCTGTAAAATGCGATCGCACAACCGCTCATTCGGCTTAGGATAAACAATATCAACCCCAGTCCCAAAAACAGCCAAAGTCCGGCCTCCCGCCTCCAAACAGCTTGTATGAGCCTCAGTATCAATACCTGCGGCGAGTCCCGAAACAACAGTAAAACCGTTTGTAGCCAAAGCCGCACTAAATTTGCGAGTCCAGCGGCGGCCGTATTCCGAAGGACTGCGAGTCCCAACAATTGCCACCGTCGGCGTAATTCCGCGATTCTCTTTGAGGTCAACTAAACCGCGATAGTACAGCACCGGCGGCGGATTGGGAATTTCTAATAACAAGCTGGGATAATCTTTATCGGCCGGCGTCCAGAAACAGGGATTTTTGATAAGATGTTGTTCGATAAATTCGGCTGGATTGAGTTTGGATCGTTCTTGCAAAACCGTTTCAATTTTATGCTTGCTCAACCCTTCTATTTGCATAAAATCTACAGGCTTTGCCGTCCAAGCTGCTGCCAAAGTAGGGAAGTGTTGGTGCAATCTTTGCAACAAAATCGGCCCGATGCCGCTAATCTGCGACCATGCTAACCAGTAAGCGCGTTCTTCTAGCAACGAGTTGCCCTCAATTTATCTGAGAATGATTTTATCATTTTTGGTTTAATATATCGGTTTTCGGGTAGGGAAACGGCGCTGCCCATTGGTGTCAGCTTAAGACTAAAACCATTGAAAAATCTCGCTTTTCTCCTCTTGCGAGATCCCCCTCGCATCCCCCTTAAAAAGGGGGACTTTGAGAAGAATCTTGTTCCCCCCTTAAGAAGGGGGGTTAGGGGGGATCTAGACCTAAGCGCCAGACTACAGTCGGTGAGTACGTTTGACGTGTTTGTTGACACGGCTTTGGGCACGGCGCGGTGTCCTCTTCATCGGATTCAAAACTATATAAATTTTTAACTAACCGCGAAGGCGCAAAGAACGCGAAGGGAAGAAAAGAAGGGTTTAAAAGTATTGGCTAAGCTTTCCAATCGACGAAACGGGCGTAAATATAAGCTATGATTTCTCCTGTTACTGTCCGAAAACCTTCGCTGGATTTCCACCATTCTTGTGAGTTGTAATCTTGCGATTCCGCAGCGATAATCCCGACTTTAATGTCAGGATTCAACACTTCTTTAAAAACCATCCAACTTCTGCGGGCGTGAGTACCAAAAGAATAAAGATTAATTGAGTCAACTTTGAGTGCAGATGCAGCCAGCCAATCTCGAAGTGCGATCGCAGAAGCAGCAGTGCGGTGTTTCACAACACTCGGTGCGGGTACGGCTACTACTTTGTCTTTATCAAATCCTAGCGCAATACAAGTCGCGGCGGTTAGTTCGGCATAATTTTTATATTCTGCGAGGTAGTAGCCTTTAGCTACCGGAATTCCGGTTGTCACTAATTGGCGGTATCCGCCTTTGTTGAATTCTGCGATCGCACTTTCGACTGCATAATCCGGCAACCACCCTTCTACAACCAGTAGATCTGCTTTAATCGGCGCATTTACAGCCAAAAATGGATGAATATTTGAGATAATCAATGTCATTGTAATGATTAAACCTGCGATCGCAATTACCCAACCTTCCCAGGTAATCGCCCACATTTCTCGGCGGCGGATCAGACTAAGTTTGATTTTAGGTTTTCGCATTATGGCAAAATTCATATTAATCAAATTCTTGACGATTTACGCACCAGACGGCTAGAAACCGGGTTTTTTACCAAAATACTTCTAATCAGCCCGTAGATTCGGTAAAAACCCGGTTTCTTGAGTCGGAGTACATAAGTCATGTTCTCATATAAATCCAGCCCAAAAACCTAACTTTTGGGTGTGCAATCACATCCGTTAAATCCGCTACATAATCCGTTGCCGAACTTCTCTACTATTTGTGTTTCAAATACTCAAAAACGCTCTTATCCCCGATATCCTGCGGTATCGGTTGAAAGAACTTGCGGACGGCAAAAATGATGAATAATATCGCCCAAAGCCCCAGCAACAACTGTTCGTTTTCCGGTGTCAAAAAGCCAAAAATATGTCCTAAAAGCAACAGCGGAACTCCCGGAGTCAAAAACTTAGTTTCTAGGCGGTTAAAACAGAAAGCTTCTTTAAAAAAAATGCCATTCAAGGCAGCAAAAGTAAAGCCAATTCCCCACAAAGTTGCTGGATGTTCGTACACCGCCAAAGCCAAAGGTTCGCTGCTTTGTAGGGCGACAAACAAAGCTGCCGCGCCGCCGATCGCCCAAAACACCTGTAAGGTGCGGTGCAGCGCAATCATGTAAATGTGAATAGTTGCCAAACTAACGCCTAAAGCTATCCAGAAACACGCAAAAACAGGCGTTACAGCTTGAATTGCCATTGGGTTGTCGCTTTGTTGCAGCACCAGAGTAGCCCCCACCGCCAAACACAGCGCCGCCACCCCCAATCCGGCGCGGTAAATCAGCACTCCCGCGCGATCGCTTTCGGTAATCGTAAACTCGCCGAATTGTCCTTGATAGACTGCCGATTCATCAGGCGATTTCAGTAATTGCATCACAGCTTCCTCCTATTTATCAGACACGAATGTACTTCTGCCAAGATATACTTTATTGATAAACCGATACAGCGAGACCGAGCGATGCCTAAATTTAACAAGCCTCAACTTAACAAGTCTAAAGTTAACAAGTCTCAAGTTGACGATCGCCCAAATCAAAGCAAATCCCTTCCCTCAGTATCCGAACTTCCTTTAGTTCAGCTTGATGAAACCATTGTAGCAGGTAGAAGACCGAAACCGCTAAACGACTTCCAGCGCCTGCTTGCCGAATTACCAGAATTAGGAGGCACCTTCAATCCAGAAATCTTGGCCCATCTCGAGGAAAACTACCCATTTAATGGCAGTCAATTTGAAAATAAGATTAGAAGAATCCTGGGAAACAAAAAAATCCATGCCGATCTTAAAAATACAATCAAATATTTAGACTACCTCAAGCAAAATTTTCAAGTTCCGTGCCAAGTTACGGGCATAGAAGAGTTTGAATGGGAAGAAGAATATCTGATGGGTTTGGGCACTAAAAAAGAATATGCAATGCTCAAAAAGACTCAACCTTCTTATACGGATAAATTCACAATTAATCGGTTGGAAGATTTTTCTATTCAGGAAGACGGCATATTTGTGGAAGTTCAGCGCGTCGGCGATCGCAAAAAGTTTATCTTGCGTTTAGCAGAGTTAGAATCCGTTGATGATATCCCCCCAAACAATCATTTATTACATGATTATTCCGTGTGGTGGATTAATTTTTAAGGAAGAGTGGAAGAGGGGGAGAGGGGGAGAATTTTTCCTTCTTCCTTCTTCCTTCTTCCTTCTTCCTTCTCAATTACATTGAAGCAGCAAAGTGCGATCGCTCGACTTTTGCCAAAGCTTCAACTAAACTGCGAACAGCAGCAACCATCGCCACTTCGCTGTTAAGTTGGCTGACAGCAGAACCGACACCAACACCCGCAGCGCCGGCGCCAATAGCTAGCGGTGCGGTGACGCTGGAGATGCCCGAAGCGCAGAGTACGGGGACGGATACAGCCCTGGAAATTTCAAAGGCGGCGGCCAAAGTAGGCGCTGCTTTTTCAATCAATCCCAAAGTTCCGGGGTGAATTGGTTGGGCGCTGGTGCCGCCTTCAGTTTGGATGATGTTAGCGCCAGCTTTGACTAATTCTGTTGCTAACTGCACCTGTTTGTCGAGAGTCAAAATGTGGGGAACTGTTACAGAAAGAGTGATGTTCCCAAATAGCGATCGCGTTTGGCGAGTCAACTCCAAAACTTCTTCAGCTTCAAAGCGGCGCCCTACAGCGTAGAAAGCATCAAAGTTGCCAATTTCAATCAAATCGGCCCCTGCTTCTACCGCAGCCACAAACTTTTCCGGTTCCACAGCCGATACACAAATTGGCAAATTTGTCAACTGTTTTGCCATCAATACCAAATCGCGATCGCAAGCAATATCGACAAAGGAAGCGCCGCCGAGATCCGCTGCTTTGACAACAGCCGCAACGTTGGCTGCATCAAAATTATTTAAACCGCTGATAATTTTCAGGGCGCGGCCTTGCTCAAATGCGCGCTGCAATTTAGGATTTACACTCATCGTTAGTTTTCCAACTCAGAAAATTTGTTAGACTCATTTTGACACGAATTAGAACTATTTTTGATTTATAATTCTTAATTTTTATTGAACTGACGCACGACGGTTTAGAAACCGGGTTTTTTACTCTATATTTAGGTTTGCAATCCGCTGACATCCGTTACATCCGTTACATCCCGTACAGTGCTCGTTGCCGAACTTCCCGGCTGTCGAAACTTGTGGACATCTTTGATAACTTGTACCCAGCCATCAGAAAGAGATTCCAAAATACGAGATCCCTTTTCCTTCGTCGCCACCGTCGCATCGCCCAACACACCGCTATCAGTCAACTCTCGCGTCAGCCAAGCAAAAGGCAAATTGCCTTCCATACTCAGCAAACTGTCAGCCGGCAAATCCCTCGGATATTCACAAACTGCTCGCTCCATTTTCACCTGTTCGGGCAAAATTGACAACATCAAACTCGTTTCTGCATCACCCGCGTGAATTCCCAATTCTAACTCCTTCGCCGTGAGTAATTGGGCTGCCACATTCGGCCCCCGCCAAACAAACAGCGGAAACACCGAAAAATCCTGATATTTCTGATGAATATCCCGCGCTGCAATTTCCATCACCTGCGGCTGTCCGCCGTGAGCATTCATCAACACCAATTTCCGAAATCCGGCGCGATAAATACTGTCAGCAATTTCACATATTACGGCTAAAAGTGTCTGAGCGCTGAGCATAATTGTACCGGGAAAATGCCAGTGTTCGTTCGATTTGCCGCAGTAGAAAGGCGGCAAAGCGTAAGCGGGAATATTTGCATCTAACTTGGCCAGCGCTTTACCAGTCACCGCCGCGCTAATTGCCGCATCGACAATTAAAGGCAAATGGGGGCCGTGTTGCTCGATCGCACCTAGCGGCTGAATTATAACAGTATTTTCCTTGTCCGGCATCGACTGAATCTCTGTCCAAGTCAGATAGGGAAAAAAGCGCGATTCTGGAATAAAATTGTGCATATTGTGGTTTTTATTTTAAAGTGCAGATGCTCGGGTAGGACTTACGTGAGAGTCTTTCGCCGTTTCAACTGAACGTTAAATTTTACGTATCTACTGTTTGAATATTAAAGCCAAATCCCCCCTAGCCCCCCTTAGGAAGGGGGGGGACAAGAATGTTCAAAGTCTCCCTTTCAAAGGGAGAGAGTGTCAGCTCTCTTTCGTCAACCCCTACTCCCCTTCGAGCGGGGGATTTAGGGGGATCGAGACTGTGAGATAAACGAGAGATATCAAAGCTTTTAGTCTTAAATTAACACCAATAGGCACTGCCCCACGTCCCTATTGTATTTCCGAGAATAGAAAACTGCTAGATTGTGGAGGTAAGAGCAAAGGCAAACCAGGCAATCATCGGGCAGGAAAATTCAAAAGTAATTCCAAAGATAGATAACATATTCTGTCTGTGGGTAGATAATACCATATACCAGATGCTTTACTTGCGCGCTAAGATCCGATCGCCCGCTCAGACAGCAAGACATAGAGACGACTAATTGATGGAACCTTGGCAAACCCCACAAACTAATTTAAGCGACATTCCGATCGCCGCCCAGGAACTGTCGCGCCGCACTCCTCGCTCTCGGGATCTGCAATCAGAAAACCGGGCGCTGCAAATTCTTGCCCGACAACTAGCAACGGAGCCGCACGCGCTGCTCAAAACACTGGCGGCGATCGCCCGAGATTTGTGCGGCGCAGGCAGCGTCGGAGTCTGCTTGCTAGCAGAAAATGCCGGATCGGAACAAATATATCGTTGGGAAGCCTTGGCGGGCGCGTGGGAAGCCGCAGAACATACAAACACAGCCCCGACACTGCGCTTGTCAGGAACAAATTTAGACTGGCAAACTCCCCAGTTGTACTTGCATCCAGAACAATACTTTCCCGACTTGCAGCAGCTAAAAATGCCGATCGCCGAAGCGTTAGTTTTGCCGGTGCAAGCAGAAAATCAACCCCTGGGAGCCATCTGGATTGTATCTCACGATCGCGATCGCCAGTTCGATGCCGAAGACTTGCGGATCGGGCTCGCCCTGGCAGACTTTGCCGCTGCCGCCGTACAAATCGATCGCGCCAATAAAACCAAAGAAGCTTTGCGAGAAAGCGAAGAACGCTGGCAGTTAGCCTGTGCCGGCAACAACGACGGCATTTGGGATCGCAACCTGCAAACAAATTGCGGTACAGTGAGCGATCGCTGTTTAGAGATTTTGGAACGCGATCGCCAAGACTTCCACCACTTCAGCCAATATTTAAGCTGGGTTCATCCCGACGATTTGGAGAGATTGCAAAGCACTTGGCAGCAGCACTTGCAGCGAGAAACCTCGCATTACTGCTGCGAGTACCGCATCCGCTGTCCCGACGGGGGCTACAAATGGGTTTTAGCCAGAGGGCGAGCAATTTGGGACGAGTCGGGCAATCCCGTGCGCGCCGTGGGATCGCTGACAGATATCAGCGATCGCAAAATCGCCGAACTAGCCTTCGCTCAAAGCGAAGAACGTTTGAGCGTCGCCATCGAAGGCTCGGGCATGGCAACCTGGGATCTAGACGTGCAAACAAATCGAGTAATTTGGTCGGCGAACCATTTCAAGATTTTCGGATGCGAACCGGCACCGAGCGGCGAAACAACGATCGCAATGTGGAAAAAGTGCGTGCATCCAGACGACTTAAAGCGAGTCGTGCAAGCAGTCAAAACAGCTCGGGAAACGCGATCGCTCTACTCCGTCGAATACCGCATCGTGCGGGCAGATACGGGAGAAATCCGCTGGTTGAGCGTGTTCGGGCGCTATTTCTACGACAGCGCAGGCGCAGCAGTGCGGTTTGTCGGAGTAGTATTTGATGCTACCGATCGCAAAAAATCTGAAATCGCCCTGCACGAAAGCGAGCAAACCGTGCGCCGCCAACTTGCAGAAATAGAGTCGATCTACCAAACAATTCCCGTGGGTTTGGCCGTGTTAGACACAGATTTGCGGTTCGTGCGGCTCAACCAGAGGCTGGCAGAAATTAACGGCCTCTCCGTCGAAGCCCATATCGGCCGCACCGTGCGCGAAATAGTCCCCAACTTGGCAGACACAGCCGAATCTTGGTGCCGCCGCATTCTAGAAACCAAAGAAGCGATGCGGAATTTTGAACTCACGGGCGAAACCAGCGCTCAACCGGGTGTTGTCCGCACTTGGCTGGAAAATTGGTCGCCGCTCAAAGATGCAGGCGGGGAGATTGTGGCGATCAATGTCGTAGTTGCCGAAATTACCGATCGCAAAAAAGCCGAACTCGATTTGCAAGCGAGCAACGAGCGGTTTGAGTTAGCTACAAGGGCGATCGACGGCATCGTGTTTGAGTGGGATTTTGCATCGAACTCAGTTTACCGTTCCGAGGGACTGTACTCCCTCGTCGGTGTCCGCCCCGAAGATGCAGGGCCAACACCAGAGTGGTGGAAAGAACGCATCGATCCGATCGATTTAGCCCGTATTGAAGCCGAGGAAAAACCAATCTTAAAACAGGAGCGCTACGAAGGCGAGTACCGAATCCGGCACGCAGACGGGCGCTGGATCGATGTTTGGGAACGCGGCTGTTTGATCCGCAACCAGCAAGGCGAAGCGACTAAAGTTGTGGGCTTCACAACCGATATCAGCAAGCGAAAAGTTGCAGAAGCAGCACTGCGCGATCGCGAAAACCACCTGGCATTGATTCTCAACAGCGCCAAAGACTACGCCATCTTCACCCAGGACACCGGCGGACGCATTACCAGTTGGAACGCAGGCGCAGAGCGAATGCTGGGCTACGCCGAAGCTGAAATCGTCGGGCAGCACGGACGGATCGCATTCACCCCAGAAGACTCTGCAGCCCGCAAGCCGGAACTAGAAATGCACCTCGCCCTGACTGAGGGAAAAGGAGAAAACGAGCGCTGGCACGTCCGCAAAGACGGCAGCCGCTATTGGGGCAGCGGGCTGATGATGCCCCTGCACGACGAAAACGGCGAAGTGCAAGGTTTCCTGAAAATCATGCAGGACAAAACCGAACGCCGGCAAGTAGAAGAAGCACTGCGGCAAAGCGAAAATCGCTACCGCACCCTCGCCGATGCTGTCCCTCAATTAATGTGGCTCAACACCGCCGACGGCAGGTTAGAATTTTGCAACCAGCACTGGCAAAGCTACACGGGCATCATGCCAGCAGAATTTCCGCTGGCTGCGCCGGTGCTGGAATTATTTCATCCAGAGGATCTGCCAACCGTTGTCGCCACGCGCACTGCTGCGATTCAAGCAGGCGAATCCTACGAATTTGAATGTCGGGTGCGGAGGTTTGACGGCACCTACCGCTGGCATCTAGCGCGACTTGTGCCCGTCAAAGACAGCGGGGGAAAGGTGCTGCAATGGGTGGGGATCGGCATTGATATTGACGATCGCTTCCGAGCCGAAGCAAGCTTAGCAGAAAGCGACCGCCGCTTCCGCTTCCTGGCTGAGTCTCTCCCCCACCTGATTTGGAACGTAGACTCCGCCGGGGAACTTCGCTTTGCCAATCAAAAATGGTCGGAATATCTGGGAATGTCTTACGAAGAAGCCGCTCAAAACAATTGGGAGTCTTTGGTGCCGCCGTCGGATTTTGCAGAATCCCTCGCCCGCTGGCAAGAATGTCAAACCACCGGAGAAGTTTATCAAGCTGAGTTCCGCCTGCGGCGGGCCTCGGACCAAATGGAACGCTGGCATTTGTCCCGCGCCGTGCCAATTCGCGACGCCCAAAATCAGATTGTCGAGTGGATCGGCACGAATACCGATATTGACGATCGCAAAAGAGCCCAACTGTCCGAACAGTTTCTCTCCGGCCTCGAAATCCGCTTGCGGCAGCACTCCTGCCCCCGAGAAATGTTGTGGGAAGCTATGAAAAGTCTGGGAGAATATTTAAATGTCGATCGCTGCATCTGGCACGAAATTGATTTAGCAGCCGGACTCGCAATTGTCGATCGAGACTGGCACCAGCCCGGCTTCGCCAGCATCGCCGGCACCTATCAAATCTCAGACTTTAAGACGCCAGAACAGAAAGCTCTCTGTATGGCAGGTCAAACACTTGTCATCTCAGATATCGCTAATTGTCCTGAGACAGCGCCATTTGTAGATAAATACGGCGGTCTTGGCATTCGCGCTTTCCTCCATGTTCCCTGCCTTCAGGAAGGGCGCTGGGTAGCTCTTTTGGTGGTGACATCACAGGCGGTACGGCACTGGCGGCCCGACGAAATTTCGCTGCTGCAAGAAGTGGTGGCTCGCCTCTGGACTCTGATCGGGCACGCGCGAGCCGTGCAGCACCTGCACGAAAGCGAGGATCGGTTCCGCGCTCTCGCTGACAACATCGCTCAGTTGGCCTGGATGACAGATGCCAGCGGCTGGATTTTCTGGTACAACCAGCGCTGGTTTGACTACACCGGCACCACTAGAGAGCAAATGCAGGGCTGGGGCTGGCAGCAGGTGCACGACCCGCAACACGTCGATCGCGTTGTGGCAAAATTTAGGGGCTGCATTGAAAGAGGCGAACTCTGGGAAGATACTTTCCCCCTGCGCGGCAAAGACGGATCTTACCGCTGGTTTCTCTCCCGCGCCGTGCCGATTCGCGACGATCGAGGCAATGTGCTGCGCTGGTGCGGCACCAACACCGATATTACCGATCGCCTCAATGCCGAAGCGGAACGGGAACGACTGCTAGCACTCGAAAAGGCCGCCAGAGAGGAAGCAGAACGCGCTAACCGCGTCAAAGACGAATTTTTGGCTGTTTTGTCCCACGAATTGCGGACTCCCTTAAATCCGATTGTGGGCTGGGCTAAGCTGCTGCGATCGAACACTTTGACACCCCAAAAGCAGCGCTACGCCCTAGAGACGATCGAGCGCAACGCCAAAGTGCAAACCCAGCTTATCGAAGATTTGCTCGACGTGTCGCGGATTCTGCAAGGCAAGGTCAGCTTGAATATTGTACCTGTGGATTTAGCCGGGGCGATCGGCAGCGCCATAGAAACGGTGCGTTTGTCGGCGCAAGTCAAATCAATTCAAATCTGCACTGAATTTGCACCGCATATCGGCCGGGTGTTGGGCGATGGGGGCAGACTTCAGCAGGTAGTCTGGAACTTGCTGTCAAATGCTGTCAAGTTCACGGAGCCCGGAGGCAAAATCGCAGTCAAGCTCGATCGGGCAGACACGGACGCCCAAATTACTGTAACAGATACGGGCAAAGGCATTTCTCCGGATTTTCTGCCCTACGTCTTCGACTATTTCCGGCAAGCTGACAGCACGTTTACGCGCAAGTTTGGCGGATTGGGTTTAGGATTGGCGATCGTCCGCCATCTCGTGGAACTCCACGGAGGCACGGTGAAAGCGGACAGTGCAGGCGAAGAACAAGGCGCGACATTTACAGTCAGGATACCTCTGATGCCGGTGCAACCTCCGACAATTCCTGCGGTGACTGCGCCGGAGTCATCTTTCAATTTGAGCGGCATCCGGGTGTTAGCGGTGGATGACGACGCTGATGCGCGAGATTTGGTGGTTTTTCTGCTTGAGGATTGTGGCGCCAGCGTGACAGCAGTTGCTAGCGCTGGCGATGCCTTAAAAGTCTTAACTCAATCTGTCCCGGATCTGCTGTTGAGCGATATTGGTATGCCCGATACTGACGGTTATATGTTGCTGCAGCAGGTGCGGGCTCTGCCGCCTGAGCGAGGCGGATTGGTACCGGCGATCGCCCTTACGGCTTATGCTGGAGAGATTGACTATCAGCAAGCTCTGGCTGCGGGGTTTCAGCGGCACCTTTGCAAGCCTTTAGATCCTGATAAGTTGCTGGAGGCGATGTTGGAGGTGCTCGCAGATCGATCGGGGGAAAATATTGTTTAAACTGTTTTTTGTGGCTAAAAATATTTTTTTAACGAACCGCGAAGGCGCGAAGGACGCGAAGGAAGAAGAAGAAGAAGAAGAAGAAGAAGAAGAAGAAACAAATAAAATAGGTTCGTAGTAAGGGCTTTAGTCCTCTCTTTTCTGAGGACTAAAGTCCTCACTACAAACCAATTAATTCTACAAACCAATTAATTCACGCAAAAACAAATAAAATAGGTTCGTAGTAAGGACTTTAGTCCTCTCTTTTCTGAGGACTAAAGTCCTCACTACAAACCATTCTTTCGCACATATTATCTAATAAAAAAACCTCACAGATGGAGGTTTTTTGATGATTGTTGGTGCTATTCGGACAGGTTAAAACATCCTGTCCCTGCATGATGCCCACAACCGATTATACTGTAGCATTAGCGGTAATCTGTACGAACTGCTGGGTCGCGATCGCCCGTTGTAGTAGTGTAGCGGACATTTTCTTCGCGTTTGCGGGGAATCAAACCTAACAAACCCGACAAGCCGAGCAAGCCCAACCATCCCCAGTCAAAGTCGCGATCGGTATCAGCACTGTAGACATCGGAGCGAGGAGTTGTGGTTGTAGTAGTTGTGTCTCTGCTGTTAGTACCCGGAGCTGTATTTGTCTGAGCAGAAGCAGGCAGATGAGCTGGTGCAATGGCTAAACCAGCAGCGATAATACCTGCACCGATTGCTTTGGATAAGTCAGAACGTTTCATAATTCAAATGCTCTCTGTTAGCAAAAATCTTTAACTATCACCAATATATCGATCGGCTTTCAAAGTTAAATCCACCTGTAGCAGTAAAGATTGATTAACTCCAGCTATTACTACAGATTGATATCAAATTTTTAGTGGTCATACGAAATTAAACATAGCTCGCAAAGCCCAAAACGTCACTTCGCGGGGCGTATCTCATATCGTTTCCGGCCGCATCGGTATTGTTCAAACAGTCAACCGTCAACCGTCAACCGTCAACCGTCAACCGTCAACCGTCAAACAGACAATGTACTGTTGACAAAAAAAGGTAAACTCAGATATTGCACAGATAACACTTAAAGCTCGATCGACGGAGATCAAAACAAATTGGGTATAGAGCTACGCAGCTACGTATTTCTAGACAACTTGCAGCCGCAGCACGCAGCATACATCGGCACAGTCGCCGCCGGATTCTTGCCGCTACCGGGGGATGCGTCGCTGTGGATAGAAATCTCCCCTGGCATCGAAATTAACCGAATTACCGATGTCGCCCTCAAATCAGCCTCGGTGCGCCCTGGAGTGCAGATTGTCGAGCGTTTGTACGGCTTGCTGGAGGTACACTCGGGCCAGCAGGGCGAAACCCGGGCCGCAGGCAAAGCAATTCTAGAATTCATCGGAGTCCGCAGAGAAGAATGTATCAAACCGCGAGTAATTTCCAGTCAAATTATTCGCAACATTGACCCCCACCAAACACAATTAATCAACCGCAGCAGGCGCGGACAGTTGCTGCTGGCGGGACAAACTCTTTATGTCTTAGAAGTAGAACCGGCCGCCTATGCAGCGCTGGCGGCCAATGAAGCAGAAAAAGGTGCATCAATTAACATCTTAGAGGTTCAGGCTGTCGGCAGTTTCGGACGGCTTTACCTCGGTGGTGCAGAACGAGATATTATAGCAGGTTCCCAGGCGGCAATTGCTGCGGTGGAAAGCGTATCTGGTCGCGAAAATCCAGCAGTTTTTGGTCGCAAGGAATAGCGGTTATAGGAGATGCAATTATGGCAAACACACAGCATTTAGCGCTGCTGAAAAAAGGTGCAGTTACTTGGATTGAATGGAGAAATCTCAACCCAAACCTAGAACCGGATCTGAGCGAAGCTAACCTCGCTGAAGCAAATCTTAGAGGTGCGTATCTTTGGCGGTCTAACCTTTTTAAAACAGACTTGTTTAAGGCTAAATTAATTACAGCAAACCTCGCCGAATCAAATCTCAGTTTAGCAAATCTTACTGGATCGCAACTGCTCGATACTAAATTAGTTAAAGCCAATTTAACGGGAGCAAATCTCCGAGCGGCCGACCTCCGGGGGGCAGATTTGAGCGGTGCTAATTTAATTGGGGCGGACATCAGTGCGGCGAATCTCCAACAAACCGATTTTGGAGATGCGAATTTAATCGGGGCGGCAATGTTTCGAGTTAATGCGATCGGCGCCCACTTCAATCATGCTAATCTCAGTCAAGCCAATCTCACTCAAGCAGAATTGATTGAAGCGCATTTTTACGCAGCCAATTTCTCTAAAGCTAACCTCGGGCAAGCTCACTTTACTGGAGCATATCTTGTCAGGGCAAATCTCTGTTTTGCGGACTTGAGCGCTGCCGATTTCCGCTGGACAAACCTCAGCAAAGCTGATTTGAGAGGGGCGAATTTGACCGGGGCAAATCTCAGAGGATCAAATTTGGCGGGAGCTAATCTCGACGGCGCTCATTTAAAAGAAACAATCATGCCTGATGGCAGCATTGTTTCACCATCATAAGTTCGTAGTGAGGACTTCAGTCCTCAGAAAGACTAAAGTCCTCACTACGAACCAATTTTATCATTGGTAATTAAGGTTTGTAGTGAGGACTTCAGTCCTTTCTTTGACTTAGAGTAAATCAGGACTAAAATCCCTACTACGAACCAATTTTATCATCGGTAATTAAGGTTTGTAGTGAGGACTTCAGTCCTCTGTGTGACTTAGAGTAAATCAGGACTAAAATCCCTACTACGAACCAATTTTATCATCGGTAATTAAGAAAGTCCCTACTACGAACCAATTTTCTCGTCGATAATTAAGGTTTGTAGTGAGGACTTCAGTCCTTTCTTTGACTTAGAGTAAATCAGGACTAAAGTCCTCACTACGAACCAATTTTATCATCGGTAATTAATTTCTACGAGCCGGGGATACATTGTACAGTCCTCTAACCGGGCCCGGTGCTGCCTGCGAATCTTGCTGCTGTGCTGGAGGAAACTGCTCTTGGACTCCGGCGGGAGTGGCGAAACAACCGCTCGCTTGAGGTGCTAGCTGGCAAGCTGGAGGTAAGGCCATGACTGAGGCGTCAAAGGGATTGGTGGCATCCGGGACGCGAAGAATGGGATCGCTGGAAACTTGTCGCTGCATGACTCGTCGGTAGAGGCCGCTGATGCGGCTGGCATCGCGCTCGATTTCTTTTTCGGGAAAGGCAACTACGCCGCTGGGGGAACCAATGCCTAGATAGTCGCCCATGTAACCTTGCAAGCTGACGTTGTGATAAAAGTCTCCTGAAGCTTCAAAGAATTGTCGGTTGAAGTTGTTGTCAACGGGGCTAAATCGGGCTGTATCTGCTTGGGCAGGTTTGACGGATGCCAGTGCGGCAGAGGCGATCGCCAGAATCAACGCACTGCTGAGGCTTTTTAACTTTTGACTCATATATTTCAGCTTCTAGATTAATTACGGTTCCAATATAAACTGATTATCGGCGGATTATTTGTGTTTCCTACAAGCTGTAAGTTATGGATGCTGCTGATTTAAATGTGTTGCGCGATCGACTTTTGGATTTATTGTGTGAGTTTGCGTACCGCGAAGGCGATTTTGTGCTGTCTTCGGGGCAGAAAAGTTCTTATTATATCAACTGCAAACCGGTGACTTTGCACGCTGAAGGTGCTTTGGCGACGGGTCGCGTACTCCTCTCGATGCTGCCACCTCAAGTGCAGGCTGTGGGCGGTTTGACCTTGGGTGCTGACCCGATTGTAAGTGCTGTAAGCGTGGTTTCGGCTCTGGAAGGTCGATCGATTCCGGCGCTAATTGTCCGCAAGGAGACCAAGGGACACGGCACAATGGCGTATATTGAGGGGCCGATTTTGCCCTCAGGGACGAATGTTGCGGTGTTGGAGGATGTGGTGACGACGGGTAAATCGGCGATGCAGGCGGTGGAGAGGCTGCGGGGAGCGGGTTATATTGTCGATCGAGTGTTGTCGCTGATCGATCGAGAGCAAGGTGGAGCCGAGTTGTACCGCGAGCAGGGATTGGATTTTCAGGCCGTTTTTACGATCGCGGATCTTAAGGAATGGATTAGTAGCAAGAAATAGGGATGTAAATTTATTGTAGGCTTAGTTGGGTTGGGCGATCGAAATAACACTATAAACATAAATCCCGTAGGGGCCCGTGAGCCCTGAACTCTGCCTTAAAACCAGAGGATTTGTAAACCCGCCCCCACCCATCGACTAGCTTTGTGCTACTCCTTCTACCTAGTAACGCAGATGCTTTCTAATTCTCTCGTTACCAGGTTCTACCTGGTAACGAAGATTCTTTCGCTCTGCCTCCTGTTAAAAATGCTGCAAGATATCAATCTTAACCAGCCATTTTAATGCTATGAAAACCATCCATTTTATCGACCTATTCTCAGGAATAGGCGGCATGAGATTAGGCTTTGAATCAGCCGCGCATTCCTTGAATCTGAAAACAGAATGCCTCTTAAGCAGTGAAATCAATCCCGACGCTCAAAAAGTTTACCACAAAAACTTTAACCACACACCATTAGGCGACATCCGACTAATTAACCAACTACCAGAACACGATATTTTACTAGCAGGATTCCCCTGTCAGTCTTTCTCCGGTGCAGGCAAAAAAGCAGGTTTTGGCGACACACGAGGAACCCTGTTCTTTGAAATAATGAGGCTAATTGATACCGCTCAACCTCAAGCATTTATTTTCGAGAACGTCCGGGGACTTGTCAGCCACGACGGCGGCAGAACCCTCGAAACAATTAAACACGAAATTACCAGTAGAGGTTACAGCTTCGATTACTTTTTGCTCAACAGCTCTAACTTTAGCTTACCCCAAAACCGCGTCCGAGTTTACCTAGTAGGAATTTTAAATGCTTCGCCCCAATTTGGGTTAATTTCCGACTTAGGCCCAAAAGATTCCCATTCCTGCAACCATCAACAGTTATCCTTATTTTCCCCGTTGAGTAAACCCGTCGCAGTTGCAGATATTTTGGAAGACAATCCAGACCAAAAATATGATTGCTCGCCAGAATTTGTCAAGGCATTGAAACCAATCGTTAACAATGATTTAAATCGCTTGCACGGAATGCGACTAATTGACTATCGCGGCGGCAATTCGATTCACTCTTGGGAACTCGGTTTGCGAGGCGAGTGCAGTTTAGACGAAATTGAGTTGATGAATCGTTTTATATTGAAAAGACGCAATAAGGAATTTGGGCATAGCCAAGATGGTAAGCTATTAACTAAAGAGCAAATCGCTACTTTTTTTTCTCATCCCAATCTAGATGAGATTCTGGATTTACTGGTTGCCAAGAAGTACCTACAGCGGAACAACGATTTGTACAAACCTGTATCGGGTAACTTTTCCTTTGAAGTCTATAAATTTCTCGATCCGCAGAAGATTTCTGTAACAATTGTTGCCAGCGATGCAAATAAATTAGGTGTTTATCACAACCGCAGACTCCGCCGGATCACTCCCCGCGAAGCCGCACGGTTACAAGGTTTTTCCGATAGTTTTGTACTGCATTCCAATGATGATAAAGCTTACTATCAACTGGGCAATAGCGTCAGTATTAATGTGGTAAAAGCTGTGGCGAAAGAAGTTATGCAGAATGTTTTGTCATCTACCAAACAAAAAGTTAGTGCCTTTTGAATTGGGAAGGGTGGGCGAATTGATCCGCCCGCCCTAGCAATATAGTTAGCTTAGCGCTACAGGTTCCTTAGCAAGAAACTTCTCCAACTCAGTCAAAGCATCGGCATCAACCTTAGTCTGCATCGGACAGAACTTAGGCCCGCACATCGAACAGAATTCCGCAGTTTTGTAGATATCCGCCGGCAAAGTTTCATCGTGATATTCCCGCGCGCGTTCCGGGTCTAGCGAGAGTTCAAATTGACGGTTCCAATCGAAATTGTAACGCGCTTTGGAAAGTTCGTCATCGCGATCGCGCGCACCCGGACGCCGCCGCGCAATATCCGCCGCGTGGGCCGCAATTTTGTAAGCAATCAGACCGTTTCTGACATCCTCGGCATTCGGCAATCCCAAGTGTTCCTTCGGAGTCACGTAGCACAGCATAGCAGTACCGTACCAACCGGCCATCGCCGCCCCAATTGCTGAGGTAATGTGGTCGTATCCAGGCGCAATATCTGTCACCAACGGCCCCAAAACATAGAAGGGTGCTTCCGAACATTCCTCCATTTGTTTCTTGACATTAAACTCAATTTGATCCATCGGTACGTGGCCCGGGCCTTCCACCATTACCTGCACGTCATGTTCCCAAGCTTTGCGAGTCAATTTACCCAAAGTTTTGAGCTCGGCTAATTGAGCATCATCGGACGCATCGTGAGTGCAACCGGGGCGCAAAGAATCTCCCAAACTAAACGAAACATCGTATTTTTTGAAGATTTCAATGATGTCGTTAAAGTGAGTGTAGAGAGGATTTTGTTTGTGGTGGTGCAGCATCCACCGCGCCAAGATGCCGCCGCCGCGAGAGACAATCCCAGTAATCCGATTTCTTACCAACGGCAAATGCTCAATCAGAATTCCGGCGTGAATTGTTTGGTAATCAACGCCTTGTTGAGCGTGTTTGTCAATGATGTGCAGGAAGTCATTCGCCGTCAGACTTTCCATATTACCGTGCACGCTTTCTAGTGCTTGGTAAATTGGTACAGTGCCGATGGGAACTGGTGAAGCTTTGATAATCGTAGTGCGAATTTCATCCAAATTGCCGCCGCCGGTGGACAAGTCCATCACGGTATCAGCGCCGTATTTAACTGCTAGTTTAAGCTTGTCAACTTCTTCTTCCATATTGGAAGAGTTGGGAGATGCACCGATATTAGCGTTGACTTTGCATCTAGACGCAATGCCGATCGCCATTGGCTCCAAATTCCTATGATTGATGTTAGCCGGAATAATCATCCGTCCCCGCGCTACTTCTTCGCGGATCAATTCTGCTGGGAGATTTTCTCGCTTAGCAACAAAGTCCATTTCCTCAGTGATGACACCTTGACGGGCGTAGTGCATTTGAGATACGTTGCTGTGCCCCTGACGCTTAGCGATCCATTCGGTACGCATATCTTATGTCCTTGATAAACAGCTTCCCTCCGCTGGTATTACCCAGACTCAGGTTCTAAGGGTGTTTTCTCAGCCCGGATATTCGGGCACCCCTAGCTTTAGGATTATGATACTAGCACTTAGGTTGGGGAAAGATTAAATCTTTATAAAAAATTCTACAAATATGTAAACTTTCAATAATTTTAAGAATTTTTATTAAAAATTAAATATTTTTAATCTTGCGATTTATAATGCTCGTAAAGCTCAGCTATTCCAGAGGTAATCGCCCTTTCCCAATTTATGATATTTCTGCCATAAAAAAAGAGCGATTACCCAAAATTTAACAACTAACAAAAAAATCACAATTCATCGGGATTAATGCCCATTTGGCGCAACTTTTCTGCCAAACGATCTGCCCGAAGGCTTTCTTGTTGAGCGCGAAGGCTTTCTTGTTCAGCGCGAAGACTTTCTTGTTGAGCGCGCAGGCTTTCTTGTTTTGCACGTTCCTCCCCTATTAATAACAAATTCCCTTCACTATCCCACCAGCGCAACCAAGGCAAATTCATCTCATCATATTCGCCTTGCCAGATTCCCAATTCAACTCCAAGCTGGGGAATCGGATAGCGTCCGCGATCGTTCGGACTCAGGCGCTGATAGCAGTTGTCTTCTAAATGATACATTTCCACAGCCGCTTTTTTCACTTCATAAATCCCGTAAAAAGGAATGCGGATCGCCTGTTCGTAAACCCAGAATTTGCCAGGTTTTTGTTCTTGTTGTTCTTCTCTATCTGGATCTGGCGGTGGAGTTCTGTCTCGTTCTTCTGAACCGTTTCCCGACACAAATTCAATTGCAATTAGCGGTGCAACGTATTCTTTCCACAATACATAGGAACGCCTCACCTCACCATTTAACAGCGGCGGTACATTGGGAACGTAAAACCAATCTGGCGCTTCGGCACCGCGTTCGGGAGGGTCAGTTAAACGCCAATAAATCCCGCAATCTTGACCGATGCGGTAGCGTGCGTCAGGGTGAATTTGTTGCAAAATCGGCCGCAGGGAATCGGTGAGAATAATGCTTTGAGGCAGTTCTTGAAAGTTTTTCACAAAAGTACCGTCAGACTCGGGCAGTTCGGTGTGGTCTGGGAGATGGGTGACTCCCAATTCAAATGGTTTAGCAACAGTCATAAAACTTTCGCTGATTTGAGGAGTTAAATTGATTATATAG
Source organism: Oscillatoriales cyanobacterium (assembly GCA_004293365.1). GTDB lineage: Bacteria > Cyanobacteriota > Cyanobacteriia > Cyanobacteriales > Microcoleaceae > Microcoleus. Next base: position 6,138 of record RDYN01000128.1, on the reverse strand, counting down.
TAAGTCTATTTTTTGGGGGATGGGGAATTGGTAATTGGGAATGGGTAATTGGTAATTGGTAATTGGGAATTGAGACTCCCCAAAATATAATCGATTGCCCGCCTACTTCACTTCCTTACTTTTTGTATATAGTCGCGATTTGTAGTCGGGTAAAGTTTAATTATCTCAAAAAATCAGCCTAACCCAAGATTAAATCAACACTCACTGCAAAATCTGGAAAAGCCAGTGGCGAAAATTCTTGACCGCGCTCAAAGTTTTGTATTAAACTATAGCCATTTGCGGTGGGATTGCGGTAAACTTCTAAACAGTTTGCTTCAAGATCCCACAGCCAAACTTCCTGAATGCCCGATCGCGCATAATTCGGTACTTTCACATCGCGGTCATAATTAACGGTACTATCTGCTACCTCTACCAACAGCAAAACATCCTCGCTATTTGGCAAGGATTCTTCGTAAAAATCGGCGCGGGGTTGGACTAAAGCAATATCAGGTTGCGGTTCTGAGTTATCATTAAGGCAAATAGGATTTTGCACTCTAAAAATAACCAGCGACTCTGGAATGCGGCTGAACATTCGCGCAAGGCGATCGACACGGGCGGCGTGGCGCTTACCAATTGCTGCCATTTGGATAATTTCTCCTTCGATAAGTTCCACTCGTTCGCGATCGCTAAAAACACCAGCCTCACTCATCAAGTGATATTCTTGCACTGTAAATAGCCGTCTTTTCATTTCAACAGACATAACTATTCTCCTTTTTTAGCATTTGGCATAAGTTTACCATTTTTGCCAAAAAAATTCCAATACAGCTCAGTTACCCTGGATCTTATGCCTAATTAAATCTCCGAAGATTCATCGGATTGTGACTGGTTTTGAGTATCTTTTTCGCCTGCGGCAAATCCTTCTGTATCCTGTTTTAATTCTGAGGCAATTGTGCCTCGATCGCGCCAAGCTTCGGCATTTTCTGGTTTGATAGCAATGGCTCGATCGTATGCTGCCATTGCTTCTTCGTAGCGTTTTAATTGCGACAAAGCTGTACCGCAGTGGTGCCAAGCATCGTAGGAGTCGGGCACAATCGCGATCGCCTTTTCGTAAGCTGCGATCGCTTCTTCGTGGCGCTGCAATTTTGCCAAAGATTCGCCTTTACCAAACCAAGCTTCGTAACACTTGGAATTAAGCGTGATTGCTTGGGAGTAAGATGCAATTGCTGCTTCGTGTTGTGATAGTTTGTCGAAAGCTGCGCCTCGATTGTGCCACACTTCAAAATCCTGCGGTTTAATGGCAATTGCTTTGTCGTAGGATGCGATCGCCTCTTGATGGCGCTGCATTTTTCCCAGCACGGCGCCTCTATTGTACCAAACTTCGTATTTGTCGGCGCGGATTTCGAGAGCTCGATCGTAAGAAGCAACAGAATCAGCATAGCGGAGCAATCTCCACAGCATATTACCTCGGTTGTACCAAGTCTCATATCTCTTGGGATTGAGCTCAAGAGCGCGATCGTAAGAATCGACTGCGGCGGCGTACTGCTGTACTTTACCCAGCATCGCACCTCGGTTGTGCCATATTTCGCTGTCGGTTGTTTTGATAGCCAGGGCGCGATCGTAACTGGCGATCGCCTCTTCGTAATGCTGCAATTTACCCAACAAAGCTGCTATGCTGTGCCAACAACCGTATTTTCTCAGCTCGCTCGAACTGGCTCGCTCGTAACAGGCGATCGCCTCTTCGCACCTCTGCAATTTTCCCAGCAAATTCGCTTTATTGTACCACGCTTCGTAATGCTCCGGTTTAATTAATATTGCTTGGTCGTAACTGGCGATCGCCTCTTCATGGCGCTGCAATCTGATTAACACATTGCCGCGCCAATACCACGCCTCAGCCACATTCTTGTTCGTTAAAATAGCTTTTTCCACCCAGGCTAATGCTTCATCATAATTGCCTTGGAAATAAAGCTTTTCGGCTTGCTCGATCTCACCGTCAGCAATCAAATTTTCTCCGTCACTAGCAGGTGCTGTTGCAGAATTTTGTGCATTGTTTGACTGCGGCCCAGGTGCGAGTTTGACAGCTTCTTTGGCAACAATTGCCGGCACCTGGGAAATTTCTTGCACAATTTGAGATTTTTTCTCGTCAACTTCTGTCACCAACACTTGCAGGCGCATGATAAATTGAGATTTGAGAGTCTCAATTTGCTCGACGGAAGATTTGGAAAGTTCAGTTTCTCTCGTTAAAAAATCAAGTGATTGTTTAGCTGCACTCATTTGTGCTTCTAATTCATCCCTCATTTTTTGAGTCAGTTGGCGAGAGTTGATCAGCTCTGATTCCAACACACCAATGCCCTGCAATCTTTGATTGGCATCCCTCACCAACTGTTTGACTACCAGCCGCCGGAACATCCAAAAAAAGCCAATTGTCATCGGTGGAAAAACAGTACCGAGAATTAGCAAAATATTCAGCAGAGTTATGGTATTATTAAAACCATATCCCGATTCTTCACTGTCTGTACGCAGAGAGATAAGATCAAAAGCGTCGCGAACTTGGGGACTGCTTTTAACTCCGGTTTCGATCAATTTAGCCAGCCAGGTTTCTTGTAAAGATTTTGTGAGTTCATCGGTGGCTCTAGCAGGAGGATTCGCTTTGATTTTCACAGCAGGAGATAACTCTGCGCCAGCCGCTGCTACCAGCAAACCAGTCTGGGATTTTAACGCAATTCGTGGAGAAAATTGTTCGTCGGCGATCGTCTCTGGCGCGCTCATTGACTCTGCCGGACGAGATACGGTATTATTTATGGCATCCACAAAGTTGCTGGCCTGCGGTGTCCCACCAGAGATGGGAGGTGCAGCCGGAGCGGCATTAGTTTTAGCAGTTACATTCTGGGATGCGAGGGCGGCCAGAGTCAAGAGAGCTACATTTGAGACTCGCATAAACGTCAACTCACCTAGGAGAAATTAGTGTTGTTTGTCAGCAGATCGGGCGATCGACCTCATACTCTCAGCAGTGACAATAGCTTTGATGAGGAATTCTGGGTTACTATCTCCAAAATACGCCCTGCGTCTGACTTGTCAGGAAAAATGCCAATAATTCTCGCCGCACAACTTGCCTCAAATAACCCTTTCTCGCGCCTCATCCGCCTCCAATCATCCTCGGAATCATCGGGGCGGCTTCACCAATCTGCACAATTTGCCTCAGCTCCAGCTAAACCGCCCCAACTCTCCCGATTTGTAGCTCTAAACCCCAGCTAAAACTGCTTCGATTTGCTGACGATCCGCCGCTGCATCTAAATCTGCACCGTAAATTTCGCAGCTATTATTCGGACTTTCAATCAGCTTAATCTTGTGCAACTCTGCGCCCAATTCCCTCACGGGCGATCGCAACAATTGCCCGATCCGAACCGCAATATTTTCCGCCGTCGGCACAACCTTCTCAAAATAAGCAATATCCTTATTTAAAAAAGTGTGATCGAAAGGTTCAACAACATAATCATCAACAGCTTTTTGCAAAGCTCCCAAATCAGCAATCATCCCAGTCCGCCCATCAATTTCCCCTTTAACAGTCACCTCTAAATGATAGTTGTGACCGTGACCGTTAGGACGAGCACATTTGCCGTAAATTTCCGAGTTTTCTTCAAAACTCAAATCGGGACGAGCCAACCGATGGGCAGCGCTAAAATGAGTGGACAGAGTTAGATAAGCTTCCATGCCGTTTCCTAAATATTCAGCCCAAAGTTCTGGATGTTCAAACAATTGAATTTTGCTCACAGGCAAATGAGGAGCTAGCCGCAGCCAAATTTGCCGTGCTATGTTTTCGGTAGTTGGCAGAGTCTGCCCAAATTCCGGCCACGCTTCGTTAAGGTAGGAAAAATCGAGATCCTTGGTAACTTCCCGCTTGATGACGTGTTTGACATCAGACAGGTTGAGCACCATGCCGTACTCGTCGAGTTCTCCTATCATGGAAACGTAAAGAACGTAATTGTGTCCGTGTCCCGGTGCGCGGGCAGTTGGGCCAAACCGCTCAAAGTTCTCGGCTTCGCTCAACTCCGGCAGCCAGTACCGGTGACTCGCCGAAAACTGTGCCCGACGATTGATGATGCACTGCATAAAAGTCAAGTAAGGTAAGCTTGTTAAGTTCTGTAAAGGACTTACTTCTTAAGGATAAACCAATTTTTGCTGGAATTTTTCGATAATTTTAGGGTGCTGCGAATGAATTTCTACCAATTTTTGAGATATTGGCAACAGGTTGCCTCACCAGCCGCTGGGCTTATTTTGGATGACAACACAGATATCACGGGCAGAAAATACCGCTACAAAACAGTTTCTCGCCATCAGTTGCTTTTCCATCAGTTAAAAATCTTTGAGAAAGTGCGATTCCCTACAGGGTAGCTGCGCTTGACGACCTTTTTGCAACACAGCGCACTCCACAGTTCGAGTTTTTCGCATAAACTCTGCCACAGTGAGGAGTTTGCGGTTCAGTTGCCACCAAAACTAATCATCCATCACCACTTACTCATTACCAAATCTTAATGAATTGGATTACTGAACGAGCCGATCGCTTTTTTGAAAATTTGTATGGTGCGATCGCCACCCCGCTATTTTATGTCGGGGACACTCATCTGTCCATCAGCGCGATCGTCAAACTGATAATCTTATCTCTATTTGCCTTCATTGTAGCTCGAATTATCAGTGAAGGAATCAAACGCAGCCTGCTAGTTAGGATGGGATTGGATCGCGGCAGTCGAGAAGCAATTTCCACCATCATCAGCTATATCCTAGCAACCCTTGGCTGTATATTCGTCATGCAAGGTGCGGGGCTCAACCTCAGTTCTCTCACCGTCTTAGCTGGCGTCGTCGGCATTGGTTTCGGCTTCGGCTTGCAAAATCTCGCCAGCAACTTTATCAGCGGTCTGACCCTACTATTTGAGCAGCAAATTAGAGTCGGAGATTTTATTGAAATAGACCAGTTATTAGGAACAGTTGAAAATATTTCCATCCGTTCCACAATTATCAAAACAATCGACGGACTATTTGTAATCATACCAAACATCAAGTTTGTCGAAACCAACATTATTAACTGGAGTTATAGAGACCCCAGATGCCGCGTCCACATCCCCGTCGGCGTTGCCTATGGAACTGACCCAGTATTAGTTACAGAAGCACTGTTAGTCGCTGCGAGACTGGAATCGAATATCTTATCACATCCTTCTCCGAAAGTTTGGTTTCGCGGGTTTGGAGATAACGCTTTAGATTTTGAACTTTTAATTTGGATTGACCAGCCACAGAAAAGCGATGAAATTAAAAGTGCGGTCAACTTTTTAATAGATTATGAATTGCGCCACCGCAATATCGAAATCCCATTTCCCCAGCGGGATTTGTGGCTGCGGAACCCGCAAGAGTTAACCAAACATTTTCACGATCGCAAAGACGATCATTCAAACGGTCAGGTTTTCCCCCAGAATGCCAAACATTCAGCCGAACTCAAATCTAATTCCACCGTTTCCGAGCCTAAAAAGCAAGGGGTTAAATCCCCTAATAATTGGACGCTACGAGATTTGTTGCGGCGAGTAACTTATTTTGAACAGTGTACAGATGTAGAACTGCGGCAGTTAATTGAATACGGCTACCGACAACTTTTTCCAACAGGACAGATTGTCTGCAATGAAAATGACCCTGGCGATTCTTTTTATATTATTCTTTCTGGTTCTGTAGAAGTTCTTTCTCAAAAAGCCGATCAGTATATTGCAACGCTTCACGAGGGCGAGTTTTTTGGGGAAATCTCTTTGCTGTTGGGAACTCCGAGAACCGCGACTGTTAAAACTAGCGAAGATGCAATTTTGTTTGTGGTGGAGCGCCACGACTTGCAAAAACTTTTAACAGAACAGCCGAATTTAGCAGATCAGATTGCTCAAAAATTGTCCGAACGCCAGCAAGCTTTGAGAGATTTGGGATTGTTAGATGGCGACTCTCTGGAACAAACTCCTTTTATTAAAATCCGGAAGCGAATTCAAGTTCTTTTTGGAATTTAAAATTCAATAGTCAGTAGTCATTAGTCAGTAGTCATTAGTCATTAGTGGTTTCAGAAACCGGGTTTCTCCCGAGATTTATCGAGCTCAAACACAAAACTCGAAGAAACCCGGTTTCTCGCCCCTCATTAGT
>RDYN01000127.1 GCA_004293365.1 Oscillatoriales cyanobacterium | reverse complement strand
CCTCACTACGAACCTATTTTATTGTTTGATTGTTCGGACTTTATTCCTCGGATGAATGCGGACTAAAGTCCTCACTACGAACCTATTTTATTGTTTGATCGTTCGGACTTTATTCCTCATGAAAAGCCTATCTGCTAGCTTGCTTCTGAATTTTGGGTTTGGAGGCTTCCTTATCCTTGGATGCAGAAGTGTCAGCTTTTAAGAGTTCTGGGAATGGTGGCTGGAGGTTGTGAACTTCGATGTCCATTCCCAACGGCAGAGGTGGAAGCTGGGGCAGATCGTTTTCCAAATCCTTGAGTGCACTAGCGCTTTGTGTTTCCACAAATTTCGGCATTTGGGGTATTTTGGCGGTTTCCAAAGTGCCGATCATTTTTGCTACAGCGAATTCTAGCTGAGCACCGGGGTCGATCGCCACCCAACCTCGATCCGTCATTTGCCGGATCTCGAAGTGGAGGTGAGGCCCTGTAGACATTCCCGTACTGCCGACACGCCCGATCGTATCACCCTGTTTCACCCACTCTCCTGGTTTGACAAACAGTTCTGAAAGGTGTCCGTAGAGGGTTTCCTGAGACTGTTTGCTGTGGTTGAGAACCACTGTCAAACCGTAGCCGCCCAACCAATCGGCGATCGCCACTTGACCGGCATAAGCTGCTAGTACAGGGGTTCCCATCGGCGCCCCCAAGTCAGTGCCGGTGTGAAACCTACCGTAGCCCATAACCGGATGAGTCCGCCACCCAAAGGGTGAAGTAATTTCCGCAGCAATCGATAGCGGAAACAGCAGGCTGGTGTTGCCATTTCCGGGCCTGCCTAAGGGACGCGGGGTGAGATTGTAGTAAGCAAAACCTGTATTGCTGCCGCTGCTGACACTAATCGCACCGACTTGCACTGGCCCTAGTCCCATGCTGGGTTCGGGAGGGCCAGCGGCGTAGGCTGCGGTGTTAACCGAGTATCCAGCGTCTGCCGAGTATCCGGGGTTAGCTGGGTATCCCGTGTCTGATGAGTAGCCCGGGGGTGTGTAAGCAGATTCCGACTGGTTTCCCTGTCCCCAAAGCTGGTTGCCTATTTGTTGAACCGCTTGACCGACTTGACTTACAGGATTCCCGCTATTATTATTTCCGGCGACAGTTCCCCGAACATTGCCCGGAAGGTTCGGAACATTTCCGGGAATGCTTTGTGGCAGATTTCGAGGAGGAGGGGTGGCAATATAAGGGCCACCTGCGATCGGAGTTTCCGGGCTGTAGTTGGACTGTCCGGCGATCGAGGTTTCTGGGCTATAGCTGGGAGGGGCTGCTTCTGCTGTCACGGGTTCGGGAACAGCAGCAGGCCCGCACAAACCGCCAACTCCTTGCCCTCCTGACAGGGAACCTTCGCAGCCGGTCGATCGTTCTGCAAACTCGATCGTTGTCGGCGCTTCGTATTCGGTAGTAGCGCCAACGCTGTAGTCTGTTTGGTCGGCAGCGCGGGCTTCTGGGTTAACTGGTGCTTCAAAAGGAGGTTCCTGGGCCGTCGCTTCAGGCAGGGGAATCAGTGCGGGCTCCGGTAGATAATATTGAGCCGGAGGTTGTTCGGTGACGTAATCTGGCGATGGGGCCGCAACTTCTGCCTGGGGTTCGGGGTCTGGTTCTCGCTGCACTTGGGCTTCGGGTTCCGGGGGCGGAAGAGGTGCTTCAAATAGTGGCTGAAGTTCTGCTGCGCCGGGGAGGGCTTGTTCTGCTGGGGGAGTTTCGGTTTGAGCCCAAACTATGCCTTTGCTGAGCAGTCCCAGACTGGCAAGACAACCTAGTCCCACCAGCAGTGAGCGTTCGGACAAAAGGCGCGATCGAGTCCGGGCGCCTGTGGGGTGATTTTTTTGCTGTTTGGTGTTCAAATGGGCTGTTATTTGCTTGTCTGGAACTGATTTCACGATTTTTTTTCCCAACTCAACAGGGGACGCAAGGAGATCGGTCGATTTTAGATTTTAGATTTTAGATTTACTCGCAGCTTTTAATCTGGGAGGCTAAACCTTAGTCTAAAGTTTTGGGCTGCTCGCGACAGGAGTCGGAAAGCAAGTATCTGTTTTTTGGCGGTTCTGGATTGAATTTATGCCAATCCTTATCTTTATACAGATTTAACTGATTTTACCGGGGTGGATGTAATTTTTTTCGGGTCGAACCAGCTCGAATGCTGTGTCGGTTCGCGATCGATACCCTGGTTTTTCCGCTGCCAATTATCGCACTGCCAACTCGCCTGTGACGGCCACACTGATAATAGCGCTTTGGCGTTCGTCTCTGTTAATTAAGCTCCCCCTCTCCCCATCTCCCCCTCTCCCCATCTCCCCATCTCCCCATCTCCCCCGATCCTGGCCGATCGCACATTTAAACTTAGTCGCCAAAATTGTTGATTGTTTAGAATACAAGCTAACTAAATGATGCGCTTGGAGAAGGATACATTTCATGACTGTAGCTGGCGATCGCTCGACAAATTTTCCTGACTCTGGACGTACCGGACAACCTGACGGTATTAGCTGGCAGTGGCAACAGAGTGCCGAAGGCTTGCCCTATCTGACTTGCAGCTTGCTAGAACGGTGGTCTCACGGCTTTTTTACTCGCGATTTCTCGCCCCAAGGCCCGATCGATCTCACGGAAGTTCTCGCACCAGGATCTCCCGTTTACCGTCTCCAACAGGTACACGGCAATGTCGTACTCAAAACCAGTCAGTTGCCCCCAGTTGTGGCTCTAGACCCGGAAACAGCTACCCCCACCTATGCTTCTGCCGATGGCTTGGTAGCATCGCGAGATTTTGAGGCGCTGTGGGTTTGCTCGGCTGACTGCGTACCGGCACTAATTGCTGACACGGGCACGGGACTCGTGGCCGCCGTTCACGCTGGTTGGCGCGGGACTGCTGCTAAGATATTACCAGAGGCGATCGCTCAACTTGTGGCCGTCGGCAGTCAATTAGAAAATCTGAAGATTGCTCTCGGGCCGGCGATCGGTGGAGAGGTTTACCAGGTATCTGTGGAAGTGGCTGCCCAATTGGGAGCCACGATTGCTCCTCAGAATGCAGTTAGTGCAACAGCCGACGACATTCTGGAATTTTTGCACCAACTACCCGAATCGCCTGTGTTGACCGATCCAGAACCGGGAAAAGTACGGTTGGATGTTCGCCTCTGCAATGCTCTGCAATTGCAGCAGTTGGGAATTAATTCTTCTCAAGTGGCGATCGCTCCTTTCTGTACTTATTCTGACTCGGCTCGCTTTTTTTCCTACCGCCGCGATCGACTAAAAAAAATCCAGTGGTCGGGAATTGTCAGCGCATCTAACACAAGTTCCTGCTAAAGGCATTCGGCACAAGGTAAAATTTAAGATTGCCGGCTTTAAAAATCACAATCTAAATAAAAATCTTTGGATTGACAAATTTTTATTTCGGAATGCCGAATGCCTTCTACCTTATAGCCTCGTTTCGTTGCAGCCCTCTCAGGTCTCAAGACGCTGAGTTTTCCGCATACCAAAAAGTTTTATGAGTGAGCAAACTCCCTATCAACTGCTTGAAGTCGATGAAGATGCTTCCTTTGATGAAGTGCAAGAGGCCCGCACCCGTCTAGCCGAGCAGCACAGCGGCGACAAGAAACGTTTGGAATCGATCGAAGTTGCTTACGACGCGATCCTCATGGATCGCCTCCGCCAGCGACAGGAAGGGAAAATTAAAGTACCCGAACGCATCCGCTTTCCCGAACGCCTGACTCCCCCACCCGCCAGCTTTACTCCGTCTGCTCCGTCGGGGGGCCCAGCTTGGTTGCAGCGCCTGATCGATACTCCTAGCCGAGCCGACATTTTGTGGCCGGCTGGAGTTTATGTGGGGTTGGGCGGACTGAGTATTTATCCAGCGGCTAACGATTCTTTACTACAGTTGACTCTGGCTCTTGGGGTCGGCTCTTGTCTTTATTTTCTTAATCGCAAGGAACAAAAATTTGGTCGGGCTGTGCTGCTGACTGTGGCCGGCTTGGTTGTAGGCTTGCTGCTGGGAGGTCTTTTGGGCCCTTTACTCAGCACGGCATTTATCACAACAGAGAAATTTATCGCTTTGTTTACGTTTTTAATTCTGTGGCTGGTCAGCAGTTTTCTGCGATAGTCATTAGTCAGCAGTCATTAGTCAACAGTCATTAGTCAGCAGTCAGCCATCAACAACTAATAACTGTGGAATTAAAACCTGGACAAAATAACATCAGGAAATGACCAATGACTAATGACTAATGACTCATGTTCGCGCGATATTAACCTCGCACTAATGACCAATGACCAATGACCAATGACTAATGACTAATGACTAATGACTACCTAAAATAATCTCAACAGCTTCGCTCAAATTGTTAGCAATTAAATCCGGTTGGTGCATTTCTAGTTGGGTGCGATCGCGAATTCCGCACAAAACACCAATTACCTTGACACCGTGCGTTTTCGCTGCTATAATGTCTGCATCCGTATCCCCAACCATCCAAAGCTCGGAAGCCGGTGGCAATTCGGCGAGAGCTCTTGCCATCAGCAAGGGCTTATCTTTGACATCCCCGGTTTTGACGTAATCGTTGGGGAGGCAATAGCGGCGGTTTTCAGGGAAAAATTGCCCTAAATTGCAGCGGTTGAAAGCTTCGTCTAGTTCCCTGACGCGGCGCATAGTCATCACCGCCAAGTCTATTTCAGCGCGCTGCACCTTCTCTAGGGTTTCCACAGCGCCCTGAGCCGGTTTATCGTAAATCAGGAACGGCAGGGTGTGGACAGTTTGACGGCGTTTCTCGGCAAATTCGGCGGCTTGGGCTGCGTCTAATCCTGAGAGAATGCCGATTTCGGTTTCGGGAACCCGCGCGCGCTTCATGTCCCAAAACTCGGCTTTTGGGAGTTCGCCCACTGCTTGGCCCTGACGCTGAGTCTCGGCCAGACACTGCTGGTAAACTCGGTAATAGCGATCGGACACATCCATAATCGGGCCGTCAAAGTCGGTGATAAGTCTCAGCATTGAGCAGAGTATTTTTAAGATTTTCTACAAATTGTTCAATATTATATCAATTAAAGGTAACAGCTTTTTTACGAAACTTGACACAATTACCCAGGGGAGGTAATGTCTATAATAATGGTGCTAATTAAAGGCAACAGTTGCATTAAACTGTGGCCATCTTCAACTGTAGCGGTTGTAACTAATATCGGGGAATCTACAATTTTAAATCTGCTGCACAAAAAGTGCCAGCCGCTACCTATTGTTTATAAATTCCAGCCTCTATCGAGGCGGATTTTGACTGCGCTTGCTCGAAATAAAAAGTGGGTCAAATTAATATTTTGCCATTTTTAAAAGAGGGAAAAACCTGCTGGAAAAATCCCAAATTTATTGTGTCGATAAATTAGCCAGCGGTAACAGTTGCTGGCATCCCCCAGTATCAAAATCCCCATGAGAAATAGCAGCCAAACCACAACTAACTTTACCTGCTAACCTTTCACAGTGATGCTCTACAATAACGAGATGCTTCCAACATTGAGTTTGGAGAGCAGCCAGAGAAGTATTAATACTCTTCTTTATAAGCTGTTATCCTTGCGCCGGCTTGAATACCTCGTAGTCGATCGAAAATTTAAGATTCAAGAAATATCTTTGAACGTGCAAGATTTTGCCGACATTCCCCAGGAAGTAGGCAGAGGTAAAGATGTCCGCGATAGTTTTCCCGAACTGATCGGACTTGAAGCAATCCTTGAAGATCTTATAGAAGAACCAGAGGAGGACTTTCAGCTAAAATCCATTACCAGAGTTCTCAAAGACGGGTCTTATTTGTATCTAAATTTGTACATTTTTGGTTTTACAGAAGCAGGAAATGCAGAGAGATTGATGATTTTATGCGAAGATGTGACAGATCGGATTGCAGCTCAACAAAGCATAGTTCAGGCAGCAAACGAAAACAGTATTAAAGTCGATTACTTAGCTGCGGCTAGCGATTATATTGACAAAATTCTTAACTCCCTAGGCGATGTTTTGTTAGTGACAGCCACATCGGGAAAAATCAAAAAAGTGAATCTAGCGGCCCAGCAATTATTTGGATATACCGAATCGGAATTGATCGGCAAACCCATATCCATGATTACGGCTGACGAGGAATTGTTGCGCCAAGTCAGCCAGCTACCTCCGGCACTTAAAAGCGAATCTTGGCATCAAGTAAAAGTAGTTTGCCAAACGAAAATTGGTTTAAAGCTGATTCTCGCGTTTTCCTGTTCTACTTTCGAGACCAGCATAGAAAGCGACTATGCAGACAGCGATAACATACAAGATTTTGTTTATATCGGCCGAGACATTACCGAGCAGCAGCGCACAAAAAATCGTCAAAAAGCACAGTATGCTGTGACTCACATTCTGTCAGAATCAACTTCTCTAGAAATGGCAACTCCGAAAATTATCCAAGCTATTTGCGAAAGCTTTGGGTGGGATATTGGTGAACTTTGGACGCCGACTTCTGGGGAGAAAGAAACGAGATTTAGTACCCAAAAACAATGCGAAAACCTGCCGCGGTTGTGCCTGCCGCTCTGCTGTCCGATCGAGGAAACTCCGCCCTTGCGGCGGGTGGGTGTTTGGCCGGTGGCGAGGGAAGTTAGCGAGTTTGCCGAAAAAAACCAACAGATTGTTTTTGCTCCGGGTGCGGGTTTGCCCGGATATGTTTGGCGCAGCGGTTCTGGGCAGTGGATTACTGATATTGTGGGCGATCGCGATTTCGTGCGCCAGCGCTTGGCCGAGGAAGCGGGATTGCGATCGGGATTCGGTTTCCCCATTCACGCTAGCGGTCAAATTGCGGGAGTAATGACTTTTTTTTCCCGGGAAGAACTGCCGCCGGATGAAGATTTGCTGCAAATGATGGCTGCTATCGGTTCTCAATTAGGACAGTTTGTCAAGCGCAAATATGCGGAGCAAGAATTGCAAGAAGCCGAAGCTTCAATCCGATTGTTGTACGAGCAAGAAAAACAGCAAAGTCAAAAATTGGCTCAGCAAAATTTAGCCTTAGAACAGACTAAATTAGAGTTAGAATCTGCTAATCAGGCATTGCACAGACTTGCATCTGTGGACGGTTTGACTCAGATTGCTAACCGTCGCTGTTTTGACAAAGCATTGCAATCAGAATGGCAGCGCATGGGTAGAGAGAACAAGCCCCTGTCTTTAATTTTGGTAGATTTAGATTTTTTCAAGTTTTACAACGATCGCTACGGGCATCAAGGAGGCGATGAATGTCTAAAAAAAGTGGCTCAAGTTTTAGACAGCAATGCTCACCGGGGAGGCGATTTAGCAGCCCGCTACGGTGGGGAAGAATTTGCAGTAATTTTGCCAGAGACTGATGCTAAGGGAGCAATGCGGGTAGCTGAATCAATTCGCAGCGATTTGAAAGCTATGGCAATTCCTCATGAAGCTTCAAAGATAAGTGAGTCTGTGACAGCGAGTATCGGCGCAGCTAGTGCTGTGTTCGCTCCTGAACTATCTGTGGAGTGGTTGATTGGAGAGGCCGATCGCGCGCTGTATCAAGCTAAACTAGAAGGGCGCGATCGCATAGTTTGTCTAGACTCAAAGACAGAATTTCAGGGCCCGAAAGGAGTATTTTCAGATGTTCATTGTGAGAGAAGCTAAAATCGCTGACGCACCTGCAATTGCACGGGTTAATGTAGATACTTGGCGGACAGCTTACCGAAACATCGTACCAGCAGATTACCTCGCCAAGCTGTCCTATGAAAAACGAGAAAGCAATTGGCAAGAAATCCTGTCAAACGTCAAAAATACTGGGGATTATGTCTGCGTTGCTGAAAATGACTCGGGACAAATTGTAGGTTTTGCTGCGGGAGGTTGCGAGCGCACGGGCAAATATGTTTATCGAGGAGAATTATTTGCCATCTATATTTTGGAGGAATATCAGCGTCAAGGAATTGGGCGCCAACTCGTGCGCTCTGTTGCCACAAAATTGGCAGAATTAGGATTGAACTCGATGCTGGTTTGGGTACTGGGAGACAATTCTGCTTGCAGGTTTTATGAATTTTTAGGAGGCAAAAAAGTGGAGGAACAACAGACAAGCAGAGCTGGAGTTTTAGTCAAAGAAATTGCTTACGGGTGGACGGATATCGCAGTGCTGACAAACACGCCTGCATGAGCTAAAAAGTGGAAGTTTTATAGCGGTTCTCAAGCATGGTGAGGTATGCGCTATGCCCTATGCGCGGCGCAGGCCTATGCCCTATGCCCGGCGCAGGCCAGTCGTCCGCGAATATGAGAGCTTGAAAGGCTATATCAATCATCGCTCAAACTTCCCCGTTTCATTTGTTCCCGTTCAATTGCCTGAAACAAAGCTCTAAAATTACCCGCCCCAAAACCTCCAGCTTGCACTCGTTTGTCATTAACAAAAGTAACTCGACGCTCAATAATCTCGAAAAAGAAAGTCGGTTCGGCAAAAATGGGCTGGGTAAAGATTTGCAGCAGCATCGCAGCGGGAGTATCTTCTTGCCAATCTGCCAAAACTTCGGAAGCTGCAATGGCTTGCCAATCTGCGGGCAAATAGTTTTGCCGCAGCCGCAATTGGGAGTAATATGTTGGAGGAACTGGCAAAAAAGGCAAACCGCGCGATCGCAAATCGGCAACAACCCCGACAATATTATCAGTTTGCAAAGCCATGTGCTGAATTCCCGGCCCTCGATTTGCACTCAAAAACTCTTGAATCTGAGAATTAACCGATGCCGGTTCATTAATCGGGAATTGCACCCCACCTTCAGCATGAACCATAACTTGACTCCGCAAAGCCGACTTCTCAGTTTGAATGTCAAAATTTTGCTGGCGCTCAAAACCTAATACTTTTTGATACCAACCAACAGCACTTGACAAATCGCCCGATTCAACATTTAAAACTACGTGGTCGATGAGAGTAAACAGCGACAGCTTACCAGAAGCCCGTAGCAGTGAATTCTCGCCGATGCGCTCAACCAGCGTGTGGCTTAAATCTCCCCAACCAGCGATTTTTGCCCGCTTAAAAAAGCCTGCTGCTGTTAGGTCTTCTTGAATCGGTTCCAGGATTTCAGCGCCTGCCGCAGCCGCTCTAGCTACCGCTAATTCGATATTTTTTACCCGAAAACCCACATCGGCAATCCCGGGAGGATGAAACTTCAACCAACTAGCAGCGGGACTAGCGGGTGTCAGGGGCGAAGATAAAACAAAACATACATTGCCGCTGCTGACAGCTTCAGTGCGAGTGTGGCTGTTGGAATAACCTGCTGTTGATTGAAAGCCTAAGTGGCTGACAAACCAGTCGCGGGATACTTTAGCATTTTCAACGTAGAAGTGAATGCGATCGAACTCCATAATCAATAACTGAAAATGGAAACTGAAAAATGAAAAGTCGGCAGATTTTCAGTGGGAAACTTCAAGGGAGGGATTGAGGAATGGATATTTTTCATGATTTTTTTGTGCGCCCACTTAATAATAACCTAAAAATTGAATATCCTAGCTCCCTCTGAAGGTAGAAATAGGTCGGCCCTTAAAAGAAACCCGGTATCTGCGATAACTTGGGTTTGGTGGCGAGGCCTTCGCCACCAGGACTCAGGCAAAAAATGGTTTGAGGCGGTACTTAGCAGCGCTCTCGGGGCGCAGTGCAAAGCTGAAATATAGACTTGATTCGCAAGTTTTCCCACCCAAAAATGTCATAATTTTTATTACCTTCTGCTTGGGCTGACTTCGGGCTGCAAATCACTCTTGAATCGCTAAAAGAACAAATGACTTTCTGGCTGAATATTAATTTCCATCGGCACAGCTTGCGGGTCAGAAGCAAGAGCAAACATAATTGCATTGGCAGCGGTTTCGGCACTCAGCATTTTTGACCTATCTACCTTCAAACTCACATTATCCCAAAAGGCAGAATCTACCCCCCCAAAATAGAATAGCGTAAACTTAATGCCGTAGCGCCGCAGCTCATCTGCCATGCACTTGCTGAAACCAACTACCCCAAACTTTGAAGCGCAATAAGCGGTTCCCATCGCCATCGAATGCTTGCCCAAAATCCCGATGACATTGCAGATGTGGCCGGATTTGCGGTCTTTCATCACATTTGCGGCGGCTTGAGATGTATAAAAACTGCCTTTCAAGTTCAAGTCAAGCATGGCATCTAAATCAGCGGGTTCTAGCTTGTTCCACTGCTTGAGAATTCCCGCACCGGCAGCGTTTACGAGGGCATCAATTTGCCCGAAATGTCCAGCAGCTTTCTGCATCAGCGTTTCGACTTGCGACAAATCGGTGATATCTGTCGGTACGCACAGTACCTCTGTTGTCGAAAGTTCGCTTGCTAAAGTGTCTAATTTACTGCTGTCTCTGGCGGCGAGCACTAGCGTCGCACCCGCGTCGGCGAGTTTCCGGGCTACTGCTGAACCGATGCCGCCAGTCGCACCCACCACAACTACAACTTTGTCCTGCATATCCCTTTACATTTCTTTACGTCCAGATTGTATGATAGCTCAAGTTATGGGAATTGGGGATGGGGCATGGGGAATGGGGCATAGGGCATGGGGCATAGGGCATGGGGCATGGGGAACAAATACCAATAATCAATAACCAATAATCAATAACCAATCCTATCGTTTCCGGTTACATCGGTATTATTCAAACACTCAACAGTCAACAGTCAACAGTCAACAGTCAACAGTCAACAGTCAACAGTCAACAGTCAACAGTCAACATCATTCCGGCGCAACCGGAATTGATATCACCAATTCCCCATTGCCCTGTTTGGCCCATGCCCCATGCCCCATCCCGGAGCTTCGCTCCGCCCAATTCCCAATTCCCCATGCCAATAATTAATTTAGGGAAACTTGCCAGCCTTTTTCGGTTTTTTTTAGTTCTAGAGAAGTGCAGGATTGTAAGAATTTAGGAAACTTTCTACCGAGATTAAACTCTTTAATTATTTGGGTGATTTGTTTGCCGTATTGTTTGTGAAATTCGCTGCCCACATTGGAGAGAAATACAGAATTGTGAGGAGAGTTGTCGGTTAAGTCGCTCACTATTTTGACTAGAGCTTTTTCCAAGTCTTCCAAGGAATTGATATCTGTCAAAGTCCCTGATGTTGCTTGGTTATGATTGAGATTTTCTTTGTTGAGTATTGGAGGTGGGGGCGATAATTTAACTTCAAAAAGAGTTACATAAGTCTGAGATATTTCTGATGGTTTGTGGACAACAAAATCTGTGGGATATTTGAGAAATATATCCCTGGTTTTATTGCCTAGAGAATGATTGGTAACAACTTGACTGAGGACTAAACCGTAATTTTCTCGAAATAAAGCTGACAGTGTAGAAAGTTTTATCCATTGAGTTGAGGTTCGTTGTTGCTCTTTTTTGATTAATTCTTTTAGCTGAATAACTAATTGTTCTACGGGTGTAATTTCCGGTTCGGTTACGAGGGAATAGGTTTCCATTTGTCCGGTTTTGCTGTTTAAAACTATGATTTTATCTATTTGTTTGCGGACTTGAAAGACGGTTAATCCGTGGGCTTGCAGTGTGTTGCTGAGGTGGGTGAGGGCGCGATCGGACGAACAGACAAAAATCTCCTTGGCTGTGGGATAATGTACGAAAATCGATGCGCCGACTGTAGCCATTTTTAAGTCGGCACTGTCTTTTCCGGGGGGGACGTGAATCAGTTGATAGCCGCGCTGGTGAAATTCGGCATCTTTCTTGCCCATGCTGCGCCAGTTGGCAAAGGCGACTTTGATTTGGATGGGATAGTGGGAAATTCCCTCAAGGAATTTTTCGGTTTCGATGTTGAGTTGCAAGTTTTCGACATCTAGCAGCAAGATAGCAATGCCGGCAGGAAGCGAATTTGTTTGGTGGGCGGTGGGAGTTGGAGGTTTTGCTGAAACTGAGTTTTGTGATTGGGCTGGTGGTGTTTGGGGTACGGCTAGCTGCTGAATTTTGGCAAATAATTTGCTGAATTGAGGTGAATTGATGAATTCGGGAACCAGCAGAATTTGGAGATATTTTTTTGCCGTCAGCAGCAGCAAATCTGTATCGCTGGCTACTTTAAAATTTTTTGTTAATTTTCCAATCAAAACTGACTGAAAAGCAGGTTTGGCCCAGGGGGTTTTCCTGTATTTTTCAGCTATCCATTCGGGATGCTTTTCCTGGATGGATATTAGTGTTTGAGCGATATAACGACTGATGGCGCTGACTGCGACTGATTCTTGAGTCGCCAGCAAGGGAGTTCGATCGGGCATGGCCCTCTACAATGCGGATGGTTTCTCAATCTATGATACTGTTAGTTCCTCATCGGGTGTCGGACGATCGCCCGCCAAATTAAACCGCCGCCAATTAACGCCAGCCCCGCCAGCCAAATTTGCGTCTCCACCCAGAAGGCAAGAAACAGACAACTCCCCAAGCCCACCCAACCCAACCACTGCGGGTAAAGCCTTTCGGCGCTTGTAAGTTGCAGGGCCGCTGCGTTGGTGATAGCGTAGTAGATCAAAACGCTAAAAGCGCTGAACGACCAAGTGGTTTTGACATTGCCGGTGAGGATTAAAAGTGCGATCGCAATTTCCACAACCACCACAGCCACATAGGGAGTTGTCCCCGCAGGATTCAGCCGCGCCAAGACTCTCGGCATATCCAACCGCCGCCCCATCGCCAGCCACACGCGCGACAAGCCTAAAATTAAGTTCAGCAACACTCCCAGCATGGCAGTAATGGCACCGACGGCTAGGAGTTGGGAAACTCCGGGAATTGGAAAACTGCGGGCGATGACTTCCAAGGGTGCAGCAGCGGTGGCAGTTTCTAGGGACAATTTATCAACACCCCCCGTGCCTGCAACAACTATTGCTACCGCCACGTAAAGCACCATTGTCAGCACCAAAGTGAAAATTATGGCTTTGGGAATGGTTTTGCTCGGTTCCCGCACTTCCTCGCTCATGGTGGCGATGCGGCCGTAACCGGTGTAGGCGACAAACATCAGGGCGGTGGCGTGGAGGATGGAGCCGATCGAGCTATCATTCTCTAAACTGGGCATTTCCCACCGGACCTCTGGCAAACCCGCAGCAATAAAGACAGTCAGAGATAAGAGTGTAACTGAGACTATGACTGTATTGGCAATTTGCGATCGCCTGATTCCGGTCAAGACAATTAAAGTTAGGGCGGCAAGGGCGATTAATGCCGTTAGGATGAGATAAGTGCGATCGGCTACACCAAGTGCACTTAAAAAATACCCCGCAAAACCCAAAGCAGCAGTAGCAGCCGAAGCAGTTTTAGCTAAAAGAAACATCCAGCCGGCAGTAAAACCCAGCCAAGGATTGAGATATTTGTAACCATATTCATAAGTACCGCCGCTAACAGGATGATTCGCCGCCAATTGAGCGCTGTTAAGGCCGTTGCAAACAGCAACTAAAGCAGCAACAGTCACAGCCCAAATCACTCCCGGCCCCGCAATTTCTGTTGCCATTGGGATACTCACAAATACTCCCGTGCCCACAATCGAGCCGAGGCCCATGAGAGTTGCACCGAAAACACCTAATTCTCGCTTTAACAGAGACGGAGACATAATTACACTCGGGTTAGTTTAATACAAATATGTGGCTGGAGACACCATCCTGCTTATTGTTCAGGACTTTCCTGCGGGGTTCGGAAACCGG
>RDYN01000126.1:5743-29647 GCA_004293365.1 Oscillatoriales cyanobacterium | reverse complement strand
ACTGCGCACCTTACTAAGGTTCTGGTTATTGGTTAGTTGGCGGGGAATTACGCATCAAATATAATTGTAGGGTGCGCACTGCGCACCTTACTAAGGTTCCAATAACAAATAACACATCAACAAATAACACATCAACAAATAACACATCAACAAACAATATGCTGCAAGTTTCTGATTTGAATGTTTATTACGGCGAAAGTCATATTTTGCGCGGTGTCGATTTAAGTGTTAATGCGGGACAAATGGTTTGCTTGATCGGCCGCAATGGTGTGGGAAAAACTACTATGCTCAAAACTCTGATGGGCTTGCTGCAACCGCGCAGCGGCACAATTAATTTTGGGGGCCAATCTATTGTCTCTAAGTTGACTCACCAGCGGGCTAAATTGGGCATTGGTTACGTGCCTCAAGGGCGCGAAATCATTCCGCGTTTGACTGTGAAAGAAAATCTATTGTTGGGTTTGGAAGCTAAACGAACTGTGACGAAAAATCCTGAAGTTCCTGATGAGATTTTTGAGTTGTTTCCGGTTTTGAAGACTATGCTCGATCGCATGGGGGGCGATTTGAGCGGGGGACAGCAGCAGCAGTTGGCGATCGCTAGGGCTTTGATGGGTGAGCCGCAGTTGCTGGTTTTGGATGAACCGACGGAGGGGATTCAACCTTCTATTATTTTGGATATTGAGGCTGCGGTGCGCCGCGTGGTTGCTACTAGGGGAATTTCGGTTTTGTTGGTGGAGCAGCATTTGCATTTTGTTCGGCAAGCTGATTGGTATTATGCTATGCAGAAAGGCGGGATTGTGGCTTCGGGCAGCACTAGCGAGTTGAGCGATGAGGTGGTTCAGAGGTTTTTGGCTGTTTGAATCGAAGGAAGTTCGGCAACGGATTTTGTAGCGGATGTAACGGATGTAACGGATAGAAGAAAGAAGGAAAGAATGAAGATTTTTTGGGGTTGGGTTCGACTGCAAAAGAGGAGGGAGAGCCTCCATATATTCGTTAGTAGGCTCTGCCTAGTAACGAGTAAACAACCAGTAAACAACCTGGGTTTCTGCCTGTAGGATTTTTATTACTTCTTCCTTCTTCCTTCTTCCTTCTTCCTTCTTCCTTCTTCTGTATTATTAATTTTTTCGGCCGTCGGGCATTGTGGTGCCGGCCATGCTGGCTCGATCGATACTAGCGCCATCTATATTAGCATTCCGGAGGTTCGCATTTGACAGATTGGCGTCTCTGAGGTCGGAAAATCGCAAGTCTGCACCGTCTAAATTGGTTCCTGTCAAGTTGGCTTTTCGCAGGTTGGTGTTGCTGATTCTCGCTCCGATTAACTGGGCTCCGCTTAAGTCTGTGCGAGCCATATTGGTGTTGACAAAATCTGAGATCTCGAAGGTACTACCGCTGAGGCTGGCGTCTGATAAATCTGCTCCTGTGACGATCGCATTTTTTAAGCGAATGTTAACTAATTTTATAGCTCGGAGGTCGCAGCGGGCGCAGCTTTGGGTTAGCAGCAGTGTTTCGACGTTGGCGTTGATTTGGTCAATTTGTTGCTGGGAGAACCTTTCGGCAAATTCTGGGGAGACGTAACCGAGTTTTTTGGGATCTTCTGCTTTTGGTTGGGGTGTTGGTGGTTGGGGTGTTGGTGGTTGAGTTGTCGGTGGTTGGAGTGTTGGTGGTTGGGGTATTTGTGGTTGGATGATTGGTGGTTGAGGTGTTGGTGTTTGGGGCGTTGGTGTTTGCCCGATCGCCTGCGGTTGCAGTCCCAGTTTCGGATATTCTAGAGTGGCGGCAAAAATTAGCAGGGCGATCGACAATATTGTAAGTTTTTTCATAATTTTTTTTTGCAAATACACCATTCCATATTGTATTACGTGCTGTGCATTAAGCAAGAAAGATGCACTACCAACACTCGGCTTTTAAATAAATAGATCCAAATTTAGATAAAAAACTTCGGAACCGTCGGGAGCACGAATCAACTTTTCTATTACTGGAGGCAGTTGCTGTTGGCGGTACAATTCTGGAATTTCGTAGAAGCTTTCTTCGGGAATTTCTAAAATCTTTGGCACATCAGGGATGGGAATTCCCAAGCGATCGCTCTTATTTAAGGTGCAAACAATCAAGTAGTTACAGTCAGCAATACTCCGACTGCTGGGAAATATTTTAGATAAATTAATCAGGGTAATTAGTTCTTCTTGGTGCCGCACTAAACTTTGACCGCTATCTAAAAAACCGTAGGGATTAAAGTCTTTGACAACGCGCTGCACTTTTTCTATAGGAACCGCATAATTAACGTTTCCCAGTTCAAAGGAAACAAGTTTTCGAGGAGGAGTTCTGACAGCGCCTTGTTTCTTGCTGCGAAAGCGGCGATTGTAATTGGTGTGAGTCATTCGATTTTGGATTTTGGATTTTGGATTGAAGATTAATGAACCGCGAAGGCGCGAAGGACGCGAAGGAAGAGAAAGAAGAGAAAGAAGAAGATGCTGTTTAGATTATTTAATGTTTGATTAATTTGGGTATAGCTTCTAAAAGTTGGGATTCACTGTAAGGTTTCGTAAAATATTGATTTGCGCCTAATTCCATTGCCATTTGTCGGTGTTTTTCGCCGCTGCGGGATGTGAGCATGGCTACGGGAATTTTAGCAAACCGCTGGGTCGATCGCATCGATCGCAACAATTCAAATCCATCCATCCGGGGCATTTCAATATCCACAATCGCCAAACTGCAATCAAGACCGTTTTGCAGCTTTTCCAAGGCATCCAAGCCGTCTTTAGCCTGCACTACGCGGTAGCGGGCACGAGTCAGCATCAGAGACAGCAACTGCCGAATTGTATAGGAATCGTCCACTACCAAAATCTGCGGTGACTGACTGGGACTCGGCGCCATCTGCGGCGCTTTACTGTACCCTTGGGCGATCGAACTATTGGCGATGGGTTGACCCACCAAATCATCCACATCCAAAATAGTTACAACTTTACCGTCCCCCAAAATCGTACTCCCCAAAACCCCGCGAGGCTTTGATAGAGGCGGTGGCAAAGGTTTAACCACAATTTCCTGCTGGCCGATGAGGCGTTCCACAGCCACCGCCAGCATTCCTTCGGTAGAAGCCAAAACTAAGACTGGAATGTGATCTTGAGTCAAAGGGTCTGGAGAGGGGCCATCGGGCCCGAGGACGCTGTATTCGAGCAAATCTTGCAGCCGCACCAAACGAATAAATTCCTCCCGCCACCACAGCATCGGCTGATTGCCGGCGGTGTGGACTTCCGAGGCTTTCACGTGCAGAATTTCCTCGACTGCATCTAGCGGTACTGCTATTTTATTGCGATCGGTCTTCACCATCAAAGCCTCAGTAATTGACAGCAACAGTGGCAGTTTGATGATAAAACTCGTACCTTTTCCCAGGCGAGAGTCCACCTTCACAGTCCCCCGCACAGTCCGCAAATTTGTTCGCACCACGTCGAGTCCGACTCCCCGCCCGGAAAGATCGCTCACTTCTTCGGCAGTGCTGAAACCCGGCCAGAATAGAAAATCGTAGAGTTCGGCAATCGAAAATTCTTGGGCTTGTTCTTCCGTCGCCAGACCTTTTTTGACAACTTTGTGGCGAAGGATTTCCGGGTCAATGCCTTTGCCGTCGTCGGCGATGGTAATGATAGTTTGGCCGCCTTGGTGGCGGGCTTCTATTTCAATTTGACCGCTGGCGGGTTTGCCGGTGGCTTGCCGAACTTCGGGCATTTCGATGCCGTGGTCAAAAGCGTTTCTCACTAAATGTACCAAGGGGTCGCGCAAAGCGTCGAGCAAACTTTCGTCTATTTTGGTATCTCTTCCCAGCAGCAGCAGGTTGACATCTTTATTGTATGTGAGGCACATATCTCTGAGCGCCCTGGGCAAGTGATCGACGGCGCGGCTGAAACTCACGACTCGCAACTGCATGACGCGGCTGCGGAGTTGTTCGGTAATGCGGCGCAGTTGGTCGGTACTGCGCTCGAATTTCATTGCTAAGGTGTCTAATTTGGTGGCGGATTGTGAAATTGCTTCGGCGGTTTCGATGACTTCTGCGGCTGTGGAGTGGAACTCTGTATAACGATCCATCTCTAAGATATCGAAGTGACCGTGGTCGATCGAGGATTTGTCGTTAGCGATCGGTGGAAATTCTATTTCTGGTTGTGGAAGTTTACCTAATTCCGAATAGCGGTTTCCTCCTTTCCAGTCTGCAAAACTCAGTCTGTCGTATTCTTCTCGCAACTGGCCGCCGAATTGGTTCAAATCTACGATACTGCGGCGGATGCGCTTGACTTCGCCGCGCAGTTCGGATTCTTGCAGTTCCAAATTTGTACGGTTGATGACTAATTCTCCGACTAGATTCACCAATTCTGTTAGGCGTTCTAAGTCTACGCGGATTGTCGGCCTTTGCGGGTTGGGGATTGGGGGAGTGTTCGAGGGGGAGTGGGGGGGAGGGGGGGAGGGGGGGAGGGGAGGGGGAGGCGGGGAGTCGGGAGTTTCGGATGTTTCTGATACTTCTGTTGGGTTTTCGGCGGGTGGGGGGGAGATTTGGGGGAGTTCGATCGCCCTTCCTTCCAATAATTGCCCTCGTGCGGTTTGCAAATTTTGGGCGATCGACCAACCCTCGGACTGCAACCGTTGTAAAGTCAAATCAGGAGAGTCGATCAAATCTCTGAGGGGTTCGGCGACTTTCCCAAAATCCGGCAATTGCAGCATTCCAGCCAAGCCGGAGAGTTGGTAATAAACCTGGTTGAGGGCGGTGACGCTTTTTGCTAAATCTGCCTCGGAAGCTTGGGAAAGTTCGGTTTCTAGGCGATTGAATATTGGCGGCAATTCGTGTTCAAAAATCAGTTTCAGGGTTTCCGGGGCTGCCGATCGACTGGCTGCGGGGACTGGCGGGGGCCCCGGCTTGCCGTACTTTGCCTCGAACTGGGCGTAAATTTGGGCGATCGCCTCCAAGTTTTCCGTTTGATCCGGAGTTGTCACATCCGAATGCTGGATGGCTTCGGCCGAAATCTTTTTGAGAATGTCCACCCCTTGCAGCAAAACAGTTACAGTGACCGGTTCCAGGGCCGACAAGTCCGTGCGATCGCGCAAAATGACAAAACAGTCCTCCAGCGTGTGAGCCGCCGCCGACACGTTTTGAAAGCCCAACATCGAACCCGCACCTTTAATCGAGTGAGCGGCCCGAAACATTTCTTTAACTCCCGCTTGTCGCTCTTTCAAATCTGCCCCTTCCATCGCCAGCAGGTGAGTCTCCATTGACTGGAGAAACTCTTGGGTTTCTGCGGTAAAAGCATCTATTAATTCGTTTAAATCATCGTCATTCATATTAGGATAAATATAAGCGACCAGTAGTTTTGAATTCTTACCGATCGCCTGGTTTCTTTGCTAATCGTTTGAACTCAACAAAATTTCTTTCGTTATTTCCGATTGCAAGCCAAGTTGTTGCCGCACTGCTTGCAATGATTTTCCTCTTTTTGCCTTCGGACGATCGCTTGGAGCCGGCACATCGTCAGCAGAAATAACTGGCTTTTTTAGAGCAGCCAGGAGTTGGTTTAATTCTGCTTGAAGTTCTGCCAATGATTCTCCATAAGGTGCAGTTTCTTTTTCCGAGCAGGCTGCGATCGCACCCGTATCGTCATAATACACCGTGCGAATTGTGTACCCGCCATCCTCAAAAAATACTCGATAATCCCAGTTCATCATAGTTCTTCCTCTTCCCCTTGAAATATGTATTTATTCCCAGGCTTGCCAGCGATGCGCTCTATACTGACAATTTTAACTTGCTGGTCAACGTTGTACAAAACGCGATATAGCCCCACTCTCAATTCCCATTCTGCTGTATTGTTTGGACGCAGGGGTTTCCGGTTGCGCGTCTCCGTAGTGGGTTCATAACAAAGGTTAGCCTCTATACCGTCAACAATTACATTCTGTTCGTGTTTCTTAAACCACTGCAAATCCTCAATTGCTTGGTCTGTAAACTCAATCTCAAACACGATAGCTGCACCATAAAATATTCCAAATACCGATCTATGCTAGCATTCATCATCGCACACTGTGACTTCTTAAGGGGAGCCTCTTAATATCATCTCCGAAAAGGATGACCCTAATAAGATTGGTTTGTAGTGAGGACTTTAGTCCGCATCCATAGAAGGACTAAAGTCCTCACTACAAACCTTTGACTAATAACTAACTGCGGAAATTAGCCACCGACTTTTGCAATTTGCTGACAGAACCGGATAAATCATCCAAAGATGCTTTGACATCGGAACCTTTTTGTGCAGTTGTATTAGCAATCTCATTGACTTGCTGCATGCTGTTAGAAATTTCCTCAGCAGAAACAGTTTGTTTAGCCGAAGCGCGAGTGATATTTTGCACCAAAGCATTCATTTCTCGACTGACTTCGATGATGGCATTCAGGTGAGTTTTAGCTTCGCTTGCTAGCTTAGTACCTTCCACTACCTCCAGCGTTCCCGATTCCATTGCCTTCATCACGCGGCTGATTTCTTCTTGAATTGTACCGACAATTTCCGAGATTTCTTCAGTCGCGCCTGCCGATCGCTCTGCAAGCTTCCGCACCTCTTCGGCGACAACGGCAAAACCCAAACCTTGTTCCCCGGCTCGCGCCGCTTCAATAGTAGCATTGAGAGCCAACAAATTGGTCTGCGAGGCAAGTTGAGAAATCGAAGTGACAATTTTGCCGATTTGCTGCGAAGATTCGCCCAAACGCTTCATCATTTTTGAGGTAGAGGCGATCGTCAACCGGAGCTCGTTAATGCCTTCAACAGCGCGATCGACCGCCATACCGCCGACTTCTGCGGTGTGAGAAGACTGCTGGGCGACTGTTTCGGCGCGCACCGAAACATCTCGCACGTCGCGGATCGAATTCACAATCCGCTCGATTTCCCGCATGATCGCAGATATTTTTGTTGCTTGAACTTCCGCCTGTTGGGTGAGTTGGCTGGTATTGTTAATAGACTCGCCCGTAGCCGATGTTACCTGTTCGGCTAAAGTTTGAATTCCCGTTACCACCTTCCGCAGAGAACCGATTAAGAAGTTGAAAGAGTCGGCGACAGCACCTAAAACATCGTTAGTCACTTCCGCCCTGACAGTCAAGTCGCCTTGAGCCGCGCCTTTAATTTCTCCCAACAGTTTGAGGACTTGCTGCGTCATCGAATCGGCTTCAGCTTTGCGTTCGGCTGCTAATTTTTCCAGTCGTTCTTCTGCTTCTTTGCGCTCGGTAATGTCAAAGCGGATGGCGATATATTTGACTATGGTGCCGCTGGTATCAAAAATGGGGGCGATCGTCGAATCTACCCAATAAAAATATCCATCTTTGCGCCGATTTTTGATTTCTCCTTTCCACACCAAACCGCGAGAAATTGTCAGCCACATTTCGGCAAAAAATGCTTTGGGATGGTAGCCGGAATTGACGATGCGGTGGTCGCGGTGCAGCAGTTCTCCCATGCTGTAACCGGAAATTTGGGTGAATCTTTCGTTGACGTAGGTAATCGTGCCTTTGAGGTCTGTTTCGCTGACGATCGCAGATTCATCGAGGGCATTTTGGCGCGTTTTGAGTTCTTGCAGCAAGCGTTCCTGTGCCTCGGCCAACTGCTGCATCTGCTGCTGCGATGCTCTTTCTTGGGTGACGTTGCGGCAAACGACTACGCCGCCTTTGAGCGCCCCCGTTTCGTCTTTGAGCGGCCGGCCGCTAATTTTCACCCACAGGCCCTCTGGCTTGCCTGCGTGGCGGGTGAAAATATCTACATCGTCAACTGATTCTCCTCGAAGCGTGCGTACTAAAGGGATGTCGGCTGTGGGATAGGGAGTGACGGTATCGGGCAAAAATACACCGTATTTTGCCGCCCACTCGTCGGGGGGAGTATCTGTCGAACCCGAGCCAAACATATTTGCAGCGGCGGGGTTGAACAAAACAAAATTGCCATTCGTGTTGGCAGCAACCACGCCGTCGCTAATGCTGTCAATTAGCAGTTGCAAGAGATTGCTTTGTCCTCTAAATTCGTCTTCGGAACGAGCTAATTGGGCTGTTGTTTCTTGCAGTTGAGTAATTGTTTGTTTGCTTTCAGTAATGTCGCGAGCGACTGCATACATAATCTTTTCTTCGGCTAGAGGTCGCGATTTCCACGACAGCCATTTGTAGGAACCGTCTTTGCAGCGGTAGCGATTTTCAAAAGATATTGTTTCGGCGCCGCTGGCTATTTTGGCTGTTTCTGCTAAGGTTCTTTCGCAATCGTCTGGATGGACGAAATCGAGAAAAGATTGGTCTTGCAGTTCCTCTACTCTGTAGCCGAGGGTTGTTGCCCAAGCGGGATTGATGCGCTTGAATTTGCCTTGAAAATCGGCTATGCACAGCAAGTCGAGGGACAGGGTGAAAAATCGATCGCGCTCTGCTTCGGCTTTTTTGCGATCGGTAATTTCGATCGCCACACCCCCGACACCCATCGGTTTACCGTCAGCTCCCGGTAAAGGAAAGTAAGACGCCAGCCAATCTCGGATAACGCCCGGTTGGCCCAGAGTTGTACCTGAAACCTCAATGTTTAAAAGCGGCTGGTTGTTTCCCAAAACCCCCTGCAAAATCGGCTGTAGAGTATCGACCATTTCCGGTATGACTTCTCTGACGGTTTTGCCTAGGTGTTCGGCAACTGAGGGCCCGGTAGTTTCTGCCAAACTTTCGTTGACTTGCACGAATCGCAGTTGGTCGTCAAAAATAAACATCGAAGCCGGGGCGGCGGCGAAAAATGCGTCAAAGCGGGATTGACGCAAAACTAATTCTCGTTCTAGGGCTTTGCGATCGCTGACTTCCAGGATGAAAGCACCGATACCAATGGGTTTGCCGTCCTCTCCCGGCAAAGGAAAGTAAGAAGACAGCCAATCCCGCACCACATCGGGCTGCGCGGTGGTGGCGTGGGAGAGTTCGATGTTTAAAATCGGTTGGTTGGTATTAAAAACCTGCTGGTACAGCGGGCCGAGCGTCGGCGCCATTTCCGGTTCGGCTTCCCATAGGGTTTTGCCGATGTATGCCGAAGCCGGCTGGCCGCCGAGTTCCGCTAATTTTTCGTTGAACTGCATGAACCGCAGTTGGTCGTCGGTGATGAACATTCCCGCTGGTGCTGCGGCGAAAAAGGCGTCAAAGCGAGCTTGACGCAAAGAAAGCTCTCGTTCTAGGGCTTTGCGATCGCTCAGATCCCGGCCTTCTGGAATTAACAGCACGACTTTGCCGCTCTCGTCTTTGATGGGTTTGAGGGAGAAGTCAATGGTTGCGACGAAACCCCCGGTAAGTAGGACTTCCGCTTCGTAGCGAACTACCTCGCCGGCGGCGGCTTTGGCGACAGCTTCTCGTACCCGCTGCTTGACTTCAGGAGAAATCTGCCACCACGGGGTTTCCCAAAACGGCTTGCCTACTACCTCTTCAATCCCCACCTCAGCGGCGTCGAGGGCTGTTTGGTTAGCTTCCAACATCGTGCCGTCGGGTTTGAGCAGACCAATAAATTGGAAGGATTGGTCAAAAATGGCTCGGAACAGTCTTTCGCGATCGCGCAGCATTTCTTCTGCCCGCTTGCGATCGCGAATGTCGCGCGTCACAGTCGCTAACCCCATTGGCTGTCCTGTTTCTGGGTGTTTGACTGTAAATACGCTGTAGTCAACGGGAATGCGATCGCCGGTGCGAAAGTGCTTCAACCGAAACTCGCCGCGCCAATAGCCCGTTTCCATGACTGTGGGCATAATTTCTGCGGTAAATTGCTGGAGGTCTTCTGGAAAAAAGAATTCCCCCGTATTCTTGGCTTTGAGTTCCTCAGGAGAGTTGATTCCCACTAGTTTCATGCCGGCGGCGTTCAGGTAAAATGGCTCTCCCTCCATTGTTGCCATGCCGATAAAATCCGAGCTACTTTCGACGATCGATCTCAATCTTTGATTTTCGATTTCGGCTTGCTTGCGCTCTGTAATATCATTGTTGGTTTCTAAAATTGCTTTGGGTTTAAGATGTTCGTCTCGCTGCAAAGTCCAGCGACTGAATACGGTGATGATAGTGTTGTAATTTGTAGTATGAATCAGTTCTCCTTCCCAATATTCCCGCTCCTCTAACTGTGCCAATATAGTTTCTAAAGGTTGGGGAAATATGGTAGTAAATAGAGTATGAGTGCATTGGCCCACAGCTTCTTGTTTCGTCCAGCCGTACATTTTTTCGGCGCCTTGGTTCCAGAAATTAATCGTGCCGTCAATATCCCGAACGATCAAAGCGTCGCTGGCGAGGTCGAGCATTTGCAGGTTTTGCTGAAAGGTTTGTTCCGTGCGCTTGCGTTCTGTGATGTTGCGGGCGATCGTTGACAGAAATTCAATTTCTCCGCTCTCAGATTTGTGGGCAATAATTACTTGGGAAACGGGTATTTCTTCACCTTCTAAAGTCTGCCAAATGGTCTCGCCGCTCCACACCCCATCCCTACAAGCTGCGGGGATGCCGACTTTCATCAGAGTGTCCATACTTTTGGGCGATGTCAGGTCGGAAATGCGGATTAGGCCTAAATCTGAGTCCTCGCCAACTCCCAATATTTGTCGGGCGGCGCGGTTGAGATAAATGCTGCGCTGTTGCGAGTCGGCCATGCCTACCCAGTCGGTTGTAGTTTCTAAAATTGCTTTGAGCCGCAATAGTTCTTGTTCGGATTTGCGGCTTTCTGTGATATCGCGGGCGAATCCGAGAACGCCTAAAATGTTACCTTCTGAGTCTTTGAGGGGAAATTTCTGGGTGTCGAAGGTGTGTACTTTGCCGTCAGCTAAGGTGGCAAATTCGTTGACGATCAGGGGGTACTGATTGTTGGCGCGGGAGTTTATTTGGGTGTGTAAGTTGTCGAAGATGCTATCGACAGATATACCAATTTCTCCGTCATCTTTACCAATAATTTCTGCTTTGGTTTTGTCGAAGGCGGTGGCAAAGCTTGCATTGACTAGGGTGTAACGGAAGTTGCGATCTTTGACGAAGATACAGTCGGGTGTAGCGTCAATAACTGTTCGCAGCAAGTTTTGGGAGCTTTCAGCCTCGGCGAGTGTCTCCCGCAGTTGTTCTTCCATTCGCACGCGCTTGGTGATTTCTCTAATGGCGCAAACGAGAACTTTACTGCCGCAGCTATCTACAAAAGTAGATTTTTTGACGGACAGAAAACGGGTATTTCCGTCTGGCTCAGTAATGGTTTCTTGGGTTTCGCTGCTGGTGTTTGCCAAGAAAACTAATTTGTTTTTTTCTTCATATATGTCTGCTTGCTCTTTGGGCAAGAAGTCGCGGTAGGATTTGCCAATTAGTTCCAATCTGCTGCGACCGATGTATTGACAAAAGGCATCATTTAATGCTAGCCAGCGGTGCTGTTCGTCTTTGACATAAATTGGATCGGGTATGGTGTTGATGATGTTGTTTAAAAATTGTTCGGAGGCTTTTAATTGTTCTTGAACTGCGGTGCGATCGCGAATTTCTTCTTGCAATAGTGCGTTGGTTTCCTGAATCTGCTCGGTTCTTTCCCTCACTCGCTGCTCTAGTTCTGCGGTTAGATGCTGCAAGGCCGCTTCTGTCTGTTTGCTCTGGGTAATGTCGCGACCTTCGGCAAGGATTTGAAATACTTCTCCTGTTTCATTTAACAGCGGCTTAAACGACACGTCAATGACTGTCACCTGGTTGTTGGCTCCGGTGATTTCGTATTCTTCCCGCACAAACTTGCCGGCCGAGACTTGTTTAATGTTGGTTTTTAGGCGCTGCTGGTTGGTTGGGGATGATGCCCACCAAGGTGTGTGCCAAAATTTCAGTCCCAGCACTTCTGATGCTTCCAAATCGCCCAATTCTAGCGCTGTCTGATTTGCTTCGAGCAGAGTGCCGTCTGGGCTCAATAATGCGATCAGTTGAAAAGCTTGGTCGAAGATTGCCTGAAATCGCTGGGTAGTTTCGCTGAGGGCTTGTTCTGTTTCTTTTTTGGAGGTAAGAATTTGGGTGGAACCTACTAAGAACTGGTAGCGGTTGGACAAACTCAAAAAGGCGATCGCCGGAATGACAGTTATCCAATCGGATACAGTTTGCGCCACATGGGAGTGCGGCAATCCCAGGTATTCGGCTGCGTGGCCGCTGTGGCCGAAAGCGCAGCTCCAAAATATGAATGCTGTGACTGTGGCGAAGATGTCGAACCCGAATTGACGGTTTCGCCACAAACCTAAGCTGATTAGGGAGGCGATCGCAAAGTAACACAAACAAATGATGCAATTGGCAATGCCAGCTATCAGCGAGGTGGAGAAGTCGGGCAATGTCAGGGTGAATGTCGTGGCGATCGAGCTATAGAGAAGTTTCATGATATGGCGGTTCTCAGAAAGATGAGGTAAGACTGACAAAACCGGGCATAGGGCATAGGGAATAGGGCATAGGGCATAGGGCACGCGGGCATACCTCACTTTTTTGATAACAGCTATAAAATTAAGAATTGGCAAATTAAATGCGGGCGATAGATCGATTTTAGATTTTAGATTTTAGATTTTAGATTTTAGATTTACTCCATATTCTTCATTTCTCAATAGTCAACTATCTAAAAACCTCGCACTCATCTGTCAACTGTCAACTGTCAACTGTCAACTGTCAACCTGTCAACTGTCAACCTGTCAACTGTCAACTGTCAACTGTTTACTTACCAGCGTTCGGAATGGGCGATCGCTTCGACATCGACTATCATGAGCAAACGTCCGTCGGAATTGTACAAACCTTTTAAGAAGGGAGCTAACTCGGGACTGACATCTATTGCTGAGACAGTGCGATCGGGATTTAGAGACAAAACTCCTTCGACGCGGGAGACGGCCAATCCCATCCGCATTCTAGACAATCTCACGTCTCGCGGATCGGGCGCTTCCACCACTAAGATGCGACTGCTTGGGTGGTGGGTGTCAACCGGTTCGATGCCTGCAAACCGTCCGAAGTCTGCTGCTGCTAAGATTTCGCCCCGCAAGTTGGTTAATCCCAGCAAAAATGGCAGGGTGTTGGGAACCGGGGAAATCGGTTGTTCGTTGAGGGAAAGAACTTCCCGCACTGCTTCTAACTCTACGCCAAAGAGACTCCCTCCTTGACCGAAAAGGAGAAATTGCTTTGTTCCACTTGTCTGATTCCCCGCTGCGGGGGGAACACTTGTTTTCATTGCTGATTTTTTGTTTTTAGTGTAGCTCACAAATTAGGATTTTGCTTTGCCAGGAAAGCCGATCGCTCGCGGCGAGTTTTTGAGCTTCAGTTTGCCAGGATCGAATGGTTAAATAAATCGCGGGCTGGGCAACGGCAATGATTGCTATCCTTATAGGTACTACTTTTAGGGAATTCTGAAACCCAGTTTGTTCACAAAAAACGGGGTTTCTCGCTATGATATTTTGGGAAAGCTACTGAACACTCGCTCTAGCACAAAAGAGTGTGAGTGAAGTCAAGCGCAATTCCCTGTTTTGCTTTCTTCCCAATTCCCAATTCCCTGTTTTGCTTTCTTCCCAATTCCCTGTTTTGCTTTCTTCCCAATTCCCTGTTTTGCTTTGTTGCACATTTAAATTGTATATTCGGGACGCTGCTCAAAGCCATCCCACAAGAGTGTTGAAGTGATTTTTGACATACAATTTAAATGTAGAACAGCTTATATAGCGGTTATCAAGCATGGTGAGGTATGCCTGCGTGCCCTATGCCTGAGTGCCCTATGCCCAATTCCCAATTCCCAATTCCCTCACTATGAGGATAAGAGATATATTGTGTTTAAGCCCAAAGCAGTCGCTGCACGATGTTGACGAGTTGCTGAGGTTCAAAGGGTTTGCTGACGTAAGCATCGGCGCCTAAATCGGTTCCCCAAGCTTTATCGATATCGGTGTTTTTATGAGTACAAAATACTACTGGCAAGTGTGCAGTGGCGCGATCGCCCCGCAATTCTCTGATCACTTCAAATCCGTTCATTCGCGGCATCACTACGTCTAAAATGACAAGATCAGGCGGCACTTCTCGGATCAGGGCGATCGCTTCTTCGCCGTCACCAGCCCGGATCACGTCGAGTCCGGCATCTTGCAGAATGCGGCAGATGATTTCCAGTTCGCTGGGAACGTCGTCCACTACTAAAATTTTTGACATAATTTCACACTTCCTTACTATTGTTGACGGCGGATAATCTCGCTCCAGAAGCTACTGGCGCGATCGCGATCGCCCCGCGAAAGCTACGGCTGTTTGACGGAGCCGCTTGGCAAACAAATAAATGCACTTCTCAATACAATATAGCCGGTCAGATTGCCCAAGGGAAGAAGGAAGTTCGGCAACGGATTGTATAAGGGATTTAACGGATTTTGAGGAAATTGGGAATAGGGAATCCCCAATTCCTAATTTACTCAATTTAAGCTTCGATAATTACTCGCAGATTACCGCGTTTTTTCATCACCCGACAAGCGGTGGATGAACTCGATCGCTAAAATTACAAATCTAGCAAAGTTGAGCCGATCCTTAAGTTGTTGAGCGACAATTTATTAATCGATTCTGGTAAGGCCGGATCGATAATTCGCAGTTGGTTGTTAGGGGCATCGGGAACTAAATTTAACATCATTTGCAACAGTTGAAAAATACTGCCAGTATCCTGTAGCTTGGGGCGAGCAAGCTACAGGATACTGCACGGGGCGATCGCTCTCGCTGTTGCGCTCGCAGCCGCAAAATAGTTCGGGGGGACAGTAGGGTTGCAGCAAAGTCATGTCAAATAAGCCTTGACTACTTCTAGGGCTTGTTCGACGATCGCGATCGCGAGCGCAGTCCCATAGCTGTCAAAGCGTTGTCGTGCGGCCAGACTGAGCCTGTGTGGTAGCCGATGGGATTGTAGGCGGGTGATTTTGAGGACAGGGTGCTAATTCCCCAACCGCTAAACATATCTGGGGCTGGCAATTTTGACAATTCATCGGTCAAGAGGCTGACTACCAGTTCAATTCCTCCGCAAGCTGGGGCCCAACTCGCTCGAATAGGGGGAAATCTTGGGCAATTCTCATCACAAATTTTCTAGTTTTATCTATAGTAAAGTTTGCTGAGCGACAGGGTTATTGCGGTCGGTTTTGTTGGCAACTTTTCTTAACTTGTGAGTTGTTGTCGCGTACCATCAAAGTTAATAACACTTTACAAATTTAGTCTATGCTACTTGAAAGGGAAATTGTCAGGTAGGTCGATCGCACTTTTATCCTTCTTTTTTGAGTTCACAGCACTACTGCGGCACGGACAAGCTAGCTTGACTTCTGCCGAAAGAGAGAATAACACGCAACCGATCGATTTTTCCCAGCCGTACCTTCCCTGAATCTCGAAAATTGTGTAAAATATTACAATCACAGGACAGACGCGCGGGCGAGGCAATCAACCTGGTTTTTCAATTATGATCGATCGCGCACTTGCGAGAGATTTCTATACAAAAGTCGGTTGAGGCGTCAAGAATTGCATAAGGCGAGTGCAGCAACTTTATAGGAAATAAATTATAAATATGAGCCTTCAGTTTCGCGAGATTCAACTACCGGAAAATCCCAGCCAGCGGCAGCCAGAAAAAATAAAAAAGGCGGCAAGCTTTGCACAGAAAAGCAAGCCAAATGTTCCCGAAGTGAAAGCAGGTGTTTTGCGAGGGATGGCAGAAATTATAGCAGATATTGAGGGCGATCGAGCTGACAGTATTACTCCTCTGGAATGGACTTATTGTCTCTGGGCTAAATCTCAATGGGATATGAAAAATCCCGATCGCACCCAAGAAATATCTCAAGCTATTTGGCTGGTAGCTCAGAACAATGTGCGGCTGAAACAGCAGTTGCTGTGGCGTGTGGCGCTGCATTACAGCCAGCAGTTAGAAAATCCTGTTTCTAGCAATGATCCCGCGCTCGATCGATCTTTGGTAGAGTGCTTTGCCGACTTTGCTGATACAGCGACTCGTACCGATGCTCTGCCAGTGCAAATCATTAAAATACTGACCCGCGATTTGCCGGATTACGAGCTAGCAAAACTGAGTTGGCAATACCTGAAAACTCCTGCGGAACTGTTAAGAAAAGCTCAGTTACCCGCAACCATTCCCGCAGTCGATCGCGCCGCAGCGCACCTGGCCGGAATTTTTGCCAAAAATCAGGTTGCCGATTTGTCGGGCGTAGAATGGCTGCTCCGGTGCTTGAAGGAAATGCCACCAGCGCCGCAACTTGCAGCAGTTGAAGAGTTGTTAGTGAAAATTTCGACTGATATTCTCAAAAATCAACGGCCGAAATTGGTTGAGTGGGTGCGAGACGAATATTATCCGAAATTGCAGTTACTTTCGGCTCCGGCTCAAGAGTCGCTGAGGCGATGGATTGGCGGGCTAAATTACAGTTATTTCCAGAAAACAATCGATTTGGTGGCGCGGATGCTGCGGCTGTCTGATGCGGAAATTAAGCAGTTGGAGGAGCGCCGGGATTTTTGGGCAAATTACAGCGATCGCCTGCTGCGGGTGCGCTTGCTGTTGCCGCAGTCGTCTGCGAGCGCGAGCGGCTATCAGTTGCAGTTTGATGCGGATATCTTACCAGAGGACGGGGGCGAAGTAACTGAAGTCTGCATTTTTCAGTTGGAGGGCTATTGCGCGATCGAGTTTTTCCGGGGCACCGGCGCCGAAATTCGCTTGATTAAGCGCAGCAAAGAGAGCGATCGGCTGTTGTTTGTCAAGAAAGAACTTTCTATTGAGCGCATCAGAAAATTAGGTGGCGAAGTACACGATCGCGTTTTTATGTGGCAAAGTTCTTGCGAAAAGTGGCTCAGACAGCAAAAAATCCTGCCCAATGACGGGACAACATCTTTTCAGGGAATGTCGCAGTATTACGGCAAATATGATGCTAGAAATGGCTTGAGAATGCCGGAACCTCAGGAACAAAAAGAGCGCGAAGTTTTGTTGAAAAAGTGGCAGAAAGAAATGGAAAATTTGGCAGCAAAGAGCAAATAGTCACTTGCCGTTATTCTCAAAACTAAAAGTTGAAGTTTTATTAAGTAGACAGGCGTCAAAAAAATAAAATTTTGGATGGCGGGGAATGTAAAGATATATGAAAATAGCAAATTTATGGTTGCAAAACCTGGCATCGCCATCTGACATTTATTTGTACCGCTCTACTTGCGTTAAACCACACAATCACAGATGCAATCGGAATTTTACCTAAAAAACGAACTCATTAAAAGTTAAATAATATTAAGTTACAGCACAAGTTAGATGCGGACAGGTTAATCTGCTAATACATCTCGATCCTGTTTGAATCAAGTAGGACTTTAAAAGCTATGACATACGTTGCGTGCAATTTGTGCGGTAGTAAGGACTATACTGTGAGATTTGAGCCGGGAGTAGCCCAAGTCAATCAAATTGTCAATTGTAAATCCTGTGGATTGATGTATGCCAACCCCAGAATCAAAGAAGTAGACAATGTATTAATAGAAAACTACGATCCAGACTTTGTATTATCTGCAATAGTCAACCAAGATTCGCAGAGGCTGGAAAAAGAAGCACTGCAAGTAAAAGATTATGAAATAACCAGAAAATTTCTGCGCGAACATTATCCCGAAAGAGGTACGTTAGTAGAAGTCGGCAGTGGCTTGGGGTATTTGTTGAACTACTTTAAGCAAGATGGTTGGAATGTAGTTGGGCTTGAACCCAATGTCGGTATGTGCAGATATGCAGAATCTGAGTTTGGCATCAAAATCATCCCCACCATACTAGAAAAAGCTGGAATCGCCGATCGATCGGCAGATGCTGTATTGATGATGCACGTGATCGAACACGTATCAGATCCTTGCAGTACGTTACAAGAAGTTTACCGGATCTTGAAGCCGGGGGGAATATTCGTGATGGAAACCCCGCGATACGATACTTTGATGTTCAAATTATTGGGTAAAAGAGAAAGAAGTCTCAGTTGCGACGGACATATTTACTTTTTTACGACCAACACGCTAGAAAAACTTGCAACTAAGGCAGGATTTACAGTGCTGAAAACAGATTATGTGGGGCGATCGCTAACTCTCGATCGGCTATTGTATAATGTGGGCGTTGTCAGCAAAAGTCAGCTCATTAAAGGCATCCTGAAGGATATGGCGGCTAAACTGCAATTGAATAAAGTTGCGTTATACTTAAACACGCGGGATATGGAACGCATATATTTGAAAAAACCTGAGTCTGATTGAGAAGAACTAAACTTCAGCGCACAAAACAGATGAGATGACATCAAACGTTTGAGTGTGGTTGTACCGTGAAATTTCACACCGCATTCATCCCCTCGTGCGAGACTTGCAGGGCGAAAAATTTTAGCGAGGGACGTTGGGGGCGATACTGCTGTCAAGTCTCAACCTTTTTCCTCTCTACGGCTGCTGCGTTCAAGCTGTGGATGCATCTTTGAGCGAGCTGTGATTCATCAGTGAGAAAGATACTGCGATCGGGTATAATAAAGGGTTAGAGAAAAGAACACCGATCGCCCGAAAATATGGTTGCCATCCAGAGAAATCTCAACATTGCCGCCCTCGAAGCAGAATACAGTCAAAAAACACCGCGAGAAATTCTCAAATTTGCCCTAGACAATTTTGACAATATCTCAATTTCTTTCAGCGGTGCCGAAGATGTAGTTCTGATCGATATGGCATCAAAAATCACTAAAAACTTCCGCGTTTTCACCCTAGACACGGGACGGTTGCACTCAGAAACCTATCAGTTTTTGGAGGAAGTCAGAAAACATTACGGCATTAAAATAGAAGTAATGTTTCCCGATGCAGCAGAAGTACAAGCCCTAGTAGATGAAAAGGGATTGTTTAGTTTTTATCAAGACGGTCACAAAGAATGCTGCGGCGTGCGGAAAGTCAGACCGCTGCGCCGCAAACTGAATACTCTCGATGCTTGGATTACCGGTCAGCGCAAAGACCAAAGTCCCAGTACCCGCAATCATATTCCGGTTATTGAAGTTGACAGTGCGTTCTCAACTCCTGACCATGAATTAATTAAATTCAACCCCTTAGCAAACTGGTCTTCGGCAGAGGTTTGGGAATACATTCGCGCCTTGGAAGTGCCTTACAACAAATTGCACGAACGCGGTTTTGTAAGCATCGGTTGCGAACCTTGTACGAGACCGGTATTGCCGAACCAACACGAACGCGAGGGTCGTTGGTGGTGGGAAGAATCGACGATGAAAGAGTGCGGTTTGCACGCTGGTAACGCACAAAAATAGTAAATGAATTAGTCCTAGGGTGCGCACTGCGCACCTTGCATAAAATCAATAAATAATGTACACCTAAAAAATCCTACGGTGCGTACTGCGCACCTTGCATAAAATCAATAAATAATGCGCACCTAAAAAATCCCCGGGTGCGCATTGCGCACCTTACACAAGAATTCGCAATTACCAGAAATAAAAATTAAGATGAGCTGGCAACCGAACTTTGATAGGATGATAAAACTTCAGAAAAGTTTTTATGCCAGGTACTTATGCTCGCCTCAACTAGCGAATTGTTGAACACGGCCCGGAGAAACGCTTACGCGATCGGCGCTTTTAACGTGTACAATCTCGAAGGAGTAAAAGCCGTCATCGATGCCGCCGAAGCGCTGCAAAGTCCGGCGATGCTGCAACTTCACCCCAGCGCCCTCAAATACGGAAAATCGCCTTTAGTCGCGCTTTGCATGGAAGCAGCGCGCAAGTCCTCCGTGCCGATCGCAGTACACTTAGATCACA
Source organism: Oscillatoriales cyanobacterium (assembly GCA_004293365.1). GTDB lineage: Bacteria > Cyanobacteriota > Cyanobacteriia > Cyanobacteriales > Microcoleaceae > Microcoleus. Next base: position 9,943 of record RDYN01000126.1, on the reverse strand, counting down.
GCACCTCAGAAAAAGACATTCACCTCGCCCTAGCCGCCGGTATCAAGTCAATTATGGCAGACGGTTCTCCTTTGGCTTACGAACAAAATTTAATATTTACTCGCGAAATGACTGAATTATCCCACGCTAACGGTGCGGTAGTTGAAGCAGAAATCGGCAGAATTAGCGGCACGGAGGACGGTTTGACAATTGAAGAAAAAGCAGCAAAGATGACCGATCCGGTGGAAGCTGTAGAGTTTATTGCAGCAACTAAGGTGGATTTTCTAGCGGTTACAATTGGCAACGTTCACGGTAAATATTTCAGCGAACCGAAACTCGATTTTCCGCGTTTGGCAAAAATTCGGGCTTCTGTTTCGGTGCCGTTAGTATTGCACGGCGCTAGCGGTTTGCCGGAATCTACGATCGATCAATCTATTAAATTAGGTGTGTCTAAGTTTAATGTGAATACGGAAGTTCGCGATGCTTATATGGATGTGTTGAAAACTAGCAATTCTTTGTCAGATCCGGATTTGTTGGAAGTTATGGAAAAGGCGATCGCTGCTATGCGATCGGTGATTTCGGGCAAGTTGCAACTTTTTGGTTCTGCGGGTAAGGCTTATTTGCATCAGTCACCTTATGCGGAAGGATTTACCATAAATAGTGTTAGGAACAAACAAGCTGAAACTCATCAAATTATTGTTAAATCTTAAAACGAGTTTGTAGTGAGGGAAGGACTAAAGTCCTCACTACGAACCTGTTAGAAGAAGGACTAAAGTCCTCACTACGAACCTGTTAGAAGAAGGACTAAAGTCCTCACTACGAACCTGACTTCAGTCCTTTCTAACGGTTTAAAAATCGATCGGGATCTATGCCAGATTCCCGCAGCCGCTGAATTAAAGACTGCAATTGAGCTTCCGCTGACTCAGCGCGCTGCCGTTGCTGTTCCGCTTCAGTCAGAATCCAATTGCCATCTACATCATACCAGCGCAACCACAGGCGATCGACTCCCTGAAACTCCCCTTCCCACAAACCCAAGCCCAAACCTAGATCCGCAATCCACACCCGCGAGTCAGACAATTCTAATTCTTGATAGTGTCCTGCATTAAATTCAAACACTCGCAACCTGTTAGTATAGCGACTGAAAACTGCATAAACAGGAACCCGCAAAATCTGCTCGTAAACCTCCCATTTACTGGGCGGTTTCTCATTTATCTCGACCTCCAAAACTTGCCCGTTACCCGCAGCATTCGACGCAGTTGGCAACTTTTCCTCATCGATATTTGCGCCTAAATCTTCTTTTTCCGTTCCTGGCGAAAGCAGTTCCACAATTACAAAAGGATTCACGCCTTCCTGCCAAGTAACGTAACTCATCCGCAGTTCCGATCCATCGTACAGTCTCGGAACTCCCACAACTCCAAACCAATCCGGGCGTTTGTGCCACAGAGGGTGCTGCACGTCATAATAAAGGTTCATGTCAGTGCCGCTAAATATCTCAGAAGCCTGATAATTGCGAGGGCGAAAGGCCAGGGTTAACAACTGCGGCTGCAAATCGTGAAATTCGTCGGGCAAACCTGGTTCCTCCGGATCTTCGCTAGGTAAATCGTACATCGTCGGCAGCGTTTCTCTGGGCGATCGCGGCGGATCGCTTTGCGGCACAGGATATTTAAAAGGAAACATATAATATTGAGAAATGACTGCATTTATGCTAACATCACTTTAATCCTGCTAGGGCGATCGTTCAAACCTTCTCAAAGTTTTATTTATCTCATTTCCTCCTCTGTGTCCTCTGCGCCTCTGCGGTTCATTTTCCTCTTAATTCGCGGCTCTCATAAATAATTTATTAACCGCCAGTAATTGACTCAAAATTTTGTACTATGCTCAACATTCCCCAACTGATTGCTACAGAACTTTCCATCAATATCTCCCAAGTCAATAATGCTCTGGAACTTTTTGCCGAGGGAGCAACTATTCCGTTTATTGCCCGCTACCGCAAAGAACGCACCGATTTGCTGAACGAAATTCAGTTGCGGGACATTTCCGATCGCTTCACTTATTTGACGGAAATCGAAGACCGCAAAAAGTCTATTTTAGAGACGATCGCCTCCCAGGGCAAACTCACGGCCGAATTGCAAGCTAAAATCGAGTCGTGCTTGCAAAAAAACGAACTCGAAGACCTTTATCTGCCTTACAAGCCCAAGCGCAGGACGCGGGCGACAATTGCGAGAGAAAAAGGTTTGGAACCGCTGGCAGAATTTATCAAGTCTCTGAATTTGCCGACTGCTAAACCCGCCGATATCGAAGCGGAAGCAACCCAATATGTTTCGGAAGAAAAGGGCGTGAAAACAGCAGAAGAAGCTCTCAAAGGTGCTGGGGATATTTTGGCAGAGGCAGTTTCCGAAAAAGCCGAATTGCGCGCTTATTTGCGAGATTTTTTGATGAAAAATGGGGTTTTTGTCTCGAAAATTAAAGAGGATTTCCCGGAAGGAACTACGAAATTTGAAATGTACCGCAATTACCAAGTTGCAGCGAGAAATGTTCAGTCGCACAATATGTTAGCGCTGTTTCGCGGGGAAACGGAGGGGGTTTTAGATTTAGACTTAGGGTTTGATGAGTCGGCGGTGATGGCTTATTTGGAATCTCAGGAAATTAAAACTAGGATACCTGAAGTTAAGGAGTTTTATCGATCGACCTTGAAGGATGCTTTCAACCGCCTGATGAAGACTTCGCTGATGACGGAAGTGCGATCGCACCACAAAGCCGAGGCTGACATCGAGTCCATCACCACCTTTGAAACCAACCTCCGCGAGTTGCTGCTGTCGGCGCCGGCGGGAATGAAACCCACACTGGCGATCGATCCGGGATTTCGCACCGGGTGCAAAGTTTCCGCCCTCGACGAAACCGGGCAGTTTTTGGAATATCAAGCCATTTTCCCCCACCAAGCGGCCGGTCAAAGACAGCAAGCTGGTAAAATTGTCAAGCATTTGATTGAAAAATATAAAATTGAATTAATTGCGATCGGCAACGGTACAGCTTCCCGAGAAACAGACGAATTTGTATCGGAAGTTTTGGCAGATATGGACAGAAAACCGATTAAAGTAATGGTGAACGAATCCGGTGCATCGATTTATTCAGCAAGCGATGTGGCGATCGCCGAATTTCCCGATCTCGACATCACAGTCAGGGGTGCAGTCAGCATCGGGCGGCGCTTGCAAGATCCTTTAGCCGAACTCGTGAAAATTGACCCAAAATCGATCGGAGTCGGTCAATACCAGCACGACGTTGACCAAAAACTGCTCAAAAAGAAACTCGACGAAACCGTCGAAAGCTGCGTCAACTATGTCGGAGTTGACTTAAACACAGCCTCCAAAGAACTGCTGACCTTTGTATCGGGAATGACAGCAACAGTTGCCAAAAATATCGTCAATTACCGCAACGAAAATGGCGCGTTCAAAAATCGCCGCCAACTGCTAAAAGTTCCCAAACTCGGCCCGAAAGCTTTTGAACAAGCAGCCGGATTTCTCCGCATTCGCGGCGGCGAAAACCCGCTGGACAATACAGCAGTTCATCCCGAAAGTTATCCTGTAGTCCAGGCGATCGCCAAAGATTTAAGTTTGCCGCTGACCGAAATAACACAAATATCGGCACAAGTCAAGACTTTAGATATTAAGAAATATGTGACCGAGAAAGTCGGAGAACCCACACTGCGAGACATTATTTCCGAACTAGAAAAGCCGGGAAGAGACCCGCGGGCCGAGTTTAAATATGCCACTTTCCAAGCCGGAATTAACGAAATCTCCGATTTGCAAGTTGGGATGGAATTGGAAGGTATCATCACGAATGTCGCTAACTTTGGAGCCTTTGTTGATGTGGGTGTGCACCAAGATGGTTTGGTTCATATTTCTCAATTAGCCGATCGCTTTGTGGACGATCCAAAACAGATTGTGAAAGTCGGACAAGTTGTGAAAGTGCGGGTTTTGGAGGTGAATGAAAAGTTAAAGCGGGTGAGTTTGACGATGAAGCTGCAAGAAAAACCGCAACCGTCAAATAGCGCCAGGCTTCCGGCGCCGCGCCGACGTTAAAACTAGCCGTATTGTGTGCGATCGATTAACCGCAATCACATTCGTTCCTAGTGCGGACTTGAGTCCGCAAAACCCTGCGGACTCAAGTCCGCACTACGAACCATTTTTGTAAAGTTCCTAGTGCGGACTTGAGTCCGCAAAA
>RDYN01000126.1:0-5628 GCA_004293365.1 Oscillatoriales cyanobacterium | reverse complement strand
GGACTTGAGTCCGCAAAACCCTGCGGACTCAAGTCCGCACTACGAACCATTTTTGTAAAGTTCCTAGTGCGGACTTGAGTCCGCAAAACCCTGCGGACTGAAGTCCGCACTACGAACCATTTTGTTATAGTAATCGATCGCATCTGGTACCAACACTACAGACAGATTTTATCGAGCTTTTTCAGATTTGCTAACGAGCTCGAACAACCCTTCAGCAACAGCTTGATTGCCGTCTTTGTCAAGGTGGACACTATCAAACTTAATGTACATCGGAGCAGAACGACCTTCTTTTTCGGCAATTTGTGCCCTACCCCGACGGACTGGTTCGGTACCGTCGAGATAGGGTACACCCAGTGACTGACTAATTTCCCCCAGTCGCTTCCCGGCGTCGATAGTCAGCCGATTTTTTGGCACTCGCTGCTCGTTGTCAGAAAACCCGTCAAAAGTCATAAAGCGAGTAGGTAAGTAAAGTACAACGAGCGATCGACCGTCCGCAGCAACGGAGTCTCGGAGTAAGCTCAAATCTGCTTCAAACTGCTTCCAAGCACGGTCAGCAAGATCGGGAGGCACATCAGCCTGCTTCGGGCCCAAGGCTAGGGTTGCGCCCAAAGGAGCTTCCGGTTTGAGGTTGTTATTTGATAAACCCAGCAAGTACAAGCATTTTTGGGAGTTGATTCTCAGCCAGGAAGGAGAAGCTAAGACGCGAGTAACTTGTTTTAATCCGTTTTTCAAATTTTCCAGTTTGGATTGAGGGGCTGGCTCTAGATAGGGGTTTTTCGGTGCACCTTTGTCCTCGCGGCGAAACCACGTCATTGAGACCATGTTGTTGTCTACCGCCAGCACTACTACATCTGGTTTGTAGGCCGACCACTGGTTGCGATAAACATAGTTGATTTCTTTGAGGGTAGAACCTTCTATAGCGCTGTTGATATAGGTTGCTTTGGCACCATTTTTCTGAAAAACAGTTGCTAATTGAGCAGGCCAAGTATCTTCTGCACCAATCCCAGTCCCAAATGTTGTTGAATCTCCCATGCCGAGAATTCGCACTTCGCCTGGGGGTTTCTGCACCGGCAGCAGCGGGCCGCGATTTCCCGCACTGCTCATGGCGATGGGACGACCTCCTGTAAATTCGCGATCGAAAACGTTATTCCTGTACTCAGGAGCAATAACTTGCAGAATTCCTTCCAATAATAAAGCTGCTAACAATAGCTTTGACAAGTCTACGGTCGTGCGGCGAAATGCGGTTTTTACATGGGAAAGTGCTTGGTCATTAAATATTGGGAGCATAACTTGTCAATCCGATTAGAACTGGAAGTAAATGAAATTGGAACTTGAGGCGCCGGCGAAGGTAAATATCAGCGCAATTGCGATCGTATAAACAATCACCTTGAGCAAATTTGGGTGCATCTGAGCCCAGCTCATCCACCGTTGCTTCACATCTCCCCATTGAACTAGCAAAACTAGGGCCAGGTAGAATAGCGGGCGATAGTCAATCGGTATCCGGCCATCAGCAAAGGTCAATATCCGTTGAAATACCACACCCGCACTGTTCAAATCAGACGATTCAAAGAGTACCCAAGAAGTACAAATTACAAAAAAGGTCAACAGCCAGCGCAGGAAATAACTAACTTTCGACTTAGGTGCAGAGGAGAGTCCAAACGCTCTTTCCATTGACAGCATTGCCCCTTGCAAACCTCCCCAAGCAACCCAGTTCCATCCAGCACCGTGCCAGAGGCCTCCCAGCAGCATGGTGATCATTAAGTTTGCATAGGTACGGAGTTGACCCTGCCGGTTCCCACCCAGGGGAATATAAAGATAGTCGCGCAGCCAATTTGACAGTGAAATGTGCCAGCGGCGCCAAAAATCAGTAATGCTGTAAGCCATATAGGGCCTGTCAAAATTTTTCGGCAGTTCAATTCCGAACAGGCGGGCAGAACCGATCGCCATATCTGAATAACCAGAAAAGTCGCAGTAGACTTGAACTGCAAAAGCGAAGGTAGCTAGTAACAACCCCAACCCGGAAACGCTCTGGGGCGCACTAAAAGCCTCACTGGTAATTGATGCCATCGGGTCAGCTATATAAACTTTTTTCAGCATCCCCCAGATGATTTGGGCAATGCCACTGCGGATCCCAACCCAGTCTACCGGTGACTCGCACGTCAACTGGGGCATGAGAACCTTGGCGCGGACGATCGGGCCAGCAACCAGATTAGGGAAGAAAATGACGTACAGCGCTAGGTCGAGAAATGACTTTTGGGCTGGTGTAACGCCCTTGTAGACATCGACTATGTAACCGATCGTCTGGAATGTGTAAAAAGAAATACCCAAAGGCAATAGCAGATTTAGTTGAGGCCACGGATGAAATCCCAACAGGGAGTATGCCGAAGCCGAAAAGAAATTTGCGTATTTGAACAGGCAGAGAGTGCTTATAACTACAACCACAAAACTAATTAAAGCAGTAGTTCTCTCTCTCTTTTTATTTGATGAGTCGATAATGCGAGCTGTTATATAAGCTAGCAGGGTATATAAAACCATTAGGAGTGAGTAAGGTACGCTCCACACCCAATAAAAGCAGTAGCTAGCCAATAACAAGAACCAACGTCTGTATTGCGGTGTCAGCAAGTAATAGACGTACACCACAACCGCCAAAAATACCAAAAATAGTGTGGAGTTAAACAGCATTTTTTGAGTTCGTAAAGTTGAGCGATCGCTAAGTGAATCGTATCTATAGAGATAGCAACCGTCAATAATGTCAAGAAAACTTTTTTGTGTAACAAATTGCCAAGCCCAGCCCTCAGTAGAGCAAGAGAGAAAAGAGTATAAAACTTTACAAGGAATTGATAATTGGGATCTATCTTTATGAGGATGTTGTATAACAATTTTTCAAGTAAACTTACAGCTTTTATAATATATGAGATTGCTTTTATGGCTCGAATGTTACTCTCCTTAAATAGAAAAAAATTCCAACCTGTTTTTCTTTAATCTAAAATTGTGGTTTCAGTTTTGCACCCTTGATTGCGTTGTACTGCCTGACAAAAGCGAAATAGAGCGGTGTGCCGCTGAAAATCTCTCCTCAGTACAAACTATTAGTAAGGCTTGTGAGAGAATCCATCGCAACCGCGAACTATTTACAGATAGGATTTTTTTTACTATAAACCTAAGATTATTTCAAATAATTATAAAATTTTTAGATAAATTCAGCCCAATTTCCGCGAAGGGCGATGGCGTCGGGCCCTCGCCCGTGCTACTGCTATAATTGTACAATCCTCACCAACCTCACATTAGACCTCTCCAAAAAAGCAAGTCTCGAACAGGCATCCTGCCTGTTCCACAATAATTATTGGAGATGTCTATTTATATGACAGCAAGTAAAAGCTGCACCTACGTTTCCCCCGAAAACTATTAGACCACTCCAAAAAAGCAAGTCTTGAACAGGCATCCTGCCTGTTCCACAATAATTATTGGAGATGTCTATTGAGAGGGCGAGAAAGTCAGCCCCATCAAACACGAGTACAGGCAAGGAGAAATCTATGCAATGGCAGGAGCAAGCAAACCTCATGTCATTATGGTAGTAATAAATATGTAGTGATTTTTAATTACAGTAATTGAATACATAGGATAATTTTATAACTCACACAATCAAATTTTGTGACTTTAATATTTCTTTACGCGCTCGAATGGAGATTTATTTACACTTGTGCTATTATAGGTGAATATTGCTCGATATTTTGATATCTGCCAACATTAGTTTAGTCATGTAATATGCTATTTGTACGACCAAATTGCCCTACTTGTGGTTCAGATCGCACAGTTAAAAATGGTATTATTCATAATAAAAAACCAAAATACAAATGTCAAACTTGTGGTCGCCAATTTGTCGAGAATCCGACTAAGAAAGTAATTTATTTTCTTGTATAAGATAATTTGCCGACTTCTTTTGGAGAAGATATCTTTGGCTGGTATAGCTAGAAGCACGGGTGTTTCTCAAAAATGGTTACAAGATTACATAAATAATAAATATGCCTCAATTGAACGCACAGTAAAGGTTAAACCTAAAAAAAAATCAGATTGAATGTTGAATGTGATGAACTGTGGTCATTTGTAGATTGTAAAGAAAACAAGCAATGGGTGTGGTTAGTAATGGATAGAGAGACCAGAGAAATTATTGGTGTTTATATTGCAATACGGTTCACTTAACACTATTTGTCCCCCGGAGATCCCCCTCGCATCCCCCTGATTGTCGGGGGACGAAAGAGAGCATTCTTGTCCCCCCCGCATCGAAGGGGGGTTAGGGGGGATCGCTCTTAAGTGAACTGTATTGGTTTATATTGGCGATCGTAGCGAAGAAGGAGCCGAACAATTATGGAATTCTCTACCGATGGTATATAGACAATGTGCTGTTTGCTATACAGATTTTTGGGCGGCATATGCTTTTATTTTTCCTTCGCTACGTCATCAGCCAGTGGGTAAAGACAGTGGAAAAACTAATCACATTGAAAGATTTAATAATACATTGCGCCAAGGTGTTTCTCGTCTAGTAAGAAAGACTCTTTCGTTTTCTAATAAGTTAGAAAACCCTATTGGTGCTATTTGGTATTTTATCCATCATTACAACTATGTTTTGAACCAATAAATATCTAATCACTACATATTTATCACTACCGATGACATAATTCTTGGTAGTGAGGGTGATGACTACCTGTTTGGAAAGTTAGGTTCGGATACTATCTGCGGCGGTGTAGGTAATGATTTTATCAGCGGTAACGAAGCAGCAGATATCCTGGGAGGGTGCGAAGGAAATGATACCCTTTATGGAGGGGAAGATAACGATACTTTGCTAGGCGGAAAAGGTGATGATGTCCTTTTCGGAGATTTGGGGAATGATAGTTTGATTGGCGGTAGCGGTAAGGATATCTTTGTACTAAATTCGGCTCAAGGATTTGATATAATCGCTGATTTTACCCGGGTCAAGATTTGATGGGATTAAGCGGTGGTTTGAGTTTGAGTCAGTTAGCAATTACTCAAAATACTCTGGGAACAATCATCAAAAACCTGTTGACAGGAGAGGAGTTAGGTATTATGATTGGAGTGAGTCCGAATTTGATAACAGCCGTAAATTTCCGCCAGATTTAGGAAATCAAGAAAAGGCGGCGCGGGTTGAGGAAATTATGGGTTTTAGGCAAATATTGTTGGTAAAACCCGGTTTCTGGCCACTCGCACACAATCCAAGAAACCGGGTTTTTTCCCGAATCTGCGAGTTGTCACCAAGTCTGTCCCATGGAACCCGGTTTCTGACTACTCGCACACAATCCAAGAAACCGGGTTTTTTCCAGAATCTACGAGTTGTCACCAAGTCTGTCGCAAAAACCCGGTTTCTGGCCAGCATTACGAATTTAAACTGGTTTAGCCCACGACAGCCAAGTTTCCATCGGGCGGAAACCGACTGATTTGTAAAGCTTTGTCGCGCCTGTCAAACTGTCTGCATCGACGCTGAGTTTGGCTGTATTTGCACCCGCTGCTTTTAAGGTTTGCAAACCAGCTAACAGCATGGCTTTTCCTAATCCCATTTTCCGAAAGTCGCGCCGCGTACCCAATAGTTCGATCCAACCGTCTTTTGTGCCGCTGCGG
>RDYN01000125.1 GCA_004293365.1 Oscillatoriales cyanobacterium | reverse complement strand
TTCCTTTTTTCTTGCCGTTTTTACGGATATGGGTTGATTTACATTCTGGACATTGCATAAATTATTCCTCCTATTCATACTATAACTCAGCAACGCCGAAATAGATTGCCTGGGTCGAATATCTTGACGGGGACTGGTAACAGTCTAGTTAAGAGTCTACGAAGCAGGAAAAAAGGTGAAGAGGCGGGTTTCAAACCGGCCTCGTAACATCTTTTAAGAGCTACCCGTGCATTTATGCCGGGGAATACGTCACGTCACGTCAATTCAAACTACTCGTCATTGCTTGGGTACAAATTTGCCTGAAAGTCAAGTTGTAATTGTTTGGGTAATTGGTCTACTTGAAAATACCGGTGAAATTTTTCGGTAACTTGTAGCCAGTACGATCGCCCCTCCGTTGGCTTCCGTTTCCGCACGAAACCCATTTCTACCAGTTCCTGCACTTGTTGGTAAGCCCCCGAACCCCGCAAATTCACTAAATCTGGCTGCGCGATGCCACCTTTGAGGGCGATCGCCGCCAGCGTCCGCAAAGCCCCAACACCTAATTCTGGGGGTATTAAAGTTTGCATTAAACTGGCAAACTCGTCTCTCAGTTGCAGGCTGTATCCCGTCGGAGTTTCGACGACTTCTAGGGCACTGTCGCGGCGGGATGAGTCAGACATGAGCTCGATAATCGCGTCTTCGGCGGACGATCGATCGCACTTGGCAATCTCGGCAATTTCTACAAGCGACACCGGCTGACCTTTTAGATAAAGTATGGCTTCTATTGTTGTGGCTAAACGAGTCATTGGGGAATTTGTAATTAGAAATAGAGACGTTGAGTGTTGAATTGAGAAGGATGGAGTTATCTAGGAGAACCGGAAAAAAGCAATTAGACATTAATCAATCTAACTGTCTGCCAGTCAGTTCTACAAAAATATCCTCTAAATTAGAAGGACGAACCATCATACCAGTCTTATCCTCTTTCGCATCCAGATAAAAATTCGCTTCTTCCAAAGTCGGGAAAAACTTGTATTCCCAGCGATCGCCAATTTGCTTCACCACCAAGCCTTGACCGTGTTCCTGTCGCAGTTCGGCCAACGTTCCCAATTGAATCAACTTACCGCCGTCCATAATCCCGATGCGATCGCACAAATACTCTACCTCATCCATATAATGCGTCGTCAACAGCATAGTCATCCCCTGCTTGTTCAAATCTAGAATAATTTCCCACAACCTGCGTCGCGTTTGCGGGTCTAACCCTACAGTCGGTTCGTCCAAAAATAAGATTTCCGGTTCGTGCAAAAGCGATCGGGCAATTTGCAACCTCCGCTTCATTCCACCGGACAAATTTTTGACTAAATCATCCCGTCTTTGAGCTAATTCTACATATCCCAACCACTGTTTAATCAACTGTTGCCGTTTCGGGTTGGGGATGTGGTGCATCCGCCCGTGAAACTCCATATTTTCCCATACAGAAAGCTCATTATCAACGCTAGTTTGTTGCAGCACAACGCCGATCGACTGTTTAACTTGCAAGCTTTGACGCATCACGTCATATCCAGCTACCTGAATTTGACCGCTGCTGGGTTTAGTCAGCGTAGTCAGCATCCGAATAGTCGTCGATTTGCCGGCACCGTTGGGGCCCAGGAGACCGAACATTTCTCCGGCTTCAATCGCGAACGAAAGGTCATTGACAACGGGGATTTTGTTGTAGATTTTGCAGGCATTTTGCAAGGAAACAGCGGCAGTCATAGGTATTTTGGTGTCAATTATTGCGATCGATCTCTTGCTTCTGGGCGAGATTTGGCCTGGTCAATTAACCATAATACTTGTGGCGGGTTCACTAACAATCTCTGATTCACATCCACAATATCTATCAACCTGCCCCAACCAAACGACAAAATTTGATGGCGGGCAATTCCACAGACATGATATCATCTCTGGATGCAGCAACAAGTGCGATCGACTAAAATCTCTCATCTACAGTCATCGGTACAACTAGCAGAAAAGCTCGGTTTGTCTGCTAGTTGTGCGCGAGTTTTGTTAGTATAACTAATCTGAGAGTCATCCGCAGTTAGAAAACTGATTTTTTTACCATAAATAATTGGTTGAAACCCTCTCCGGGAGCGGGATAAGTTAAAACAATACGATTCATGACTTCAATCCTCTTCTTTCTAGGTAAAGTGTCAACTGTCAACTGAACGAACGCTTGCAGTACCAGCTTATTGCGGTTGAGTTAACTCAGGTTTCAGTTCCACGATGCGCTTGTCAAGTTGGCGCGCGACTTCGCTAATAGTCACAGCCGGTTTGTGACCGTCGAGATACATCATTATCAGATAATTTCCTATTTTTCCCCGTCGAAATACCGCGATTTCGACATTCATAGTTACACCTCGTATTTTTCCTTTATTTGTCCACCCACGCGATACATCACCAATTTTTTCTTCTAAGCTTAAAGCAGTAAGAGTAGTAAACTGAACTTCCTTGTCTGCACTACTATTTAAACCTTTGGAGAACTCTTCTGCAAAAATATTTGCACCCATTTCTCCATCAAATTGAGTTCGATCGATTGCGTTGGTTAGATCTTTTGTAAATCCTATGATTAGTTGAAACTGCCGATCGTCGCTCTTGTTATAAGCAAATACGCTTGCTGGTTTTAAGCTTTGGAGACCGCTGACCAGTTTTTGGATCGTCGCAGGTGGCATCTCTCTAAAACCTGCGGGCAAATCTTGTAACCTCAGAACTAAGCCGGATAAGTCTGCTGCGGGAGTTGGAATATCCGCAGATAGAGTATTGGGAAGAGAGCGAATTGGAATTGCGATCGACTTGGAGACAACTGCACCGCCCAATCCAGCACTAATTAGCAAACACACCAAGAACACAAGTTTTTTTTTCATTACTTCACCCTATTTCGATTACCATGACTAATCTCTACCTCACTCTACCCCAAAGCGCTATATCTTACTCTACCGCTTCTAATTCCTCTAATTCTTGTGTAGACTGCCATCCAGCTTCCCAGAGCGATCGGTCTTTGAGCTGTTTGGCGTTCAGCCAGAAACGGACATTTGGATCGCAAGCCGCCACCATTTCCGCAAATACCCATTGACCTTCGTTTTTTCTGTTGACTACTTGAAAGTGCCGCCACCCCCAAGTTTTTTGATGAGAAGTCCATCGGGAACCAACTAAATAAGGAAATTTTTGTTTTTTCGGCACAGTATTTTTGTTGACAAATATATGAGGACGCAAGTTAATGGTAATAACTTTTTCTGTTGGATGATATTAATATCATAAATAAAAATTGTTCCCTACTTCAAGCCGTGCACCGGATCTCCTCCCTCAGAACGTTCCACATCTCCAACAGTTACCGTCGGGCCCGACTCCCGCTATCGACCCCGACAAAAATTTCAGATTGTTGGTTGGCCTTCTGCAAATGCTGCACCGCGTGAAATTCATACCTATCCCAGTTGCTCGGTATTTAATAGAGGAGAACTCCAAACTCTGTCTGCAAGTAGATGCGTTTATTGTAAGTTGCACGAGTTTCGTCTCGGGACTCAAAAATAAAGGCAGTCTCGCGACTGCCTGTGTAATTAGTTATACCTATTCGATAGGGTTGATTTTTCAGCCGATCGACAAATAGCAAATTTATCCAGCACGAACTCAATCTTGAATCTCAAATCTAAAAGCAAATAACCCAGGTTATAGTTGTGGACAATAATCCGTTCTGCGAAACTTACTCAAATCTACTTTTCGAGCAGGTTTGACGTTCGCGAACTGTGTCTGCCAAAGCGGTGGGCCGCTTCCGATCCGCAGGCATTTTTTCGGGCCCAACTGTCCCTACAAACATTTTTTCAATCTCGATCGTGTCTCATTGACCCTGTAGGGCTCAACAAAAAAGCACTTTTAGACAAGATTGACTAATTTATGCGATTCTGTCGCTGCCCCTTAATTACTTCCGTGTGAAGGCTTGTGGCCCGATAAATCCATAGGAAGCTGGGGCAGCCGGAGCCGCACCGCATTTGTTTGCAGCCAGAGAGTGATGGCGTGCTTCCGCTGTGGAGTCACGTACTCTCCGGGTCTGATCACGCCAGCACAGACGCCGATGTTTTTTATAAGGGTTTCTCGCTCCGATGAACTTGCACCCTGTAGCAACCTGACTTGGGCTTTGATAAAATCCACGTTCATAGCAGAAAGTAAAAGTAACTAAAGAACTCAGTTAAATAGCGATGCTTTGGTTCCAATTGTAACTCATAAAACCACTTGGTACGAATCCAATTGATTCAAGATCCCCAGGATGGGGATCGGGGCCTCTAGAGCTAGCCAACTTTATTTACTTTATCTGTTTTTGCTAGCAAAAGTGTCACCATGCTAGCAGTTTTCACAGAATTATTCATAGTTAAGAACTGTTACAAATTTTGCTAGCCTCCTACAATAATGCAGAGTTTAGTGCTAGTGCTACTTTCCGGGACTCAAAAAATTCAGCATAATCTCCAGATCCTTGCCTTCTGAGGTTTTAGCCTCCCCCATAGGGAAGGGATCGATCGCCGAACATTCCTCTTGCATCGCCCCTCTTAACACCCAGACAGTACCACCTCACCCTATTGATTTAGATCCCCGCATATGCTTCGCTGTGAACTATAACTTTAGGCATACGTATTGTTACGGTGGCTACCATACGCGAGCAAGTTTTGATTCTTGTTTATTGATGATATATTTTTTAGCTATTATTCCAAACCCATGATTTGTGTTAATTAAGGCAGCTTTGTGATGTCGGTGCCAACGAAGACTCGCAACTTCCCACTCGACATTTTGCTCTCTGTGACGGTGAATTTGTTTTCTGAATTCATTGGAGACGATCGCACGCCGGCGACAATTGCGAGTTACGGCTCATTTTGTATAATTTATAACAGAGCGATTAATCCTAATAATTTTAAAATAGCACAATTTTCAATAGTTTTTCATCTGTAACTCGCTCTTAACAGTCAAAAAGATGGGTAAAACAAATCAAGACGACAATAGCCGCACCTTCAAAATTGAAAGTGCCGATATGACCTTCGCAGTGGGCGGGAAATAGCAGTTATATATAACCGAATTTGCGAGTTGCTAAACTTTTGATTAAGTATAAAATCAAGAGCCTAGTACAAGCAATTCATACCAAAATAAAAACATTTAATTTGAGATGTAAACTTACTTATTGAGGAGTTTGGTATCAAGCATTTTTTTGAGAAAAAACATCGCTACAGCCATCCGGGCGGTAAAAAAACCTGGTTTTTTATTCTGAAGAGGCTGTTTGTCGAGGTTTTGGACGTACAGGAGCAATATCAATTAACGCGCATCTAGGATATGTTTCACTTTCCAAACACCTATCGATCCGATAGCATATAAAAACCCCTCTCGCTGTCTCTGCGGAGGGGAAATAATCTCTAATATTCTTGTTTAAGACGAGCGATGTGTCGGTGTCTTTTTCCAGTGTCAAGATGTAGGGATTGCTAGACTTATCTCAGCCACCTAGCTAAGATATTTTCCCGGCGGTAAACCGGGAAAATATTCACTAAATCAACCTTTTTTCTGGCGTTCCAGCTTAGTTTTCCAATTGGCGATCGCCTTTTGAGCCGGCTGATAACTCTTGGTACCCGACGGCACCAGCGAAGCAGCTTCAACTGCCTCTTTCAACTTTCCTTGAGAGGCACGCAACTGAGCAATTTTAAGAATAGCTCCGCTCCACTCTCCAATCAACTGCTGAGCTTCTTCATGCTTTGGCTGACCGGGCCCAATTTTATTCGCTTGCTGGATGCCTTTACTGTAGGAAGAGGCAGCCCCCCGCTTGATTTGACTCGCAGCGGCCGATAGCAAAGCAGCATTGACATTTTGCTCTTTGGATAGCTCCTCCCACTGAGCGATCGCCTGTTTCGACTGATTGTAAACCGCCTGATTCACATCAGGCATCAATTTAGCCGCACCGATCGCCCCAGAGAAATTGCCCCTAGCAGCTCGCCCGTTAGCAATATCCAAAATCGTCAAACTCCAGCGCTCAATATCCTGCTGAGCCTGCGGGTAGAGCGGATCGCTAGGCCCAATCGTTCGAGCCTTAACCACTGCTTTATTAAAACTAGAAGCCGAACCATCCTTGAGGAAAGTTTTCGCCTCAGCCCACACCTGTTGGCTCGACGGAGGCTGCTTGGTTCCACTCCCTGCTTGCACCGCGCGCGGTTGGTTCTGCGCCACTCCACCACCAGCAGATTTTTGAGGCCCGGGGTTTTGGACATTCTCCGCAGGCGATCGAGAATCTCCTTCCTGCTGACCGATAAAAATCGATTTGTTCGTCAGAAAAACACCCAACAGCAGCACCAAAGCCGTAGCTCCACTCCACAAAATTAGCTGCTGTAAAAATGACTTGTCAGACCCCCCGTTATCCCTATCCTCGGGCTGTTGCGAGTTCGGTCGATCGCCCCCCCCACCGGACGGCCGGACAGCATTCGGATGCTCGACTGACCGCATCTGGACCTGCGTATCGTGAGTGTTGCGAGTTGCCTCGGGTACCTCCATTTGAGCAGTAGCCGCAGCCATTTGCGGGCGATCGATCCCATCAGCCACACCAACCGCCATATTGCCGTTGCGTCCGGCCAACGCAGCACTCGGCACCCCAGCAGTATCAGGCAAAATCACCAAATGAGCCTTTCCAGGAGGATTCACCACCATCAAAGGTTCTTGTTTGGGACGCAAATGGTGGTCGCACAGCTCCGGCAGCCGATCGCTCAAGAAACGGTCTAAACCCTTAAGCGTCATGCACTGTCCCGATCGCAGCCCCTCTAAAAGCGCCGTCGTAAAAAATCCTTGACGCAGAGCAGAAGTTTCGCGCGAAACTTGATTGGGGCGGCAAGAAAGCACCGTCGGGATTTCCAGTTCCCGGGCCAGCTCAGCCGTTTGAGTGCCGATCGTTTCCCCCGCCTTCACTGTCTGGCTGCGGTTCATATCCACCAGCACCAACACCGTTTCCGTAGGAGCATTTTTCAGAGTATTCAACAGCAACTCTACCGGAATCCCCGTACCCTGAATGTCAGCCGGATTGCCATCAACCGGCATCAAATAATCTTTGCCTTCATAGCTAACACCGTAGCCGCTAAAAAAACACCACAGTAAATCACCGTGTTGTAGATGTTCCGCGCAGAGGCTTTCGGTCAATTTCAGAATATTTTCCCGATTCGGATACGTAGATTGACCCCACAGCGACGGCGAGCTATCCGTCATCAACAGACATCCATCCGGCGCAAAACCAGCCTCCTCAGTCAAAAAACCGTAAAGTGCCTCTGCATCCTCTTGTGCATAACTCAAAGGCTGGAGTAACTGATATTGATTGATGCCTATTGCAATACAAGCGTGATGTTTCATCCCATATGCCCTATATATATAGTGGACAGATACATTTAACCCAGTAGAGGCTGGCAATCAGCCTCTACTGTGTATGGCGCGATGTGGTAAGATGCAATCTCACGACTACGCGGAGGTATCTCTCAAAGCCTGTAACAAAATGTTAAAGGCGCCATTTATGTCACGACCAATTGCGTGACCGCATTCAGGGGCAACAAATTGTTTGTTACCTGGTAATTTTGTGTGGCTCTGTCCACACTTTCAACAGCTTTTAGATCTACTATATTCTTCCATTACGTCTACTACAATACATCCACGTTTAGATGCTTGATGCTTCAACGTTTGAAAGAAACGGTATGCAGCTCATGCTACCATCGCTCCTGCTGTTTTGGTAGCCAACCGACCTTCCGGTGCTTTAGCATCTCGGTAGAGCGACTTTCGCTTAGTCCGCTTACCTCGATCGTTCTTCTTTCTGTTTGTGGCTGCTGACACCTCGGCGAACCAGGGTTGGATTCGATGGTCAAGCTTGCACAAAACGATAACACATCGCCGTTTAACGTTAAAACGACTTTCGCCTCCTTAGTCAGATAAGTAGTTGTCCGAAGGCAGAACTGAAGTATCTGATACTCCTACTATATTGCAGTCAAAAATTATACCCTCTGCCTGCATTCAGAAAAATGACGTTAAATTGAATACACAGGTCAATTTATTTGTTCTATGTGAACTAATTTTCAGCAAACTATACCAAACAGGAGTAACGCGCCAATGGTCTTTACCGTGCCAAAAGAAATATCCACCCACAGCGAATCGCTATTGAAGCAAAAGCATCCTAAAAGTCACAACCATTATAGGTTTCAGGATTTTTTTGCCTTCGATCGCCAGTTTGGTACAATTAACGACTGGAATGAGTCCCGCAACATTTTTACCAGCGAAGACTTCATCATCGGTTTAGTGGAGGGACTCGAAGAAGAAGTAGGCCCGGCGTCCTCCGTCATCATGTATACTATTGGTTGCCAGTGGGGGCTGCAAGATTCCGAATTTTTTCAAAAATGGTTTAGCGCCGAATTCAGCCAGAACATTCGCCAGTCGAATCTGATGTTCCTGCTAGAAACTTGGTGGTGGCCTTTCACTGCTCAAGGTTGGGGTCGCTGGGAAGTAGACATGAGCGATCGCAAACATGGCTGCATCTTCATCAACCTCTTTGACTCAGCAGTTGCTCGCACTTTGGGCGACGTAGGCAAACCAGTTTGTCACCTATACGCAGGTTTGTTTGCCGGTTTCTTCGGAGCTCTAGTCAAAAAGCCACTCAGTTGCATAGAACTCCAATGTTACTCAATGGGAGAAACCTATTGTAAATTCCTCCTCGGCAACCCAGACAAAATTGATGCAGCAGCATTTTGGCTCAACGAAGGTGCCAACGCCCGCGATATTCAAAATCGACTGCAACACGGTGAAATATTGCGGTAAACAACCTGGAAAGGCACATCCCCTGCCCTGCCTTTCCTTCCACCAACTTCGCGATCGCAAATAGCGACCAATGGTGGGCCTCTCCAGGCAGAAAGAAAGATGAAAAGTCAAACTTCATGGTTGGGTAAGTCTGTCCAAGACTTCTTTGGTCACTATAATTGGCTGGGACAACCTTTAGAAACCCAAAATGGCTCGACTTCTGGTCAAGCGCTGAGTTTAACGCGATCGGTAGCAGACTTTTTTCAAGCTATTTCTTGGGAAGGAATTCCCGAAGTAGGCGCCCTACCCCTACCGCCACCCTTGCCAGCAATTTCTATTTCTGAACCTGCCGAAGTCACCATTGACGATCTATTCGACCTCTTTTAATCTGCGTGGGGAATTGGAAATGGCCAATAGTTAATATTGGTTAGTTGTTATTTGTTATTGGTGGTAATTACGAAAACTATTACCAACTGCCAACTGCCAACTGTCAACTGTCAACTGTCAACTGTCAACTGACTTCCTTTTATCAATTACCGATTACCACTTAATTAAAATCATGCACCCTGAGATAGAGACCCTGCTGGATCAGGCAGAAACCCGCTTTCTAAAAGGCGAAGAACTCATAGCTTTTAAGCGTCAAGCTGCAATCCTCGCCCAGCGCTTAAAAATTTACGAATTTTTGCGAGAGAAGGAAGCAAGCATCTTCCAACCAATAGCCAACAAGCTACAAGAAAAATTCCCCGACGAAAAAGAAGAAAACTTAGAACGATCGCTCAAACACTGGGTTTTAGTCTTGCGGTACTGCGCCATGGCCATGCTGCTGAACGATCGAGATTTTCTCGAACAGCGACTCCTCGACTGGGTTTCCGGTATAGTCGAAGCCCACCAAACTCAAAAAATCGAAGCAACTGTGTGCAATCTGTTGCAAACTCGTTTAAAAGAACTGCTTTCCGAGCAAGCAAGAGCCTTGTTGCAACCATTTTTAGACCAAGCAAAATCAATGATTGCTGGCTAAGAAAATAAAGAATAGGCAACAGGTAATACCTCGTAAAAAAATGTAATTTAGGAAGTATAAATGATGAGTTGTAAGTAATAAATTTCATTTTAAACTTAATCCTCATAACTCCTTCTTTACAAACAACCAATTGCCAATTTCCAATTTTCTAGAGCCATAAAAAATTACCTCTTTCGTCTTCCTTACAACGTCCCAATTGCCGATTACCGATGATTAATATTGCCGACTTGCTCAAACAGCCCCGCCTCCCTGGAAACTACTTTGCCAGCGATGCCTACGTCCGAGGCGACCTCGAACTAGGCCTGCTCGAAAACCGCCGGGGCGATCGGCTCATAGCCCTCCCAGAAACACTGATTCAAGCCATTCATATCGGCCTAGAACAAGAAACAGGTCAAGCCGCCCGCCTCGTGCTTTTCAACTGCGGTCGTTGGTGGGGGAAAAACTTCTACGTGCGTTTTTGCGAAGAAGTCAGCGAATACTACGGCCAGCCAGTTTCCGAAATGGAAATGGTAGAATTTCTTCAGTCCTTGCAACAGTGCTGGAAAACTCACGGATGGGGAAAATTTGAATTTGACCCCAGCTATTCCGAACAGGGATTTTTAATAGTAAAGATTGGTAACTCTCTTTTTGCTAAAACAGCTCCCAAGTCGAAGCGGCCGGCCTGTTATTTAGAAGCAGGCATCTTAAGTTCCTTCTTTAGTCAGCTTACAGGTCGAGAACTCCACTGCCTGCAAACCTCCTGCGAATCCTTGGGTTCGGACTGCAACCGCTTTATTTTAGGGTTGCGCGATCGCCTCCAACCAGCAGATTCTATGGTCGAAGAAGGACAAGCTCACGAAGCTATTATCAGTCAGCTTTGCCAGAAAAACTGACTTGTGTGACAGCTATTAGTTTATTCTCAATAGCTATCAGCTAGGTGATTGGGCGGCTATTTTATCCCCCCGACGATCGAACATTACAGACAGTTAAATTATCAAAAATCTACCGAGTAAAAAAATCGTTTTAGCTGTTTCCAAAAAAATTGACGATAACTCAATAAGCTTGGGTTAGCTAAGCGTGTAATTGCTCTCCCCGCTCCCGAAGCGATCGATATTTTATGAAAGCAATCGCCAAGACTTTCTTGGGTTCTCAAGTAACAGCAGGTGCGGGCATAAAAATTACCTTTTTAACCCAAGCTTAAGTAGTTAGACAAGATTAATTAGACTATGAGTTCTCGCAAAGGTTCCAAAATAGTAATTTCCGAGCATTTTTTGTGTAATTAATTGTGTCAGGTTACTTATTGGACTATAACTCCCACCTAGATAATTCATGACTTACGTTAGAACAATACTCCAGACATAATTTTTGCTTAGTTTAATGCTCAAAGTCCTATCAGAACAACTGCTGGATATCGATATTTTTAACATCAAGGGTGGAACCTAAGGAGATCAAAAAACACAATTCTTGAAATTAACGCCAAAAAAAAGTTACAAAACAGTTCAAAAAAATGTCAGTATTATTAGAAACTCATAAGATTTAAAAGCAATCACAACCTCAAACTTTAAACTTTTTTCTCAAACTTAATGGACGCCAATGAACTTCTAAATCGATATGCAGCCGGCGAAAGAGATTTTAGACAAGCCAACTTGCGCGGCATAGTGTTGAGTCCGATCGATTTATACCGTTCCAGCGATGCCCCAACTCTACGTTTGGACAATCTTAACGAACACCAGCACAGACCCTACTTAATCGGTGCCAACCTCAGTCAAGCCGACCTCACCAAAGCCCATCTGAGCCGAGCCAACCTCAGCAAAGCCGACCTCAGCGGAGCCAATCTCACCGGCGCGAACCTCATGGCAGCAAGTCTCAGCGGAGCCAATCTCACCGACGCCAATCTCACCGACGCCAATCTCACCGACGCCAACCTAGCCGGAGCTCACCTGAATTGGGCAAACCTGACAGGAGCAATTCTCCCCAAGGCAAATCTCATAGGTGCAGATATGAGTGCCGCCAACCTCACCAAAGCGGTTCTGAGCGAAGCAAATCTCAGTAAAGCCTATCTGATTAAAGCCAATCTCAACGGGGCAGACTTGAAAAATGCAGACTTGACTCTAGCAAGTCTCAAAGAAGCAGACTTGAGCGAAGCGCAGCTCACCGCAGCCGAATTGTCCAAAGCCAACCTAGCCGGAGCCAACTTAACCCGTGCTGAACTCAGCAAAGCCAACTTGTTGAAAGCTAACCTCAGGCGAACTAACCTCACTCAAGCCTATTTAAACAGCGCGTGTTTGAGCGAATCAGACCTCAGCGAATCTTGCTTGGATAGAGCCAATTTGTGCAAAGCAGACCTCAGCAAAACCTACCTGAGAAAGATTACTTTGAATGGCTGCCACTTAAGCGGTATCAACCTCAGCGGGGCCGATTTGGGCGGTGTAGACTTGAGCCGCAAACTTTTAACCGGAATTAATATGGCAGAGGCATTGTTAAACGAAGCCAATTTCAGCGGTGCTTATTTGATGGAAGCTAACTTGAGTGGAGCCAACCTCAGCAAAGCCAACTTGAGCGGGGCATACTTGATCAATGCCAACCTTTCTAATTCTTGCCTGCGTGAAATTGACTTGAGCAAAGCTAACCTCAGTAAAGCCAATTTGCGGAAAGCTGACTTGAGTGGAGCAAACCTCCGCGGAGCAATTCTCAGTGAGGCGGATTTGGGGGGAGTGAACTTGCTTGGAGCCATTCTTCCTAACGGCAAAATCTATCGCGGTTAATGCGATACCAGTCCGCTAAAAGAATACAACTGTTGCCCCTTGCTGCAAGCATTTATGTAATAAGTAATTCCCGATCGCAAACGGTATGGCATTCCCTTGATTATTTGCCGAGTAAAGTTCGGTTGATGTCGAGAATCGGAAAAAATAAGCTGACTTCTTCAGCACTGAGATATTGTTTGATTACCTTTTTCATGACATCATAGGTGACTGCTGAACTATTTCGAGCTTGAAAAGCGCCTAAAATAGTTTGGAACCAAAGCAGCAGCCGATCGCGCAACCGTTCAGTATCATTAATCAACAGTGCAGCCGCCGAATGCCTCAACACCCGCACAGCATCTAAGCGCCACTTTGCCGTCAGATCTTGAGAACCCCGGCGAAATAAACTCGGGTCTAGAGATTGGATTTGTGCTTCCACTTGCCGAATAATTTCTTTCTCAGAGGCTTGAAGTTTTTTATAAGCACTCATCCGGTGATTCAAAGACTGAAAGTAGTCTTTCAAAAATACGAGTTCTTCAGCGGTGGCGTAGCGTCCATCTGCTTCCGTACTCAAACGCGCAAGTTGGCTCAACATAATATGACTTTTTTCTTTTGGGCAACAATCTGTGTAAATCCAACATATCAAGTTTTAACTGAATTGGCGCTCCCATTCCCATCTGCAATTACATTAGCGTTGGTAGTTTAAGCTTCTTTAGTCCGAACTAAATACTGTCCTACTTGGAATCGGGTTTCATTAAGCTGTGTAACGATCGAACGAGTAATCAACTTTCCCGATTCCACAACTACTTGACCCGTAATTGGGTGTAACAAATCTTGCTGAGCCCGGCGGCCGATCAGAGCTTCCACATTTTCAATAGCATTAATGTACATCCCCGCAGGTATCTGTACAACGACACCCTCGCCCATAATTTGAGCCTGACAAGCAAGTCGCGAATTGGAGGACGCTGTAGTAATGACCTCCAGCGTCCTCCTCTCGCGGCGGTTTATGTCTGACAAGCCTTCCATGCCCTCTTTAATGTAAACGTGGCAGGTAGCGCACATTCCTCGCCCCCCGCATTCCTTAAGAACGTCTAAGTCTTTGGAAAGTAAGGCAGCGAGGATATTCGATCGGGTTTCCACTGCCATTTCCTCGGCAATTGGATCTAGTTTAATAATTTTAACCATATTGATTTTTCATCCTTTGACATACTCACCGCCCTTAAAGGGCGGTGATTCTTGACACTTCATCAACTGACGCTACCGGAGTAGTCTTACTCTGTCTCTGTGCCCGGTTATAGTCGTGGCAATGTCCTATCCCGACTTTATTTATATTTCTCGCTGCGTTGAAATCTCTGTCTTGTTCGGTGCCGCAATTGAGGCACAGCACCGAACGAATAGAGAGGTCTAAT
>RDYN01000124.1 GCA_004293365.1 Oscillatoriales cyanobacterium | reverse complement strand
GTCTATGGTCTGGAACAGATTTAATTGCTTCAATTAAATTCATTGTTGATTCATTTCACCCTCGATAGTCTACCCGGACGGGGCAAACTTGATTACCTCTTCTATGATACATTCCCCCCTGACAATTAATCCACCCTGCCTAACCCCCCTTAATAAGGGGGGGACAAGAGTCCAATCAAAGTCCCCCTTATTAAGGGGGATGCGAGGGGGATCGAGATATGTGCAACGCCCCATTAAATTGGTATTACTAACAACTATAGAAAATTCAGCAAAACAGAAGTGAGCGACTCCAGAATACCCATCAAGCCGCCACCGCCCCCAGTGCGGGGTTCCGTTGGCTTTTGGCGCGCTACAATTGCTTCGGCTAACTGCTTTGACAATTCCTGACCTTGGGGATTTCCTTGAGCGGCAAATAGTTGCTTGGCTCGATCGGCATCTTGAGCGGCGCCGGCGAAGTCTCCCAAGTCAGCGCGAGACATACTGCGCGCAAAATAAACCGCAGCTATATCCGATTTCAGATTCAGGGCTTGATTGTAATAATCAATGGCGTTTCTGTAGTTTCCCGCTTGAGCCTCCAGCACTCCCAACCGGTAAAAGTCTTCTGCTGTGCCAATATTAGTTGGCATTCCTCTGACTCCCAGCAGTTGGGCGTTAGTTAAATTGGCGTCAGTTAAATTGGCGTTGCTGAGATAGGCGCTTCTCAAGTCAGCACCGCTGAGGTTTGCTCCCGTCAGGTTTGCTCCCGTCAGGTTGACGCCAAACAAACTGGTGCCGCTGAGGTTGGCTCCGCTGAGGTCGGCCCCGGTGAGGTTGGCTCGGCTGAGGTTCGCCAATCTCAAGTCAGCACCTTTGAGATTGGCTCCTGTTAAGTTGGCTAAAACCAGACCAGCGCTGCTGAGGTCGCAGTTGGGGCACTGTCGGGTGGCTAGCAACTGTTGCGTGTGTTGAATGTTCTCGGCCTGTGCAGGGGCTAGAGGGGCGATCGCGCTCAGCAGCGTTGCAGCAGCCAGGATTCTGAGTTTCATCTTAAGCATCTAAAATCCGAAATGTTAAATCTAAAATAGCTTCGATCGAAGCAATTGAAAATCAACATAACAGATCTTGCTAAATATTGCCTGATTCTCAGCTATCTTTGACTAGACATCATACATTGAACTTGACGGTCTTACCTGAGTCTCAAATTAACACCAAATCCGGGTTATTCATCCCCGTTATAAATTGTAGGGTGCGTCGCTCTCTTAATCCTGGTTGAGGGGGATAATTCTTCTCCTGCGACGCACCCTACGTCTTGACTGTCAACTGTCAACTGTCAACTGTCAACTGTCAACTGTCAACTGTCAACTGTTGACGGTCTTACCTGAGTCTCAAATAAACACTTCGCTACCAATAAATTAGGGTAACGAAAACCTGGTTACCCTTTAGCCGCAGTTATCGGCAAGCATAAAATTTAACAAATAAATTAGTCGTGAATCGTGCCGTCGGGCATCGTCGCACCCTTAAGATATACTCCGCTCAGGTTAACTTTTGTCAGGTTGGCTCCCAACAGGTTTGCCCCGCTTAAGTCTGACGCACTTAAAATCGCTTCAGTCAAATCTGCCCTAATTAGGCTCGCTCCCATTAAGTCCGCTCCGCTGAGGTCTACTTTGGTTAAGTTGGCCCCAATTAAATCTGCCTCTGTGAGAACCGCCCTCCGCAAGTTTACTCCGTAAAGGTTTACTCCGTGCAAGTCTGCACGGCAGAGTGTTGCCCGAGATATGTTGGCTCCTATTAAACTTGCTTGAATCAGGGAAGCTCCACTTAAGTCTGCTTTGCTAAGATTTGCTCCCATCAACTCAGCTCGATACAGGTTAGCTTCAGCTAAAAGTGCTTCAGTGAAGTCGGCTCCAGCTAAGTCGGCTGTGCTCAAATTGATCTTGCACAAATTGGCTTTGCCAAAATTGACTCTGCTGAGTTTGGCTTTGCACAGATTCGAGCCAATCATGTCGGCTTCAGACAGATTGGCTCCAATCAATTCTGCTTCGTAGAGGTAGACTTCGTGCAGGTAGACCCCACTAAAATTTCTTTCTCCTATTGCGTATAGCTTGAGCAATTCGTCAACGTTCATTTTGGCTTCTCTACACCTTTTAAATGAACAATACTCTCCGCAAGCTTGTTGTACCGGATGTTCTGCCATTTTAGACTTGAGATGCTCAAAGATTTACGCCCAGTACAATACTTCCCTAGACCGTTTCGGGATGGTGAAGGACAAAACAAGATGCTTTTTCCCCTGGTTAAAAAAATTATAAAAATGTCAATGTCATCGTACTTCCTAATTAAATCAAAGAATTCTCGCTGGAAAGTGCGATCGAGGCCATAACTTTTTATGGCTAGTTGAGTTTACTGAGTATTTGTGTGATAACGATCACTAATTAATGTTAGTAGTATCACATAGAAACAACGTTTGCGATCACGACAGGCATGGCAAAATAGCCGATAGTGGTACTGTGATGTTGAAAATTTGACAATCCCACGGTAGACGTGTTTTACTCAACTGGCTCCGCGAGCAAGTAGTTTCACAGATACTTGCCCGCCTGCGGTGAAAGTTGGTTGCAGCGTCACTCGGCGCGATCGGCTCCGGCTCATCAGAGTGCTAATCTCTCAGGATTTCTCACAAAGGGAAAGCCAGAAATACACTTCTGGGCTCAGGAGAATCTGTGTCTAAAAGTGCTATCAGCTCCCATACAGCCTTGGTCTGTATGCTAGCTATAAATCGCCAAGACCTTCGCAAAAATTACCAATAAACACCAGAAAAACCATGATATATGTTTAGTAAAAAGAGAATAAATGGTATTCCTTAAAAGTCAACTATTGCAGCTAATATTGCAGTCGATCGGTTAACTGATATCAGTATTAGCAATGACGCTTGTGCCATCCAATACCAAACTAACTCATAAACCGGGTCTTTCACCAAAAGATGGGTTTGAGCTCTTGCTTCCGGTTAAAAAAACAAGCTTCTGAGCGTCTGAGTTAAGTCCAAGTCTGAAAAAGTTTAATTGAGATAGCTTGTGTATTGCTTTCTTGGCAAGCAAAAGGCGAGCATTTAGGAGGGGAGCGGATTTTTCTCCCCGGTCAAAAAAAGCAATTGTATAGTGCGAATCCCCGTGAGGTAATTGATATGGCTGGAGTATGTAAACTTAGCATCACAGAGACCACAGAAGAACTAAAAAACCTGTTAACCGAACAAAAAACGGCAAGCGGCTTTCAAAAAATTCAAGCACTTTACCTGTTCAAAATTTGTCACGTTAAGACAGTTAAAGAATTGGCAATGACGATCGGCGTAAACCGCATTACTGTGCAGCGGTGGCTGAGAAAGTACCGATCTGAGGGACTCGAAGGACTCCTGGAAACCAAGCACAGCGGTGGCAGGAAGCCGGCGATTCCTCCTCTGGCCCGCGCTAGTTTGGCAATGCGCCTCAGCGATCCCCAAAAAGGCTTTAAAAGCTATGGAGAAATTCAAGAGTGGTTGCAGCAGGAATACAGCATAGACGCCTCCTATAAAGCCGTTTACGCAACTGTCAGATACCAGCTCAAAGGCAAGCTGACGAAAGTTTAGACTGTTCATCCCAAGTCTGGTTAATCACCGTCCAATTGTTGACACTAAGACTGTGAAGCTGTTGATGACTTTTGTTGTCACTACAAACTCACTAATTCTTTTTGAACTAAGCTCGCTCTCACAAACTGCGGATCGTATAAATTATCTGTTGGGCCGATTGGGGCGAGGGGGAAAAGATTTGATGGTTTTCCCGCGTTGGTGAAAGATGCTTAAACCAATGGGTCAGAACTCATAATTTGCAAGTTTTGTCTGATTTGCAAATTATCTTATAAAAGAAGTCATCAGTCATCAATAACGGCTTCCCTCAGGATTAAAAAAAGGAAGAAGGCAGCCTTTAGTTATCGTCGCGAGAGACATTTATTTGCAGTTAATCGCGTGAGGAAAGCGATCGCTCGCCAGAACTTCCTAACCATCTGGCGGGGCTGGTATAGGTAAAAAAATGGCCGCGACTAAGGCAAAAACCGATCCAAAGCAGCTTTCAACTCTTCTATTTCCGTATCGATATTGCCTTCTTTGGCTGCTCTGGCAATGCACTGAGTTAAATGTTCGTCAAGAATGATTCTTGCTACGCGATCGAGCGCGCCTCGAACCGCAGCAACTTGCACGAGAACTTCGGGACAGGGACGGTTTTCTTGTACCATGGTTTTGATGCCACGGACGTGTCCCTCAATCCGAGATAAGCGATTAACCAGCCGCCGCATGGATTCTTCATCGTGATGGTGAGAGTGGACTGATTCATCGCCGTGATGGTGGTGGGAATTTGAGGGCAAGGATTTGTCAGTAGAAGTATCAGATACAATCATCGGGGTTATGCCATTTTAGATTTTAGATTTTAGATTTGGGAATGAGTGATTCGGTAACGGCTGGGATACCGGGCAAAGCAGTTGCTTTCTTTGTGGAAACTGCTATTACTAGGGAACTTTTTAAAGTTAGAATTGAGAATATGTTGAATTTGTCCCGGCTGCTGACTCATCTATTGTAACTGTCAAAATATATTTAGGATCTTCATAGCGGCAGATTATTGAGTCCGCTCGATCGCACACATTGACCAGAATAACCCAGACTACCAAAGATTGACGCTATGCGACTATTTAAGTTTTTTGGCTCCGCACCCCGTACCGGCGATCGCTGGTTCGCGCTCATCTTAGCAATGACGATCGCCCTGAGCGCTCTCTTCATCAATGCTGCATCCGTCAGGGCCGCTGGCAACAATGAGCCCAACTGGCGGGAACAGCCCGAAACAGCAGTGCAGAAAGTACCTTTGAGTTCCCCAGCAACTCCCCAAAATCCGCCAATGCTAGCGCTGCGGAGCCCGGAACTCCCGGCGCAGGTGGCGGCAGATACCAACAGTTTTGTGACGGCGGCAGTCGATCGAGTCGGGCCTGCCGTTGTCCGCATTGATACCGAGCGCACTGTGAGCCGCAACCTCGACCCCTTAATGGAAGACCCCTTCTTCCGCAGATTTATGGGAGAAGATTTGCGGAGCATGACCCCCAGACAAGAACACTTGCGCGGTCAAGGTTCCGGCTTCATCATTGACAAAAGCGGGATTGTTTTAACTAACGCTCACGTAGTTGACAAAGCCGATCGAGTAACTGTCACCTTAAACGACGGGCGGACATTTCCAGGAGAAGTCCAAGGTACTGACGAAGTAACTGATTTGGCGGTTGTCAAAATTAATACCAAGCAAGTTAACTTGCCCGTGGCAACACTGGGAGATTCCGATGCGGTGAAAGTGGGTGATTGGGCGATCGCCGTCGGAAACCCACTAGGATTTGACAACACCGTCACCTTGGGCATTATCAGCACGCTCAAACGCTCTTCAGCAGCCGTCGGCATTCCCGACAAGCGCCTCGATTTCATTCAAACAGACGCCGCCATCAATCCCGGCAATTCCGGCGGCCCACTGTTGAACAGCAGAGGAGAAGTGATTGGCATCAACACGGCGATTCGGGCGGATGCAATGGGTATTGGGTTTGCAATTCCGATCGACAAAGCCAAGGCCATCTACGCGCAGTTAGCCAAGGGAGAACAAGTCAGCCATCCGTTTTTGGGGATTCAGATGATTGCTTTGACACCTGAAATGGCCCGAGAGAATAATTCTGACCCCAATGCTCCTTTGATTGTGCCGGAAGTTACAGGGGTGTTGGTGATGCGAGTTTTACCAAATACGCCGGCGGAGAAAGCCGGGATTCGGAAGGGAGATGCGATCGTTCAAATTGAGGGCGAGAAAGTGACTCAACCGGAACAGTTGCAAAATTTGGTGGAAAACAGCAAAATTGGTCAAATTTTGAAACTGAAGGTGCGCCGGGGTTCGCAGATTAAGGAAGTGGCGGTGACAACTGCTCAATTGAGAGATTTTTAGAGCTGAAGGGGAGGGGGGGAAATTGTTAAAAACTCCCCCCACAAAGTTTGTAGTGAGGACTTTAGTCCTATCTTGATAGTTCTAGCTAATAAATGACTTAAACGGAGTGGAAAATATTGAACTCAAAAAAGTCACACAGCTCTAATTTAATGGGCTATGGAGGCTTCGCTCGCTCCTGTGCGATCGACCCACAACAGTCAATCAACTCTCAGCAGTCGATCGATCATAGCAATCGATATGTTATCTATATTCGTGTGGGTTCGTAAAAAAAATCTGGAATGGAAACAGTTGTTTTTTCCAAGACTGCCCTTTGATATACATAATAAGCAACAGCAAGATCGAGGATTCCCATACCAAATGGCGAATATACGGTTGGCTTGTGTATGTCTAAAGTGAGTTTTCCTTGAATAAGTTGATCGATAGTTCCTGTAACAAAATCTCGGTTTCCAACTTCTTGCTCAGTAAGATGCAAAGATGTTGCAGATTTTAAACAGTGATCTACATCATCGACAATGTTGTTTGACTCAAGAATAATTTTTGATGATAAATCTCGCAAAGATAAATGCAAAATAATTGGATTGTGGGAAAAGACACTAATATCGTCAATATATGGTGCATCAGCCGTTGTAGTAAAACTAATCAAATCACAAGATGAAATCAGGTTTTCTTTGGTCGATGAGATTTGAACTTCCTTGATTCCTCTCTCTTGAGCATACTCTTTCATCGCCATACTGTACTCATCAGCTAAGTCAAACAAATCTAGTGCAGATATTGTCCAACCAGTATTTAGCAAAAATTTCAAGACATAACGAGCAATTAGTCCGCATCCAACAATCCCCAATCTTTTGACTGTTTTTGGTTTGATAAGATTTTGGGCTGCTAAAACTGCTGAAGCGGCGGTTCTAGAAGCACTTATAATCGAGCCTTCAAGACAGGCTATTGGATATCCAGTTTCATAATCATTGAGAATAATCACCGCAGATGCACGAGGGATTCCATGGGCGATATTTTTGGGAAAACTGGCAATCCATTTTATCCCTGAAATATTGAATTCTCCTCCCAAATGTGCAGGTAAAGCAATGATTCTCGCTTCTGGCTTTTCTGGATATTTCAAAAAATAACTATCTGGGTTTATGGTGTTTTTGTCTCCATGAGTAAGATATGCTTTTTGAACTAAATCAATTACATTCGCATAGTTAGTTTGGAGTATTTCATTAACTACTGAACCAGAAATAACTGTAAAATTTTGCTCTATGGTGTTTGTTTTCATGGAATTAATTTTTATTGGTCTTTATATTGCGTTAAGGCAATGAGGAAAGCGTTCCGAAACCCACCGATCGTCATAAATTGTATCTAGGTAGCTCTCTCCTAAATCAGGACTTATTGCTACTATACTTTTCGCTGCATCCAGTTTATGTGCATAAGCTTTGATGCCTGCCAAAACTGTTCCATTCGAACCTCCGACTAAAAATGTTTTTTCGCGTAGTAAATATCGACACATTTTTATCGTGTCCTCTTCTTTAACTACTACAATATCATCAATTAGACTTTTATCTACCAATTCTGGTTTTCGACTTGTACCTAGTCCTGGAATATATCTTTTACTAGAAGGTAAATCGAAAGTAACCGAGCCAAAGGTATCAACTGCAATAACTTTTGTTTTTAGCTTGCGATCTCTAATGTATTCAGCACATCCCATTAATGTACCTGTAGTACCTGCACCAATAAATAAGTAATCAACCTCTGAAAAGCTTTCAAAAATTGAATGTGCTGTACTCAGATAATGTGCATTTTTGTTCTCGCAGTTCGCATATTGATTCAGCCAAAATAAATTGTTATCTTCTTTAAGCAATCGCTTAATTAAATCAATTCTGCTATTTAAAAATCCTCCATTTTCATCTCTATCTTTAACAATTACAAGCTCGGCTCCGAACAATTTTATATATTTCTCATTCCTAGACGAAATGTTTGGATCGCTGATACAAGTAAAGCGATATCCTTTAGTCGAACAAGCTAGGCTAGCCGCCACTCCTAAGTTACCAGACGAAGATTCGATAATATGAGTACGATCCGGTGATATCTCTCCTTTTTCTTCGAGAGCCTCTATCATACGTATAGCAGGTTTTATTTTGATAGACCCTGCTGGATTAAATCCTTCAACCTTCAAAAATATATCTGCTTTCAAAGACAAAAAATTGTTTAATTTACAAAAAACTTTGTCGAGAACCAGTTCCAAACAGTTTTCAGCAATCAATGGAGATATCATCAAACCTGAGCAAGATGATTTGAAATTCTCAGACAAAATTAAGGGTGTTTCCGTATCTGGTGCATCGTAAGAATTCATAAATTTGTTAAAGTCTTGGATGGAGAATAAACAGTTTATGTGATGTTTATGTTTCGCATACTTTCGAGCTTTCTCTATCAATAATATCATGATGTTATTGCTTCTGGGATGGGGGGGTACCCCTCATCTCAAAATGACATTCCACAAGTATTATGGAAGATAAGAATGTTAAGTATCTGAACAAAAAAAACTACAGATTTGTATTGCCTTAAGGAATGATTAACAACTATGCTCACATCTGACTCGAAAAAGATTCAGTTATTACGTTATAAGGGACTTATTATGGTGCTGGTGGGGGCCACCTTGTGGGGACTTTCTGGTACGGTGGCACAAAGGCTTTTTCAAAATGAGGGATTTACTCCTGGTTGGCTCGTAACAATGCGCCTGCTAATCTCAGGAATATTGTTATTAATAACTGGATGTTTCCGAAATAATTTCCATCAAGTTTTTGCTGTGTGGCACGAGCCCAAAGATAGGATTCGATTAGTGATTTTTGGAATTATTGGTATGTTGGGAGTACAGTATACCTATTTCGTGGCAATTCAAACTGGTAATGCTGCTACGGCAACCTTATTGCAATATTTGGCTCCATTATTTATTATGGTTTACTTAGCAATAAAGTACAATCGAATTCCGAATTATCAAGAGTTTATAGCCCTGGGATTTGCCCTCTTAGGTACATTCCTTCTCGTAACAAATGGATCTATTCACCAGTTATCCGTCTCCAGTGCCTCAATAGCATGGGGATTAAGTTCTGCAATTGCACTTGCATTTTACACATTATATCCATCAGGTTTGCTACAACGTTGGGGTTCTGAAGTAATCATTGGGTGGGGCATGATTATAGGAGGTATTGCATTATGCCCGATCGCTTCTCCTTGGCAAATTCAAGGTCAACATTGGTCTGTAATTACTGGTTTGTTAGTAAGTTTTGTGATTGTATTTGGCACAGCAATCGCTTTTTATCTCTATATAGACAGTCTTCGATACATTACACCTACAGAAGCCAGTTTATTAGCCAGTGCAGAGCCTTTGTCGGCTGTAGCTGCATCAGTTATTTGGCTTCGCTTACCACTGAGTCTTTTTGAAGGTATCGGTGGACTATGTATTGTTAGTACAGTGTTGATGTTGTCGCTACGTCCCAAAAATCCCAGCAAAACATTATAAAAATCAACTAGAAATATCGTCGATCGGAGGGAGAAACAATCAGTTTTTTGATATGTCTATATATCAAGAAAAATTATCAGCTTGCAGCCGTTAACTAAACTGTAATTTAAATCAATAGAGGTTCATACTAACCGTGAAAACAAACAATCAGCCTTGTAATTTTTTATTAATGACTGAAAATAGCTTTCATCCAACTTATTTAGTGTCACAATGGTACACCAAATTCCAAGGAAACCCATTTTTTAGAGGTATTCTCATACGAGATGATAAAAATGATGCTTCACACCAGAGTAAAGAGCGATTTCATCAATTACATCAGAAGGAAAAACTTTTAACAAGTGATTCTCTACAGGAAATCCAAACATTATATGGTGGACTTAGTAAGACGGAAGAAGCTATGATAAGATTATTTGGAATACCTGCATTGGCACAAAACTCATTTCAAAAAAGTATCTTTTTAGGTAAAACTATAAATAGTGAAAAAGTGAAGGAGTGGCTACAAATAGAATGTAAAAATGAAGGTAAGATTTGTATGTTTGTGTTTTTGGATAAGATTCTTAGTCCTTGGTGGATTGAATTGACAGAAGGTAACATTATTAATGCTCATTCTGCTGTTCTTCCTTATGCAAGGGGTATGTTTGCTGTCGAAAATATGGCATCTCGTGGTGATATTGAAGAATTTAAACGAGTTGCTGGAGCGTCTGTTCATTATGTAGATGAAGGCGTAGATACTGGCCCTATTATTCGGGCTGTCAGAATACAAAATCCCTTTGAATTTCAATCTTTGTCGGAGGTAAAAGCTTATAGTTATAAGCTGGCTTTCGATCTTCTGATACAGCAAGCTTCAGAAATGATCGAAAATCCTCAAATACAATCTGTGGGGATCAAAGCCTACCCTACATCCATCAGTCCTGTATTTTCTAGAAAAGACTACACTCCCCAGGTCCAAGAACTCGCGGAAAAGAGATTTATAGAAATGAAACAAGATTCAGTCAAGCGCTATAAAAACAAAAACAACCTATAAGACAATTCCTACGGGATAGAGCCTCGACTTCTCTAAGAATTCGGGGATCTGGGTATAAATTAAAGTCACCAGCCAGATGCTTCCCAGTCAGTAATCGCTGCTTGCTGCCATGCTTCATCCTCATCGGTTAATTCATCGCTCAGTTCATCGAGCAATAAACAGGTTTCTACCATTGCCTGCTGTTCTTGTTGTTTTCGCCACGCTTGCAATAAAAGCTCAACTAGGCTACTGCGATTTTATACACGCTGGTCAATGTAACGCACTAACTCATCTGGCAAAGAGATAGATACTTTCATAGACAGTATTTATGCTAATTTTAATACTACCAATGGTAGTACAATTCTATTTGCTAGCCTTACGGAACAAAAAGACGACCAACGCCTATCCAGGTTTCTATATCCAGCAAGATTTCTAGAATACGATCGACACAACGATTTCGATAGACTCGATCGCCTAAAAATCGATCGCATCTCCAATCGTAATCACAGAGAGGGAATCCACTGTATTTTCTTCTCAGATAACCTGTTCGAGGGAGTCTTCACCCTTCATGCTGCGGTTTGCTGTCAGCAAAATCATTTGATTTGCCTGAGCAAGTCGTCAAACAACTCGATCGTTACTGTCGATCGACAAATTCATCTGTTTGAAGGTGACAAAACGAATTGGGAGTAGATTTAACCAGCCTTGACTCGCAATATTGCCCAATAAAATCTCTGCATGACCTCCAAGATTGTGATCTATAAGAAAATTCATGCTTCTACTTCGTGTCTGGCTTTCTGTTCTTGAAGTTTAGCCCACATTGCCTCTCGACCTGGTTTGGGTGGCATCGCTGCAACGCGGGCAGAATGTTCGCGATTGCGCTCTTCCCAATACTGTCGAATTTCCTGAGCTTGCTTTAAAACAACTTGATACTCTGCTTCAACTTCTGCACGATTTGCCTCAATGTAGGATAAAGCAACGTTAATCTGATCGTCTGTTAAGTCAAACAATGAACGGATAAACTTCGGGGGATACTGAGCCGTCAGATAGTCCATCACATCATAGAGAGTGATGCGCGTACCTGAAATTGTCAGGCCGCGCTCTGTACGAATAATAATTGGTTGGTTGTTTGATACTGAAACCATACCCAGAGCCTCTGAAACAATCTCAGTTTTGCAAGAAGCATTTTAAAGAGCGGACTGAAGTCCGCACTACGAACTTTTTTTTGAGCGGGGCAGCACTGTAAATGCAAAACTGAGATGCTCCCTATCGTATTTGTACGAATCTTTAAGCAAATCCACCAGGCTCTCCCTACACAAAATTAGCCGGATCTTGATCCCGCCGATTCTTCAACAGAATCGGAGTACCTTGGCCATCACCCACCAGGGCCGCCGTTTCCTCTAAAGCTTCCCTCAAGCGCTTGGCCGCGTAAATTGACATATCTCGGGGGACATTTACCCGATCGCGCAAATACCGCAAAGCCGCATCAGATCCAGCCGGCGGTTTACAAACTTCGCCAGTCATCATCAAAGTTAAAGCACAACGCAAAGCCTCATCAAATAAGTTGTCATCAGCAGGATTGACTTTAATAATGTTGCGCTGATGCTTGATGACGCGGTGGAGTGCTTCTTTACGCGAGGTTTCTGGTTCTGGATACATCACATCGGGTAATCCAGCCCAAGGCCCGTTATCCACGCGGGCTTTGTTGAGTAACATCTGCGGTTCACCGTTTTCATAACAGCCACCCATTTGAGGCGGTAAATCGTGCACGTGGGTGTGGAAGTCGCTTTGAGTACCGCGATAGGTCGATCGGCTTTCCATCCCCGCAAACCAGTCACCAAAGCGCGGGTTTGCTTCCCGCATCGAGTAGCCTTTGTAATAGTAAAGACTGGCATTCATCCGTTCGACATAGGGCGTAAAGATGACATCCGCAGTGCCAAATTCAGCGAGGAAATAAGGCCCGGGCGTGCTGGCTAGGGCTGCTTCAACTTGGGCGACGACGCTGATAAATTGCTTGCGGTTGTGTTGTTCTACTGCGGCTGAACTCGCCGGGTAGCACAGCCAAGAGCACCACGCTCTAAACAGCAGTCGCTCTAGCCGCCGCAGCGGAAGGACTTGGGGGTTTTTCATACCCAAACTCAAGGGGCCGAAGACTTGTTCGAGGGCGATTAAGATGTCGTCGCTTTCGGTGATGATGCGGCCGTCTAGTTCGATCGCGGGTAACATTCCCGACGGCACTTTACGCTTGTACCAAAGTTCTTTTTCCCCATAGCAGAACATGGTAACTTTGTCAATGCGGTAGGGAATTTGTTTTTCTTCCAACCACAGCCAGATTTTCTGGCAATAGGGACACCACGCATGGTTGTCGCGGTAGAGGGTGACTCGCACATCGGATTCGGTTTTTCCGAAGAGGCGCAAGCGGGATTGGGCGTTGGTGGGGCCGTTGGTGCGATCGACTTCAAAGTCGGTGAGGGTTTCTAGTTGTGTCCAGGTTAGGGGAATCATGGGATTTTAGATTTTAGATTTTAGATTGGAGAATTGAAGATAGCGACTTCTTTAACTGTTTCCAAGGAAGAGCCTTGGAATCAATATCAGCGAGGCTCTGCCTCGGCCCGAAAAAGGAGGCAGAGCCTCCGAATCTGCCTTACCAGGCACTGCTAGTAACGAGTAGAAAATACAAACCAGTAAAAGATTTGTGTGATATTCGCAAGTGTTGGATTGATTGATGCTCTTGAAAAACAGCAAGTCTGGCTCAGATAAAAAATGCTTTAAAAACTCTCCGTCCTCACCGCAAAAACTCACTATAATTAAAGTTACAATTGGGGAGATGGTGGGGCATCTTGAATTTTGGCGAGTGCTGCTTTAATTTGGGGAGTTGCCAGGAAGTTTTGGGTGGCTGCAATCAAGCGATCGCCCCAGAGGTTGTCTTTGAGAAAAGTTACTGTGGCATAGCGTTTGTCCAATTTTAGGGCGGCTTCTCCCAGGGCTAAACCTTTTTCTTTGTCGCCTTTGGTGTAAAGTGC
This sequence comes from Oscillatoriales cyanobacterium, assembly GCA_004293365.1. Lineage (GTDB taxonomy): Bacteria > Cyanobacteriota > Cyanobacteriia > Cyanobacteriales > Microcoleaceae > Microcoleus. The sequence continues at coordinate 12,303 of RDYN01000124.1, read as the reverse complement.
TACTGCTAGAGCTAGCATTGGTTCTGCTGCTTTGTCGTCGATCGCGATCGCTTCTTGCCAGCGTTTGATGGCGCTATCGACATCTCCCATTTCGTATTTGACTAATCCGATATTGTTGATAGCGGGCCAGAGTTTTTTTTCTAAGGCAAAGGCTTTTTCATATTGGGCGATCGCGCGATCGAACTGCTTTAGCTTGTAAAAAGCGTTACCTAAATCAAATAATGCGCCCGGAGTGTCGGGCTTTATTTTCAAGCCTGCTTGCAAGTATTCGGCTGCTTTCTCGTAGTTCGCTTTCCGAAAGTGAGCTTCTCCCAAGACAAATTTAATTGAGGCATTTTCTGGAGACAGAGATTGAGCCTGGCCCAAGGCTTCAATGCCTTTGTCAAACTGCTCAATTTGAAGGTATAAGCTGCCTAACAAAGTCCAAGTTTGAGGATTTTTGGGGGCTAACTGCGTCGCGAGTTCAGCGCTGGGGACGGCGAGTTGGAACTGCTGGAGTCTGGCTAGCTGAACGGCTCGCTCTGCAAGGCTCAAGGCTGTCTGTTCGAGTCCGGTAGAGTCGATTTGCAGGGTGTAAGGCAGGAGTGCCTGTGCTACAACTGGCTTGGGCATTGTCCACAAACCGAGTGCGAGCACCAGAGATAGTAAAGGAATGCGATTAGGCACTGTATAGCCCCAGAAAAAAATATAATGGTTTCTCGATCGTTCATAATAACCTATATTCCTGAGTTTTGATATTGCTTGTTGGCTCGCGACGCGAAACCAGTTTTGATTTCGGTAGTTGCCCAATTCTACTTTTACTCAGGAATAAAATTTTTGATTCACTGCTTTATAGAGGACTGAAGTCCTTACTACAAACCGGGGAATGTCTTGATTTTTAGGAATTTGAATTAGTTAATAAAGTCTGTTGAATTTTGTCTAACAGTTGTGCTGCTGACAGGGAAGAAGGCAAAATTTTGGCAGATACTTCTTGCAGCAAAAAGTCGATCGCCTCCGATTCCAAATTTACAGCAGATCGATCGTCCCAGACTAAAATTGGCAGTTTGACAGCCATTTGCCGCAGGTTCGATAGCGCTTGCAACATGGCGGCCGATTCTGACGGGGCATCTCGCAAGCACAGCAACACTAAGTCCACGCTTTGATATTGCAACTGCTGCAAAACTTCTGTCCAGCAAGGTGCGATCGCCCCTCGAAAGCCTGCGGTTTGGATGTACTGAATCAAAGCTTGAAAGTTGGGAGTAGAAAACTTGGAATTGGCAATGGGAATCTCGGCTTTTGTCGATCGATCGCCCTTTGCCAATTCTCCCGTCGGATTCCCCCGAGTGGTGCAGTGCAAGTCGGGTAAAGTCGAAATGTCAGCAAATAAAATGCTGGGCTTCCAACTCATGCCCGCAGCTACTTGAATCACTTGCCACAACGCAGACGCCCCCAACCCGGTGCCTGAGGTTTCACTGCCTTCGGGACTGCGGGCCGCCAAACAGGGAAATACCGACAATCTTTTGACTTGATTTGCCAGTTGCGTCGTTGCAGGGTCTAAAGTCACTAAGGGCAGAGAACCCAAATTTCGAGACCGACTTAACTGTTCGATGAAAGCTAAGGGGTTTTGCAGTTGACTCGTACTGTCCAAGACGATCGCCGAAGGCCGCCAAATTCGCGCCACGAGTTCTGCTTGGCCGAGGTCGTCTGCTTCCAAAACTCGGCAGTAGTTGGGGTTGAGGAGTAAAGCAGAACCTTGAGAGGAACTGTTTTGCGGGCTGAGCCACAACACGGTTAAAGAACTCCTCACCTTGCTGGTACTGGCGTCGGGGCGACCGATCGAGTCTGCCAACAGCCGGCGTAAAGCGGCTTCTTCCACAGGCAAGCTCAAAAAGCCTTCGGCGCGGTTGACAGAAGCCCGTTCTTTTTCGCCTCTGGTGGCCGTGACGATCGCCGGAATCGATCGGGTATCCGGATCGCTCTTCAGCAGCGTCAGCACGTCCCAACCGGACAGCAGCGGCAGCAGCGGGTTGAGAAAAATCGCTTCGGGACTGAACCTCCGGGCTTTTTCCAGCGCTTCGGTGCCGGAACGGGCGACTATTACTTGGTAGCCCAAACCGGAGAGGACTTTGCTTAAATCTTCGATATATTTAGGAACTGCTTCGACTATTAATACTAAACGAGAGCGAGAATTGGCGATCGGAATCTGATATTTTGATTTCAATAATTCTTCATCAATGCCTGTATGTGATGGAGATTCTTCCCCGCTATTTCCCGGAGGACTTGGGGGCAGCAACAATGTAAATTCAGAGCCTTGGTTTTCTGAGGAAATAAACGAAACGTCTCCGCCGTGGAGACGGGCTAGGCGCTGAGTCAGTACCAGTCCCAGTCCGGTTCCTTGAAAGCGCCTGGTGAGGGGGCTTTCTAGCTGTTGGAATTTCTGAAATATCAGGTGCTGTTTGTCGGCGGGGATGCCGATGCCGGTATCCCAAACTGTGAAGGCGAGCCAACCTTCCCAAACATTTACTTTCAATCCGATTTTGCCACCTGTTTCGGTGAATTTTATGGCGTTGGAAAGGAGGTTTACGAGCATTTGCCGCAGCCTCAGTTCGTCGGCAATTAAATAGCTCACTCCCGGTTCTATTTCCAGTGTAAATTCTATTTTGGCGGGGGGTTCTGCTTGGGAAGATGCACCCTTGGTTTGGCTTGGCTGGGGAGATGATTTTTCTTCTTGCTGTTGCAGTTGTTTTGCTTGTTCAAAGGCTCTTTTGCAGGTGGCTGCTATTTCTACTGGTTCCGGAATTAGTTCTAGCTGCCCGGTTTCCATGCGGGTCAAGTCTAAAATGTCGTTCACTATTGTCATCAAATGCCGCCCGCTTTGATGGATTAGTCTGGCGTAGCGTGTTTGGCGATCGTTGAGTTCTCCGATCAATTTATCTTTGAGCAGGCTCGACAAACCGAGGACGGCGGTGAGAGGGGTTTTTAGTTCGTGGCTGATGCAGGATAAAAATTCGTCTTTTAGTCGGTTGAGGTGGATTAAATCTGCGTTTTTTGCTGCTAGTTCTTTGGCGACTAAATGTTCTTCGGTGACATCTTGTCCCATTACTAAAATTAGTTTATCTGAGAGTGACTGTTTGACAAATTGCCAGATCCGTTCTTGACCTGTTTGTACGGGACAGTCACAAATATATGTATCTGGTTTGCCGGCGGTGGGAGACCAAGCGGTCGCGGTTAAGGTTGATGGGGAGGCGGCGGCGTACAGGGGTAAGGGGCAACTCGCGGCTGCGGTTCCATCCCGTGAATCGAAGCTATCCCGCAGGGAATCGCCCGATCGACTTGCTCCTACTAGGCTCCTCCACTCAGAGGTGACGGCCTCTAAGAGCACGCTATTGTATTCTGTTGTTACATGGCTTGGTTTGTGGGGCGAGTGTTTGCCCAAATTTGCTGTCGGTTCTGGAACTGGTTCTGGGCCAGCTCCCAGCAAAATCCGCCACGCTGCGTTTTGGCTGACTATTTGTCCGGTGGGAGTTTGCAATCTCAAGGGCAGGGGCAGTTTTTCCAGGAGTTGCACTAGGGAGTTGAGGTTTTCTGAGGGTTTCAATCCTGCTTCTAGGAAGCGCACTTGAGATCCTAGGGCGGTGGCGATGGCTGCAGAAACCGATCTCGATTCAATTTCTTTGACTTCAGTGGGTTCGGGCCTCAGGCTGCTGTTAAGTGCGGCGAATTGCAGCAGGCTCTGACTGTCTAGCATTCCTAAAAATTTCCCGCTGGCATCTGTCAGGGCGATCGCACTTTTGGAGCAACCGCCGATGATTTGGCTCCTGGCTGGGGTGTCAAGCTCCTCTGTTTGCAAATATTCCCAGAATTCGCTGATGCTCAGAGTCCCAGGTATGGCCCGGATCGGCTCGATTGCGATCGAACTTGCTGACAAAGGTTGCTCCCAGTCGTTTGTGCGATCGGTCCAAAGGGCCCAAAAGCAGCGCAGGTAAACTAATCCTAGAGGTTGTAGCTGTTCGTTGACCACTGCAACTCGATCGCAGTTGCTGGAGCTGAAAATTGACTGTAGCGATGATAGCGCCGCCGTTTGGAGGCACAGCGGCACTAGCTCGATAAAATTTTTGAGAGTGGGGCTGGTGGTTGACATAACAAACCTGAGAGTCTGCTATCTATAGCAGTAATATTTTTGAGACCCAATGTAGCTGCGGATTTTTTGTATCTTATTAGTTTTATACCAGTTCTCGATCGATCCCCAGAACTGCACCGAGACCTCCGAATTTGATGCCTGCACCTGATTTGAGGCAACTACCAATTATTTTAAGGCTTAAGCTTAATTGCAGAAATCAGGATGGGGGTGCTTGACACATCTGCCAATAAGTACACTTTGACGATCCCGCTGCTATAAGCCGATCGCCTATTAGGCAGTTAAGATTGGTTACAATAGATGTTTAAAGATTTGTTAAAATGTTAAGTATTTTATATAAGGAGATATCAACTCTGAGCGATCCAGCACTTTCGGGCAACTTGGGTAATTCACCTACAGGTTTGCTGCCCCAACTGTCGATAGGTATTTTTATCCGCTCTGAAAAAATTGCCAGCGATGCGATCGAGCTTTTGAGCGGCGAACGCTACACGTTAACCCACATTAAGTCGGCGGTGGAGTTTTTGGGATTCCTCAAACACAATTACCACCTCGATTGTTTGGTGTTTGACGTAGATAGGGATTTGCAATTGCTTCTGGGCAAGCTGCAAGAACGATCGCTCTTTTTGCCTGCTGTGATTTTTTTGCCCCAGCCGGCAGGGGATGGCAGCCCTGAAGCACCACCTCCAGATGCTTTGGAGGGCGCGGCGACTACCGCCGAGAAGAGTCAAAAGCAAAGTTGTGCTTTTTTTTATCACCCGGCTGAGGTGCAACTATCAATCGCGAGATCGAGCTACCTAGGTGCAAGTATCGATCGGGCGATCGCACAATTTCTGAAACTTTCAACTCCGGTTCCTGTCAATGACCAATCCGCAAGGGTCGATGCCACGGCCCAATTGACTGCTCAAAGTTTACTCCAACGACAGCAGCGCCGACTTGCGGAAAAATTACGGGAGCGATTAGGATACTTAGGCGTGTATTATAAAAGAAATTCTCAGATTTTTTTGCGAAATCTTTCGGGAGAAGAGAAGCAAAAGTTTTTGGAGCAACTCAAATTAAGTTATCGCGACATCGTTTTGCATTATTTTTCTGAAGATACCGCAGTCAACAATCAAATCGATGAATTTGTAAATTTGGCTTTTTTTGCAGACGTTCCCGTGACTCAAATTGTAGAGATTCACATGGAATTGATGGACGAATTTGCTAAACAGCTAAAATTAGAAGGCCGCAGCGAGGAGATATTGCTCGATTACCGCTTGACTCTGATTGACGCCATCGCTCATCTGTGCGAGATGTACAGGCGATCGATTCCCAAAGAGACATCTCAAGGTAAAAGATAAAAGGTAGAAGGTAAAAATCCACAAAAAAGAAAGGAGAACACAAACCGCAGGGCTAGACCAAGGCTGAAATTATTATAAAATAACAAAGAACAGCGGATTCAAGACCAATAACAACTACAACTAACATCTGACAACTAATACTCAACATTTAAAAAAGTTCATGACTCCTCTGAAGAAAACCTACATTCTGAAGCTGTACGTTGCTGGAAATACTCCAAACTCAGTGCGAGCTTTGAAAACCCTAAAAGACATCCTAGAACAGGAATTTCAAGGAGTCTATGCCCTGAAAGTCATAGACGTTCTCAAAAATCCTCAGCTAGCAGAAGAGGACAAAATTCTAGCAACCCCCACCCTAGCGAAAATCCTGCCGCCGCCGGTGCGAAAAATTATCGGCGATTTGTCCGATCGCGAGAAAGTTCTGATAGGATTAGATTTGCTCTATGAAGAACTTCGCGAAGAAGACCTGAATTCATAAGATAATCAGAAGACAGTCATTGATCGGCAGTCAGCAGTCATTAGTTATTGAGCCCAAGCCCAAACTAAAAACTGGGTATAAAGACTCATGAGCTGGGGGTTAATGAGTGACAACTAAAGAATACTGAGAGTTGACAAAAATCGACATGAATGAAATTAGTCAAACGGTGCAACCACAAGGATTGGTAACGGCAGGCGTTGAAAAAATTCGCACAATGATTGAGGGTTTCGATGACATCAGTCACGGCGGAATGCCGATCGGTAGAACCACCCTAGTCAGCGGCACGTCAGGAACGGGAAAAACTTTATTTGCCGTACAATTTATATATAACGGAATCACTCATTTTGACGAACCGGGAGTGCTCGTAACTTTTGAAGAATCTCCGACAGATATTATTAAAAATGCTTGCAGTTTCGGCTGGGATTTAGCACGGCTAATCGAGGAAGGCAAGCTATTTATTTTAGACGCTTCCCCCGACCCCGAAGGTCAGGATATTGTGGGAAACTTTGATTTATCTGCTTTAATCGAGCGAATTCAGTACGCCATTCGCAAATACAAAGCCAAGCGCGTTTCTATAGATTCAGTGACAGCCGTATTTCAGCAGTACGAAGCTGCATCTGTGGTGCGACGAGAAATCTTTCGCTTAGTTGCACGCCTCAAACAAGTAGGCGCAACTACAGTTATGACTACCGAACGGGTTGAAGAATACGGCCCGGTGGCGCGGTTTGGAGTGGAAGAGTTTGTGTCGGATAATGTAGTGATTGTTCGCAACGTCTTGGAAGGGGAACGCCGCCGCCGCACCATCGAAATTTTGAAGTTGCGCGGCACAACTCACATGAAGGGTGAATATCCTTTTACTATGACCAATGATGGCATTAATATTTTCCCCTTGGGTGCGATGCGATTAACTCAAAAATCTTCTAACGTGCGGGTTTCTTCCGGCGATAAAACTCTCGACGAGATGTGCGGCGGCGGTTTCTTTAAAGACTCGATTATTTTGGCTACCGGTGCGACGGGAACCGGAAAAACTCTGTTGGTAAGCAAGTTTTTGCAGAATGCTTGTACGAACGGCAATCGGGCACTACTTTTTGCCTATGAAGAATCGCGGGCTCAGTTGTTCCGCAATGCTTATTCTTGGGGCATTGATTTTGAGGAAATGGAACACAAAGGACTGCTGAAACTGCTGTGTACTTACCCGGAATCTGCGGGCTTGGAAGACCATTTGCAGACGATTAAATCAGAAATTGCTGAATTCAAACCTTCTCGAATTGCGATCGACTCGCTGTCAGCCCTAGCTAGGGGTGTCAGCAATAATGCTTTCAGGCAATTTGTGATTGGGGTGACAGGTTTTGCGAAGCAGGAAGAAATCACCGGCTTTTTTACGAATACCAGCGACCAGTTTATGGGTTCTCATTCGATTACTGACTCTCATATTTCTACAATTACTGACACGATTATCATGCTTCAGTATGTAGAGATTCGAGGCGAAATGTCGCGGGCAATTAATGTGTTTAAAATGCGCGGTTCGTGGCACGACAAAGGAATTCGAGAATACACGATTACTGAAAGAGGCCCGCAAATTAAAGATTCCTTCCGCGGCTACGAACGGGTAATCAGCGGTTCTCCAACTCGAATTTCGGTTAATGAGAAGAGTGAGTTATCGCGGATTCTCCAGGGCGTGCAAGGTCAAGACGAGGACGATATGTGATAGTCAGCAGTCTGTTGTAGGGTGCGCGGTGCGCGCTGCTGTGTTCTGAAATCGCCCGCACAGCCAGAACTCCTTTACCATTGATCGTAAAAAAGATCGATCGTTCGCGATCGATCTTTTGATTAATTTTAGTGAGCACGGAGGGATTTAAATCAAAACTTCGCTCTTGAATCAGGAGTTTCCGTCGTTCTAGCCATTTTTTGCACCCACTCTGAAAGTCCTGTTTTTGATTTGAGCGAACACTGAGCGGCTTGCTGTAGGCTGAGTGCATCAGTCAAACTCAGCACTATCAGAGTAGGGAGCGAAAGATGAGCGAAAAATCTAATCCTGTCACAGTAAGTACCAGCGCAGACTACCTTGTTTGCTACGAGCGGATTCTAGACTATTTCCAACAAGCACAGAAAGAATGTCCCAAGGGCGTAGGGCTAAAAAGAGACAGGAAAGCTAGTGGTGGTTACATAACGCTGCAATTCAAGTTAGGTGACAAGCGGGTCAACAGAACCTGTGGGTGCTACCTGACGATGCAGGGCATCACTGACGCTCTGAGGAAAGCTCATCTAGTTGCTAGCGCTTTGCAATCATTCTCTAGTGAGAGCCGATTTTTAGCCTGGTATGATGATGTTATTTTGGATAAAAACGTCATCAAAAATGATTTGATGACGTTGGGTGAGGCGATAGCAAAAGTAGAGAAAGAATACTGGGAAGGACGCACTAAACGCCGTCAACAACGTGACAAGAATAATGCTAGCCATCAAAGCTCCTGGGGGTGTGTTTACGGACAATATTTCAAACTGTTGCCCAGGGAGGCGATTATAAACTCAGTAGATGTTTTGTCGGTCGTCCACGTCAAGAAGCAAGGAACCAAATGCTTTAAGAACTGCCTGTCTGCTATGAAAAAACTAGCTGAGACTATTGGCGATACTGAGTTGTTATGTAGACTTAAAGAAATTGACGGTACCCAAACAGAATTTCGAGAATACCTGCAAACCTTATCAGTAGATGATTTTCTCAAACTTCGCATTCAGGTTCTCAGTGTCTCAGGTGATAAGCGATACCATCTGGAATCACGCAAACGGTGGCTGTGGGTATTCTCAATGCAGATGGTGTAAGGTTTTCGGGTTCACGAAGTGTTTGCTGTTCAGAACATTGACAAACCTTTTAAAACAAAGGATGGCGTTATTATCCCGGCACTGATTGAGCCAAACAACATAAAGATGATTGCTGTAGTTGGTGACAAGACATTACTCGACACGACGACCAAAACTGGCTACCGACTGTGTGTGCCGATGCTTCCCCCTACTCATCCTGACTTGATAGAGGGCCTAGAAATTAAGTCTGGCAAATTGCCTGAGATTGGAACACTATCAACCAATCCGAAAACAATTGCTGGACTGTATAGTGACCGCGCCCAAAATATCTTAAGAAGGTGGAATAAAGGTTTTACTCAAACCCACGCTTTACGCCATCTAGCTAATCTCAGCGGTCAAATGGCGGGGATGTCTCAAGAAACAAGAGCTAAAAGTCTGGGGCATTCACCACAGATGAATGAAACTGTTTACAAGCGTCGCGCCAACACTGAGACAACAATTGATTTGTTAACTCAATCCACAAAGGAAGCTATTCCTTTAGGGAGTGCAATTCAGGTTCTTAAGCAGTTAGGTAGCGATGTGAAAAATATCAAACTGCTAGCCGCTATCTACGGCATTACGTCCGATGAAGTGATGGAGTTGCTTGCCGAATAATTTGAAACAAAACTTTACAGTCGCACCTGTTGACAAGTGGCTGCAAACCTGTAATCGTGAGTAACTAAGGAAGATTGATGCGCGACTGACTAGCGATTGACCCCGCTAACCAAGTCACGACTGCCCCAAACCGTTACATGACAACGTTTGGAGCCGAATAATTATGACATTTTTAGACGATTGTCCTTGCGGACGATCGCAACACTTAATGTTTTCCGACATTAGCGAACTTGCTATTGGTATGTATTGGATACATACCTTTGGGGGTCGGAAATGATTGCACCTGAAGTTTTACTGGAATCTAAAACAGCCCGCGACGGGCAGTTGACTCAAGTCACCCATGAAGCTGCATCGGACGTACTCAGCAAGGCTAAGGCTTTAGTGTTTGCGTTGTGGCAAGGGACTGGCGCTGCTACTACTCAGGAGATGGCTGAGTATTATGAAGTGCCGGCTGAAACGCTGCTAAGCTGATACGCAGCTAGATTGTATAATATAAATATAAGATAAGCGATCATTAGTTATAATGTATGCCAGCCAAAAACCATCTATCTCAAAATCAAAAACAGAGACTCATTAAACTATTAAAAGAGTCTGATGATAATTATGTGAGGGAAAAAGTTCTAATCTTATTGCTAATAAATGACGGAAAAAGTTATCGAGAAATCAGTGAATTTATGGAGATTGCTTACACAACAGTAGCTTATTGGTCAGTTCATGGCGACCCAGATAATTTGGATAGTTTTTTAGATAAAAGAAGCCAAGGTAATTTTCGCAAAGTCACTCCAGAGTATGAAAAAATATTGATAGATACAATCGATAAAGAACCGGCAGAATATGGATAGGAATTTGGGAGATGGACGGCAGCCAGACTAGCAACATATTTAGAAAAAGTCACAGCAATCAAATTGAGTGGTTCCCAAATATCCAGAATACTACATAAAAAAAATACGTTTACATTTGGGCTAAATATAGTTTAGAGGACAAACAAAATCCCGTTGAAAGAGAAGTATTTAAACAGAAGCTATCCGAGTATTTAAAAATAACAAAACAAACCCCAGAGCTTTTACAGGTATGGTTTTGGGACGAAAGTGGATTTAGCTTACGAGTGATAACAAGAAAAAATTGGGGTAAAAAAGCTAGTCGCAAAAAAATCACAGGTCAAAGGAGAAGAGGCAGAGTAAATATCATGGGTGGATTGAGATATCATGACAAAAAAAGGTTAAATTTTGTCATAAAAAAAGGAGACTCCAATAGGTTTTATGAGCAAATTAAGGCCTTAAATGATTCGATTGTTCAAGAAGGGAGAGAACTGGGTAATCAAGCTGAAAGTTTTGCCGAATCAGGAATAAAGATTGTAATTATTTTAGACCATGCTAGTTTTCATAAAAAGAAAGATATTCTGAACCAAATATCAGCCGAAATGCCTCATATTATTTTAGAATTTTTGCCACCTTACAGCCCCGATTATAATTTGATTGAATTGGTCTGGCATTCAGCGAAAGAATATATAGCACATCGACTGTTTAAGTCAGTAGAAGAATTGTCAGAATTACTACATAGATTATTAAATGAACGAGAAATGGTTATCAAATGGGAGCGAAAAATAAAAAATAAAGGCAATGCTATTTTATCCGGTTAGCTGCGTAGCAGCTTAACAGTTCTAAAGCGTCACCTAGACGAGCTCGAATCAGATGGATTGACGGTTTTGCGAGGCAAAGCTTTAAAAGAAGTGAAGTTCATAATGAACCTAGCTCCTAACACCGACAAAATTACAATTTGGACACCCCGCGCTGCACTGCGGTTAGGAATGCTTCTGAGAGACTCCCAAGTAGCCAAGCAAGTCAGAAACGTACTGCTAGATGTTGCCCAAACCGCAGAACCGTCTGACACAAGCGATTCCCAGTCACAAACCGACATCGCTCAGATGATAGAGCTGGCTAAAATCCAAGCTCAAACCATCAACGAACAGTCTCAAGCCCTCAAAGAACAGCAAAAATTACTGACAGCAGCCCTAGCTAACCTCAGTAAAGGCAAAGCCAAAGAGAAAAAACAGCCCAAGTGGACACCGCGCAGTACCAGTCACTTACTGGAATTTATGCGCGAAGCCGGCTTAGAACCTCAGCCCGACGGTCAAGCTTACGTTTCCGACCTCTGGCAACAGTTGCAGGACTGGTACATCAAGACTGGGGTGCTAAAGGTTGAGACTGTCAAAGGCAAAGAGAAGTTGATATGGCGTGAGTTATCGAATAAACGGGATAACCCTGTCAAAGCTAGCAATCAGTTGTCCCGCAGGTTGTGTGAGCTTTTCCCTAGGCTTCAAAGACATCGGCACACAGGGCATGATACGGGGCGTGACGGTAAAGCGCGACTGGGATGCACTTACTTAGCGGGACTTAAACAAATTTTAAGCCCAAACAAGGCCTAAACTGGCTTTATAAGCGGATAATAGGTCCCAATTTTGGTTCAACCATTTGACAAACCTAAAAGATATGGCTGTCCGAAATGCTTCGAGTGCCTGAGTAAAAGTGTTTAAAGGTTTGTTTGCCCATGTACGCCTTAATCCTCCTGTTAAGGTATGCCAGAGGATGAAAGTGTAGGCACAAAACACCAGAATGAAATGTCTTTTTAGGCTGGTTTCATCTCTGACTTGATATTCATTTAATCCCAACCATCCCTTGGCTTCCCGATAGAAAACTTCAACCCAATTTCTTTTTGAATAAGTTTTTACTATCCACTCCTCGGTCGCTGTTGATAAGTCAACATTACTCATCAAATAATCTATTTCAGTGGCGGTATCGAAAGTATCTGCATTCATGACGATGGCTATTACTTTCTTACCCGTGCATTTTGATAATTCTACGAATTGAATTGCTACCCATACTGTTCTCGGTCGTTCTAAAGAGAGTTGAATTTTTGTGAAAGCC
>RDYN01000123.1 GCA_004293365.1 Oscillatoriales cyanobacterium | reverse complement strand
CGAAGCCGTATCCTCGAATGCAGGAACCTCGCTGTATCTTAAAAAGTAAACAGGCTAGGTGATTGAGACTTGAGCAGTGCCATTGGACTTTAGTCCGCAGTTCGTAGTGTGGGGAGATGTCAAAATTGTTCTCTGGCCGTCCTAAATTTGTTGTGTAATTTTCCTAGGAGCAACCCCCGCTATGCCCGTCTTGGCGCTGGGGATAGGGACTCTTGGCACTACCCATACATATAGCCTTTCAAGCGAAAGATGAGGTACGACTAGGGATAGGCCTGCGCCGGGCATAGGGCATAGGCCTGCGCCGGGCATAGGGCATACCTCACTTTTTGGAGAACTGCTATATGTACAAATCATTTAGGATGGCTATAAATCTGGATTGAATAACTAGCCAACAGCGCACAAATAGTGTTATTTATAGATAGATTGTATGGCGCGATGGCCTTAAATGATTCCTATACAACTTACTCTCAAAAATTTTCTCAGCTATCGCGAAGCTGCTTTAGACTTTCGCGGCTTGCACACTGCTTGCATTTGCGGGCCTAACGGTGCTGGTAAATCTTCTCTCCTAGAGGCGATCGCCTGGGCGCTTTGGGGCAGTTGTCGCAGCGATACAGAAGACGATATCATCCATATCGGCGAAATTGATGTCCGAGTTGATTTCACTTTCGCAACCGGCGGCCAAATCTACCGGGTGATTCGCAACCGCCGGCGCGGACAATCGGGAAGTTTGGAATTTCAAGTTAGCTTGAATTGCGCCGAAACTCAGGATGGACTCAGTTTTCGCACTCTCACGGACAAGGGGCTGAGAAATACTCAGCAGAAAATTCTCGAACATATCAAGCTAGATTACGATACTTTTATTAACTCGGCTTATTTGCGGCAGGGGCGTGCTGATGAGTTTATGCTCAAAAAGCCGATCGAGCGCAAGCAAGTTTTAGCCAACCTCCTCAAACTCGATCGCTACGACACTTTATCCGAACAAGCCAAGGAAAAAGCCAGAGATTTTAAAGCCAAAGTCGAAGTCCTAAAACACGGCTTGCAGACAACCCAAGAGCAACTGCAACAAAAAGAAGCGATCGCATCCGAACAAACTCAATTGCAGCAAGCAACCGATTTGCTCTCTTCACAGCAGCAAGCCGACACAGCACATTTGCAGCAACTGCAACTCCAGCACCACAACCGCCAAACTTGGCAAAAACTCCTCGCCGGCCACCAGCAACAACACTATAATATCTCTCAAGAATGTCGCCGCTTGCAGCAAGAACTCGCAGTCGCCAAGCAGCAGCAACACGAGCTGCAAGCCCTGCTCGCCCAAGAAAATGAGATAACAGCAGGAATTGCCTATTTTCAGAGTTTACAATCCACAGAAGAGACGCAGGCTGGAAAATTCAAAGCTCACCAACAAGCGCAAAATCAGCGCCAAAACTTGCAAGAACAGCAACGGCAAGAATTGAGCCTTTTGCAAAACAAAATTCAGCAGTTGCAAGCTCAATTAGATGTCTTAGAACAAGATGAAAAAGATGTTCTAGATGTTCTCAAGCAGCAGCCGGAGGTTGACAAAGGACTCGCACAGTTGCAATCCGCCCGATCGCGCCTCAACGAACTAGAGCAACTGCAACTGCAAGTTTCGCCGCTGCTCCAACAGCAGCAGCAAAAGCAACAAAAGCTCGATCGCGCCCAGGCCGGTTTAACCGCCCGCTTAGCCGAAATCAACCGACAGGTGAAGGTTCAGCAACAGCAGCGACAGCCGCAATTGCAGCAGGAAATCTCCGCCATCGCCCATCAAATTGTTCAGTTGGAAAACAAGCGAGTTTATCAGGAACGAGTCCGCGAAAAAGGCCAAGAAAGGCACAGCTTTCTAGAAAATCTGCAATCTAAAAGCCGCGACTATCAAACCCGACTCGCCGAAATTGACCAAAAATTGCAACTGCTGCGAAAAAATGAAGCAGAAACCAGCGCAACTGAAGCTAAATCTGCCAATTTTGCCGAAACTCAAGAAGTTAATTCGCCTTTGATTGTGCGGGATGCAAATTTTGGGAATTGTCCTTTGTGCGATCGACCTTTAGACGAACACTACTGGAATTTGGTAGTCACAAAACATCACTCCCAACAGCAGGAAATCTGGAATCAACTGTGGGTTGTCCGCGAACAGTTGGCAGTTTCCGAGCGCGAAATTCAAGTCCTCAGACACGAATACCGCGAACTAGAACAGGAATTAGCGCCTTACCAAGAATTGCGGGAACGCCGCAGCCATTTGCAAGCACAATTGGATAGCCTGGGCCAAGACGAAACTCGACTGCAAAGTATGCGTCAAGATGCTAGGGAAATAGAGCGGTTGCTGCGTACTGGCGAGTACGGATCTGATGATTTGAGGGAACTCCAGCAAATTGAACAGCAACTGCAACAGCTCAATTATAGCGATCGCAGCCACTCTCTCGCCCGCAGCGATGAAAAGCGTTTGCGGTGGGCGGAAATTAAGCAAGCTCAAATCAAAGACGCTCAGCAGAAACTTAATAAAATTAACAGCCGCCGCCCGGATTTGCAAACTCAATTAGCCGCCGTACAGCAACAGTTAGAACAGCAAAAAAATAGCTCCCAAATCCAGCAGCAAATTCTGTCCTTAGATAGATACATTGCGGAAGTTGGCTATAACTTGGAACAGCACGAACACGTCCGCAGCGAAATGCGTAAAACACAATTTTGGATCGCCCGCGCTGAAAAATTGCGATCGGCAACTCAGCAATTCCCCCAAGTGCAGCAGCGGGTTAATGAAATCGCCAGTTCGATCGCCGTGCGCGATCGCGATTTGCAAGCTGTCACTGCTCAAACTGCCGCGATGAACCAGCAGTTGCAAGAACATCCCGATCCGACTGCTCAAATAAGTGCGATCGAACAACAAATAAGCCGCCGCCGCCAGCAGCTAGACCAACATTTGGGAAGTCTCGGACGCCTCCAGCAGCAGCAGCAAAATCTGGAAGATCTGCAAGTTCAGTTAGTCGCTCAAAAAGAGCAAATGCAGGTTGCTAAACGCCAATACAAAGTTTATCAAGAATTGGGTCAAGCCTTTGGCAAGAACGGGATTCAAGCTTTGATGATTGAAAATGTTTTGCCTCAACTGGAAGCTGAAACTAATCAGATTTTGTCGAGATTGAGCGCGAATCAGTTGCACGTGCAATTTATTACTCAGCGGGCGGCGGCTTCTAAAAAAGCCACTAAATTGATTGATACTTTAGACATTTTAATTGCGGATGCTCGCGGTACTCGTCCCTATGAAACTTACTCGGGCGGCGAAGCTTTTCGGATTAATTTTGCGATTCGGCTGGCGCTGGCGAGATTGCTGTCTCAGCGGGCGGGGACGGCTTTGCAAATGTTGATTATTGATGAGGGATTTGGGACTCAGGATGCGGAAGGGTGCGATCGCCTGATTGCTGCAATTAATGCGATCGCCTCTGACTTCGCCTGCATCCTCACCGTCACCCATATGCCGCACCTGAAAGAAGCTTTTCAAGCCAGGATTGAAGTCAGCAAAACTGCTCGGGGTTCTTGCATCAGCTTGTCAATCTAGATAGATTATTCGATTTTTGTTTGTAGTGCGGACTTCAGTCCGCTCTCAAGCTGCGGACTGAAGTCCGCACTACAAACCGTTTTTGTTATGGTAATCCACCCGACATGATATGATTGGCGATCGCAAATAATACCAGTTTCAAAAAAAAATACAACTGCTGTAGATCTGCTCCCCACCCTGAGAGCATAAGTCATCGGCGAGAGAAAATCTTAAATCAGAACTCTAAAATGAGATAGCCGTTGAAATTGCCCGATATTCTTTGTTTGTCGGCTTTTTTTCTGTAGGCTTGGTGGAAAAAGCTAAATTAAAATAAGATAATAAAATAAGAATGCGTCAAGCTATCGATAAATTTTTATTTTTCTGTCCGCTCTTTGGGAGTGTGGGTATTGCCACCGATGACAACAGACTCTTTCCACCTGTCTCTGCTAGAAAGGGCGATCGCAGCGTCGAGCAGCAGCATCGTCATTGCAGATGCAAGCTTGCCTGAAACACCAATTATCTACTGCAATCCTGCTTTTGAGAAACTGACTGGCTACACCCGGGAAGAAGTCCTTGGACGCAACTGCCGGTTTTTGCAAGGCCCGGATACCGATCGCGCCGAATTAGACAGACTCCGCAGCAGTTTGCGATCGGGAACAGAAGTTAAGGTAATTCTCAAAAATTACCGCAAAGACAAAACTCATTTTTGGAACGAATTAACTGTTTCCCCCGTCCTCGATGGCGAGGGCAAATTAACTCATTTTATCGGAGTTCAGAACGATATTACCCAAAGAGTCGCAGCGGAAACAGCCAGGGAAGAAAGCGAAGAAAGATTGCGGGCGATCGCTAGTGCGACTCCCATTCCTACGATCGTTACGCGCCGTTGTGACAGCGCAATTTTGTACGCAAATTCTGCCTTCGGAAAAACTTTCGGTTTGAGTTCAGACAAGCTTGTCGGTAGCAAAAAAAAGCTCGACTTTTATGCTAATGCCAGCGATCGCCGTCAATTGCTAGAATTAGTCAAACAGCACGGCTTTAGCGACAGCGATCGAATCTGCCTCAAGAAAGCAAACGGCAGTTTTTTTTGGGTAAAGATGTCGATGCGAGCGATTAATTTTAAGGGCGAAGCAGCAATTTTATCGGCATTTTATGATATTACAGATCGCGTAGAAGCAGAAACCGCACTCCGGCAAAGCGAAGCGAGGTTGCAAAAACTAGCCGCCAACGTTCCCGGCATGATTTATCAATTTCAGCTAGCAGCAGACGGTACTTTGTCATTCCCCTACGTCAGTTCCGGCTGTCGCGAACTCTACGAATTAGAACCAGAGGTGCTGGAAAATTCTGCTATTCCTGCGATCGAAATCGTTCACCCAGACGATGCGCCAAGCTTCCAGGAAACTGTGGCTATCTCAGCTAAAACATTAGATCCTTGGCGCTGGGAAGGCAGATTAGTGTTCCCGGGCGATCGCATCAAGTGGATTAGCGGGGCTTCCCGACCCGAACTGAGCGAAAAAGGTGACATTATTTGGGATGGCTTGTTGATCGACATTAGCGATCGCAAACAGGCAGAATCAGCACTGCAGCAAAGCGAAGCCCGATTCCAAAAAATGGCCGCCAACCTGCCGGGAATGATTTATCAATACTTGCTGCATCCCGACGGTTCCAACCAATTTATTTATGTCAGTCCCGGCTGTTGGGAACTCTACGAATTAAGTGCAGAAAAAGTTCAAAAAAACTCAAATTTAATGTGGTCGTTGGTGCATTCAGAAGACCTACAACCGATGCTAGAGTCACTCACAATTTGCGGGGAAAATTTACAACCTTGGAAATATGAAGGGCGGATCGTTACGCGATCGGGAAAACTGAAATGGATTCGCGCCATAGCCCGCCCCGAACTGCAACCGGGCGGCGAGATACTTTGGGAAGGGGTGACAATCGATATTAGCGATCGCAAGCTAGCAGAAATTGCCCTGGGCGAGTCAAAAGTTGCCCTAGAACAAGCCAATCAAGAACTGGAAAAGCGCGTCCTAGAACGCACGGAAGCTTTGCAAAAATCCAAAAAAATGCTGTGGTTGGTGATCGACAACATCCCTCAGTTAATCGCTTGGAAAAATCGAGATTCAGTTTACTTGGGAGGCAACAAAAACTTTGCCACCATCGCAGGTTTGAATCATCCCACAGAAATCGCCGGTCTCACGGACTGCGATATGCCCTGGAAGCCAGAAGAAACTGAATTTTTCCGAGATTGCGATCGCCGGATTATGGCAACCAACACCCCAGAATATCACATTATTGAACCTCAAATGCAAGCCGACGGCACCCAGCGCTGGATGGATGCAAATAAAATACCTTTGCACGACAACTACGGCAATGTCGTCGGCATTTTGTGTACTTTGGAAGACATCACCGATCGGCTTTCCCTCGAAGCTAAAGTCCGGGCCAGCGAGGAACTATTTCGCAAAATATTTGAAGATGCACCCATCGGTATCTACTTAGCCAATTTAGATGATAACCAGTTGGTGCGAGTCAATAAAACTTACTGCGAAATGCTACAATATACAGCAGCAGAATTGCTGGGTAAAACATTTATAGAAATTGGGCATCCCGACGATCGCCAAAACAATCTCCAACTTGCTGCCGCTCTCAATCGGGGAGAAATTCCGAGCTATCAAATCGAAATTCGCCATATTTCGGCTACAGGTAAAACTGTTTGGGTAAATGTGACAGCTACTTTGATTCGAGATGGCGAAGGAAAACCGATTTACAACTTAGGAATGATTGAAAATATCACTAACCGCAAAATTTCCGCAGCAGCACTCCAAGCTTCGGAATCTCAATTGAGGAAACAAGCAGCTCAATTGCAAGAAGCCTACGAACAACTCCAACACACTCAAATCCAATTAATTCAATCCGAAAAAATGTCTAGCCTCGGCCAGATGGTGGCTGGTATCGCCCATGAAATTAACAATCCTGCAAATTTTATTAACGGCAATATTTCTCACGCCAATATCTATTTTAACGACTTAATAGAACTTTTGAATCTCTATCAATACTATTACCCATCTCCGGCTCAGCAAATTACCGAAACACTGAAGCAAGTAGAGTTTGATTTCCTCAAGGAAGACTTGCCCAGAATGCTAAATTCTATGAAAGTAGGAGTAGAAAGAATTAGTGATATTGTATTGTCGCTGCGGAATTTTTCGCGATTAGATCAATCAGAGATAAAGTTGGCAGACCTTCACGAAGGAATTGAAAGTACGTTGTTAATTGTGCAGCATCGATTGCATAAAGGTATCAAGGAAAAACAAATAGAAATTATTAAAGACTACGGGAATCTATCGAAAATCAACTGTTGTGCTGGGCAGTTAAATCAGGTATTTCTTAATATTATCAGCAATGCGATCGACGCTGTAGAAAATCACAATAAACCTCGAACGATCGTGATTCGTACTGAAATGAAAAAAGCTGGATTGAACAATAGTAAAAGCAATGTCGGCGAGTGCGATCGCGCGGTCATTTGCATCGCCGACAGCGGCCCGGGAATGACCGAAGACGTTTGCAAGCGCCTGTTTGACCCCTTTTTTACCACAAAACCGGTTGGGTCTGGAACAGGTTTGGGATTGTCCATCAGCCATCAGATTGTGGTAGAAAAACATAAGGGAAGTTTGCGGTGCATCTCAGCGCCCGGACAAGGAGCAGAATTCTGGATTGAAATTCCGGTGTAAAGGATGGAAATTTAGATAAAAGTTTAAATATAGCGGTTCGATCGCGTGGTGAGGTCTGCCCTATGCCCTATGCCCTATGCCCTATGCCGCATAGTACCTCCTATGGGAGATCGAGAGGCTATATCTAACTTTTAATGCCAAATTGCCGTCGGTGCTTGAGTTATCAGGGTTTTGAATTAACGGCACTGAGACGCCGAAATTAATCTCACTTGCGCGGTGTGCTCATCTGCTGCCCTTATTCGCTAGGCAATTATGCTGAAAAAACTACCTTTATCCTGGTCTCGCTACATTCCAGCCGGGTTGACACTTGTTTTGGGTGTCGGATTCTCGGCCCTGGCATTTGCCTTGGTTTGGGACTGGGAAGACAGGCGCCACGACTACGAAATGCACCGCCGCATCGACGATATTTCGATCGGCATCGAACGCCAACTCAACTCCGACTTAGACGCAGTTCTCGCCCTCAGCGACTACATGAAAGCGTTTAGCGCCGTCGAACGTTCTTCTTTTGCTCGGTTTGTCGGCCGTCCCCTGTCCGTTCACCCCAGCCTGCAACTGCTGGCTTGGGCCCCCCGCGTTCCCAATTCCCAGCGGGCCAACTACGAAGCCCAAGCCAGAACCGAAACCGACTCCAGCTTCCAGATTACAGAACGCGGGCCCCAGGGAGAACTACGCAAGGCCGGCCAGCGTTCGGAATATTTCCCAGCTTTCTACGTCGAACCAACGGCGGGAAACGAGACAGCATTGGGATTTGACCTCACCTCCCACCCAGAAATTCGCGCCGCGATCGATCGCGCGCGCGATACTGGAGAAATGATTGTCACCAGCTACGCCGGTCTAATTCAGGGCAATTCCCCGGAAGTCGGTCTTTTGGTAATAGTTCCGATTTACGAAAACAGCACTAAACCGACTACCCTAGAATCCCGCCGCCAACTGCTGCAAGGATTTGTTCTGGGCGTATTTCAAGGCAAAGATATTTTCCAAACCTCTTTAAAAGGACGCAATACCGACTACCTCACCATTTATCTCGCCAGCGAGGCTCCAGACAAGCCAGAAGCACTGCCGTTGTTACCGCCAACGGGCGACCCCGTTCTCCAAAATCTGGCTGCTGACGGGCAAATTCCGCAATTTGAGGCGCTGTTCCAATCCTCCACCCAACAAGTGTTCACCGCATCGGCCGCTGCGAAAGTAACTCAAAGGTCAAACTGCCCGATTCTGGACAATCCAGGCCCGCAGTATGCAGCTTGCCAAAGGGTGCTGAAAATTAGCGGCAGTCAGTGGTCTTTATACGTGTCTGCAACCCCGGAAATTCGGAAGACTCGCAAGCACTGGCGTTCTTGGGGAACTCTGAGTATGGGGATGTTGTGGACTCTGCTGCCGGTGACATATATGCTGACAGCGTTGAGTCGCACCGCCCAAATCGAAAAGCTAGCCCGAGAAAGAATTCTCCAAACCGAACAGTTGCAGGCTGCTTACCAACAGTTGGAATTGGAACAAGCCAAATCCGAGCAACTGTTGCTGAATGTTTTGCCGGCGGCGATCGTCCTGCGTTTGAAAGACAATGAACATAATATCGCCGAAAGTTTTGGGGAAGTAACGGTGATGTTTGCCGACATTGTGGGCTTTACAGAGCTTTCGTCGAGAATTTCAGCGACTGCGGTAGTGAAAGTGCTCAATGATATTTTTTCAGCTTTTGACCATTTAGCCGATCGCCACGGTTTGGAGAAAATTAAGACTATTGGTGACGCTTACATGGTTGTCGGCGGTTTACCTACGCCGCGAGAGGATCATGCCGAGGCGGTGGCGAATATGGCGATCGATATGCTACAAGAAATCCGGCTTCTGAGCTTAAATCATTCCGAACCATTCAGCATTCGGATCGGAATTAGCAGCGGCCCTGTAGTTGCCGGCGTCATCGGCTTAAAAAAGTTTATTTACGACCTTTGGGGCGACACAGTAAATATTGCTTCGCGCATGGAATCCCACGGAATAACAGGCTGCATTCAAGTCACCGCCGAAACCTACGAAATATTAAAGAATAAATACACTTTTCAGAAGCGAGGGGCGATTCAAGTTAAGGGCAAGGGATACATGGTTACTTATTTGTTGACTGGTCGTAAATAATACCAATTCTCCCAATTTATTTTGTAGGGTGTGTCGCTATCGCTTGTACCGAAAAAATCGAAAATCGAGGGAAGCACAGGCGAGAATATTTGAGGAAACAACTCGGACGCTCATTCCACCGAAAGATTGTGTTGTAGCAATTTTTGTTGATGCTTGGTACAATGCCCTTTTCAGATAGATTCGCGGACGTTGTTGGGCTTTAGCCCTCTTATTTTTGTTGTTATATAAGCTGTCAGTGATACCTCTAAGGTTGAGTTAAGATTTTTTTGTCATTGCGAGGGAAGAGCGAAGCTATCGAGCGTGTCTATTTTTCCCAGAGGTTTCTAAATAGGAATGTATTAACTCAAGCGTATTTCTATATATCCAATTTAGTTAATATATAGCCCTTCTCAAAAATATTCGCGGACGTAGTTGGGCTTGGGCCCTCTTAGTTTAGAGGTTCTAGAAGCTGTCAGCCATACCTCATCTTTCTGCAAACCGCTATAGCATTTCGAGCGAAAGATGAGGTATGAATGTAAATGGATTTTTTGATGGGACTTCGCTGAGGATCGCGAATTAAATAACTTACAATTTTAATTGTTGTTGTGGGATGGGCGGGAGAGCCCGTCCAAAAAGGGCAGAAAAGCCCCAATACCCCACTTTCAAGAGTGTAAGTTATTAAATTTTCGTTCATTAGTATACAATCACTATAAGAGGGCTAAAGCCCAACAACATACCTCACTTAGGATCGCGAATTAAATAATTTATACTCTTGAAAGTAGGACGGGCGGGACGCCCATCCCACAATAATTAAAATTGTAAGTTATTTAATTGTCATTCCTTATCTGAGAAGGGTTATATCGACATATCGACGTTCATATCGCAAATAATTCTACTGCATCCGATCGATCGTCCGATACTGCACCGCCTCCCCCACGTGATTAGTCTTCAAGCTTTCATCCCCCGACAAATCAGCAATAGTTCTCGCAACCTTCAAAATTCGATCGCTAGCCCGCGCCGAAAGCCCCAACTTCCGAATCGCCATCTCCAGCAAATTCCGCGAAGCATCATCCAACTGACACCATGTGTTAATGTGGCTGCTTAGCATCTGCGCGTTGCACCGCAACCCAGATTCCGACTGAAAACGGCGAGTCGCCATCTCTCGCGCCCGCTGCACCCTCACCCGCACCGGTTCCGACTCCTCCCCCGTCGCCTGTCTGGTAATTTCCTCTGGTTTCAAACGATTAACCGCCACTTGCAAATCGATCCGATCCATCAAAGGCCCCGAAAGTTTTGCCCAATATTGTTCCCTCTTTTGGGGCGAACAAGTACACTGTTGGATCGAGTCGCCATAGTAACCGCAAGCGCAAGGATTCGTACTCGCAACTAATGTAAATTGTGCCGGAAACATCACCGATTGTCTGGTTCTAGAAATCGTCACATAACCTTCTTCTAAAGGCTGTCGCAAAAACTCCAAAACATCTCTTTTAAATTCCGTTAATTCATCCAGAAAAAGTATGCCGCGATGTGCTAAGGAAATTTCACCCGGACGCGGAAAACTGCCGCCGCCAACTAGAGAAGGCCCGGATGCTGAATGGTGAGGACTGCGAAAAGGTCGATCGCTAACCAGCATACCCTTATCCTTCAAAAGCCCAGCCACCGAATGAATTTGAGTCACATCCAAAGCTTCATCAAAAGTCAGCGGTGGCAAAATACCCGGCAAACGTCTTGCGAGCATCGTCTTACCGCTCCCTGGAGGCCCGACAAAAATTAAATTGTGTCCCCCCGCAGCCGCAATTTCCAAAGCCCGCCGCGCGTGAATTTGCCCCTTTACATCCTTCAAATCTAGACCCGGAAACCGCGTTTTGCCTAACTCTTCTCTACCGTTTACTTGTATTGGTGAATAAACTTGAGGATTGTTCAAAAAATCAGTAACTGCAAATATATTTTCAAAACCGTAAACAGATATTCCTTTTACCAAAGCCGCTTCTGTGGCATTGGCCGCTGGTACAATTAACCCCGAAATACCCATTTTGGCAGCAGCAGCGGCGATCGGCAAAACCCCCGCCACAGGCCGCAAACTCCCGTCTAACGAGAGTTCCCCCAAAAACAAATGATCTCCCAACAGCTCGGCGCTGACCTGTTCCGATGCTGCTAAAATGCCAATGGCGATCGGCAAATCAAAACTCGGGCCTTCCTTACGCAAGTCCGCCGGAGTTAAATTTATGACAATACTCCGCATCGGAAAACCATATCCCGAATTTTTGAGCGTAGCCTTAACCCTTTCTTTAGCCTCTTGCACCGCCGAATCGGGCAACCCCACAACCACAATTTTCGGCAGTCCCCCCGACACATCAGCCTCTACACCCACCTTTACCGCGTCAATTCCTACGATCGATGCACTCCAAACCCTCGCAAGCATTTTTGTTTATCCTCAATTTGCCTGTCTTCGCTCCATCATCTATTATGATTAACAATGACTAATGAATATCGGAAGAGGCAAGAAAAACTTTTCATTGCCTTTTCCTTTTCTCCTCTTCCTTCTCTCCTCCTGCCTCTTCCCCCTTCCTTCCTCCCCTTGTCCCCTCCGCCTTCCCCCTTCCCTGAAAATTTATCCGTTACATCCGTTACATCCCGTACATTGCCCGTTGCCGAACTTCGTTAACACTCATGACAACCCAAGAAACGCTTTTCAGCAAAATCATCCGCAAAGAGATTCCCGCAGACATCGTTTATGAGGACGACTTAGCCCTCGCCTTCAGAGATATCAATCCGCAAGCGCCCGTCCACATCCTCGTCATTCCCAAAAAACCTATTCCCAAATTAGCCGATGCCGAATCGGGAGATCATGCCCTCATGGGACACCTGCTGCTGACTGTCAAGCGGGTAGCGGAACAACTCGGACTCAGTAACGGCTATCGCGTCGTGATTAATACCGGCAATGACGGCGGACAAACCGTAGATCACCTGCACCTTCACATTCTCGGCGGACGCCAAATGAACTGGCCCCCAGGCTAAAGGCTGATTTTTCCCGCAGAACTTGCGAACTCATCCTCAGAAACAAAAACCGTTCGTAGTGTGGACTTTAGTCCGCAACATACTGCGGACTAAAGTCCACACTACGAACCGAACTTTATTTATTGCGGTCAATCCACCGGACACGATATAACCGGGTTTTTTTGTTAATGAACTCGCTCGATCGAGGATTATTGAGTGTAGCGCGATCGCACCATCAACCAACTGGCAAATATTATACAAATAAAAAATTACCTGCCCAAATCCACCGACCATCGATATGTAAACAAATATTAAAAATAATCTGTTCAAAACCTAATTAAGAGATATTTAACTAGAAAGGCGATCGACCTGAACAACAGTAATTGAATTCAACTGCTGAACAAACCTACAGACAAAAAATTCAGCTCCTCTGTCCGCTGTAGTCGATCGTATTTTTTTTGTAATATTGCTTTGCAAATAACTACAAATATTCACTAAAAATTAAAATTTGTAAATGTTTGTAAAAAGTTTTAATTGTAAGCACTAAACCCTTGGCAAACTTGAGTGAATAATGTTACTAATATAAGCGTGGAGATTTCCACAACAGAACGTTGAAAATTCAATTAAGCAATCATAAACCAAATGACAACAACCTTACAGCGTCGCGAAAGTGGCAGCCTTTGGGAACGTTACTGCGAGTGGGTAACTAGCACGGACAACCGCATTTATGTGGGTTGGTTCGGGACTCTGATGATCCCAACTCTCCTCACCGCCACCGTTTGCTACATTATTGCCTTTGTGGCAGCTCCTCCTGTAGATATCGACGGCATCCGCGAACCAGTTGCTGGTTCCTTGATGTACGGCAACAACCTGATCAGCGGTGCTGTTGTTCCTTCCTCAAATGCGATCGGGCTTCACTTCTATCCCATCTGGGAAGCAGCCTCCTTAGACGAATGGTTGTACAACGGCGGCCCTTACCAGCTCGTCATTTTCCACTTCCTCATCGGCATTTTTTGCTACATGGGCCGTCAGTGGGAACTGAGCTACCGCTTAGGAATGCGTCCTTGGATCTGCGTGGCTTACTCTGCACCTGTGGCATCTGCTACCGCGGTATTCTTGATTTATCCGATCGGACAAGGCAGCTTTTCTGACGGTATGCCCCTGGGTATCAGCGGCACATTCAACTTCATGATCGTGTTCCAAGCCGAGCACAACATCCTGATGCACCCCTTCCACATGTTGGGAGTTGCCGGTGTATTCGGCGGTGCTCTGTTCTCTGCCATGCACGGTTCTCTCGTTACCTCTTCTTTGGTTCGCGAGACAAGTGAAACTGAGTCGCAAAACTACGGTTACAAATTCGGTCAAGAAGAAGAAACCTACAACATCGTTGCAGCCCACGGCTACTTCGGTCGTTTGATTTTCCAATACGCCAGCTTTAACAACAGCCGTTCCTTGCACTTCTTGTTAGGTGCGTGGCCAGTTGTCGGCATCTGGTTTACCGCTTTAGGTATTTCCACGATGGCGTTTAACCTCAACGGTTTTAACTTCAACCAATCGATTATCGACTCACAAGGTCGCGTCATCAACACTTGGGCGGATGTCATCAACCGCGCCAACTTGGGTATGGAAGTAATGCACGAGCGCAACGCTCACAACTTCCCGCTCGACTTGGCCGCCGGTGAAGTCACCCCAGTAGCAATGGTTGCTCCTTCCATCAACGGCTAAATTTAGCTTTTGATTGACAAAAAGCGCTCTCTCGAAATGAGGGCGCTTTTTGTTTTGGAAAGTATAAATTAAGAGATTTATTTTTGATATTGTTTCCGCTACAATGACCAGAATCAAATAGGTTTGATCGTTCGGACTTTAGTCCTTTCTTGGATGCGGACTAAAGTCCGAACGATCAAACCTTTATGGAACGATGACAATCAAATTGGTTTGTAGTGAGAAATTTAGTCCTTTCTTGGATGCGGACTAAAGTCCAATGGCACTGCTCAAGTCTCAATCACCTAGCCTGTTTACTTTTTAAGATACAGCGAGGTTCCTGCATTCGAGGATACGGCTTCG
>RDYN01000122.1 GCA_004293365.1 Oscillatoriales cyanobacterium | reverse complement strand
TGGCAAATTGAGTAATCCGTCAAGATGAAAATCCATAAGCTTAGCCTCTAGCGTAAAGTTCCTATATTATACAGTTTTCACCGCAAACCCAGAAGAGCCTTAAAAATTCGGAGTCAGGAAATAGCAAAATATGCGGACGGCAGACAAGAAACAGTAGGATTAACGGAACCTGTTATCATTGAACTGGAAGGGCGCGAGACGATCGAGGCGGCAATGGTTTTAGGCGATATGGTGCTAATCGGTCAAACTGTGTTAGAAACTTTAGACTTGCTGGTAGATTGCAAAAATCAGCGTTTAGTTCCCAATCCTGAAAATCCCGAAAAGCCTGTATTGAGAGTTTAAAAAACAAGATGGCGATGTATAACCACAATAGGTTTGTAGTAAGGACTTCAGTCCTTTCTTACAGTTTGGAGCTTCTAAGGACTAAAGTCCTTACTACAAACGAGTTTTAATGCACAACATTAAATTCACAACGATCGGCTATATTTCCAGTGGCATCGGGCGCAACCTTCCCGCTACTTCTACACTCGGCCAATTCGGATCGAACGTCAAATTTTCCAACACTCCCTCACTACCAATTACAAACGTATCCTCAATTTTTGCTCCCGACAAACTCGGATTCCAAGCCACAGCCATATTTGCTGCTAAAATATCTGAAGTAGCCGGAGTCGCCACAATTTCTCGCGCCAAATATCCAGTAGTTCCGCCTTGGTGGTGTTCGCGAATTGCTTGAGGATATCCGTGCTGTTCGTAAGCTGTTTTTAGCGTATCATAAACTGAATTCAACGAGACTCCCGGGCGGCACGAATCCAACGCAGCAGCTTCAATTTCTCTGACTTGTCGGTGCAATTCTGAATGCTTTTCTTCGATAGAACCGAAACAGACAAATCGAGTTAAATTTGCATACAAACCGTTTCCTCTGGCGCAGAATACTAACATGGCTTGCTTGCCGATTTGTTCGCCGGTGGCGGTGGCGTGGCGGTACAGCGGCAAACGCCTTTCTCCAGCAACTAATGTCAGCGCTGGATGCAAACCTCTCGCCCACAAAGCCTCTGCACCGGCGCCCGCTAATTGATATTCTGTCCATTCCGGTTTGGCGGCTGAAAGTACCTCTGTCATTGCTTCGCTTGCCTTACGCCCGACTCGCCGATATCGCTCTAATTCGCTTGACATCATTGTCTGTTTGCGAGACTGTAAAGATGCGACGATCGGCGTTTCTTTGGGATGAATTGGTCGATCGCACATCACGTTACCGCCCGCAGTAATTTCATTGACAAAAGCTTCGCGCTGTGCAACATCAGCCCAAGGATAGATGTGCCTTTGAAAATTGGCTGGCAATTCTTCGTCTTGCAAGCGTTGAGCTTCGATTTCATCTGTCAGCACAAAAGCGTTTTCGGCGGTGACTAAAATTTCTGCAACTCCGGTTTCTGCGGTTAGCAATACTGTATTGGAACCGCCCGCTGTGGCCCAGGCAAACCAGTCAGTGCCGCGCAATCGAAGGGATCTCGATCCGGTTTCTGTTAAAGTTTTGCGGATGAATTCGAGTTTGCGATCGACTTCTGGGTTTAATGAGTTTATCATATAAGTTCGTAGTAAGGACTTCAGTCCTCTCTAAAGGTTTGTAGTAAGGACTTCAGTCCTCTCTAAAAGGTTCGTAGTGAGGACTTCAGTCCTCTCTAAAGGTTTGTAGTAAGGACTTCAGTCCTCTCTAAAAGGTTCGTAGTGAGGACTTCAGTCCTCTCTGAAGAAAGGACTAAAGTCCTTACTACGAACCAATTTTATTAATAGAGATTTACAGATACTGCTTGCAATTCTTTTGCTTTTTCTTCGGGTAAAGCGTCGTTAGCAAACATTCCGGCGGCGAGTTCGGTTCCTGCTAGGTATTTTAGCCGATCGCGCGATCGGTAGGGCGGATAAAACTGGGCGTGCAAATGCGCCTCCGGGTGAGGCTTTCCGTCTGTGGGGCCTTGAAACCAAGCCATCAAATAAGGGAATTGGCGGTGCCACAAACCGTCGTATTTAAGGGCGACTGTTTTTAAGGCTTTGGCGAGCGATCGGCGCTGTTTTTCGGTAAGATCGATAAATGTGGCAACTGGTGCGATCGGCGCAATCCACACTTCGTAAGGGTAGCGGGCGCAAGCGGGCACAAAGGCGATCGCATCTTCGTCTAAATAAAGAATGCGCTGTTTGTCAGCTATCTCTTTTTGAATCAAATCTTGCAGCAAACCGCTGTTATTTTTTTGATAGTAAACCGACTGACATTCTAACATCCGCGCTGGCACCGGAGGCACGAACGGATAAGCGTAAATTTGACCGTGGGGATGGTGCAAAGTTACTCCGACTTCGACGCCGCGATTCTCAAACGGTAATACATATTGAATTTCGGGATTGCTGCCAATAACTGAAGTGCGATCGGCCCACACTTCTAACAGCAATTCTAAGTGACTTAACTCCAAAGAACCCAACGAAGCCTGCGGATCTTGAGTGAAAACAACGACTTCGCAAATGCCCTTAGCGGGCAAAGTTTCGACAATATTTGCAGGTGCGTTTTTTGCCTGCAAAGTCATCGAGGGAAAGCGGTTGTCAAAAACAGCTACATCGTAATCTCCCGGCGGCAATTCTGTCGGAAACTTAGGGTTAATTGTCGCAGCCAGCGGGTTGTATTCCGGCGGCGGCATGAATGTTCTGCCCTGGCGGTGGCTGGCATATGCTACCCATTCCCCCCGCAAAGGATGCCAGCGAAAGTGCGGGTTTGCTTGTACGGGCTCGTTGCTGGGACTTACTGCCGCGATGCCTTCTGGGATTGGGTAGCGGCTGTAGAGTTTCAGCGGGCGGCCGTCTGGTTTTAGCAATGTTTGGGAGTGCATTTTTTGGTAGGGGCGATCGTTTTTATGAGTCCGGGACTTACGCATTAAAGCCCAAGAAACCGGGTTTTTTACTTTAAGTGCTGGCTTCGAGGGAGGATTTTTGTAAAAAAACCCGGTTTCTAACTGCCGCCTGCGTCTGTGACTGTCGATTTTAGGAGTATAACTTCGTGTTTTGAGAATGCGCCCCTATCTAAAGTCGGAAATTATGTTGATAAGTCAAGTTAGGAGTGCGAATTTAAGCCGATCGTCCGCGAGTCCGCCAGGGGTTTAAACCCCTGGCGTCGGGCGAAAGTCCTCTAAAAAATGATAAAGTGTCCAGCGATCGCCCTATATAATTAAGCGTCTGAGTTCAGAAACCGGGTTTCTTTCTAGATATCTCGCTACCCACCCAGATTTTTCGTAGAAACCCGGTTTCTTTCCTTAGCCTCGGAGCTCAAACAAAAACCGGGTTTATTCCCCTACCGCGTTTAAATTATTCATGCAACTTAAGAGAATGGTAATATACTAAAAGTACAATTTAAGTGCGATCGCTCTGATATAATTAAATTGCTATTCTATCAAATCTCTATCAGATGTACATACCTGTTACTTTCGACGGCGGTATTCAAAGAAACGAAGCCATAGAAATCAAAGCCAGAAACTTTAAAGAGTTAAACTTACAGGAAAGACATATTGAAGAGTTTTTGCGCCAAAACATTAATTTGCTCTTTGGAGATGACGAAACTCTTCTAGTTGTTGGTCAACAAGTTCGTAATGCAAGTAACGGGATTAGCGACCTGACTGCCATTGATGCAGATGGCAATATTGTGCTGATCGAGATTAAACGCGACGTACAAGACATCAAGGCAAGAAAAGAACCTTTTGAATTTCAAGCTATCAGGTATGCCGCGAGTTATGCCAAAATTTCCACACCTGAATCTCTTGTAGAGTCGGTCTATAGCTCGTATATCGAGATACACAAAGATGAATATGAATTAGGTGATTTGACTCCTAGTGAAAAAGCGAGACGAGAGTTAAATAAATTTTTGTCCAGCAATGACGCACTCAAAACCTTTAATAAAAAACAACGAATCATACTTATAGCCTCATCCTTTGACGAGCAAACCCTCTCTGCTGTTGCTTGGTTGATTTCAAATGGGGTGGACGTTATTTGTCTTAATATTACTCCTGTTTTTATAGGAAAGCAAGGTTTTTTGAGTATTGAAAAAATTTTGCCTCCGGCACAACTGGATGATTTTTATGTGGGTTTAGCCGGAGTAGGTTCTACAATTAAGGGAGACATTATATCGACTGCTGCTGCCTTTAATAGAACTTGGCTACCTCGAATGGACGAGCTGTTTGAGTGGCAATTAATCCAAGCTGGGGAGAGCCTTGAAATTAAAGAATTTGATAGCTCGGAAGCTATAATAATTGACGATACATTTGTCAGATTTAAGGGAGAAGAAATTTCTTATAATAATTGGGGCAAGAAAGTTACTGGGTGGTCTTCTATAAATATTTATCAATGGGCAGTGCTTGGTTCGACTAAGAAGACATTACATGAATTAAGAATGGAAAAAATGGCAGAGTTGGAAGCCAAAGCCAGTCAAAGTGAAAAAGTTCAAAACGAAGATGTTGGATAAATTATATCCAAAATTGTGAAAATGAATCTTAGAGTTTGTCCGATCGTTCTTAGGAGTGAAGCGAATGTTAAAACTATTAATTATTTGATTGTCAAAAAAGGTGCGCATTGCGCACCCTACAGAAGCACTTATCAATCCTGCGACTTCAACAGCGGTTCAATCTGCTGCCGTTGAAACTGCAATTCATCCGCCAAAGGCTGATAAATCTCTCGATCGCCCAATTCATCGCAATAATCCCACAAACCATTGTAACAGTGCCTGTCATCATCCCAACCAGGATGGTTAACAATCGGATACAAACAAACTCCGTCTATCGGAACGCCCGCTTTCATTGCCACCGCTACCTCACTGCACACATAATTGAACCAGACAGGTCTAAAATCGTCTTCAGTGCCTGTTTCTGCTACGAATAAGGGCCGGCCGTAGCGATCGAACACTTCCTGCAGCATTTCGCTAAACGGGCGGTACAGCGGATCGGTGTATTTCATGGGTTCTTCATTGTGAATCCACTGATTGCGATCGTAATAATTCACCCCAATAATATCGAGATATTTTTCCTGACCGCCGATCTCGGGGCGAAAGCGTCCCGCCAACATATCCCAAGCTTGATATTGAGATAAGCGATAACCTTCCGCCGCGTCTTTATCCTCCGGTTTGTCAGGATCGGCAATAATATTAATTACCGGGTCAATCTGAACGATGCGGGTGCTGGGTTCGACTTCCCAAACTGATTCGATCGCTGCGATCGCCGCTTTGATTAACTGAATTTTCAGTTCGTCTCCCCGCCCTTTAGCAAAGGGATTGATGTAAGCGACATCGCCGCCGGCCCAGGCAATAAATGAAATTTCATTGACAGGCGTTACAAAAGGTGTTTGGTCTGTTTCTGAAATTAGCACCTGCATAAAAGCGCGCACCATCTTCGCAAACCGGGAGACGAATTCGGGACTGAAAATATCAATATCGTCGGGCCAGCCGTAGTGAAACAAATCCCAAATTACCTGCATTTTTGTGTCGCGGGCGGCGCGAATTATTGGCAGGGCGCTGGAAAAATCGTAGGTTTCGGGAGTCTGTTCGATTAAGTGCCAGCGGAGGCCTTCGCGGACTGTGTAGATGCCTTGCTGTTGCAAGCGCTGGTAGTCGGCGATCGCAAATTTATCGTGGCCGGTGGCGGCTGTGACATCGAGGCGTTTTCCCGATCGCAATTTGTGGGTCGAACATTCAAATCCGCCCATGAAAAAACTTTGAAACATCATTAAACAGTTGACAGTTGACAGTTGACAGTTGACAGCGAGATTTTAAGGTTGGTAGTAGGGAATGCGAGTCCTTAAATATTTCTAAGAAAGGACTAAAGTCCTCACTACAAACGGTATTTTGGTTTGTAGTGAGGACTTTAGTCCTTCCGATCTTTAAGAAAGGACTAAAGTCCTCACTACAAACGAGATTTTGGTTGGTAGTCTATCGATTTAGCACTGAGTAATAGCTTGCGGCTGCGAACTTTCTTCGGGAATATCCCAGCCGAGAGTTGCCGCCGCGATCGCCTGTAGGGGAAACTTAGGAGTGCGATCGGCATACAGCAAACCGTTAGCTTCTTGGAAAGTATCGGTCAACTGCGTGTAACAAAATCCGCTGAACATTTCCACTCGGTTTACCACGTGCAGCAGCGCCGTGTAGCGCCTTTGCAGTTCAGAGGTGTCCGACGCCCGCACGTAGCCCCAAACCCTGTGAAAATCGGGGTTTTCGCGGCCGGCGCAGGCGATGCCACCGAATTCTGTCAGCATCACGGGCTGTCCTTGGTGCGGGTGTCCGTCGAGGGTGAGGATGCGCCCTCCGGGACGCCCGCGATCGAACAAATCCGCTAGCTGGACTTCTGGCCCGTAGCGCTTTGCTACAGTTTGCGGGTTGTTGTCGTAGTCGTGAATCGCCAGGATGTCGGTATCGATGCTTTCCCAGCCGTCGTTACCGATGACGGGGCGAGTCGGATCGAGAGTTTTGGTCAAGAAATAAAGGGCTTGCACGTAGTTGCGGTGGGCTGCTGCTTCGACTAAATTCGG
The DNA here is from genome assembly GCA_004293365.1 of Oscillatoriales cyanobacterium. Lineage (GTDB taxonomy): Bacteria > Cyanobacteriota > Cyanobacteriia > Cyanobacteriales > Microcoleaceae > Microcoleus. The sequence goes on along the minus strand of RDYN01000122.1, from coordinate 7,956 downwards.
AACTCCCCAAGATTCGTTGAACGGCACCCAGACTACGATACAGGGGTGGCTGGCGTCGCGATCGATCGCTTCCGTCCACTCCCGCGTCAGCCTGTCAACGGCCTTGGGAGTGAAGCGGTAGGCGCTGGGCATTTCTTCCCAAACTAACAGCCCCAGCACGTCGGCCCAATACAAAAATCGCGGATCTTCGATTTTTTGGTGTTTGCGGACGCCGTTGAAACCCATTGCTTTGACTAATTCGACATCGCGGCGCAAGGCTTCGTCGGAGGGCGCAGTCATCAGGGTGTCGGGCCAGTAACCTTGATCGAGCACCAGTCTCAGGTAGTAGGGGCGGCCGTTCAGCATGAAGCGATCGCGCTGAATGCTGACAGTCCGCATCGCGGTGTAGGATTTAATTTCGTCAAGCAGTTTGCCGTCAGCCCACAGCTCAACTTGTGCGTTAATTAATGTAGGTTTTTCGGGACTCCACAGCAGTTCGTTGCGGTAGTCGTCGATCCCCGGGTCTGAGAGGGCGATGCGGCGGTGGATTTCGCCGTTGATCACTTCGTAGGTGTCGTTAACCAGCAGCATACAGCCGATCGACAGTTTAACTTTAATTTGAATCCCCGACTGGCGATCGCCCGCCACAAACGCCTCAAAACCGATTTCCCAGCGTTCAAACTGGGGAGTCCAGCGGATGCGATCGATATAAGTGTGAGGCACCAATTCCACCCACACCGTCTGCCAAATGCCGGTTGTACGCGGATACCAGATGCTGTGCGGCTCTATTTGCCAATCTTGCTTCCCGCGCGGTTTTGCCAAATCTTGCGGGTCGTCGTGGGCCCAAACAGTCACCCGCTGCGGCCCGATGGGATTCAAAACTGCTGTAATGTCTGCGGTGAAAGGAGTGTGTCCGCCTTCGTGTTCGATGACAAACTGACCGTTTACCCAGACGCGGGCGCGGTAGTCTACGGCGCCGAAGTGGAGGAGAACTCTGCTTTCTGTGTGGGGTACGTCAAATTCGCGATCGTACCAGCAGTTAGCGTGAAAATTCGTGTCGCCGATCCCGCTTTTTGCCGATTCGGGAACAAACGGCACTTCTATAGTGTGACTCCAGTCCGTAATGTCGATCGGCTGCACGCAGCGTCCCGCGTCATCATAAGCAAACCTCCACTTACCGTTCAGACAAATCCAGTTACTGCGGCGCAATTGAGGGCGCGGATAACCTGTTTTCCGCCCTTGAACAGTCACCTTATTGTCTAAAGTGGAAGACTCTTCAATATCGCAATTTTCTAGTTCTCTACCTAACCAACTCATCGGCACATCTACCCGAAGTTATATTTATAGATTAGCGACAATTCCCCCGACTTTCACAAGTTTTTTGCGTTCTAATTTACCCCCTAAAAAATTAAAGATTTTCACTTCAAACAGCCTGAGCTTTACTTGCGTTTGTGTCTCGCTTTTATCAACTTGTAGGGTTTGTCAGTCAGCTAACGACTCGTAAAATCAAGCTATCATTCTCACTGACGCAGCAGGCGATCGCTACAGGCCATGAGTCTTGACTGCAAAGTTTAGCTAGCAACACTTTGCAAACCTCCTAAAGGTTCAGTTAGGTCACTTTTGAGGAGAGGTTCTTCCGGAGGTGGCAAACACTGAAATATCTGTTCGAGTCCCGTGAGTTCAAATAGCATTCTCACTTGTTCGCTCATGGCAGATATCAAAAGTATACATCCGCTGTCTCTAACTAATTTCATAATCGCCACTACAGCCATTAACTCCGAATTTTTCAAGAACTTGATATTTGAGAAATCGATCATCATAATTTTGCCGTCGCTTTCAATTAAGCGCTCTATTTCTTTCTGAAACTGAGGAAATAGAGAACCTTCCAAAATCTGATGAGACAAAATAATTTTCACGATCACGCTCATTTTTACCTCAACGGTTGTTTGCATTGTTAAAAAAACTTTGATAAAAACCGAGTAGGGTGCGCACTGCGCACCTTACTGATAAAAACCGAGTAGGGTGCGCACTGCGCACCTTACCTTCTCAAGCTGTCAACTGTCAACTGTCAACTGTCAACTGTTTGCTGTCAACTGTCAACTGAACCGTACCAACTCACAGCTTGCAGTTAGTTGCTAGCAGATTTGCCATTGCCGTTAACAGCAGCAACTTCTAGAGAAGCAGCGACTGGGAGTTCAGCAACTGCGTTCGACGAACTTAAATTAGAGCCAGAACCGTTAAGATTGTCCGCGAATTCAATCACCGGCTTGGTCGTAATTTGAGTGTAAGTTGTCAGAGCTTGAGCGACAACTTGATCCATGTTGTAATACCTGTAAGTCGCCAGCCTTCCCACAAAAGATACTCCCGGAGTCGCATCAGCCAAAGCCTTATATTTCTTGTATATTTCCGCATTTTCCGGACGCGGAACCGGGTAGTAAGGGTCTCCCTCAGCCTGGGGATATTCGTAGACAATGCTTGTTTTTTGATGCTCTTGTCCCGTGAGGTATTTAAACTCCGTGCAGCGAGTATATAAATGCTCGTTCGGGTAATTTACCACCGGTGCTGCTTGGTGTACGGGTACGTTCAGCGTCTCGTGCTTGAATTCCAAGGAACGGTAAGGCAGTTTCCCGTAGCAATAATTGAAATAGGAATCCACCGGCCCGGTGTAAATCATTTCACCGTAAGGAATAAAACCTTCAATCTCCCGGTAGTCAGTATTCAGCATCACCTTGATGTTTGGGTGAGACAGCATCTTTTCAAACATCCGAGTGTAGCCGTGCAGCGGCATTGCTTGGTAGGTATCGGTAAAATAGCGATCGTCCCGATTAATGCGGGTGGGTACGCGCGCAATCACTGATTTATCGAGTTCCGACGGATCCATTCCCCACTGTTTGCGGGTGTAGTTGCGGAAGAATTTCTCGTAAAGTTCGCGGCCGACTTTGCTGACTACAACATCTTCGGAAGTGCGAATGTAATCCTTTGGTTCTGCTACTTTCGCGAAGAAATCTTCTACTTCAAATGATGTGAGATTCAGTCCGTAAAGTTTGTTTACGGTGTTGAGATTGATGGGAATTGGCAGCAGTTGACCGTCAACGCTGGCGAGGACGCGGTGTTCGTAAGGTCGCCACTCGGTGAACTGCGAAAGGTACTCGAAAACTTGGCGCGAATTGGTGTGAAAAATGTGGGGGCCGTATTTGTGAACTAGGATGTCGTGATTGTCGTAATGGTCGTAGGCGTTGCCGCCGATGTGGTTGCGGGTATCAATTATCAAGACTGTTTTTCCCGCCTGATTTGCTAGTCTTTCGGCAATAACGCTACCTGCAAATCCTGCTCCGACAATTAAATAGTCAAACATTAAAACACCTCTGATTTTTTAGGTAATTGGTAATTGGTAATTGGGAATTGGGCATTGGGCATTGGGCATTGGGCATTTGTAACAAATAACCAACAGTCAACAGTCAACAGTCAACAGTCAACAGCCAACTGACTAATGACTAATGACTGCTGACTAATGACTTCTTCCTTCTAACTTCGATCGCACTTTCGATCAACCCCAGCATTTCTCCCCAGGTATTGTCCCAAGAATTGTCAGCTAAAAAAGCATCTACTTCGCCCAGCCACTTGGTGCGATCGTCCGAAGTTTCGCCCATGATTTCTTCAGCAGCAGCAACGAATTCTGCAACATTGCTAGCAATCCGAACCAAGTTGTTTTCTCCGTAGGGGCGCACCACGTCGCGGATCGGAGTAGAAATCACCGGTTTGCCGGCAGCGAGATATTCGGGAGTTTTCGTCGGACTAATAAATTTAGTCGATTCGTTAATAGCAAACGGCAGCATTGCTATATCCCACCCGCCAAGATACCCTGGCAGTTCTTGATAAGATTTGCCGCCGAGATAGTGTATGTTTGGGTGAGTTGGTAGAGTAGCCGGGTCTATTTTTACCACCGGGCCAATTATCACTAAATGCCAGTCCGGCCTCGCTGCGGCAATGCCGCCCAACAGTTCGATATCCATGCGTTCGTCTACGACGCCATAAAATCCCAAACGCGGGTGAGGAATGTCTTTTTGATCTGCCGGTTCTTCTGAAAGATTCCTCGCTGTAGCAAAGTGTTCTTTTTCGATGCTGCTGGGGAAAGCATGAATGTTTGGGTGCTGGTGCTGTTTGGCTTCGTAGAGGCTGTGTCCGCCTGTAAATACGACGTTGGCGCGCTTTAATAGTTGGGTTTCATTTGCTTTTAACTCCGGGTGCGCGCCCTGAAATGCTGACAGTTCGTCCATGCAGTCGTAGACTACAGATAGCGGCTTTAAGTGGTTGGTGAAACTGACAGCCATTGGTGTGTAATACCAGAGGATGTACTGGCTAATTTCTGCTGCTTGAAACAAATCATCTAGCATGGCTTGCTGAGCAGTTTTTGCTGTTTCTTCGCCGATTCCTTCGCTCAGGTGCGGTACTATTACCCAGACTCCGGTTTCGTGGATGCTGACATCAAGGCGCCAATCTGTTGCGGCGCTAAAAACAGGTTCTTCTACAAAGAATACGCGGCGATTTTTGGCACAGCGCCCCAAGAGATGTTGCGGACGCTGATAGACGAAATTCCACCGCAAATGAGACAGGCAAACTAAATCCGGTGCATCTAAAGCAGCAGTTGTTGATAAGTTAGCGCGCAAGGCGGGCGAGGGTGCGAATTGAGAGGGGGATTTTGCTGGATCTATAGAGGTAAATCGGATTTCCCATCCTCGACCTTTATTGCTATAATTTTTGTTTACTGAGTTTTCGGGCGGGGACATAATTAGCCTCGGGAATTTGTAGATGAAAATTTGTGAGGAAAATTTGAGTCATGAAAAATTGTCAATAGGATATCCTTCCCAGCAGTGTCTTACTGAAATTTGCAAGCATCAATCTGAGAATTTTTATTGACGAGCAAGCGCCGCATTTATTAGACCAAACAAGGCAAGTGCTTAGGTGCGGAAAAACACGCTTATCTGTTTTTTTCAGAACTGAAAGTGGAGATAAGTTAATATTGTTTGACTTGCTATTGTTGTTAAATCTAACTCAGTTTTTCTGCGATTACTTCTATCTGAAGGATGACTTCGAGGGCAGGGCGTGCCTAGTTTGCACGCTTTTCAAAAGCGGTTAAAATGCCGATCGCTCTTGTAAAATGACTCTTAACTGGCAGGTACGGGCTAAAAGCGAGCGAGTTTTATTGCTGTATTGGGTAGAGTAGAGAAAATTTGCGATCGAGCTTTTGTTGCCCTTTGCTTTAACAAAGCTCGCGTTTTTTCAACTTATCCGAGCGTAAATCTGCCAATTTGTATCTTAATATACAATGTTTTTCCCGAGATTTATGACTTCCGATAGATTAACAATTGACCGTTTATGTATTCGGGTTAAACCTACACCTGGCAGCCTTCTCAACTATACCGGAGAAACGGGGTAACAGCCACGATAAACCTATAATTTTACGCGATTATGCGGCAAGAAACCAAGGTGACAAGATTGGTGCAAGATGTGAGATTAAACTGACGCCCCGAGCACAAATCTCAATCATCCCTCTAAGGGCGGGTTTGCCGATATCTGTGATTCCTACACCAAATATCCGCGCACACCCGCGACTAGAAGATAGCAGCAACAGCCAAGACTGTGAGGACGTTCTTAATTGCTGTAACGCTATTTTTCCCTCTTCCTTCTTCCTTCTTCCCTCTTCCTTCTTCCTTATGCTGTAGCAGCAACTTTACAGTCGGCGGCTGTCAATTTTGGCGATTCCCCCTCCAAAGGCAAAATCTTGCACCATCGAACTCTTTAAGAAATCGTGGGGAAAACCCAATTCAATGGCACTTACTTTGTCTAACTGCTGCATTTGTTCGGAGGTTAATTCAAACTCCAAACAAGCGAGATTTTCTTGAAGTTGCGAGAGTTTGCGGGAACCAACAATCGGAATCACATCGATTGGTTGCTGGCGCAGCCAATTCAGGGCTACTTGAGAGGCAGGTTTGCCAATTTCGGCTGCTATGAAGCCAACTTCAGCAGCAATATTGAGGTCTCGATCGCTAATTTTTCCAGCTTCAGGTGAATTAAGCCGTTTAGCTTCGCCGGCGGTTTCTGAAATGTTGTATTTTCCTGTCAGCAAACCGCCTGCTAGGGGGCTCCAAGCTGTGACGCCAATATCGAAGGCTTTCGCCATGGGGAGCAAATCGCGTTCGGGAGTTCGCTCTTTTAAAGAATACTCGATTTGCAAGCCGATAAATGGTGTCCAGCCGCGCAGGTTGGCGATCGTATTTGAAGCAGAAATAATCCAAGCCGGCGTATCGGAAATGCCGATGTAGAGAATTTTGCCGGCGCGTACCAAATCGTCAAAGGCGCGCATTACTTCTTCGACGGGTGTTGTAAAATCCCAAGCGTGCAGCCACAGCAAATCTATGTATTCAACTTGCAATCGCTTCAAACTGGCTTCTACTGCTTGCACCATATTTTTGCGGTGGTTGCCGAAACCGTTGATTTCGCCATTCTTCATGTTGAGGCTGTATTTAGTTGCAACTACCCATTTTTCGCGATCGCCCCCGATGAAGTCGCCGACATATTTTTCGCTGGTACCGTTGGTGTAGAGATTCGCGGTATCAATGAAATTGCCGCCGGCTTCTGCAAAGGCGTCGAACATTTTCCGGCTTTCGTCGTAGGAACCGCCCCAACCCCATTCTTCGCCAAAAGTCATGGTGCCGAGGCAGATTTCGGAAACGCGAAGTCCGCTGTGACCTAGTAATTTGTATCTCATGTCACCTATCCGTTAGTTCATGGCTCTTAACAGTCTAGATCTAAATTTGCCGTGTGGGCATCAGCCGGAGGTGAGGGGCTTTGGGGGTGCTATCTTTGCGGAGCTCGTTGTTGAATGTTTTGTCAATTTAGGAATGGCAATTAAATAACCTAAGCGATTCCCTTGTTACCAGGTTCTGCCAGGGGGAACGCATCTTATTGAACGCCTTGTATCAGTGGTAACTCTAAGCAACCATCAGACAGTCCAGCTACCAAATCAAAGCTGTAACTCAAGCTTAAATTCGGCAATTTTCAGTTGACATTCTGATTGTAATGCTCGATCGAGTAGCCATGACTGCCAAAGTCGAAATTTGCCCGCCCGGTAGCAAAAGCGCGAGATCCCTTTTCTTCCCAAAAAACATCGCCCTTATCGCAAAATTCACCCAGTCAGGACTTACGCATAAGGCCAGAGAAACCGGGTTTTTTAGCCTTACTGTGGACTATAATGCGGATTTTCGTTAAAAAACCCGGTTTCTGACTACCCGTGCGTCCAGGATTACCAGTGCTAAAATGATTTAAAAATCAACATACCGGAATGAAGTCCTATGCCCTCACCATTTCCCGGAATGAACCCCTACTTAGAACACCCCGATTTCTGGCAGGAAACTCACCATTGGTTGATTGTTGCGATCGCCGACTACATCATGCCTCAAATTCGCCCCAAATATGAGATAGCCATCAAAAAACGCATCTATCAAATTAACGACACCAATGACAATAACGATGACTCGCTTTTAGTAGGTATCCCCGATGCAGCCATCAAACGCCAACCCAATACCCCCGAGGTTCCTACCGGTTCAGTTGCCACTGCCACTCTAACAGTTCCCACTACCGTCAAAGTGCCAGCCCCTGAAAAAATTAAACAGACTTACCTAGAAGTACGAGAAATGGCAACTAGACAAGTTGTCACCGCAATTGAAATTCTTTCTCCAGTCAACAAACGCAGTGGAGATGGCAGAATTACTTACCTCAAAAAACGCCAAAGTATTTTAGGTAGCTTGACGCATTTAGTTGAAATCGACTTGCTGCGAAAAGGGGAAGCTATGCCCGTACTTAACGGGACTTAAACATAAAATACGATAAAAATAGGTTATAATAGTTACAGAGCAAGCATATAACGTTAAAAAATGACCCATGAAAGAGACAACCCCTGCGGCGATGCCCCCCTGC
>RDYN01000121.1 GCA_004293365.1 Oscillatoriales cyanobacterium | reverse complement strand
GATTGTGGCAGTTAGCAAGGTGGGAATCATCAAGACTCCGAACCAACCTACATAAATGCGGTTGTCGGTGCTGGTGACCCAGTTGCAAAACTGCGACCAGATATTAGCGCTTTCGCGCTGCTGTAAGGTGGCTGTCATGGTTTTATGATTGCTGTATTTGGTTTTCAATGTTCGGATGATGTCTCTATTATTAACGGTACTGTTAAGGTTTGTAAAGGCCTGTAACGACAGCTTAACTGATGGGCGTCATTAGGAAAGCTGATGAAACGATAGAGAGGCGAAAAAGCCCATTATTGATGCTGGAACCCGCACGCGAGCCCGTTGCGGACTTTGGTGCAAGATGCCAGATTGATGCTGTAGGGGCAATCCCTCGCAGTTGTCGCAATGTATATATAGTGTTTTGTAGGGGACATCTTCTCCGTGGTAGCCGCGCGCGATCGGGATGCGGCGCTGTGTCTGAGCTTGGAAAATTGCCAAAAGAATATAGATGCGGGGCGGGGAATGCCAGTCTGAAGGGGACTCAGCGCGTTTTAAACAGCTTGTTACTCAAGTCATATATCATAAAAATGCTGTAGCAGTTGGGCGTGTAAGGCCGCTCGATCGGGGCAGCGTTCGATCGACTATTCAACTCGCGCGATCGCCAATCTAGGGCACTGAGCGTTAATTAATAGTTATCAAACCCTCAGAGCAAATCCTGTCTAAAGTTGGTTGAAAAAAAATTAAATTGAGTTAATACTTATCAAAATAAACAACTATCAATACTTAATAAACTAACCACAAGAGAGTTAAACCCATGTCAGAAAATTACGTAGGATTAGATACAGAAGATTACGAGTCCCTCAAAATTGAGGTAGAAACCCTCAAAGCGCGCGTTGCCGAACTAGAGTCTGCCTCAAAACCCGAACCCGCTATAGTTGCCAAACAAAAGGCGCTATTTGCTGTAGTGACCAAAATTCGCGAGTCGTTAGACTTAGATATTATTTTTCAATCAACCGCTCGGGAAGTGCGACAACTCCTGAATGCCGATCGAGTAGCAATATTTCAATTTTACCAGGATTCAGGATTTGACGACGGCGAATTTGTGTCAGAAGACGTGCTGCCAGAGTTTGATTCCGCAAAAGCTGTAAAGGTACACGACCACTGCTTTGGAAAACAATATTCACTGCGGTATCAGCAAGGAAGAATTCAGGCAGTAAATGATATCTATAAAGCCGGATTGAGCGATTGCCATATTGCTATTCTTGCCCAGTTTCAGGTAAAAGCCAACTTAATCGTACCTTTAGTCAAAGGCAAGAAACTTTGGGGATTGCTCTGCATTCACCAATGTCGCGCCCCGCGCCAGTGGCAGCAAGATGAAATTGACTTTGCCAGTCAAATTGCGGTGCATTTAGGAATAGCAATACAGCAAGCAAAACTTTTAGATGAAGCTCATAGACGGTCAACAGCACTCCAAACTACTCTAGAGGAGCAATTGCGAAAACGCACAGAAGAGCTGGTTAAGGAAGCAGACCGAGAACGAGCCATAACTCGGATGATTGACAAGATCCGCCAAACCTTAGATATGGAAACAATTTTCCAGACAGCAGCGACAGAAGTGCGGAAACTTTTGAATGTCGATCGCATTGCCATTTATCAATTCCGTGAAGACTATTTTGGCGACTTTATCTTTGAATCTGAATCCGGTAACTGGCCGAAATTGGTAGGCAGCGGCTGGGAAGACCCCTACTTAAACGAACACCAAGGAGGTCGATTCCGGTGTGCGGAAACCTTTATCGCTGACGATATCTATAATGCCGGCCAGAGCGATTGTCACATAGAAGCTTTAGAATATTTTGGTGTCAAATCCTGTGCGGTAGTTGCGATTTTTAAAGGAGAGAAACTCTGGGGATTGCTCAGTGCCTTTCAACACACAGGCGCGCGTCACTGGGAAGACACAGAAGTAAAGTTGCTGAATCAAATTGCCACTCATTTGGGCGTGGCTTTGCAGCAATCCGAGTACCTAGAACAAATACAGTTTCAAGCAAAACAACAGGCGAAAGCAGCCGAACAGGAACGCACATTAACTAGAGTAATTGAACGGATTCGCCAGACGCTAAATATTGACAAAATATTTAGCGCTACAACTCAAGAAGTACGGCAAATTCTCAATTGCGATAGGGTTGGAGTTTACCGTTTTTTTCCCAACTGGAGCGGGGAATTTGTCTCGGAGTCGGTAGCCGAAGGTTGGATACCTTTAGTAACTGATAAAATTAAAACAGTCTGGCAAGATGATTATTTGCAAAAAACTGAGGGTGGCAGGTATCGCCATCAAGAAATTTTTGTAGTTGATGACATCTATAAAATTGGTCACTCTCCATGTCATATCGAAATTCTAGAACAAATTCAAGCCAAAGCATATTGTGTAGCGCCTGTTTTTGTGGGGGAAAATCTCTGGGGTTTGCTAGCAGCTTACCAGAACTCGGGCCCCCGTGAGTGGGAAGCGGGAGAAGTGAGGTTGCTGGCTCAGGTTGGCAGTCAATTGGGAGTAGCTATGAACCAAGCAGAATTGCTCGATCGCACTAAAAAGCAGTCCTGGGAATTGCGGACGACTTTGGCAGACTTAAATGCGATCGTTGACAATTTGGCTGACGGGTTATTAGTCACGGACATAGAAGCTAAAATTACCAGGTTTAACCCTGCCCTGCTGGCGATGTTTGAATTAAAAGATGTTGACCTGAAGGGAAAAAAAGTATCCGAAATCTTTCCTAAAAAATTAGCAAAATTGGTCGAGGCGACAGAGCACCGAGAGGGAGAAATTGTGACGCTGGAAGTGGAACTCGGAAATAGCAGGATCGGTCAAGCTTTAGCGACAACTATTCTGAAAGAAGCGGTGAAAGATGAAGCCGATCGCTCTCTCGGTTCGGTGATTTTGATTAGAGATGTGACGGTGGAACGAGAAGTTGACCGAATGAAAACTGATTTCCTGGCGACAGTTTCTCACGAACTGCGGACGCCTTTAACTTCGGTTTTGGGTTTTGCTTCGCTGATTAAAGAAAAACTAGAAGAAGTGATTGTCCCCGGAGTCGCATCGGAAGACAGAAAAATCAAAAAAGCTTTAAATAAAGTTGCAGATAATATTAACATTATTGTGTCAGAAGCTGAACGGCTGACATCTTTGATTAATGATGTTTTGGATATTGCTAAGATGGAAGCGGGTCGTGTTGAATGGCAGTTACAGCCGACAAATCCAGTGCAAATCTTAAAACAGGCGATCGCCGCTACGTCATCTTTATTAGAAAAGAATAATTTAAAGTTGATTAAAGATTTTAGTCCTGGACTGCCGCAGGTATTAGTAGACCGGGATCGCATGGTTCAAGTAGCGATCAATTTAATCTCGAATGCAGTCAAGTTCACAGAATCAGGTTCTGTCACCTGTCGGGCAAGAGTAGAGGGTGACGAGCTGGTTATTAGCATTATCGATACTGGCATCGGCATTGCACCAGAAGACCAAAGCAAAGTTTTTGAAAGATTTAAACAAGTGGGAGATATCCTGACCGAAAAGCCTAAAGGCACTGGCTTGGGGCTGCCAATTTCTAAACAAATCGTTGAACACCACGGCGGTAGAATTTGGCTAGAAAGCGAGTTAGGCAAGGGCAGCACTTTTTCCTTTAGTATACCGCTAGTTAAAAATATTGAGCCGGTGGAAAAATGCAAAATTATCAATGATTTAATCGGTCAACTGAAACAGCAAGTGCTCAGCAGAACTCCGCTCGGCGTTAAAAAAGGCCAGCAAATTTTAGTTGTTGACGATGAGCCTAATATCCGAGAGATGTTGAGGCAGTCACTGGAACAAGAAGGATATAAAGTCGCGGAGGCAATTAACGGTAGAGATGCTATTTGTAATGCTAAAGCAGTCAAACCGGATCTGATTATTTTAGATGTAATGATGCCTCACATCGACGGTTTTGATGTGGCGGCAGTTCTCAAAAATGACCCTGAAACTCGGGGGATTCCGATTATCATCGTATCCCTGACTCAAGACAGAGAAAGGGGCTACCGTTTGGGGGTCGATAGCTATTTTACCAAGCCTATAAATGTAACGGTACTTTTAAAGGAGATCGGCTTGCTCCTGCGGCAAGGGATGTCAAATAAAAAGGTGTTGGTGGTTGTTAGCCAGGGTTCTACTCTCAAAACTTTGTCGGATGCTTTGGTTTTTCAGGGATATAATGTGATCGAGGCATCTGATGGTCGAGAATGCCTGGATCGAGTTAGAGCGATGGAGCTGGATTTAATTATTATTGACGAAGCGTTATCTCAAGAGCAAGAATTGGTCAAAAAATTGCGGCTTACTAAGGGCTTGGAAAATGTATCCATAATTGTTTTTGGAGATATTGCCGAGGATAACGGGCTGAGCAAACACATTCATGGGGAATTGTTGTGAAAAAAGTTTTAATTGTGGATGACGAACCGAATATTCTGATTTTGATGGAGCAGGCTCTAGAAAAGTTGGAAGATGAGGATGATGTAGAGTTGCTGACTGCGAGAGATGGAGTTGAGGCATTGAACAGAATTAAGGAAGAAAAGCCGGATTTGGTTTTTCTCGATGTGATGATGCCGAAAATGAGCGGGTTAGAGGTATGCAATACGGTTAAAAATGAACTAGGTATGGAGGACATTTACATTATTATGTTGACAGCTAAGGGACAAGAATATGATAAGCAAAGCGGTATGGCTGTGGGGGCAAATCTTTATATGACTAAACCTTTTCGCCCGAAAGAAGTGCTGGTCAAAGCTAGGGAAATTCTGGGTTTGACTGCACAGGTGTAGGGAGAGGTACGCAATCAATTAACAAGAATAGTCTTGGGTTTTTGGTCGTTGGTTCCCCCGCCCAAAAACGGGTACAATCCCCCGCAGGACTGTCGTGGAGAGCCACAAATTTTAGACGCTAGTTCCTGCTCCCAGATTCTCTGCGCTGCAAGTAAATCTAAAATCTAAAATCTAAAATCGACTGGCTGGTTAAAAATTAATGACTAACGATCGCTTATTCAAGACCAATAGCAAAGTAAATGGTTCGTATCAATCTCAAAAAATTGATTTCTAAGAAAGATTTGCGGGTGGTTATTGAGGGCGCGCTTGGTGTTTTAGACGCTCCGATCGCTATTCGGAATGTTGAAGGAACTATCTTATTTGGGGAAGACTGTCAGACCTCCTTCAATAGCTATCCTATCATCCTAGCCGATGAAGTTATCGGTTACGTAACGGGAACTCAAAAAGCCGCATTTATTGCCGATATGCTGAGTTATGCGGCCAGCGCCGACTTGGGTGTAAGAACTTTGGCTGTTGATACTTTAGATAAGTACGAAGAAGTTAATTTTTTGTACGATTTTTCTAGCAAAATAGCTACTTGTTTGGGAGTTGCTGAAGTTAGTAAGTTGGTAGTAAATGAAGCTAAAAAATTGATTGAATCTACGAATATTTCAGTCATGCTAATGAATAAAAAAATAGGGAAGCTGGAGATAATTTCTGCCAGGGGTAAAGAGTATAACTGCAAAACAAAAATTGGCCCCAATATAGGGATAGCAGGTCATATTCTTGTTTCTGGCAAAGCTGAAATAGTCAATGATGTCTTGTCCGATCCGAGATATGTTCTGGGAGACAATGAGATGCGTTCTATGATTTGTGCGCCTCTGACAACGCAGAACGGTACGATCGGCGTGATCAATATTAGTCATAACGAACTTGTCAACTATACGGCACAGGATTTAAAATTATTTACGGCTTTGGCATCGCAAGCGGCGGCGGCGATCGAGAATGCGCTTTTACATGAAAGTAAATTGAAGGAAGAACGGATTAAAAATAATTTGGAAAGATACCTTTCTCCCCAGGTGGTGCGAGCAGTTATCGAAGCTAAAGGAGATATTTCTATGAATCCGACTAAGCGAAATCTAACGGTTCTTTTTTCGGATATTAGAGATTTTACTACTAAGTGTGAAGAGCTGCCTGCTGAAAAAATAGTGATGTATTTAAATGAGTATTTTACGGAGATGGTAGAGGTAATTTTTAGTCATGAGGGTACTGTGAATAAGTTTGTGGGAGATATGATTGTGGCAATGTTTGGGGCGCCTTCGGAGGTGGCAGATCGCGAAAGGAAGGCGATCGAAACTGCGATCGATATGCAGCGCCGGATCGGGAGGATGTCGGTGCCTTGGATTACGGATAATTTTCTGACTGGTATTGGCATTAGTTCGGGGGAGGTGGTTGTGGGCAATATTGGTTCGCCGCAGCACATGGACTATACTGCGATCGGGGATGAGGTGAATATTGCATCTAGGTTGCAGTCAATGGCTGAGGGAGGACAAATTTTGGTTAGCGACAGTGTGTACAGCGCTACTAAAGATATGTTTGAGTTTAGGAAAATTGGCTCTGTGATTGTTAAAGGTAAGAAGAAAGCTGTCGAAACTTTTGAGGTGATTTATCATAAATGAAGTTCGGCAACGGATTGTGTAACGGATGTAACGGATGTAACGGATGTAACGGATGGAAGAAGGAAGAAGAAGGAAGAAGGAAGGCTTTAGTTATCGTCGCGAGAGAAGGAAGAAGGAATTTATACAAGCATCGACACCAAGGAAATCATGGGGTTTTGCAGTCTTGTCTGTTTATTTGCTACACTAGAGGTTGCGCTCTGTCAATAAACCTTAGATTTATGCACAGGTTATTAACTGGGAAACTGCGGGTAGACTGTTTAACAATACCGATCGCGAATCTTCCAGCAAATCTATCGGGTACTAAAATTGTACAGCTTACTGATTTTCATTATGACGGGGTGCGGCTGTCGGAATGGTTGCTATTCGAGGCGATTGCCGCGGCTAATGAAGCGGAACCAGACTTAATTTTTTTAACCGGAGACTTTATTACCTACGATCCGGCGCCTATTTACGGTTTGGTGCAGCGATTGAAAAACTTGCAAAGTCGGGTGGGAATTTACGCTGTTTTGGGGAATCACGACCACTATTTCCCTGGGGCAAAAATAGAGGTGGCTAATGCTTTAAATAGCGTCGGGATTGGGGTTTTGTACAATGAAGCTATTTATCCTTTGGGGTCTGAGTTGGCTTTAGTTGGGTTGGCGGATTTTTGGTCGGGCGATTTTGCACCGTCGCCTGTAATGGCATCAATAAATCCGGCGATTCCTCGGATTGTCTTGTCTCACAATCCTGATACTGCTGAACATCTGCAAAAGTGGCGGATTGATTTGCAGTTTTCTGGGCACACTCACGGCGGTCAAATTGTGATTCCCGGTATCGGGCCTTTGTATGCTTGGGTGAGAAAAATTGGCTATTTGATTCCTCCAAAAATCCGAAAGTTTCTTCCTTTTGTGTCGGCTTGCGATCGGGTAGTTAGTCACTGGGAATGGGCTAGCGGTTTGCATCGGGTTGGGAGTAATTTGTTGTACGTTAATCGCGGTTTGGGTACTTATGCGCCGGGGAGGTTATTTTGTCCGCCGGAGGTGACGGTAATTACTTTGGTTTGTCAAGATTCCTAGGGGATGATTTAGGAGTAAATTTTCACGATAACAGATAATACTTGTACAAAACTAGCCCTGGTTTTTGCGAAAGTAGATAACTTTATATACGCGGAATGTGCGCGGTGCGCACCCTACAAGATGAATTTTATGGGCAATTCCTATTATGTTTAATTGGCTTCTGCAAAGCGATAGCCTCTGCCGTAAACTGTGTGAATTAGGACTGATTCGCTAGGGGCTTCTATTTTGCGCCGCAGCAGGCGAATTTGAGCTGCTAATACGTTGCTGCTGGGTTTTTCTGTTTCACTCCACAAGTATTGGTGGATTTGTTCGTGTGTTAGTATTTGACCGGGATGGCGCATTAGGTATTCTAATAGTTGACATTCTTTTTCTGATAGGTCGATTGTTCGATCGCCCCGATAGGCTATTTGGTTGTCGTAGTCTAGCTGTAAGTCTGCGACTTGCAGCCGCCCGACGGCTACTTCGGGGTCAAAAGTAGGAGGGCGCCGCAGCAAGGCGCGGACTCTGGCTAGGAGTTCTCGCAGTTCAAATGGCTTGACTAGATAGTCGTCTGCGCCTGCGTCGAGTCCTTGTACGCGATCGTCTAGGGTGTCTTTGGCGGTGAGAAATAGGACTGGTGTGTTCTTTCCTTGCGATCGCAATTGCTGACAAATTGCTAATCCGGTTTGTCTCGGTAGCATCCAATCCAAAATTAGCAAATCGTAATTTCCCTGCATTGCTAAATTGCTGCCAGTTGCGCCGTCAAATGCCACATCAACGGTATAACCTTCGCGGCTTAAAACTCGACTCAAAGGGTCAGTCAACTCAACTTCATCATCAACTAAAAGAATCCGCATTCTGATTTGAGATTTGAGATTTGAGATTTGAGATTTGAGCATGAATTACGTAAAGCTTGCAGACAAGCAGGTTGTGTAGGGCAAACTCTCCGCGGTTGCCCATCTGTGGTGAGGTTGCGATCGCTTTCCTAGGTTAAGTAAACTGATTTTTGCTAGATTTTAAGATGTGGAATACTTTCGGATTCGCTGCAAGCTGCTGCTAGCCATTCCTGCATTGCAGGTAGTGCCAACAGCGCATCAGCATAAGCTTGTGCTTGTGCATCTAATTTGACTTCGTAGGTGACAAAACGCATGACAACCGGGGCAAACATAGCGTCAGCAATTGTGAATTGTCCGAACAGCATATCGCCGCCTGTTCCGAATTTTTGGCGGGATTCGCGCCAAATGGCAAAGATGCGATCGATCTCTGCTTCGACACCGGGAGTCATTCCTTCTCCCGGATAGCGGTTGCGGCAGTCCATAGGCATATTTTCGCGCAGATTTTGGAAGCCTGCGTGCATTTCGGCGCAGATGGAACGGGCGATCGCCCTAGCTGCTATATCCGCCGGCCACAAATCATTAGCAAAGCGTTCTGCAACGTACTCGCAAATTGCTAAAGATTCCCACACTTTCAAGTCGCCATCAATTAAAACTGGCACCTTTCCCGAAGGAGAATAGCGCCGAATTTCCCCATGGGTTGTCGGCCCGTCTAGGGGGATTCTCACTTCGGCAAAATCTAGTCCAGCTTGTTTCATCGCCAGCCAAGGACGCAGCGACCAAGACGAATAATTTTTGTTGCCGATTACCAGAGTCAATTTGGTCATAGTTTTGCTTTCAGCTATCATCTATTGAGCAGACAATCGTTAATAAAATCCGATGTAACTCAGCCTCAATACAATATATTATACACAAACACAATTATTAGCAATACCTGAACTTGTTTTAATATTTGTACAATTTGTGCTATGGTGGTTGAGGAAAAAGCTGTTTCCGCTCGGGCAGCGCCGATTCCGCATCCCAAATTCAGCAATTTAGAATTTCAAATCAATATGATTACCGTAGCACTTCCCAAAGGCGGACTGTTAGGAGATAGCATTCGACTGTTTAAATCCGTTGGATTAGACTTCAGTGCTTTTCTCGATTCCTCTAACCGCCAACTTCAAATTTATGACACTACCGGAACGGCAAAAGCTTTGCTAGTAAGGACGCACGACGTGCCGGTTTATGTGGAATACGGCCAAGCTGATTTGGGGATTGCGGGTTATGATGTTTTGCGGGAAAAAACTCCAAAAGTTGCGAATTTAATTGATTTAAATTTTGGCAAGTGCCGGCTGTCGGTGGCGGTAAAGGAATCTAGTTCTTATCGGCGCAGTGT
Organism: Oscillatoriales cyanobacterium; assembly: GCA_004293365.1. Classification (GTDB taxonomy): domain Bacteria; phylum Cyanobacteriota; class Cyanobacteriia; order Cyanobacteriales; family Microcoleaceae; genus Microcoleus. The sequence continues at coordinate 31,602 of RDYN01000121.1, read as the reverse complement.
GGATTTGCCTCCTCACGGTAGAGTTGCTTCTAAGTTCGTACACTGTGCGAGAGAATATTTTCATAATTTGAATTTGCCGGTGGAAATTGTGCCGCTTTACGGTTCTGTGGAGTTGGGGCCGATTACGGGTATGTCGGAGGCGATTGTGGATTTGGTTTCGACTGGCAAAACTTTGCGGGAAAATGGTTTGGTGGAAATTGATGTTTTGTTTCAAAGTTCGGCTTATTTGATCGGTCATCCTTTGAGTTATCGTTTGAATTCGGGCGGGGTTAATGAGTTGATCGGGAAGTTGAGAGAGCAGGTTTTGACTGCTGTTTGAGCCCAACTAAATTCGAGTTATTTCATAGGTTCGTAGTAAGGACTTTAGTCCTTATTGGTGCGAACTCAAGTTAGAATGTTCTCATAGGTTCGTAGTCAGGACTTTAGTCCTTATTGATACTGAGACTGAGGACTGAAGTCCTCACTACGAACTTCAAGAGAGGACTGAAGTCCTCACTACGAACTTCAAGAGAGGACTGAAGTCCTTACTACGAACTTCAAGAGAGGACTGAAGTCCTTACTACGAACCTTTTTAGGACTGAAGTCCTTACTACGAACCTTTTTAGGACTGAAGTCCTCACTGCGAACGGGTTTTATTTAGCTCATTTCTGAGCTGATATTTGCAGGTATAAGACCTAGTTTTTCCTGGCATTTTTCTATATAAAAACTGACGACTGTATCAGCGGGGTTTTGTTCGATTAGTTGCTGAAAATATCCCAAGGCGGCGACAAATCTTTCGGATTGCCATCCTTGAATTCCTTTGTCAAATAAAGTCTGGGTAAGCTGTTTTGCCTCACAGTCTGGACTTGAGGCGGGCCAGATTTCGTAGATTTCAATGGCTTGCTGTTTGCCGCGCGGCGTTACTCGATCGATCCAGCGATAATAATAGTTGTTGCTGGGCGAATGGCTGTCGGCTGCTGTTGCGCGAGAAGCAGAAATCATACTCTCCGGTGTTTCGGCTTCCAAGTCGCACTTTAATAATAGACTTTCTTTTGAGTTTGAGTTCGGACTTATGCTATTTAGAAATTCTCTCGCATGAACGATCGCATTTTCGCTAACAATTATTTGACAGCCGTATATTTTGGTTAAATTTTCTAACCGAGAAGCTGTATTTACCACATCGCCGATGACTGTAGAGTCCATCCGGCGATCGGAACCCAAGGTGCCGATCATGCCGATACCTGTGTTAATTCCAGTACCGATATTGACGGGATATTCTAAATTGTATTTGTGGCGCTCGGCATTAAATTCCTGCAAACTTTCTTGCATTGCTACTGCGGCTTCGATCGCATTTATAGCGTGAGAATGCGGTTGGTCAAATACTGCCATGATAGCATCGCCTAGGTATTTGTCAATAAACCCGCCGTGGGATGTGATGCAATGGTTCATTTTCGTAAAAAAAGCGTTCAACCATTCAAAGGTTTCGCGTGCTTCTTGAGATTCGGCGATCGCAGTAAACCCCCGAATGTCGCAAAATAAAATAGTCAGCTCTTCTTCTGTGACATTGCCCAACTGAATTGATTCTATCCCTTGCGGCGCAATGCGTTCGAGAAGCTGTTCCGGGACAAATAGGTGAAATTTTTCGGAAAGATATTCGTTAGCCTCCCAGGCGGCGGCGATTTGGCGCTTGCTTTGCTCTCTGACTTGCTGGTTGAATTGGGAAGATACAGCTTGCGATCGCATTTGGCTCAACTGCAAAATATTTTCCACTTTCGCTAACAGCAAGCGACTGTTAAAAGGCTTTGTTAAATAATCATCGGCCATCATTTCTAACCCTGTGAGGCGAGAAGTCTCGTCATCGAGGGCAGTCAAAAAAATTACCGGTACAGTTTGCAATGCGGTATCATTCCGCAGGATCTCGCACACATCAAAACCGTCCATATCCGGCATCATAATATCTAGTAAAATTAAATCCGGTCGAGATACACGGGCGAGGGAGAGGGCTTCATCCCCACATAGCGCTGATACTGTGGCGTATCCTTTCATCTGCAATAATTCTTCCAATAAAATCAGATTAGCTGGCTCGTCATCAACCAACATGATGCAGGGCGACTTGTTTGACATGGAATATGATATAATACATTGAATTTAGCTCTGGACTTTGGCGCGAGCAGCTCGAAACCTAGTAGATTCGTATATTTCTCGTTATTAAACTCGATAATTTTGGCAAGAACCGGGTTTCTGAAGCAAGTGCGCGCAAGTCCTACAGACATTTATCTACTATTGAGTCTAACCTTTTCAGTTATAACTTGTAATAAATGGCACTGCTGGAACTGCAAATAATTATTGTTAGTTGAGAAAAGAACGGACAGTAGCGATCGCCAAATTTAGATCCAGCGGCTTGCTCAAATAAGCAGAAGCGCCAGCTTCCAAACATCGATCGCAATCGCCAGCCATCGCCATCGCCGTCACCGCAATCATCGGTACCGACTCCCAGACAGGATTTGCTTTGACTCGGCGCATCAACTCAAACCCATCAACATCGGGTAACTGAATGTCCATCAAAATCAAATCTGGCAGCAATTCCGGCGCAGCAGAGGCGGCATGGATGCGATCGAGCATTGACGAACCATCCGCCAGAATCTCTACCCCGTAGCCCTCCAATTCCATCACCTCTGAAATTAACATTTGGTTAAAAGGTTGGTCTTCCACCACCAGAATCCGCTTGCTGCCAAGTGGTAATGCGATCGCAGAAGCAGGAACTAACTTAGCATCCAAAGCACAAGCAGCAAAGCTGCCCAATTCTTGACGCATCTCAGTCAAAGGCAGCCAAACGCGGAACAGACTGCCGCGATCGCAAACAGATTGAAAAGAAACAGTTCCCCCGTGCAATTCCGCCAGACGCTTAGTCAAAGCCAAACCCAAACCAGTACCTTCGTGGCGCCTAGTCAGGGAAGAATCCACCTGTTGAAAAGGTCGAAATAGCAAGTGCCAGCGGTCTTCAGGAATGCCAATACCGGAGTCTTTCACCTCCAAACAAAAGTAAGGAGTGCTGGCATTTACAGGAGAACGATCGGGGCGGTAGTCGCCCTCCATTTCACCGCCGTAGGCCAGACGCCCGCTGAGTTTAACTTGTCCCCGTTCGGGGGTAAATTTGATAGCGTTGGAAAGTAAATTAATCACAATTTGTCGCACTCGCCGTTCGTCGAGCAAAACTTTAGTAAGGCGGTAGTCGAGTTCTAAAGACAAAGCGATCCGCTTTTTATCTGCCCGCGGCTGAATCATTTTCAGACAGTCTGTGGCGAGTTCGTGAACGCGCACCGGCAGTAAATTTAGTTCTACTTTCCCCGCTTCAATTTTAGAAAGGTCGAGAATATCGTTGATTAGCTGCAACAAGTGCTGACCGCTTTTTTCGATCAGTTCTACATAGTTCACTTGTCGATCGCTCAAGTGTCCGGATGTTTGGCGCAGCAGCAAGTCAGAAAAGCCGAGAATGCTGTTGAGAGGCGTCCGCAATTCGTGGGACATCGAGGCTAAAAACTCGGATTTTAACTGAGAAGAATACTCTAATTGTTCGTTAACTTGGCGGAGGTTTTCTTGTGTCTGAGCCCGCTCGATTGCGGCCCCCAGAGTCCGACAAGCAGCCGTGAGCACTTCTTGGTGGAGGGAAGCTTGCAGTTTTTTGACGTTGCGCGACTCCAGCGTCAGCACTCCGATGATTTGGCCGTCGGTAGATGCGATCGGAAAAATGCCCAATTGTCCGATTCCCGGATGTCGAAATTGCGGCACAGCATTGGGATGTTCGGCATAATCATCGACAAACAAAGGTTTACCAGTTTCCACCACTTCCCACAGCAAACCGGTGCCGTAGGGAATACCTTTGTCGAGCAATTCTTGCATTTCGGCGGCCACTGGTTCCCCGTAACTAGCCAGAAATTGAGTTGAAACTTGGTTTGAAATCGCCGCTGCTTGCCGATCTTTTCCCTTACCGCTAATCACTTTCACATCTCCGAAAGCAGCATTCGTTGCTTCTACCAGATAGCTGAGGGCAAACTGACCTATTTCTTGCAAACTGTGAGAGTTTTGCAGGCGTTCAGTTAAGCCTAAAAGAAATGTCAGGCGCCTGACTTCTGCGTTCAAGCTAGCTTGGGAGTTTTGGTATACGGTAACGTCTCGAAAGGTAAACAGCCGCCCGCCGCTGTTGGTAATTGTGGCGAATACTTCCAAACAAACGGCATTGGATTGCTCGAAATAGAATGATAAACTTTCATCCTGAGATTTTTGCAGTGCTTGCTGAAACTGTTCCCACTGCTGAAGCGACAAGTAACCGCGATCGACAATTTCGGCAAACAACAAGTCGCACTTGGGCTTTGTGGCGAGCCATTCTGGAGATAGTGCCCAAGTCTCGGCCAATTTTTTGTTAAACAAAACTAAGCTGTCAGACGAGTCGAACAGAGCGATCGCATTGTCTACTTGGTTGAGTATCAGTTCTTGGTCTGCCCTCAACTGCTGCAAGTCTATCTCCATTTTTTCTGTGTCTGTAGTTCTTAGTTTCGTTGTCATAACTGTCTGCGGATATGGCAAGAGTTATTTTATAACCCTTTACTTAATTTGACATATTTTTAGGTTTTTGGGCAGTGAGGGCGATCGATCGACCTTGTGATCTGAGACACTTGCTGGTTGCGGAGGGCGAGGGGAGCGGTTTTTCTACTGCATCGGCTACAATATTAGATAGACCTTTTGAGTAAGTTTTGCAACAAGTGCGATCGACCTTTTCGAGTCAATTGTCTAAACGTGCGATCGACCTTTTGAGTAATTTTGTAACAAGTGCGATCGACCTTTTCGAGTCAATTGTCCAAACGTGCGATCGCCATTTCGAGTAATTGTCCAAACGTGCGATCGACCTTTCGAGTAATTGTCCAAACGTGCGATCGACCTTTTCGAGTCAATTGTCCAAACGTGCGATCGCCATTTCGAGTAATTGTCCAAACGTGCGATCGACCTTTTGACGAAATTGTCCAAACGGGCGATCGACCTTTCGAGTAATTGTCCAAACGTGCGATCGACCTTTTGACGAAATTGTCCAAACGGGCGATCGACCTTTCGAGTAATTGTCCAAACGGGCGATCGACCTTTCGAGTAATTGTCCAAACGGGCGATCGACCTTTCGGCTTGCATTGTGCAAAGCCGTGCGTGAAGACACACTTAAGTAAAACTACTTACATACAACACTTAGACTCACTTGAGCCAAGTTCGAGAGGAAATTGTATTTTTTGCGGCTGTCGAATCACCAATTTTATAGTCAACCGCATACCATGTATAATGAGCGGCAACAATCTCTTTTAAAAAGCCCGTCAAGTTAACTGACACTCTTGTAAAAATTCTGTAAACTCTACTTTACCCTACCTACATATAAATACTCATATTGTGTAGATTGCAATGTTTTATCAACTTAAATTAAGCCTGAGTTACTTACTATTATAAGTTTTATTTATTAGTTAAATTTTTTAAGATAGTTTTTTTTTTATAACTATTGCCAATCTATTTAATTACGCTTAGACTTATCCCATCGCTATGAATCTCTTCGTTCATTATCAGGGACATCAACGAGGAATAATTATGAACAGGCAAGAACACTACACTGATACGAGGAATAATTATGAACTGGCAAGAACACTACACTGACAAAAATTGCTCCAACAAATATAATTACAGACACCCCTCAAAGCTCGAATACGAGCAATTTCGTAGCAGTTTTTTCTATCAAATAATGAGACCTCATCTGACTGGTGAGTATAAGTTGGAGTTTGTACCGCTGACGGAGAAGCAAATTGCCGAACAAGAAAGCCTACCGCAACATTGGCGCCTACAACTATCCTACGGTTTTCCACCCAGTGGAGTTCGGAGGCCGTCCGAGCGATCGAAATCTGTGTTTGATTGGCCGATGTCTAGACCAATTCAGAAGTATACTCAGCCGATGAAGGGATATTACAAATATACTTTGATTAAGTCGCCTGGAGAGTCGAGTGGAACTGGCGGTAAATTGTTTTGGCTGATGGTAATTGGTGCGGCGGTGTGGTTTTGGTTTGTTCGCTGATTGTCGGGTAGTTGAGAGGGCGAGCGATGAGGTATTTTCTCCGGTTTTTATTGGCTTTAGTGATGGCGGCGCTCCTGGTAGTAACCTATGGAAGTATACAAGCTGTTGGCAATGAAAATTCACAAGTTGAAAAGGTAACAAACATGGCATCTAGAAAATCTAAGCGGAGCAATAAATTTCAACAAAATAGCCTTCAACTGAAAGAAAATAGCCTTCAACTTGAAATCAGATGGCCAGAAAATGCGGCACTATCCATCCCCGAAAACAAGCCCGGTGCTACTGCTCCATTGAGCTTTATTCTCCGCTTTACCAATAATACACAAGCCCCTGTTCCTTTCCTACATTATGGTGCTTTAATCCCAGAGATATTCGGGCCATCTGGTCAAGCACTGCACCGAAGAGAACCGATAAATAGACAAGTTGCGAGTGGGGAATATCATGGCTCCTTAGTTGGGGTCGGAGAGCAGACATCCACCTCTCTGGAGGGAAGACTGTTTTGGCAACAAAATTCACTGCAACTGATATTACATAACCCAATTTACGATGGAATCCCTATTGACCTCGATAAATCTTGGTCTTTTGATACTTTGGGACCCGGAGCCTATCAGATTCGATTCATTTATGAAACCCCTACTGGGACGATATTATACCCAGATCCAGTCACTTTTATTGAGACTAGACAAGAAATTGGAATAGAAGTAACTGGCAGTCAGTTGGCAACTCCCTTAGCTAATTTTCGCCTACTTCAACCTGTTGGATTGAATAACAGTGCAGTGGAAGTAGATGGTATTCGTTTTGAAACTTTCATACCGGAGCCATTGTTAACCCTGCCAAATAAGAATGACAATTCCTACCAATCTGTACAGATTGGTATGCGGATTACCAACAACACACCAACCCCATTTTACTTCAGCTTTTATGACACTTTTTACCCTGACTTGGTAATGCCAGATGGTGAGGTGAAGAGGGGAGCCTATGGTAATGACTGGATCAGAGGGCCTGAAGAATTTGACTTTCTGTTAGTCACACCTGGAAAAAGTCTGACATTTTTTCCAGATATCAGACTTTTCTGGACTAATCATAGCCAATTTTCGCTTGGTGTCTCTATCGGATATGGTGGCTATTGCGCTTTTGAGCAACTCAAGCCAGGTATATATCATCTCCGCTTCCTGTATGGAAATACGATTGATACCATACCGAATAAAAATCTTGCTGGCGAGTTGATTGAAAGTCTACCAATAGAAAAAGTTTGGACTGGGTGGGTGGATACTCCCTTTGTTGAATTCCGCTTAACTCAGTCTTGAATGACGAATTATTAGAATCGGTAAATAAGGAGGACAAGCATCATGAACATAGGAGAATCAAGTGACAACAATGCCGTTGAAGTTGATGGAATCCGGTTTGAAACAATCCTGTCAGACCGTCTGTGGACTGTCCCGATAAAAAGAACTACGCAAGACGATCATACATCTGTAGTGTTAGGTTTTTCGATCACTAACAATACTTCAACTCCCTATTATTTTTGTTTTTTCCAATTTGTTCCAGAAATTATAACATCAGATGGTCAAAATATTAATCCTGGTTATCAGGCAGATGGAGTAGGAGTACCTCACGAATCGGATCTTCACTTAACTATGCCGGGAAAGTCTGTAACTTTTTCTCATACCGCTCAGTGTTATTGGGAGCGAAGATATCCAAAAATAAAAAGAAAGCAGGATATAGATTTAATGCTTTTTATGCCTTTTACCAACCGCGAATATTGGAAATTCCATCTACCATCTACGGGGAATTATTCGATCAGATTCAAATATGAAGTAACGAATGGGGCAGTAAAAAGCTATGACGAGTTAATAGATAAACAGTGCTTAAAAATGGTATGGGTAGGGCAAGTATTTACCCCTTTCATAGAGTTTTGCATAGTTAAACCAGTAACCACAAAGTAAAAATGAATCTAATTAAGGATTTACGCCTAATAATTAGCACTTCGTATAAACCTAACTGATTGAGGATACATAATGGCGACCACACAAACGATCGTAATGTTTTTAGCAACACCCTTGTTAGTTGCATTCACGAGTCAAGAGGCTATGGGTTTCAGCCTGAATTTTGCAGCAAAAGGAGCACGAGATTTATACCTTCCAACTCAGTCTGTCACTTATATGCAAGGGAATGAAGAAATAACTATCAACACGAGACTGGAGCCATATAAAATAACAGAAATGCCACGTGGCGGGACGATAACTTTGCAAAATCTGTTAGAGGCTTATAGGATATCAACTTATAATAATTCCAGTCGTACACAGATTTGGAATTTTACTAAAGCGGATAAAGACTTAAGAGGAAATGTAGAAGTATTAAACTATTATGCTTGTACTTTCAAGATTCATTGTAAATATCCAAACCTACCAAATGTAACAACACCTAATCCACCTGTTTCAACCGGAGTGGGAGCTGGGATTGAGTTGAATTACCTGCGAGGTAGAGGTGATACAACACGAGACCTTCGTTGGATTCAGTGGGTAAACACTAACCACCCGGCTCATGTGAAGCAACATGATAATAAAGTGTCAAAATACCTTGACAATGTAGGTCGTCAACACACCCCTTTCTATCCAGGAAGTACCGAAAGATTGGTAGACAGAAGCTATAGAGAAGATCCCCTAAACGAGCATTATTGGTTTGCGGAAGCTTACTTAGCTGGTATAGAGACATTCAGCAGAACAGATAAAAACCAACTAACTATTACGGAAACGAACGTTACGATTTACAACGGAATACGGTGGGGCTGGAAAAACAAAGTAACTCGTCGTCGCAAACAGCCAGTACCCGTTCCCGTTCCCGTTCCAGCTCCAGTTCCAGCTCCAAAACCAACTAAAACACCGGAAAATCCACTTCTTTGTCCGCCAAGTATGTTGACAAACAGTGGTAGCACCTTTGTCGCCAACAGCAGCAGCGGTGGCGGTGGCATCGGTTGCGTGGCAGTATCACCATCACCATCACCAACACCTCGACCAACACCATCGCCCACACCTCGACCAACACCATCACCAACACCTCGATCAACCCAATCACCAACGCCATCACCAATAGTATTAGTGTTGCCTGCACCGTCACCCTCACCTTGGACTCCAACACCTTTGCCAACCACATCACCTTGGACTCCAACACCTTTGCCAACCACATCACCTTGGACTCCAACACCTTTGCCAACGCCTGCGCCTTGGGCTTCATCACCTTGGCCTACACCTGCACCGTGGTCAACATCATCAACATCAACATCAACATCAACATCAACATCAACATCAACATCAACATCATCATCATCATCATCATCATCAACTGTCGTTGTTGTCTCAACGTCAAAACCTAGCGCAGCGCCATCACCGAATCCCAAACCCAGTTCCCTAAACCGCACTGCCAACGCCAACAGAGTTTTTGCTACCGACTATGTAGAGTCAGAGTTGCCACTTCCCGATACAACACTCGATAATACCGCAGCAAATACTGACTCAGACTCATCCGAAAATATTGGATACTCATCAATTAATAACGATGCGACAGATTTAGCAAATATCAGTGGTAACTTACTCGAAGACCCCGAACAATCATCAACAGACAGCAGCGAAAATCAAATTGATTTAGCAAGCGCTAGTAGCGATTTACTTACAGATTCAGAACAATCATCAACAGACAGTAACGAAAACCAAGTTGATTTAGCAAACATCAGCAGCGACTTACTGGAAGACCCAGAATTATCATCAACAGACAGTAACGAAAATGAACTTGATTTAGCAGATATCAGCGGCGACTTACTTGAAGACCCAGAATTATCATCAACAGACAGTAACGAAAATGAACTTGATTTAGCAGGCATCAGCGGCGACTTACTGGAAGACCCAGAATTAGCCTCAGAGGATAACAACTCCGTAGCCTCTAAAACTATAAACCCTGACGATGACGCCCTTCCAGCCGAAGCCGTTCCCGAACCTACCACTGAATTAGGAACACTATTAGCACTCACCGGATTAGGCATATTCCTCAAGCTCAAAAACAGGAAAACTCAGAAGTAGTAGAGTATTTATTGAGGTTGTTGTCTGTCTGTTTTCGAGATCCCTTTTGAGTTGCATTGTCCAAACCTGCGATCGACCTTTTGAGTTGCATTGTCCAAACCTGCGATCGACCTTTTGAGTTGCATTGTCCAAACCTGCGATCGACTTTTTGAGTAATTTTGTAATAAGTGCGAGCTCCCTTTTTAGTCAATTATCTAAAAAGTGCGATCGACTTTTTGAGTCAATTGTCCAAACGTGCGTACACACTTAAGTAAAACTACTTACATACAACACTTAGACTCACTTGAGCCAAGTTCGAGAGGAAATTGTATTTTTTGCGGCTGTCGAATCACCAATTTTTTAGTCAACCGCATACCATGTATAACGCTCGGCAACAATCTGTTTTAAGGGGGCCGTCAAGTTAACTGACACTCTTGTAAAAATTCTGTAAACTCAACTTTACCCTACCTACATATAAATACCCAGTTGAGCATTAATTTGGGATTCAAGGTGAACGGTAAACCTCAAAAACTTTAGTAAAAACTCTCTAGCTTTACTCTCATAATGGTGATAGCGTGTTTGTAATCGAAATTCCTTCGAACCGTTAAGTCGTGTAAAGACAAAAGTTACAAAGCTTAATGATTTGGTCTATTTTTTTCATCGAGCTTTTAACTAGATACATTTGTGGCATCGCTATCAATTTCTTCGTTGATTATTAGGGACATCAGGAGAATTTATGAACTACTGCGGACAAGTTTACGGTGAAAAACATTACTGCGAAAGACCTAATTGCCAACAACCATCAAAGTTAGCCAGCAATCAGTTTTGTAGCAGTTGCCATCAAACAATTGGCCCAATTCCCACCTGGGTGCTGAAGTCGGAGTTTGTGGCAGCGACGAAACAGGAAATTGCCTCTCAACATCACATACCAGACCGTTTCCAACCGCAATTATCCTACGGTTATCCATCGGGCAGACTGCGGGATACACCAGAAAATTATTGGTCAAATTCTTCGTCACATTGGCCGAGTTCTGCGTCGGCTCGAAATGATTGTCAGCCTGTTTTAGGATATTACCGATACACTTTAGTTAAGCAGCCCCGACATTCGAGTGTCCGTGGCGGTAAACTATTTTGGCTGATGATAATTGGGGCCGCGGTGTGGTTCTGGTTTTTGGGCTGATTGTCGGGTAGTTGAGAGGGCGATTAAGTATCTTTTGCGGTTTTTATTTGCTTTAGTAATTTCTGCGATCGTGGTAATAACCTATGCCAGTATACAAGCAGTTGGCAATGAACACTCAAGACTTGGAAGGGTTGAAAATATGACATCTCAAGGATCGAATAACAACAATAAAGTTAAACAAGATGGCTTTTTACTGGAAATCAGAGAGCCACGAATTATTGCACTAGCAATCCCAGAAAACAAGCCCGGTGCTACTTCTCTCAATCGGTTGTAATTCATCAATATTGATATCCTTCATCTGTAAAAATCAAAAGGTTAACCAACATGACATCAGAACAATTCAGTGACAACAACGCAATTGAAGTAACTGGCATTAATATGGAAATTATGCTGCCTGACCCTACGGCACTCACCATCCCTGAAAACAGAGCGGGCATCACGCCTCCTATAGAATTATATATTCATATTACCAATAACACTTCAATGTCTTTCCACTTCAACCTCTCTGGAACCTTGATTCCAGAAATTGTAACATCCGAGGGTCAAGCCTTACAGCGGCAATTAGTTAACGAAAAGCCAGAATCTGAAGTTCAACCGAACAGATATAGAACAGGATGGGCGGGCAGATTGACTGAATTTATATCGAACTTAAACTTATCGCAGGAGTGCTACGAAACCAGAGAAATTAATTATATGTTAGTTGAGCCTAGAGAATCCAAAACTATCACGATCGACGCAAGTCTTGCCTGGGAAAATAACTTACTTGCACTGAAAATTTCTACTGAGTTCAACGAATTTTTCGGGTCGATAAAACTTCACAATTTCTGGTTGTTTGAGCCACTATTGCCCGGAAATTATCAAATTAGGTTTATCTATCAACACAACTGTGCAAACAGAGTAATACCTGAGATAGCTCCTCTCGAAATAACAAATGTAGAAGAGAGCGAGTCAGAACTATTGATTAGTCCTTTTGTAAATCTTCGCTTGGTTCAACCAGTAGAAGCAGACAGCAATGCTGTGGAAATGGATGGTGTTCGCTTTGAAATTTTAGTACCAGAGCGAGTTTTAAGCATACCCAAAAACAATTTAATACATAAACTTCTGTACCTAATGAAATTTTTATCACCTATATCAATTTACTACTCCTCCTTTATAATCCCCGTGCAGATTGGTATTCGGATTACCAATAATACATCTACTCCCCTTAGATTTAGCTTTTATTTCACCTTATTTCTAGAAATTATGGGAGTAGATGGACTAATTCCATTCGGAGATGCGTGGATTCGCGGTAGCTGCCCCTCTAATTCTGATATTTTTTCCGTTATGCCCGGAGAGGATATTACCTTCTTTCCAGAAACAGAAATTTTTGGGCTTTGGGAAGATAAATTTGGACTTAGGATTACTACCGGAAATGGTGACATATTGACTTTTGAACCTCTAACTCTACAAACATACCAAGTTCGGCTTAGATATAGCAGCCAGCAATCAATGGTTAAAATATACGAGTCTGTAGAAACATACACGACTTTAGATGTCTGGAGCGGTCAAATATCTACTCCCTTTGTAGACTTTCGCTTAGTGCGTTCTTGAATTGAGATTGAAGTGAAAGAGCCTATTTCATTTGATTCTCCTCAAAAGCTGATATTTCTTTTAAACCTCATACGTCTAGGAGTCAAAACCATGTTATTTCGACAATATCCCCAAGTTTTGTTGACATCATTCTTGATAGTTGGATTGACGGGCAAAGCAAGTATTGCTTTTAATATTATTCCCCCAAATCCCGGTGCTACAAGGTTTTATCAGCCTGAATCTATTTACAAAATAGATAAGAATCGAGAAAGCAGAACGGAGATAGATATGGGATTATGGTCGGAGCCTCTGCCCCGTGGTGGAACGACTATTTTTAACAGAACTCTTGCCGCATGGTCTTTTCTGTCTGCAAAAGATCGGTTGGGTTGGTCTTTTAATCCAGCCGCAGAGGACTTAAAGGGTAGTTTTGAGGTAATAACTTATCAAGCTTGCAGTCCTAAGGATGGGTGTGGTGGGGCTAGTACGCCTTACACTGACATAAATGACACTTATCGAGGAGTCGGCTCTCTTTTTCACTTAAAGTATCATCCAGGAAAGGGCGATCCTCAACCAGGTGAAGGTAAACTTCATTGGATTCAGATGGTGCAAGCTAACTACGGTAGCAATGTAGCAGGTGCATCTCGGATACCTGGTATTTCTTTTATCGATAATTTTAATAGAAAAGAAAATCCCTACTACGATCGTCCAAATTCTCGTTTTGCAGGTGAAGACTTCTTTATGGATCAACCATATGCTGGCAGTTTGAAGCGGGCGTCGGCTAGCAGAAACAATTATTTCACAGCGCAACTCTACCTAGTTCAAGAGACTACGCCACCAACAAGTAAGAAAAGAACAATCACCATTTACAACGGAATCAGATGGGGTTGGAAAAACACAGTAACTCGTCGCAAAGAACCAGTTCCCGTTCCAGCTCCAACTCCAAACCCAATCCCGTTTGTCATTCCTGAATGGAATATACCCATACGTATACCCAAAGGTGAACCGGTCGCTAGTAGTGCTAGCGGCGGCGGTGGCATAGGCTACATAACAGCTTCACCAAAACCAACACCACGACCAACCCCTTCACCTTTGCCAACCCCGCGTCCAGCACCTAGACCAAGCCCGTCACCAACACCGTCGCCAATAATATTAGTGTCACCTGCACCATCACCCAGACCTGCACCAACACCCGGGCCAGCACCAATACCCTCAGCTTGGACTCCATCACGAACTCCTACACCCTCAGCTTGGACTCCATCACCTTGGCCAACACCCTCAGCTTGGACTCCATCACCTTGGCCTACGCCTGCACCATGGGCAACAACACCAACACCATCACCTCGACTAACCTCGTCACCTTTGCCAACTCCCTCACCTTGGACTCCCTCACCCTGGCCAACTCCTACACCTTGGGTAACATCTCCACTAGGGTCAACATCATCAACTGTCGTTGTCTCAACATCAACAACAACTACTACATCACCCTCATCCTTTCAGCGGCCCAGTTCGCCAATTCGCGCTGCCCGCACCTACGCAACTTTTGGTGTTGATAGCGATGCCACAGACCTAGCAAATATCAGCAGTGAGTTACTTGAAGACCCAGAATTATCATCAACGGACAATAGTTTGAACAATGCAAACCTAGCTGGCGTTAGTCGTGATTTACTTGAAGACTCAGAACTATCATCAACGGACAGCAACGAAAACCAAGTCAATTTAGCTAGCATCAGCAGTGATTTACTTGAAGACTCAGAATCATCATCAACAGACAGTAACCCAAATGAGCTCAATTTAACTAGCATCAGCAGCAGCTTGCTTAAAGACCCCGAATCATTATCAACAGACAACAACGAAAACCAAGTTGACTTAGCCAGCATCAGCGGCGACTTACTTGAAGACCCAGAACTATCATCAACCGACAGTAACGAAAATGAACTTGATTTAGCAGGCATCAGCAGCGACTTATTGGAAGACCCAGAATTAGCCTCAGAGGATAACAACTCCGTAGCCTCTAAAACTATAAACCCTGACGATGATGCCCTCCCCGCTGAAGCCGTTCCCGAACCCACCACTGAATTAGGAACACTATTAGCACTCACCGGATTAGGTATATTCCTCAAGCTCAAAAACCGGAAAACCAAAGAGTAATGAAAACCCTTTACACCATCCTGTATGCCCTCAGCATCATCCTCATCAACCCCTGGGGAAGTACGCGGGGCTTCATCTGGACATCGCCCAAAGTATTGATTGTTTGGCTAATAATTTCCCTCAACATCGCCCTTTTATTATCGCAAAAAAAATCCCTCGCGATTCCCCAAAACTGGAAAAATAGCTTCATACTTTGGACGATATTTCTCTCAATAGGAGCCATCTCCACCCTGCACAGTCCCTTCCCATTAACCTCTTTTCTCGGTCAAGACCAAATGGGCGACGGTTGGCTGTACTGGCTGTTAATCGCTGCCTTTACTCTCAGCAATAGCTTGCTGTTAATCGCACGCCCGCAACTGATTAATTCCCAATTCCAAGGATTGCTAATTGGTGCAATCATTCTTTCTCTCAGCATCTTTCCCCAAATCATCGACTGGCGGATTGACTACACCGCTACCATGGGCAAACTTATCCGAGAGGATGTTCTAGCCAGCAGCATTTTTCAAGGACAGCAACCTATAGGATTGTACTCCCACCGCGGCCACGCAGCTATAGTTTTAGCGTTGACGGCTATTACTGCGATTGTCGGTTGGTTTTGGAGATTTACGAATACTAAATTAACTGCAATTACTTTGATTTTAACTGTTCCCGCACTGCTGCTAACTTCTACCCGCAGTGCAATTGTAGCTTTGATTGTTGCCTGTGCTTATTTGTTGGGACGGCAATATTACAAAATTCTCACCGGACTGGTTATCATCAGTTTAATTGCAATTGGTATCATGACGCTTAACAGACCCCTCAACTGGCAAAAACCGAGCATCGAACAAGTCATGTCCAGCCGATCGCCCATTTGGACGCTCGCAGCCAGAGGAATCAAAAAACGCCCGTTATTTGGATGGGGATTCGACGGCTTGGGGATTGCCTATCCCTATATCAGAAATCCTCAAGTAACTCCGAGAGTTGTTAACTTGAATGAGTTTACCTACGACTATATTAACATAAAAGGTGGAATTAGCACCAGAGAAATTCCTACTTATAAGGCTCACAATTGGATTCTCGATACAACGGTATCAGTTGGTATTTTGGGGCTGATTGCTGGCATTGCACTTTGGGGATATTATTTATCTTTAGCCCTGCAATCTTCTCTTCGCGGGATTGCAGCAGTTGCTATTGCTTATCTGGTTTTTGCTGTGAGTTGGTTCGATTGCGCTCAATACGCGCATATTGCCTGGTGGACTCTCAGTTTCGCTGCTGTTAGATATCCTTGTTCTCAAGATAACGAGAAAAGAAGATTAATTTCACCTCAAGTTCAGCTTTATATGTTTTTGGGTATATTTATTGTCTCGTTAATCGGAACTTTTTATGTAACTAATTTCAATAATATTAACAACTTTATTGTGAAAGCAAAATCATCGCTATTTCCCGGACAACTGTTAGGCTGCGGAAGTCCCAGCGGCGGGCCAACGGATAATCCGATAGATTCTCGATACGGAAAACAATCTTATCCTTGGACATCGGAAATTAAATGGAGTTGTGCATACAATATCCAAGATTTTAACGGAGGCACTCTGATTGACAGGTTTAACTTTGCCAGGGATATTGCTGCTGCTAATGGTGGCGGGGTTGTCTATTTTCCTGCGGGGACTTATGAGTTTGCAGACAGTATCTATTTGAAGTCGGGAGTAGTCATTCGAGGCGAAATTCCCGAAACAACAGATGCTAAGCAAAGTTTCTACAATCCTCCGACAAAATTTGTGTTTCCTAAATACGAACCGCAACTTTCAGGGATGGGAACTCCGAACAGCACGGCTTTTAAAAGAATCTTTACTGAAAATCCCAATACTGATAGCAATATCGGTGTGGTTAATCTAGATATTAACCGATCGCCAATTTACTTGCTTAGCAACCTCGACCACAGTCAAAATCGAAATATTGTGGTTTACGGCCTCCGCAGCAATAACATTGCCGAACCCAGTTCCTCAGTCCCAGACCTGAATTTTCAAGCAGCGTGGCAGCGATATGCCAATCCCTATGTCGCTAATATCAAAGTTAACGCTTTGGCTAATGTTTTAATTGCCAACAATCGGCTTAACGACAGTATAACGGATAATTACCAGCAACCTGAATATCAAGTAAAATCTGGGGAGACAGGCGCGATCGCCCAATATGATGTTAGATTTGACTACAGCAACCATTTCGGTATCTCAGTCAACCGTTCCAAGGCTGGCAAATCTGAAGAAAACTTTGTGCCGGCGGCCGAACCAAAGGCTGAGCCGGGTCTGTTTCGCAAAGGTATTGCGATTCGCGATAATTGGGTTTATCATACAATGAGGGCGGGAATCCGAGCGTCGGGAAATGGCTTGGTTGTTAAAAATAATACGATTCGAGATGATGCCGGCAAGCGGTGGTGGACGGACGATACAGGCGCGGGAGTCGCTGGGGAAAAGACGAGTTTTAACAGTCGGGCGATCGAATGGGCAGGCTGGAATGTTTTAATACAAGATAATGACTTTCAAGTGTACCGACATCGACTGAAAGATTCAAAGTTTCTCAGCAATGACGGAGGGGGAATTGTGATTCATGCTTGCTGCGGCGGAACTTCGGTTCGGCAAGCGGAGATTGTCGGTAATGCTGGCAATTCTTACATCGGTATTTCTCAAGTGCCTCGGATTCGAGATGTGAGGATTTTTGGGAATAAGTTATTGTCCAATGTTAAGGGCGATTGGCCTTTGATTTATGTAAATGCGGATACTGAGACAAAAATTAATCAAATGCAGAATGTCGTTGTAGAAAATAATACGGTTAAGGGCAGTTTGCTGGCAGTCGCGAGTCAGGGAGGAAGGGGAAATGCGATCAGAAATAACAGCGGTTTTAATGTTGGTTCGATTAAATCTTCTTGTCACGTTACTGTGAGTAAGAATAAGGGATTTGTCAGCTTCCCTTGCTGGCGGCGCAGTCAGAAAAATTCTGAAAAAAGCTGAGAATAATACCAATTTATAGCCTTTCTCAAAAAAATGAGGTATGACTGACAGCTTCTATAACCCTTAAACCAAGAGGGCTGAAGCCCAACTACGTACCTCATCTTTCTGAAAACCGCTATATTTTTTTTCTATAATATAAGTGTTGGGTTTATTTACACAAACGAGAGTTTATCAGGGAGCATCTCAGTTTTGCAAAAAGCATTTTTTTATAGTGCGAGCTGTCGCGAGCTCGCGAGTAGAATACGCGAGCTCGCGACAGCTCGCACTATATATAATAAATGCAAAACTGAGATGCTCCCGTTTATCAGGTGTGTCGCTATAAGATTGTTGATATTAATTTTGGATTTTTTGAGGGTTCCACACCCTACAAATAATTCAACCCGCGGAGGCGGGTTTTGTTTCTGTCGCTGCGGTTTCAACCGCCGAGTCTTCTTGTTAGTGTTTTTTAGGCTTTTTGGGAAAGGGAATTCCTAAACTTTCGTGAAAAACAAGCTGAGTTTTATATGTCAAGCGGCGGTTGACTTGTTTGATGATTTTTGCCAAAAGCGCATCGCCGGTTTTTTCAATGAGAGGTTGAGACATCGATCGAATAAACTTGGGAAAGCAAACCCCTACAGCTAAATCCAGCTTCCACGTAGCGCTGGTAATCGCAGGCGGTAGCCGATGGCGTTCCGACTCCGGCCAATCGGCGGCAAACTCGTCTGACGGTATCTCCACTAGCTTCATTGCCGATCGAAAATCCACTTCATATCCGGGCGAGGTATAATTCGGAACCGGGATTGTCTTAATCAAATAGCAGCCTTCAGCGTCAGGCGGCAGCAACTCTAAACCAATTCTCGCTTCAACTCGGTAGCCGAAGGCCCCAAAACGCCCGATTAATAGATCGTAGCCGTTTTCGCCGATCGGCTCGGCCTTCATCGGTAAAGCGCACTCGCAAAACCAACTCTTGTGATTGTTCAAATGCTCAGCCACCGCAGCAGCATCGGCGTACATCTCCATGCTGTCTTCAAAATGCGTGTGAAACCAAATCGGCTCAACTTCCTCGCCTGCATCCGCACCTGCACTTTCGGGCTGTCTGAAACTCGCCTCTGCGTAGCAATTTTCGTCAGAAGCTTCAACAGTTTGATATTCAGCGGAATCCTGCTTCATCATATGCTCTCCTGTAGTACACGCCAATCAGTCGGGTTGGGGATGTGGTCGGGGAGTTTTCTCCCTACAATTGAGAAATTGATAGCAACAAAAGTTACCTTAGAAAAGCATAACTCGACTTGTCACCAACCCCAGTCTAAAGGCATGGGGCTTGAAAGAGGAAGGCTCACCACCTTCTTAATTCAGGACTAAACCAGTGTCTAGCCTACGTCTTTAAGACAAACTGAACTGTCTGGGAGTGGTATCCCGCAAAACGTTAAGAATGCTTCCCTAGTTTTTAACCACTTTGGCAGTCAGTGGCGAAGGGAAATATACACCTAGAAATAGGGCTTACCGCAACTTTTCGGTAGCAAACACTATGCGTACAGGGTCGCGAAATTTGAAACGGTAATTGTCCCGTTGAAAGTGCAACACTTTCATCACACCGAATTAAGCGACTCCAAGGCGGTAGTAACAACAAATGTAAAGCCGTCCTGAAAGGACGGGGTTTCAAACCCATTTTTCTTATGAAAGCATTTGTAGCAGGAGCGACAGGTCAGACTGGCCGCCGAATCGTCGCAGAATTGGTCAAGCGGGGCATTCCCGTGCGCGCCCTAGTCCGAAATCTAGAGACAGCTAGGCAGATTTTACCACCGGAGGCAGAGTTAGTTACGGGCGATGTATTAAATGCGACTTCTCTGGGCGATGCGATCGGCGACAGTACGGTGTTGCTGTGCGCGACGGGGGCGGCCCCGGGTTTTGACCCGACTGCGCCTTACAAGGTGGATTTTGAGGGTACTAAAAATTTGGTGGAGGCAGCTAAGGCTAAGGGAATTGAGCATTTTGTGTTGGTGACTTCTCTGTGCGTTTCTCAGTTTTTTCACCCGCTGAATTTGTTTTGGCTGATTTTGGTTTGGAAGAAGCAGGCGGAGGAGTATTTGCAAAAAAGCGGTTTGACTTATACGATCGTCCGTCCGGGCGGTCTCAAAAATGAGGATAATTCAGATGCGATCGTCATGAGGAGTGCGGATACACTGTTTGAAAGCAGCATTCCCCGGACTAAGGTAGCTCAAGTCTGCGTGGAGGCGCTGTTTCAGCCGGCTTCTCGCAACAAGGTTGTGGAGATTGTGGCGAAGCCGGAGGCCCCGCAAAAGAGTTTTGAGGAGCTGTTTGCAGGTGTGGTTTGATTGAATTAGGTTTGCTTGGGTTCGGTGGCTCAGGCCGAGAAACCGGGTTTTTTCAGCAATATACTTCGTTCGAGCCAGCAGTTTAGCTAAAAAACCCGGTTTCTTTTGTCCCTGGTAGCGAACCAAGAAACCGGGTTTTTTTACCGATATTGAGGGTTTTAGGCAAGTTTTTGGTTAAAAAACCAAGGTGATGGGCAGCCGCGCGCAAGTCCGATGGGTACAAACCGCAGGGGAACTACAGCAATTTTTCGATCGCCAAATCTGGCAAAATCTTAAGAGTTTGACAATCCGCCATTGAAATTTCCCCTTCCCCGCATGATGAAAACTCTCAAGTGGCCAGCTTGGTTCCCCTATCCGATTTCGTGGTTAAGGGCATTTGCTCTCGCTCAGAGTTTTAGTTTTGTCCTTCGCAGGGGCATTCCTTTCGCCAGCGACGATACCGGCTTTCTGACTGTACTGCTGGCGGCTTGGCTGATTCAGTTACCTTTGTTCTTTGTCGCTCACTTTGTAGCCGTCAAAATCGTCAATCCCTTACTGACAATGCTGCCTGGCCCCGCGAAAGCGCGCAAATTCAAGCGGCGGCATACTGGAGTGCGATCGCACTTGCGAGAAGGCTTGAATGCTGTAGTCGTGATTTTTTTTGCATTCAATCTGGCGCTGTTGGTGCAAATGGCGATTTATTATTGGCCCGCGCGATCGATCGATCCGGCTAAGCTACTTACAGGAATCTCCACTCTCACCAATGTGGCGATCGCCGGTGAATTAGATTTCTGGCTGGTAAAATTAGCCGGAGCTTTATCGAGTTTAACACTGTTAGCCGCACCGCTATACCAACACGATTTCCGAGTGCGCCGGATGCGGGCGGCTCGAAAATTAGCCGAAATTGCCGAAATGGAAATGACTGCATTGGAAACCGAGACAATCCGCCGCCGCCAAAAAAGTTTGCTGAGGCGATCGGAACTTCAAATCCTCGGATTTATAATTGTCATCGGCGCTGTAATTAGTAGCGCTGTTTTTTTGGTAGCAAATTTGCGGGGAAATCAGCAGTTTTCGCAGTCAACAAGGGAGGTGAGAAAAATGCCGCCGCTGGCTATGAAAACCGGCGATCCTTACCTTCGAGCTTTGATGCGGACTATTTCTGCTAGCGAGTCGAATGTTTCTCGGCCTTATCACGTTGTTTACGGCGGCAAATATGTATTAGATTTGAGCCGCCATCCTGACTGGTGCGTGAAAATTGTTAACGGTCCAAATGTGGGTAAATGTACTACGGCTGCTGGTAGGTATCAATTTTTGACTTCAACTTGGAAAGATAAAGCGAAGCGCTATCACCCAAAGCCTGGTAATTTTGTATTGTGGCAGGATTACAGTTTTGAACCGGAATATCAGGATGCTGTGGTTTATGCTTGGTTGAGCGATCGCAAAGTTTGGAAAGCTGATATTCCTGAAATGTTGAAACAGGAAAGATTAACTGATGTTTTGCGGATGCTGTCGGGAACTTGGACAAGTTTAGGATATGGAATTGAGAACAATTCTATGAGTTCTAGTTTGCCGAAAGTCTACCAGAAAATGCTGCGGGAAGAATTGGAAAATACGGGTTCTTAGGGAATTAGATAGAATCCGCTAAAACCCAACAAATAAAATAGGTAGGTTCGTAGTGAGGACTTTAGTCCGCAGATGAGGACTAAAGTCCGAATAAAGTCCGAACGATCAAACTTATGTAGCTGGTTCGTAGTGCGGACTTGAGTCCGCAGATGAGGACTAAAGTCCGAACGATCAAACTTATGTAGCTGGTGTCTGTGCCGCTGCGATCGGCTCAAACAAACACCATCTGTAACAAATTAATAAGAGTTGTTATCAACTTTAATAAGAGTTATGATGCAGTTTAACTTGATCCCTGCCTATCGTGAATAATTATTTCATAGTTTCATCCCTATTACCAATGTGAGTAACAATAGAAATATTGAGCAAGCCCCGAGAAATTTGGAGGCGCAACTCTACGGATCAAATGAGGATACTGCTATGTTTTGCCTGAACCGAGAAACCAGAAATGTAGGCCTAGTCGAAAGCAGCAATAGGGAGATGCGAGGCTCTACAACCTCGGCTGCTAAAAATATCCGCAGTACCCGATCGCGAGTTTACAAAGATGAGGCTTTAGTATCGGCCTCCCTGGCGGGACTTCCGGATCTTTTAGCATCCCTAGAAAGCTTTCGCGAGTAGAGTTTGACAATTTCTCTTGTTGAAAATCGGGAGTTGACTCAGCTAATTATTGCCAGACTCCGGAAAAGATATTCTTGACTCCGATCGCAATTCGATTTAAGTCTTCTTTCAGCAGCGGCGGCCAAGAAACTCCTCTGGCCCGTCCTGCTTCAAATTGCAGTAAACTGTCTGCTGAGAGTAAATGCAGTGCCGAGATTAATTGGCGATCGAGCATTGGAGATTCTTGCAGCCCATCAAACAATATTTTTAAAGCCAATAAAATCGATGTCACCTGTCCCGGTACGGGCGGCTGGCCTTGTTTGAGGCGCATCAGGAAGGCGTCGGGATTTTTCTTGGTTTCCAGGGCGGTTCCTTGGTCGATCAGAAAACTGCGGGCTGTTTTATAATCCATTAGACGTGCGATCGAGTTCTTGCAATTAATCAGCAGATATTATATCATTTTTGGTCGCAGTATATTTGTTAATATAGCAGAATTAAGAATCAAGAAGCAACTCGCAAGCCGCGCCGGGGAGCCGAAAGCTACTCGTGAAGTGCGAATTATCACGTACCGTACAAGCTCTCGGAAGGTGCGCGTTGCACAGCCTACAGCTACTCTTGCTAGTTGGAGTAAGTTTTAGATAACGGAAAAATAAAACAATGGCAAAACGGCAGAAAAATAGCATAAACTCCCAGATTTATAGATACTGGTGGCTACTTTTATTGTGTTTGAGCTTCCTGTTAGTTCCGGTTCTCAAAAAAATAGCCGTCGCCACCCCATTTTCCCCGCCCGCTCCCATCGCAAATAATGCTAATTTGGGAGCGAGAATTCAACGGACGATGGGGTTACTTGCGGCCAGCACTCCCACAGAACGCCGCCAAGTACGCATCCTATTTTACGGTCAATCCATCACTCAGCAAGATTGGTGGCAAGATGTCGTGCAGGACTTAAAAAAGCGATTTCCCTATGCAGATTTGATTGTGGAAAATCGCGCAATCGGAGGATTTGCATCGCCGATTTTAATCCGTCCCAGCGAACATGATTTGTATCCTTTTTATCCAGACTTGCTAATTTTCCACGTCTACGGAGGTGAGGAAGATTACGAAGCGATAATTGCCAATGTTCGCCGCCGCACTGCTAGCGAAATACTCTTGCATTCAGACCACATAACCTGGCTGCCAACAGGTAACAGCAGCGACAATGAAAATGAAGTCAAAGGCTACGAATGGCACAACACTCATTCTACCAAATGGTTGCCTGAGTTGGCAGATAAATACGGCTGTGAAATCGCGGAAATTCGGCAACCTTGGCGCAGGTATTTGCAAGACAATCGCTTGCAACCAAAACAGCTATTGAGCGACAGCATTCACCTCAACGCTTGGGGAAATTTTCTGCTAGCTGCTCTCATTAAACCGCACCTGCGATACAACCCAAATTCGGCTCGATTACCGCAGCAGGATTTAGTCAAAACCTATACGGTTGGTAAGGATGTTAAGTGGCAGGATGGTAAGTTGGTGTTAGAGTTTGAAGGAAATCGGATAGATGCGATCGCCGATAAAAGCTTCAACGGCAAGGCAATTTCTGCTAAAATTGCGATCGACGGCAAAAAACCCTCAGAATTTCCCAAACTTTACACCATCACCAGACCCAGCGTTACTCTCGGCGTCCCTTGGCCAGCAATCATCCAAGTATCCAATCAAAAACCGCTCATCGTCGAAGATTGGAAAGCTACAATCACTGAGATTAACAGCGACGCTACCAAATTTAAATTTGACGTGGTAGGTTCTAAAACAGGTTACGACGGCAGCGGTACAAACGACAAAATGTTTGTTTCAAAATCTGGCCGCGTCGCGATCGAACCGAGAAACTGGTGGCTGAAAAATGCCTATGAATACTCGAAAAAGCCTACTCCGAAAGGGTTTGAGATTTCGTGGCAAGTTAAGCCGATGTTTGTTGATTCATACATTCCGCCACAAATTGCAGATTCAAGTCGCGAATATCCTACAACATTGGCTCAGAATTTGAGCAACTCCAAACACATCCTCGAAATCGTACCCGAAACAGACGGGACAGTTCCTATCAAGGAAATTAGAGTTTATCGCCCTCCTTATATTCCTGCACCATGAAGAAGGACTAAAGTCCTCACTACGAACTTAATTTATCTAATTATTTCTTTAACCTGCGGAGGCAGGTTTCGTTTGTATAGACGCGGTTTCAACCGCCGAGTCTTCTAACAACAATTATCCCCCGCTGTATGTATAGACGCGGTTGAAACCGCCGAGTTTTCTAACAATTAACTTCAGTTTCTCGTAATCCCCAACTCGTGAAACAGCAACAGCGATAAAAAGAAATCCGCCACAAAAACAAACACCCAAGAAGTCACCACCGCCGCCGTTGCAGCTTGGCCTACTCCCTTCCCTCCGCCCGCCGTCGTCAACCCCCAACCGCAACCGACAAGCGCAATTATCAACCCAAAAATTACACTCTTAATTGCCACAGTTACTAAATCCCAAGGCCCCAAAAAAGTCCGCACCGATTCCAAAAATACCGACGGTTCCAACTCATAAAAATTAACCGCTACCAACAGCCCCCCCAAAATCCCCACCGCTACCGAAAAAATTGTTAAAATCGGCAGCATGACGCAGCAAGCTATCACCCTCGGCACTACTAAATAATCAACCGGATTTGTTCTCAACATATACAGGGCGTCTATTTGTTCCGTCACCTGCATTTCTCCTATCTCTGCGGCAAAAGCAGAACCTACTTGTCCCGCCACCACACCCGCCGTTAAAACTGGTGCTAATTCGCGGCAAAATGCCACAGCAAAAGCACCTCCCACCGCCCCAACCGCCCCAAACCGAATCAACTCTCTCGCGGATTGAACAGTAAAAATCATGCCCGCAAAAAATGCTATTATTAGCACGGAGCGCAAAGAATCCAAGCCTACTGTGACTAAATGTTCCATGATTTTGCGGCGGTCAACTTTGCCGATTAGTAGGCGCAGCAAGACTTGGCCGCCCAGGAACAGCGTCACTAAAAACCGCTGAAACCACCTGTTATGGAATGTTTCATCTAAATGTCGATCGCCCTTTTTTTGGTATTTTTTAAGCAATTACTAATAGTCCGCGATTAATTGCAAACAAGGAGAAGCACTGCCACTACTGAGATTTTCGCCAATTGTACAGCAATTATTGCACCATTTGTCAACATATATTTTCAGTCTGCGGGCGTTGCGGTTGGTGGGTTATACGATTTTAGATTTGAGACTTCGGCGCGAGCGCTCGCGCCGAAGTCTCAAATCGCAAATCAAAAATGCTCTGGCTACTGGGCCAGCAACAAGTCAATAAACTTATCCAACTCTTCATTATACTTGGAGGCTTGCTCCTTGCCAATTCTCACCAGTTCCGATATCTTCTCTTCCGAGGCATTATCAATCGGCAGCGGTTTTTCGTGGCTCAAATCTGGAGTAATTCTCAAATATTGATTGGGTTTTTCAATTGCATCAAAAATTTGGAGAATTTGATAATTTACAGTTTCAGCAACTCCCGTCATCATGATATTAATCAAAGGCTCAACCCACTCAACTTGACCCCAATTTTTCACTTCTTCGTAGGGATATTTTTTCTGAGCTTGTCCCGTCCCCAGCGATAAAATTACCATATCTTTTGCTGTCGGGCCTCTGTCGGGGCGTTCGTCGGGAATTCTTAATTTATTTCTCACTTCCGCATAGGCACAAAGTGCGGGATTGTTTGCAAATACTCCCCCGTCAATTAAAGCGTAGGATTCGTTTGTCAAAGAGTAGATTTTGGGAAGTTCAAAGTAAGAGGGAGCAGCAGATGTGGCTCTGGCGATATCTCTGATAAAATAGTCTGCTGCTGGATATTTTTTAGCATCTATTTGATTGAAAAAGTGAGATTTTCTCCTTTCGACATCGTAACTGGAAATTAAACAAGGTTTCAGCAGTTCGCTGAGTTTGCAATCGATAAAATTTTCCAAAAAGAATTCTTCTAGGCGATCGCTCGGATATTTCTCATCTACCAAACCATCGAAAGATTTGAGTTTTTGCCAAAAAGAACTCTTAAAAACGTCGCGGCCGCTCTTGATGGAAAAATTAACAGCGTCTTCCGCTGTCCACCGAGGCCTGCTAGGATTTTCGGCATCGGGACACAAATAGAGGCAGGTTAAAATTCCTCCCGCACTCGTGCCGGCGATTAAATCAAAATAGTCAGCTATTCTGGCATCTGGGTTGCCACTTTTTTGTTGCAGCTTGGACTCAAGGGTAACTCCAATTTGTGCGGGAATTATCCCTCTAATTCCGCCTCCATCTATGGATAAAACTCTGGTATATTTAGCCATAATTGTTGCCTCTTCTCGATGTTTGCTCGTTGGTTGCAGTCGCGGACTCAAAAAGTCGTTGGACACGATATTTAGCGGCAAGGATCCATGCACGGCGCACCCTACATAATGCCGGTTTTGCGTCCAAGGAATGAGAATTAAATAACTTACAATTTTTATTGTTTTTGTGGGATGGGCGTCCCGCCCGTTCTTTAGGGACGGCCGGGACGCCCATCCCACAAATATGTGTAAATTATTTAATTTGCGATCCTAAGAGTAGCCTAATCTAACATCTCAAATTTAAGTTTAATTGGCTGGCTGCGAGGGTGTAGCGAAAAATATATTCTACAATTTCTACATAATTGTAGGCGGCGGCGGTTGAGTCGGCCCAGACTGTGATGCCGTGATCGCGAATTAACAACGCGGGTACAGAGGGTGTACAAACGGCAAAATATTCGCAAATTTCCTTGGCTATTTTAGGCACTTCTAAATAATTTGCAAATAGGGGTATCGCCACCTGCGGGTTTTCCTCCCACACCCCCAAACCTTTGAGCATTTCGATCGCGGGTAAGGGCACTGCATCGCCTGATGTTAGCCGAGAAACTAAATTTGCTTCGATTGAATGCACGTGGTAGCAAGCTTTAGCGTCTGGAAAACAATTGTAAACGGCTAAATGAATGCTGGTTTCGGCGGAAGGGCGGCCCTCGGGAACGGGTTGTTCGACGATCGCACCTTCGGAGCTCATTCTGATAAAATCTGAAGCAGTTAACTGCCCTTTCTGGCGGCCGCTAGCCGTAATCCAAAAACTGCCGTCTGGTAAGCGGGCTGAAAGATTGCCAGCAGTCCCAGCCATCCAACCGCGATCGTAAAAATGTTTAGCTGCTGCAATTAAATCGGTTCTCAAATCGCCACTCATTCTTTCCAAATCCTCAGTTTTTTATCTATTTTTTACGTTAGTAGTTATTGCGGAAAGAAACCCGGTTTCTACGAAAAAATTTGGGGTTGGGAACGAGGAATTTAGGAAGAAACCGGGTTTCTCAACTCCCGCGCGCAATTCCTATAGCGGTTCTCAATCGTGGTGAGGTATGCCCAATCCCTCCGCTTCGCTCCGCCCAATGCCCAATAACCTGTTTGGCCCTAGGCCCTAGGCCCTAGGCCCTAGGCCCTAGGACCATGAGTACCTCCAGAAATCTGAGAAAGGCTATAGTTTAGTTTCAATTCCATTGCTGGGATAAAGTTTCCAACACGTCAAAAAAATTATCCCATTTAGTATACGGCTTTTGCTGTTCGTCTAGATACTCTGCCAGCCGATCGCGCGCAAACACAGAGTTCGCCTGCAAAGCCATGTTAAAATCCGTCAGCGAATCTCCGATCGCGACCTGTTCCTGGGCTGGGTGCTGCGCCATCACTCGCACCTTAGACACCAATTCTGCATCTCCTTCAAAGTCAGAATTGACTTGCAAGCGAGGGCCGCTAGCGTCCACATCTACAGCGTAAATTGCGATCGCCCGGTGTACCAAATCGCCCATAACCGCCTCTACCATAATCCGAAGACCGCCGGAAACGATCGCAAAATCCACCCTTTGCTCGTCCAAAAAATCCAGCAATTCCACCAATCCCGGCCGCATCAGCTTTCCCCTAGAAAATTCCACAATTTCCCCGTAACGTTCCGAGGGAATAGACTCTAGCAACTGCCGCACACCCGATCGCAAACTCAGCCTTCTCGCGTACATTTCCGGCATCAGTTGAGAAGACAATTCCGGTGCAAAATGCTTGAGCATTGCCACAAAAGTTTCTTCAACAGTTATCGTGCCGTCAAAGTCGCAGAATACCACCCGTTGCTGATTGTTCGGGATTGGAGATTTTTGCTTGTCATCGGTCATTGTCAGTCGCACCTTTCTAGAACGGGAAAAGTTTACACAACTCATCGTACACTGAAGAAGGAAGAAGGAAGAAGGAAGAAGGAAGAAGGAAGAAGGAAGAAGGAAGAAGGATCGCTCCTGTAAATAATTTACACATATTTGTGGGATGGGCCGGAGAGCCCGTCCTTTCTGGACGGGCTCTCCCGCCCATCCCACAAGAACAATAAATTGTAAGTTATTTAATTCTCATCCATAAGGAAACAGCCATCGGGAGCATCTGGGTTTTGCAAAAAGCATTTTTTTGACAGAAAGCATTTTTTCTTTTAGTGCCGTCCCCGAGCGCGAGCCTTATAGCTCGCGAGCTCCCGACAGCACTACAAATGCAAAACCCAGATGCTCCCGCTATAATAGCGACGCGCTGTTTGTTAGCAATCGCCCGCAGGATTTTATGCAGATTCTTCGAGATCGTCATCGAGATCGTCGTCGAAATCTTCATCCAGAGAATCGTCGAAATCGTCATCGAGATCGTCATCGAGATCGTCTTCGAGGAATGCTTCTACATCCTGCTTTTGATTTTTGGTCTTTTGAGGAGTAGCCTTAGCAGGCAAACAGATTAAATTGTCATCCTCAGTATTAATCAAACCTTTCGATCGCAACTTGCCCATCAGCCGCGTCACCGTCACCCGCGTTGAGCCGATCGCGCTACCAATTTGAGCGTGAGTCAAGGCCCAAGGCAGCCGATAGCCCCGAACCACATCCGGTTCTCCCTCACCTACGTAGGGTTCGCCGAACTCTTCGATCAACAAAGTGAGAAAACCCAGCAATCTGTCGATCGTCCGGCGCTGTCCCAAAGTGCTCAGCCAGAGGAGTTTTCGCTGGTGCTGGTAGCGAAACGCATCCAAAATTTCCCGGCGGAAGTGAGGCCAATTATCCAAGTCGTGCCAGTACATCCACACTACGTGAGTGTGATCGGCGTGGGCGTAAGCTTGAAGCGTAAACGGAGACTGAGCAACCAGTTCAAAGGGCTGACCGGCGCCGACGAAGCCCAAAAAAGCTTCTTCTGTAGTTTTGGGAGCGGATTTGGACTTCGTTGAAGCGACGCTAACTTGAGCGCTACCTACGAGCCGCACAGAACCTTTCTGGACTAAATACAGCAGTCCGGGTCTGGCGGGAATCTTCTCGTCTTTGCTAAAAGTCCGGCAGCGGTAGTGTTCCTGGGCCCAGTCGATAATTCGCTGCCAGGTGATAAACGGTCGATCGATCGTTTCTAGAGGTGTGGAAGTTGATTGCATAAGTGAGGCTCTGGGATATATTGAGTTAGTGAGAAAAACAGCTTTTGCCTGCATTGCGATACTAAGTGAGACAACCAACCCCCGATCGAGCTGACACGCTTCTTAACTGTGCTGACTCTTCTCAGTTTCACCTAAAAACTCAATGTAGCAAAAAGTACATGAAAATGGTAGAATTCGGCAATGAGTCGATCGTAAATTATTGTATATTTACCCCAAAAATCGCTAGAAAGCCCATTGCTGTGATGTGACATCGCCGGGGCGAGCCGATCGACCATCTCTGACATCAGCAGTTTAACGTACAAAGACAGCACAAGTGGTAACAGTCTCTAGGCACTTTT
Organism: Oscillatoriales cyanobacterium; assembly: GCA_004293365.1. Classification (GTDB taxonomy): domain Bacteria; phylum Cyanobacteriota; class Cyanobacteriia; order Cyanobacteriales; family Microcoleaceae; genus Microcoleus. The sequence goes on along the minus strand of RDYN01000121.1, from coordinate 1,263 downwards.
ACTGCAAAAATAGCCGATATGGATACATTAAATATATCCCAGTGCCCGGAAGTTACAGTGAAGTGTTTTTTGCTCTTAAAGTTGCTCTTCGCGATCGGCCAGCAAGGCACAACGAGCGAAATTCCGTTAAATCAAGCTAAAAATAGGCAGCGGGTGGTGTACGTGTCTGCGATCGCCCTGAAATTAGCTAAAACTTGGCAGCAGACACCGCAGGATCTCGCCGCACAGTTGGCCGAAACTCTCCAACCGCTGTGCTGGCCAAATTTCGCCGTTAAAGTCGCGCCGGCTGGCATAATTGAGCTAGAGCTGACTGATGCGGGTTTAGCTTTCTGGTTGCAGCGTTTAGCTCAAATTTCCCTCCCTGTTCCAGAATATCCAATCTTATCTCCAGTTGTCTGTGCCGATCGGCTGTTTCCCATTCAGTACAGCCACGCGCGCTGCTGTTCCCTGCTGCGAATGGCCGATCGCGATCGGTTAATTGCGATCGCACAGCCGGATGTCACCACAGCGCCGCAAATTTGGTCGCTGGCGGCCCCAAATCCTATCCCCTGGATTGACGAGGGCGATCGACTGCTATTAGTACATCCAGCAGAACGCAGTTTAATTTCGGAACTGTTAACAGTTCTTGACAATTTATATCCTATCTTTGAAGTAGAAAACCGCGAAAAACCAGTCAATTATTTTAAATTAGCCAATAATTTGAGCCAAGCATTTCAGACTTTTTACAGTCAATGTCGGATTTGGGGAGAAGTTAGAATAGAACAGCCAAAACTCGCCCAAGCCAGATTGGGTTTAGTATTAGCAACTCAATCCTTGCTGCGGTTTATCCTGGCAGAATTATTAAACGCCGTTGCTCCCATAGAACTTTGATTTCACTTATAAAAAATGTTAGTAGTGAGGACTTTAGTCCTCTGATTTGGAAGAGGACTAAAGTCCTTACTACAAACCATTTGAAAACTAGCGCTACTGCGATCGCCGGATGGACGAGTGCCATTACATCTGCGAGTTCCATACTGAATATCCCGCGATAATATAATACGGTTCACTTAACACTATTTATTGCCCGGAGATCCCCTCGCATCCCCCTTCTCAAGGGGAGTAGGGGTTGACTTTGAAGAAATTCTTGTTCCCCCCTTGGGAAGGGGGGTTAGGGGGGATCGGATTTAAGTAGGGCTTGCTGAAAAAGTCAGAAAACAGCATTTAGAAAGATGAGTGAATTTGAGCTGGCATCGGCAATATAAGTTTTGTCAATCTTGTGATGGC